>CAVPNQ010000041.1:0-62278 GCA_963706735.1 uncultured Planctomycetia bacterium
CCGCGGCGTTGAAGGCGCTCGAGCGGGCGAAGGGAGAGGGCGGAAAGGGGCTCGAGGTGGAGGAGGCGGCGATCCGCGTCCGGATGGGGGAGTTCGCGGTGGCGGAGAGGCTGGTGGCGGGGAACGAGTCGCCCGAGGCGGTGTTCTGGCACGTGCTGGCGCGCGGAATGAGGGAAGGGCTGGAGCCGCTTCGCGAGGAGATCGTGGGGCTGGCGAAGAAGCACCCGGACGACCGCTGGACGTGGCGCGCGGCGGCGATGCTGTGCGGCAAGGGGATGGCGTCGGGGATCGACCGCGCGGTGTGGCACGAGGAGGAGCGGATCGCCGGGTGCATGACGCCGCCGGCGGAGGCCGTGGACGACGCGGAGCGCGGGGAACGCGACGGGATCGAGTTCCTGCTGCGCACGCAGCTGCGCGACGGCGCGTGGCCGTCCCCGCATTCGCTCGCCGAGCCGCGCGGCGCCTTCGCGGTCGCCGTCGCTTCGATCTGCGGCTCCGGCCTGCTCCCGTTCCGCGAGCGCGAGGACGTCGCGGCGGCGCTGAAGCGCGCGGTCGATTTCGTGCTCGCGAATCCGCTCGCCACGCAGCCGGGACGGCTGTTCGACTACACGATCTGGGGCCAGGTTTTTTCCCTGCGGTTCCTGGCGGAGTGCGTGGAAGCGAAATTCGGGGAGCGGGAAGCGCTGGTCGAGGCGATGGACGACATCGTCGCGGAGATGCGCCGCGGGCGATTCGCCGACGGCGGCTGGGCGTATTTCAAGGCGGAGGGGAGCGACGGCGTCTCCATCGGCTTCGTCACGGCGGCCGCGGTGTGCGCGCTGCTTGAGGCGGAAGCCGCAGGTGCGGAGGTGCCGAAGAGCCTCATCGCGAAGGCGACGGAGTTCGTGGCCTCGACGAAGCAGGACGGCGGCGCGTTCGGGTATTTCGGGTCGGGTGGCGCCGTCGCGGAGGGGCGCGAGTCGGAGGCCGCGTTCCGGAGCCCGCTGTACGCGCTCGCGCTCAAGCGCGCGGGCAAGGGGGATGCCGCGGGGATCCGCGCGTCGCTAGACCTGTACATGGAACACCGCGAGCACGACCTGCGCGAGCGCGGAAAGAACCTGTGCCACACGTCGCCCGAGGGACTCGCGTCCTACTATCTCCTGTTCGGCTGCGCGTTCGCCTCGGAAGCCGTGCAGGAGCTGCCGGAAAAGGAGCGGGCGAAGTACCGGGCGGCGCTCCTCGCGGACGTGCTCTCGATGCGCACCGAGGACGGCGGTTTCTGCGACAACCCGGGAGTGGGCCGGCACTACGGCGCGGGGATGGCGCTTCGCGTCCTCAGGCGACCGTCGCGCTAGACCGCACATGGGGCTCTTCCATTTCGTCCGCCGCATCGCGCGCCACCCGGCCAACCGGGGCCGCCGTATCGCGGCGATCGCGCGCGCGGCGTGGTGGGAGCTCCGCGGCCGGCCCGAGATTGAAATCCGGATGTTCGGCGGCGCGCGGATCCTCTGCCAGCGGGGAAGCGGCGTGGCGATGGGGCTGGTGTACTACTCGGGGCGGCCCGAGTACCACGAGATGGGCCTCGTCGCGCACCTGCTTCGCCCCGGCGACCGCTTCATCGACGCGGGCGCCAACGCCGGCTACTACACGCTTCTGGCCGCGACCATTGTGGGTCCTTCCGGCTCCGTGGAGTCATTTGAACCTGGGCTCCCCGCCCTGGGGCGCCTGCGGGCGAACATCGCGCGCAACGCGCTGGCGAACGTCCGGGTTCACGAAGTCGCGCTCTCGGCCGGGCCGGGGGAAGGGATGTATCTCGACGGCAGAGACACCGAGAACCGCCTTGCCGTGGCCGGGGAGCACGGAATCGCGGTGCGGACCGAGCGGCTGGACGACATGCCGGGGGAAGCGCCCTGCGCGATGGCGAAGGTGGACGTCGAGGGCGCCGAGGGGCTGGTCCTGCAGGGAGCCGAAGGAATGCTCTCCCGATCCAACCCGCCGGTGTGGCTTCTCGAGGTGGGGAAGCGGCTGGGTGCGTTCGGATGGACGGAAGAGAAGCTGGCCGGGTGGCTCGGGGAGCGGGGATACGACCTCGGCCTGTACGACGCGGACCGGCGCGAGTTCCGGTTCGGGGCGGAGCCGTGGCGGGAGCGCCCGAACGTGGTCGCGGTCGCGCGGAGCGCGAGGGAACGCGTGGCGGAACTCGTGAGGAGGTAGTGCCGCCCTACTTGGGCTTCGGCCCCGGCCCGGGTCCAGGCGGCGGACCTTTCGGTCCCGGCCCCGGCCCGGGTCCGGGCCCCGGTTTCGGCGGCTTGTCCGGCGGCGGTTTCTCGGGGCCCGGCTTGTCGGGCGGACGCTCCGGCACGATCTCCGGCTCCGCCACGGGACGCCACCGCACGCTCACGACCTTCGCCTGCGTGGACTCGACCCGCATCTTCGCGCACCCCGACGTCGTCGGGTTCCACTTCTGCCCCCCCAGCGGCCGGCCGTCGATGTGCGCCTCGACCTTGTCGCCCGTGTTCTTCATCCACAGCCGGTGCCGGCCCGGGCCGACCTCGTCCTTCCCGAACCACGACCCGCGCAGCCCCGCGGAAACCTGCCCCGCCTGCTGCATCTCGAAGTCGATCTCGACCTCGACGCTCTTCCAGGTCTTCGACGTCAGGAGCTCGCTTCCGTCCACGACGATCACGCCTTCCTCGGGCACGGCGGAGACGCGCTCTTTCTTGATGAAGTTCGTGAGGGTGCGGCCGTCGAACAGCTCGGTCCAGCCCTCGGGCACGGGCGGGCGCGGCGGGGCGGCGCCGGCGCGGCCCTCGATCCACGGCGGCGGCGGCTCGTCGCCCAACGCGCCGGGGGAGAACGCCTGCCGGCGGAAATTGCGGAACGACACGTCGCCGTCGATGACGCCGAGGGCGAAGCGTCCCTCGGCGACGGCGGGGGAAGCGGCGGGCTTGAGGGTGAGGACGCCGTCCACGCGCAGGAACACGAACCCCTCGATGGCCAGCGCGTCGGCCCGGCGCCATTCTCCCATCCGGTCGGTAGGCAGCAGCCAGTCGAGGCCGGCGTCGCCGGTGGAGCGGGCACGGAAGCGCGCAGCCCGGCCGGCGTTGACGCAGTATTCGAACGAGAAGCGAAAGTTGCGATTGCCGTCGGCGCGGGCCTCGCTGGGAGCCTTGGCCGTGCCGCGCAGCCCGCGGGGGAAGGGCTGCCACGAGCCGTCGGCGGGGCGCTCCCACTTCGCGAGCAACTCCGCCGTGGAACCGTCCACGGGCGGCGTGGTGCCGGGGCGCGCGTCCACGGCGCCGAGGTACGCGCGGTACGCCAGCCAGCGCTCCGCGGCGCCCGCATCCGGGCGGCCCGTGAGCTCGACCTGGTCGATCTCGAGGACGCCGTCGCGCGCGGAGCCGACGCCCGTGGGGCCACCGCCGAACTCGTTCCCGCGGTCCGCGGTGATCGCGGGATGGCCGTTGACGACCGCCGCGAAGTTCCTGTCCAGGAGCCGCAGGTCCACCATGAAGGGCTGCCCGGCCTGAAGCGGCGAAATCCGCGCGGCGCGCATCTCGCGACCGTCCGGCGCCCGCAGCACGACGTCCGTCCCGCCGCGGACTTCACAACAGTACCCATTGAGGTAAACCTGGATCGACCGGTCCGCCGGCGCCGCCGACGCGAACTGCACCACGACCGAGGCCGGCGTCTCCAGCATCACCGGGAACCCCACCGTCGCGTTCACGACCCGCAGCCGCCCGTTCTCGACCCGCGCGCCCCACCCCGACGTCCCGTCCTCCAGCTTCGCCGCCGCGGCGACCCAGTCCCGCAGCTGCTCCGGCGCGCTGAAGTCGTACGTCCACTTCTGCGAGGCCCCGCTCCCCGTCGTCTCCACGTTGTACGCCCGCAAGAAATCCTCTGCCGGCCCGGCCTCCGCTTCCGCCGCCTGCAGCGCGTCGAGCAGCGCGGCGACGCGCGCGATTCCTGAGGCCTTCGCCGTCTTCCGGTTCCGCGCCCTCGCCTCCTCCCGCTCCGCCGCCGTCTTTCCCATCCGCGGCGAATCCCAGAAGCACCAGAAGAGCGCAATCGACTCCGGCGGCGCCTTTGCCTCCGACGCCACGCGCGCCAGCTCCTCCGCCCGGATGTCCGCGAACTCCACCAGCGTCAGCGCGCCGCTGTCCTTCGCCGCGCGCACGCCTTTCTCCGAGCATCCCGTCACCGTCACCGGCGTCTCCGACGTCCACACCGCGATCTTCATCCCCTTCGGGTCGGTGAACGCCGCGCGCACGGCTTCATGGAAGCGCTGCGTTCCCGCGCGCGCCCACTCGAGCTCGGTGCGTTCCGTCTCCGGGACCGCGCCCGACGCGCCGTCCAGCACCGACTTGGCCCCGTCGAAATCACGCGCCCGCAGCCGCGCGGCGACCGCCATGCGGACCCACTGCACTCCCGGAGGCAGCCCCGCCGGCTGCGCCGAGGCCATCCCCGCCTCGATCCGGCCGCGCGCGTCCGCCGCCTTCTTCGCCAGCTCCGCGATCCCGATCCGCTCCAGCGCCCTCCACGCATCCGCCGCCTCCGCCAGTTTCCCCGCACTCTCCAGCGCCGCCGCGTCCTTCGACCCCGCGTCAAACCGCTTCGCCGCCGCCTCCCGCACTTCCTTCAGCTTCGCAGCCTTCTTCTCCGCGTCCGCCGGGCTCGACCCCTCCAGCGCCGCAATCGCCCCCGCGAAATCGCCCGACGCCACCAGCCCCGAAACGCGCGTCGCAATCCCGTCCCAGTCCGACCCTCCCGGCCCGCCCTTCAACGCTGCCAGCTCCCTCGCAATCTTCGCCGCATCCTCCGGCGTCGCCGCCTTCGACAGCCGCGCTTCCAGGTCGCGGATCTTCCCCTCGAACGCCACGCGGTCGCGCTCCGTCTGTTCCTCGATCTCCCGCGTCCGCTGCGCCGCGGCCTTGCGTTCCGTTTCGCGCTGCTCGGTCAGCATCCGTTCGTTCGCGGAAGAGTTCTTCACGATCATGGCGATCACGAGGAGCGCCACGAGCGCCGCGCCGCCGCCGATGGCGACCGCCGGACGTCGCTTGAGCCAATTGACGCCATGCTCGATCGCCCCCGACCGCCGCGCCGTGATCGCTTCTCCGCGCAGCCACCGCTCGATGTCGTCCGCCATCGCCGCGCCGGTCTGGTAGCGGCGGTCCTTCTGCTTCTGGAGCGCCTTGAGGCAGATCGTCTCGACGTCGGCGGGGACGTTCGGGTTCAGGCTCGACGGCGGGACCGGGTCGGTGTTCACGATGGCGCCGAGAAGCGAGATGAGGTCCATCCCGTCGAAGGGCGGCCGCCCGGTCAGCCCTTCGAAGATCACCGCGCCCAGCGAGTAGAGGTCCGTGCGGGAATCGACCTGGGCGCCCATCGCCTGTTCGGGGGACATGTAGGACGGCGTCCCCATGACGGCGCCGCTCACCGTGAGGCGCGTATTCGACTCGACCTCGCGAGCGAGGCCGAAGTCCGTCAGGTACGGCACGCCCGCGGGGGTCACGAGGATGTTTTGCGGCTTCACGTCGCGGTGCACCATCCCCTGGCCGTGCGCGTAGTCCAGCGCGCGCGCGACGTGCGCCACCACCTGCATCAGGTCGCGGACCGGCATGCCGGGGGGCTTGAAGCGCCCATCGAGCGCGCCGCCCTCGATGAAGTCCATCGTGAAGAACGCCTTGCCGTCCTGCTCGCCGAATTCGTGCACCGCGACGATGTTCGGGTGGCGCAGTTTCGAGACGAGGCGGGCTTCCCTGAGGAAGCGCTGGCGGAGCTTGTCGTCGCCGGGGGCGAGGAGGACCTTGAGCGCGACGGTGCGCCGCAGTTCCTCGTCGCGGCCGAGGTAGACGATGCCCATGCCTCCGCGGCCGAGTTCCTTCACGAGCGTGATCTTGCCGAGCTTCTGTGCGCCCGCGGGCGGCTTGACGACCGATTTGCCCTTCGCGGAATCCGCGACGAGGTTCGCGAGGCCCGAGTTGCGGGGAGGCGCCGAGCGTTCGCCGGGCTCGCCCAGTTCGAGGTCGCCGACGTCGATCGAGGAGATCTCCTTCGGCGGCGCGAATGAACCGACCACCGAGATCGGCCGGATCTCGCCGCCGCACTTGGCGCAGCGCGACTTCTTGCCCGCAGGCGCGCCGCCGATGTTGACGCGCGACCCGCAGCCTTCGCACTCCCCGACGACGGGTACGGCCGGTTGTCCCTGGGGCATGAGTTCCTCGTGGCGTGGTGAAACCTGGTGTGGGGGTGGAGATTTCCCCCGGAAGGATAACGGGAGAGGGTGGGGGAAATTGCGCTAAAGAATGGAACGGCCACGAATGGAAAAACGAAAAAGGAAAAAGGAAAAAGGAAAAGACTGGCGATGACGATTGATCGCAGAAGTGGTCTCGGGCCCGGCCAAGTAGAATCACGGGCGTTCAATCTGTGGTGCCCTGTTCCACGCAGGAGCTCTCATGTCCTCCGATTTTCCGCCGCCCGAAAATCCCCGCGAGCCCGTCCTCGACTCCCGCGCGCTGAACGTCCCCGGCGCGCCCGCCGCGGCCGCGTTCGCCGCGTCGCGCGCCCTCGACAGCACCACGCCCGTGCCCCCGCCCGCGGCCCTTCCCCCCGCCGGCCACGTCCTCGGCGGCTACGAAATCCTCGAGCAGGTCGGCGCGGGCGGGTTCTCGATCGTCATGCGCGCCCGGCAGGTCGCGACCGGGAACATCGTCGCGCTCAAGCTCCCCCGCGTGCCGGAGTTCATCGCGCATCTCAAACGCGAAGCCCTGATGTCGGCGAAGATCCAGGATCCGCAGGTAGTGCCGATTCTCGAAGTGCGGCTGGACCTCGACCCGCCGTTCCTCGTGATGCCTTACATCGACGGCGCGAACCTGAATCTGCCAGAAGCGGCGCCGGCGCCTGAGTGGATCGCGACGGAGTTGCGGCGGTTCCGGCGGATCGTCGAGGTGGTTGCGCGGCTGCACGCGGCGGGAATCGCGCACGGCGACCTCAAGCCCGGGAACATCCGCTTCTCGAACGACCTTGTGTGCCACGTGCTCGACCTCGGCGTCGCGCGGCAGCAGGTGAAGACGCGGCAGCTCTCGACGCTGCGCGCGTCGATCGTGAGCGTGACCGGCGAGAAGATCGCGGGGACGCTGGAGTTCATGGCGCCCGAGGTCATGTCGGGCGCGCCCCCCGCGGCCGCGGCGGACGTCTACGCGCTCGGCGTGATCCTCCACCACCTGCTTTGCGGCAAGCCGCCCGCCTTCGGCGTCGCCCCCGACACGCTCAACCCGTTCCTGCCGCCGCGCTGCACCGATTTCCTGCGCCAGCTCCTCCACCTCGATCCCGCGCGCCGACCCGCCAGCGCCGCCGCCCTCCTCCCGGCCATCGATCACTTCATCGCCGCCGAGGACCGCTGCCTCCGCCGCCGCAACGGCCACGCCCGCCGCCGCGTCTTCACCGCCCGCATGCGCACCCTCTCGCGCGGCCTCCGCGTCCTCGCGCCCGCCCTCGCCTTCGTCCTCGTCACCGTCTTCCTCGGCCGGGTCATCGCCGCCTCCCCCGCAGGCCCTTCACGCCGCCAGCCCGACTTCGGCGCGGTGGACGCCCTCCTCATCGTCGGCTCCCCGCTCCTCGGCCTGCTCGTCGCCGTCTGCACCCTCCTCGCCATGACCACCCTCAACGCCTGGGTCATGGGCGTCCCCGAGAAGCTCTACAAGAACCGGAGCGGCCACCCCTGGTGGTCGTTCATGATGCAATGAGCGACTTCATCGCCCACACCGCCCTCCTCGAACCCGCCATCGCCCTCGAGGAATGCGTTTCGCGCACCAACCTGAGCGAGGTCTGGCGCGGGAAGCGCCGCTCCGACGGGGAAGCGGTCGCGGTGAAATTCGCGATCACCCCCGAGGCCGCCGCGGCGCTCACGCCGGAGGCCGACGCCGTCCGCGCGCTCCAGAACAGCGGCGTCCCCGGCATCGTTTCCGCCGAATTCGTCGCGACGCCGGTGCCGCATCTCGTGTTTCCCTGGAAGGGCTCGCGCACCTTCCGCACTGTCCTCGACGCCATCCGCACCGGCGACGACCGCGCCCGCGCCGCTTCCCTCCTGTTCCACGTCGTCCGCACCGTCGCCGCGGTGCAGCGCGAGGGGTTCCTGCACGGCGACCTCAAACCCGAGAACATCCTCGTGGACGAGCACGGCTACCCGTGGCTGACCGACTTCGGCATGGCCCGTGCGATCCACCGCGCCCGCCTCGACAGCCGCGTGAGCCGCTCGCTGGACGGCGACGCGGGCGGCTGGGGCGGGACGCTTCACTACATGCCGCCGGAAGGGCTGCAGGGAGAAGCGCCGGCACCGTCGTGGGACGTCTACGCGATGGGCGTGATGCTGCACGAGGTCCTCCTGGGCGCGCGCCCCGACCGCGCCGCCACGCCGGATTCGCTCCGGGCCGTCCTCCCCGGCGATGTCGTGGACCTGCTCCTCAAGGCCCTGGCGTACGCCCCCGCCGAGCGCATCTCCACCGCCGGCCTCCTCCTCTTCCTCCTCGACCCTCTCCTCCCCGAGCTCACGCGCACCGGCCTCGCCCGCCTCCTCTCCCGCCTCGGACGCCTCGCCCTCGCCGGCCTCGCCGCCTTCTTCGTCGCCCTCCGCTACACTTCAGTCCTCGCCCTCGTCGGCCTCTACGCCGGCCTCCTCATCGCCGGTTACCAGGAGCCGCTCGCCGTTCTCATGCTCATCCCTTTCGCGATCGTCCACTTCGTCGTCCGCTGGGAAGGGCCGGAGACGGACGACGAAGCGCGGCTGCGGCGGCAGGGCGGCGTTGTTTAACCAAGTCGTCCTTGCGCCGGCTCCCCGGGCGCATATGCTTAATGGCATGAAACAAATCCTGCTCGCGACCGCGTTCGCGGCGTTGCTCGTCGGGTGTGGCGGTTCTTCCGAGACTCCCGCGAAGAGCCCCGGGAATTCCGGAAACGTGGCGTCGGGGAATACCGGTGACGGCCACGTGGCGAAGACGGAGGAATTGAAGCCTCCGAAAACGGATGAGGTCAAACCGCCGAAGACGGATGGAAACGCGCCACCGAAAACGGACGGCGAGGTCCCTCCGAAAACCGATGGCGACACGCCGCCCAAGACAGACGGAGTCGATCCGCCGAAGACCGACGGCGACAAGCCGCCCAAGACCGACGGGGATGCGCCGCCGAAGACCGACGGCGACAAGCCGCCCAAAACGGACGGAACTGCCCCGCCGAAGACCGATGGCGACACTCCACCGAAGACCGATGGCGACACGCCCCCGAAGCCCGAGTCGAAAGACCCCTGCGGCGGTTGCGGGTGCGGCGGCGGAAAATAGCGCACCACGGGAAGCGGTTCGCCTCGGCCAGTTGGCCAGTTCCAGCTAAGTCCTAAAAGTGTGCTTTTTAGGCCTCAGCCGCTCACGAATGCCGGATTGTCCCGAGGGGAGATTCATACTGCTCGGGCCGCGTGGCGTCGAGACGCGGCTTGGATTCGCCCGAGCGGAAATCAACACGCCCCGGGCGTGGCCCGGGGCGGGGAAGGGGTCGAATCGCGAAGTACGCTCTACCTGTTCCAATGCCCGAACGGCCACTTCAGGTAGTACTGCCTGCCGCGCCTTCGGCGCTCCGGCGAGGCTTGCTCTGGCAGGGAAGTGACCTCGACCGCCGCGCGCGCTCCGGCGGAACCTCCCGCCTTCGCTCGCTGCGCGAGCTACGGCGGGCGGGCCGGGACGCGCGCCGGCGCTCGTCCCGCAGGAGGCTTTCCCTTTAGCCGCAGCTTTCGCCGCCGCTCCCGAGGCCGACCGGGCGGGCGGGGCGGGCAACCGTCGTGCCCCGCCTACCCCCGCCTTGGTTTCCCCCCCGGGCCCCCCCCCTTCCGAGGCGCCCCCACCTGCGCGGAGGCACCCGGGGGGGAAACCCATCCCCCCCGCGGTGTGCTGCGCGATCTTGGTTCCGCGCTTCGCGCTTCGCCAGGATCCCGCACCGCGTGGGGCCCCTGGGGGAGGCTGCGCCGGCCCTATGCGGGCCGGCCCTCCGGCGCCGCGTCGGCCAGTCGGGGCGCAAACGGCCGCGCCCCGACTGGCGGCGCGCGGCGCCTGCGGGTCACGACGGTTGCGCGCCCCGCCCGCCCGGCCTGAGGCTCTCGGTCATTCGTCCAGATCGCGCCGCTGCACCCGCGCGCTTCACGCGCGGGGGGAAGTGCTGTGCTGCCGTGCGCAACTCAGGTGCGGATTGCTGATTGGTCCCACTTCGTCGCTTGAATGGCGCCGATGCTCGGAGCCATGCCGCGCTGCGGGACGGGTCGAAAAAGAGACAGCCAGCTCGTGGCTGGCTGTCTCGGTTTCTCGATATTCGTTTACTGGCAGTAGTGCAGATTCAGCACTGCCATGTCGCCGTCAAGTTCTCCGATCTGGCCTACGAGCGCACCCGCGCCGATTCCGCTCCAATCCACGTTGATCGTAGCGCTCGTAATGAATGGGGAGATGTTCACGAAGGAGCAGGTGAGCGCGCCCTGATCGATGAGCACCACGTGCATGTTGGTGAGGGTCGTTCCGCCGACAAGCGGGTCCGTTTGGTTCACAAGCACGGCTCCGTCCGGACCGACAACCGTCACCGGGTTCGCGTTGTTGACCCACACCGCCATCACCGACACCGTGCGACTGTCCGTCATCACCGGGCCACCATCGCAGGAGAGTGCCACGGCCATCTTGACTTCGACGGTGCAATCGCCGTCGGCGTTGACGTTCGCGGCGACGGCCATGCGCGTCGACGCGCTCACCGCCCACTGTCCGACCCCGATGTGCGTGTGCGGGGCGCCCGTGTTGATGTGGATGCAACTCCGCTCCGTCGTGCCCGTGTGATTGGCCACCATGTTGCCGCCACCTGTCCGCTGACCATGCACGGCGACGACCGAGCCCGTCCCAGTGACCTCGGTCGTGGTGAATCCCGCTGCCATTTGCGGCGTCGCATTGGGGGCGGCGGGAGTGAATACGGGCGGAAGCGGGACCGGGGGATTTGCGCTCACCGCCAGCACTTACGCGATGACCGATGCAGCCCCAAAGGCGAAACGGACCATCACTTTTCTCATCGTTACCTCCCTCATTTGGGTTGCCTGGATTTCTTGATGCTCTGAAGAATCGGCCCGATCTTTTTGCGGATGTCGAGTGGTACGGATTCGTCCTGGGAGAGCCTCTCGATCTCCGCGAGGCTCGCATCGGAGCCGTCCTTCGCCATGGCCAGTGTGGCCTGCAGCCATTCGGCGGGCTCCGACAGCATCTTCAGGATCTGCGTGCTGTTCTGTTTGATCTCCTCCGCCGTGCCGTTTTTTGCCAGATAGCTAAGAGCGGTTCCGCGTGCCTGCGGTTCCTGTGACTTGGACAGGATGTCCTGCATCGTGCGAATGCCGGCTTCGGACCGCGGACCGGCGCCGATTCCGCGGATCAGTAGCGCTCTGGCGGCTCCGCCTTCCGGGGACCGATCGTATGCCTTCAGAAGGTCCTCCTGTCCTTCTGCGTAATGCGCCGAAGTTCTGATGAGAAGATTGACGCCAAAGGTCTTCAGGTTTTCGTCCTTGCCGTCAGCGTTTTGCCAGGCGAGATCTCGAAGGTAAGCCGTCTGCTCGGCGGTGAGTCCAGGTGGTGGAACCGCCCCGAGCAATATCCCGGCCGCCAACTGCTCGAGGGCAGATCCCTCATGGTCCTTCATCCAGGCCCAGATCTTGTCTGCGTCGATCTGATCGCGAGAAACCTTGAGCAGGGCGCAAACCACGTCCATTCGCAGAATCTCTTCGGTGCTCTCGGAAAGAAATTCCAGCAGGGTCAGCGCAGCTTCCTTTGAGGCGACTTGCGCGAGAGCGTAAATCGCCTGGCGTCGTGCCGCTTCCGGCGAGGAAGCGTTCTTCAGAATTCCAAGCAAGATCGCGAGCGCCTGTTTCGGATCCGCGCCTTTCAGGAAGAAGATCAATCTGTTCCGCACGGCGCCGTCCGTTTCGGCAGCGAGAAAACGTTCAACCGACGGAGTCAGCACCTCCGGCTTGATCGTGACGAATGCTTCGAGCAAGAAGTCATGCGCCTGCATCGCGGAGAATTCGAGGCCTGCGACTCTGCCGCGCCAGAAGCTCAGCAACCAGTCGGCGCCGTCTCCGTTCGCGATCTGTGCCACCGACTGTGCGGCGATTTTCTGCGTAGTCTTATCGTCTCGACGGAGCGTTTCCATCGCCGCATTCATCGCGAGTTCGGCGTCCAGCCCTGCCAGCGCAGCCCAAATCTCTTTCCAGAGGGGCGCTGGCAGTTCGGCGACGTCGAGTAGTTCGGCGAATCCCTTGGATGCGGCGACTTCTCGAAGAGGAATCAAGATTCGAGCGGCCTGCACTCGAATCGACAGATTCGCGAATCTTCGCATCACCTTGATCGACAGGGCCGGCGAAGGCTTGCCGGACACGATGACGAGGCCTGCCTGATCTTCGTGAGGCGATCCGTCCTTGGTTTTAAGAAATTCGATGAATGCGTCCGGGTTGGATTCAACCAACCTGATGTACTCCGCGCGCACGGAGTCTGCTCCCTCCGCTCCTTCCTGATATCGCAGTAGGGCTTGCAGTATTTTGTCGACATCCGCTTTCTCCGCGGGCGCATCTTTGTTCGCCGGCGCCGGCGGATCTTCCGGGGGGCTTTCGGGATCGGTACGCGGACCGTCCTTGCCGGGCTCGGCAGCGAACAACAAGTTTCTGGAATTCTCCCCGTTCGATTGGATCGTGGCGAAAACCGCGATCGCGGCGGCTACCAAGAGACACGCCGAGATCAGAGTCTTCCTCATGAAACCCTCCCAGTACGCGTGTTTGGCCTCGTCATGCGTCTGTTTCACTCGCCGTCCTCCGCAGGGCCGGAAATGCCTGCGCGAGCACGCTCTCCCAACCTCTATTTACGACGTCTACCGCGGCGTGTTACAGAAACCTGGGAAAACAACTCGTTCAGTTCGGCCTTGAATTCTTCCGCATTGGAGACTGTGGCGCGGATGCGTGCCTCCAGAACGCCGCGGAGCAGGGGGCGGAGGCGGTGAGTCGCGGTCCTGGCGGCGGCGGGCGCCAGCCCCGTCGCGGCGGCGATCTCCGCGAAGCCATCCCCGTTCAGCCGCATGCGAAGGGCGAGGACATGGGAGGGGGCGGCCTCCATGCCTTCGATCGCCGACTCGAGTAGGCTCCGCGCCCACTCCCGGTTGAGAGCATCCTCGGGCGAGGCTTCGACGGGGACATCTACCTGGTACTTCGACTCCACCGCCTCGAAATCGAGCGAAAGCGGCAGGACTCCGCGTCCGCGCTTCGCGCGGGTCGCCGACTTGTTCCAGTCCTTCAGGAAATTTTCGAGGGCGGCCAAAAGCCAGGTGCGGAAGCGACCGCGCGCGGGGTCGGCCTGCTTGAAGGCAGATCGCTCGAAGAGGCGCGTGAGGAATTCCTGAACGATGTCCTCCGACGCGTGGCGGTCGTAGCCGCGGCGCCGCACAAAAAAGAAAAGCGGTTTCCAGTAGATCTTGTAGAGATCATTGAGGACTTCGGCATCGCTAAAGTGGCGCACGAGGTTCCACGGAGTGTTCGGGAACCGGTGGAAGGAACTCCTTCTGGGCGCTCCGTCAGGGACCATCGGTGCCTTCCATAATTCTCCTCTCCACAGCGTCACGTCCACGAGTCGCCAACGCCGCCTCTGCCGGAGGATGATGGGCGGCTACGCCTCACCCCCCACCCCCGTTCAAGCACGAAGTGTGATTCAAGAACAAAACTGCCCCGGGCGCAGCCCAGGGCAGGAAAGGGGTTCAAAGCGCGGTCGTACGATCAGCGATGTCTGTGCCCGAAGGGCCAGCTCAGGTAGTACTGGATGTTGTCCAGCGTCCGGCTGTAGTGGTGGCTGCCGCCGACCCACGTGTGGCCGCCGTGCGAATAGACGGGGGAGTGGTGCCAGGTCGTCCCGTAGTACGTCGGGCGGTAACTCCAGGAGTACCCGGCGCCGTAGCTCGACCGGTAGCCGTAGCCCGAAGAGTAGTACCCGTCGTCCGACAGGTACGAATACGTCGGCCCGCAGGAGTCGTACACGCGCGTCGCGCACGAATTCCCCGGCACGATCACGAGCCGCGTCGGGACCTGCTGGATGTCGCGGATCACCGTCACGCTCGAATTCGTCGGCGACGTGTACACCCGCGTCGGCGGATTCGCGATCAGCTCTTCCCGCGACGGCTCCGGCTCGACCCTCGCCGCCTCCGGGTCCGCTTCTTCCTTGCCGTCCGTGATCGCCACGGCGCGGACGCCGCGGGCGTAACGGTCGTCCGTGCGGAACTCGAGTTCGGTCGTGACGTTTTTGGCGACGGCGATTTCGCGGAAGGGCGCCTCGTTGGCCCAGCGGACGCGGTAGAGGCCGCTCGGGATGTTGATCTCGGCGCGCGAGCCGTTGAGGAGGACGGTGGCGGACTGGATCTCGCCCTGGATGAGGGCGATTTCGCGTTCGTGGGTGTAGACGAGGACGGAGACGATTCCCTTGGCGAGGTTGCGCACCGTCAGGACGGCGTCCTTCTCCTCGACGGTGGACTTCAGGGGCTCGCCGCGCGGGATCGGCGCGGCCTTTCCGTCGGCCGGCGCGGGCGCGGGTTTGCCGCGGGCGGAGACCATGTACTTGATGACGATCGGGGAGACTTTCTTCTTCTGGAGTTCGACGATCTCCCGCGCGGACAACTCGAAGGCGCTTCCGTCAGCCTTGAGCTGGTCGAGGATGATGTCCTCGGAGACGCCGGCCTCGGAGAGCTGGACGACCTCGTCCACCGTGAGGGAAAAAGCGGGCGCGGCGAGAGCGAGTGAGAGGAACAGAGACAGCGCGCGCATGGGACACCTCATGATTTGGCACGACCCCCTGACAAGGGAAAGGATAGGTCGAGGCGGGGGTGGGGGCAAGGCGAAAAACGGCAGGGGAATGGGTAACGGCGGCCCGCCTTCGCCCTGCGGGCTTCGGCGGGTGCGGGATGGGGTGGGCTGGGGCGGCCCGCCTTCGCCCTTCGGGCTCCGGCGGGCTTGGGATGGGGCTTGGGCGCACGGACGGGTGGGGGTGCGGGGAAAGGCGTTTAGGGGGAAAGGGGTAAGCCGGAGAGTGTGGGGGCGGTGTGCCTCGCCCCCTCCCCATCCCCCCACCCTCGCCCCATCCCCTCCGTGCGCCCCAGCCCCAGCCCGCCGAAGCCCGCAGGGCGAAGGCGGGCGGCCCCATCCCCAGCCCACCCTAACCCCGCCCTCGCCCGCAGGGCGAAGGCGGGCCCGCCGTTACCCTCAACCCCTGCCGTTGTTCCCTACTTCTGCGCCTTAACGGCGTCAATCACCGCCAGCAGCAGTTCCCGCTGCAACTTCAACGCCGCCGGCATCGTGTTCCCAATCCCGTCGAAGAACTCCTTCGTGCTCTCCAGCTCCGTCTTCCACTCGTCCAGGTTCACCCGCGTCGCCGCCGCGAAATCCTGGCTCTTGATGTCCAGCCCCGACAGGTCGATGTCCCCTTCGCGCGGAACCCAGCCGACCGGCGTCTCCTGCCCGCCCGTCCTCACCAGCGCGCGATCGATGATCCACTTCAGCACCCGCATGTTCTCGCCGTACCCGGGCCACAGGAACTTCCCGTCCTGGCCCTTGCGGAACCAGTTCACCATGAAGATCCGCGGCGGATGCGTCACCTTCGACCGGATCGCAAGCCAGTGCTGGAAGTACTCGCCCATGTTGTAGCCGCAGAACGGAAGCATCGCCATCGGGTCGCGCCGCACCACCCCCACCGCCCCAGTCGCCGCCGCCGTCGTCTCGCTTCCCATCGTCGCGCCGAGGTACACCCCGTGTACCCAGTTCACGCTCTGCAAGACCAGCGGCACCGTCGTCGCCCGCCGCCCGCCGAAGATAATCGCGCTGATCGGCACACCCTCGGCGTCGTCCACGTGCTTCGACAGGACCGGGTTGTTGGCCATCGGGGCGGTGAAGCGGCTGTTCGGGTGCGCCGCCTTTTCGGTCGAGCCCTTCTTCCACGGGCGTCCCTGCCAGTCCACGGTTCCCTCGGGCGCGTCGTGGTCCATCCCCTCCCACCAGATGTCGCCGTCGGGGGTGAGCGCGACGTTGGTGAAGAGCGTGTTCTTCTCGATCGACTTCATCGCGCTGGCGTTCGACTTGTAGCTCGTGCCCGGCGCGACGCCGAAGTACCCGGCCTCGGGGTTGATCGCCCAGAGCCGCCCGTCCGGCCCCGGCCGCAGCCACGCGATGTCGTCGCCGACGGTGTACACCTTCCACCCGTCGAACCGGTGCGGAGGCAGCAGCATCGCGAAGTTCGTCTTGCCGCAGGCGCTCGGGAACGCCGCCGCGACGTACGTCTTCTGCCCCTCGGGGGACTCGACGCCGAGGATCAGCATGTGCTCGGCGAGCCAGCCCTCGCGCTTGGCGAGGTAGCTCCCGATGCGCAGCGCGAGGCACTTCTTGCCGAGAAGCGCGTTCCCGCCGTAGCCGCTTCCCACCGACCAGATGAAATTATCCTGGGGGTAGTGGGTGATGTAGCGGCGGTCGGGGTTGACGTCGAGGAGGCAGTGGAGGCCGCGGTTGAAGTCGTTGGAGTCGCCGAGCATGTCGAGGGCGGCCTTGCCCATGCGGGTCATGATGCGCATGTTGAGGACGACGTAGACGGAGTCGGTGATTTCGATGCCGACCTTGGAGAAGGGGGAGCCGAGGGGGCCCATGACGTAGGGGACGACGTACATGGTGCGGCCGCGCATGGCGCCATCGCAGAGGCCGGTGAGTTTCTTTTTGGCCTCGTCCGGCGCCATCCACTTGTTCATCGGGCCGGCTTCCTGCTGGGTCGGCGTGCAGATGAAGGTGAGGTGTTCGACGCGGGCGACGTCGTTGGGGTTGGAGCGGTGGAGGTAGCAGCCGGGGCGCTTCTTCTGGTTCAGCTCGATGAGGGTTCCGTCGGCGACGGCGTCTTTCGTGAAGCGGTCGCGTTCCTTTTCGGAGCCGTCGCACCAGACGATGCGGTCGGGCTTGGTGAGTTCGGCGACTTCGCTGACCCACTTGAGGAGGGCCTTGTTTTTCGTGGGGGCTTTCGTGGTGGCGGTCGCTTCGGTGGAAGGAGACTTCGGCATGGGTCTCAAGCTCCTCAAGGGTGTCTGCGGCGGCGCCTGGCGGGCAGCGCGTGGCCATCATTAAATTGCGGCGGGTGTGGCGGAGCGAGGAAAGATTAGGGGGAGGGATCGGGCGTGAGTCGCTTTTCGGCTTCCGAAAGGGCGTGGTAGATGGCGGCGGCGTCGGGGGCGTTGAGGAGTTCCTGGACGGCCTCGGGGCGGGCGAGCATCTGGGAGAGCTTGGTGAGCCAGGGGAGGTGGAGCTGGTCGTACCTGAGGCCGAGGACGAAGAAGAGGTGAGTGGGTTTGCCGTCGAGCGCGTCGAAATCGACGCCCGCGGCGGAGCGGCCGAGGACCATGAAGGGGCGGTTGACCTGTTCGGGGTGGCGGCGGATGGTGTGGAGGAAGGCGATGCCGTTGCCGAGCGCGCTGGGCATGATGTTCTCGCGCTCGATGAGGGCGCCGACGAACCAGGTCTTGTCACGGACGAGGCCGAGGCGGTGGGCGAGACCGGCCAGTTCCTCCACGACCGAGTCCTTGGTGCGGGCCGCAAGGACAGGGAGGACGTGGTCCGGCTGAAAGCAGCTGGACAGCTCCAGCATGCGGCGGGCCGGATCGGGCGGAAGCGGGCGCTCGACGAAGCGGGGGGTGACGCCCAGCATCTGGTCGTCGAGCCAGGTGTCGATCATGGGTTTGCGGAAGCGCCACTGGTTGCCGACCTTGACGCCCGGGAGGGTGCCATCGGAGACGAGCTTGAGGACGGTGCGCTCATTGACGCTAAGGTAAGCGGCGAGCTGCTTTACGGTCATCAGCCGGTCATCCATGCCGTTCTCCGTGGCGGGTCGGAATCTGCTTGACTAATGCGTTCTTTTACGTCAGATTACGTCCGATGTCAACACATTGCGCTGCCTTCCTGTGCCTTCCGATCGCCTTCATTCCAGCCCCCGTGGACCAGCGGCACCCGCCGCCCGGCGCTCTTCACGCCGCGTCCTAGTTCGGGTCGAATTCCCCCGCGGAAGTCCCCGCTTCCCACCCTTCCATTCACCCACCAAGGCCCCTTCCATCATGCAACTCACCGCCCGCGACGCCGCCAAACTCCTCGATGTCTCGGAAAAAACCCTCTATCGGTGGATTGAGGACAAGCAACTCCCCGTCTACAAGGTCAACGATCAGCTCCGGATCTCCAAGGCCGAGCTGCTGGAGTGGGCCAATACGCACAAGATCCGGATCTCCGGCGACATGTTCCAGGAAGCGGACTCCGCCGGCCGGCCGCTTCCACCGCTCTCCAAGGCGTTTGAGGCCGGGGGTGCCTTCTACAGTGTTCCGGGCGAATCCAAGGAGCAGGTGCTCCGGTCGATGGTCGAACGCCTGCGTCTTCCGCCTGAAATCGACCGCGACTTCCTGCTGTCCGTGCTGATGGCGCGCGAATCCCTCGGGTCCACCGGCATCGGCGACGGCATCGCGGTTCCTCACGTCCGCAACCCGGTCGTCCTGCACGTCGCGGAGCCGTGCGTCACCGTCTGCTTCCTCCAGAATCCCATCGACTTCGACTCCGTGGACAAGAAGCCCGTCCACACGCTCTTCTCGCTCATCAGCCCCACTCCCCGCGCGCACCTCCATCTCCTGTCCCGCCTCTGCGCCTCCCTCAACGATCCCGGATTCCGTGGCGCCGTGCTCCAGAGGGCTTCCTTCGACGCCCTCCTGGCCGAAATCCGCAAGCTCGAGGGCGGCTCCATCGCACCCAAGGCGGCGGGGAAGCCCTAGCCGAAGCCATGTCACTTCTCATTGCCGCCATCCTCGTCCTGTTCGCCGGGGGCCTCGCCGCCCTCGCGGCCGGCCGTTCCGCGCGCGCCGCCATGGCGCTGGGGGCGGGAAGCGCCGTGGCGGGGTGTGCTCTGGCGGCGTGGCCGGTGCTGAGGGTGGTGGCGGGCGGGGAAGGGCTGTCGCGGCAGGTGCTGTGGAGCACGCCGGCGATTTCGGTCGCCCTGGGGATCGACGCGCTCTCGGCGTTTTTCATGGTGCCGGTGCTGGTGCTCGGGGGGCTGGGCGCCGTGCAGGCGACGGCGGCGCTCGCGCGCGCGGGTCGCTCGCCCGGGCCGGCGTGGTTCGCGTGGAACACCCTCGTCGCAGGGATGCTCGTGGTCGCCGCCGCCCGCGACGCCGTGCTGTTCCTCATCGCGTGGGAAATGATGTCGCTGGCGGCCTGGGTCCTCGTCGTGTCCGACCACGAGCGCAAGGACGTCCGCCGCGCCGGCTGGATATACCTCGTGTCCGCCCACTTGGGCACCGCCGCCCTCGTCGCGCTGTTCCTGCTCCTCATCCGCGCCGGCGGCGCTTCCCTCGAGTCCCTCCCGCACGCCGCCGCCGCGCCGCTCGCCGCGGTGCTCTTCGCCCTCGCCCTCGCCGGATTCGGCGTCAAGGCCGGCTTCGTCCCGCTTCACGTCTGGCTTCCCGGCACGTACGCCGCCGCGCCGCCGCACGTGGCCGCGCTCATGTCCGGCGCCATGGCCAAGCTCGGCCTCTACGGCGTCCTGCGCGTCGCGTGCCTCCTGGGCGCCCCGCAGCCCTGGTGGGGCCCGGTCCTCATCGCCGTGGGCGCCTGCAGTTCGCTCACCGGGATCGCCCTCGCCCTCGTCCAGCGCGACCTCCGCCGCTCCCTCGGCTACTCGAGCATCGAAAACACCGGCCTCATCACCCTCGCCCTCGGCCTCGGGTTCCTCGGCTGGTCCTCCGGCAACCCCGCTCTCGCCTCCCTCGGGTTTCTCGCCGGGCTCTTTCATGTCTGGAGCCATGCGGCCATGAAGGGCCTCATGTTCCTGGCGTCCGGCGCGGTGAGTTACGCGACCGGCCTGCAGGACCTCGAGCGGATGGGCGGCCTGCTGAAGCGCATGCCGGTCACCGGCGCGGTGCTTTTCGCGGGCGCGGTGGCGATGTCGGGGCTTCCGCCGCTCAACGGTTTCGTCAGCGAGTGCCTGCTGGTGATCGGCCTGGTCGGGAGCGCGTTTCGTTCCGGAAGCGTGCTTCCGCTGCTCGCAGTCGGCGGGCTGGCGTTCGTGGGGAGCCTGGCGGCGGCGTGTTTCCTGCGGATCGTGGGGATCGCGCTGCTCGGGTCGGGCCGGAGCGGGGAAGCGCGAGGTGCGAAGGAAGCGCCGTGGGCGGTGGTGGCGCCGGGAGTGATCCTGGCGCTGGCCTGCGTGGCGATGGCGGTGCTTCCGTCGCTGCCGGCGGCCGCGGCGGGGCGCGCGATGACGGCGGTGTCGCCGGAAATCTCCGCGATGGGGGCCGGGCGGCCGCTTCCGGCGCTCGGGCTGGCCAACGCGGTTCTGCTGGGGTCGCTGCTGGCGGGGGCGGGCCTGCTGGCGGTGGTGCTGCGCGGCCGTCCCGCGGGGGCGGCCTCGACGTGGGGTTGCGGGTACCTGTCTCCCTCGACGCGGATGCAGTACACGGCGCGCTCGTTCTCGGAAATTCTCGCGACGCGACTGCTGCCGGCGTTTCTGCGGCCCGGGTTGCGGGGGAGCCGGCCGGAGGGAGTGCTTCCCGGAAAGGCGGACTTCGGTTCGGAGTATGACGATCCGCTGAAGAAAGGCGCGTACGAGCCGTTCTTTGCGCGCTGGGCGGACCGGTTCGCGCGGCTGCGCTGGCTGCAGCAGGGACAGCTCAACATCTACATCATCTACATTCTCGTGGTAGTCGTTCTCGGGCTCGGGTGGGCGACGTGGAGCACGCTGAGGGCCACCGGATGATCACGCTCGTCCTCGTCGCGATCGTCCTGGTCTCCCTGAGCGGGGTGCCCGGGCTGTTCTTCAGCCGCGCTTCCGCCGCCGGGGAACGGATCGCCGCGTTGATGATGGTGGCGGGAAGCGTCGCGGGCCTCGCGGGGTCGGTGACGGGGCTCGGGAAGACGGCGCAGTCCAGCCTGCCGTGGGCGGTGCCGGGCGCTTCGCTGACGTTCCGGATGGACGGCCTGGCGATCCTGTTCCTCGTGCAGATCTTCGTCGTCGCGGGGCTCGCCGCGATCTACGCGCTCGGGTACTGGCCGCAGGCGAAGCACCCCGGCAACGCCCGCAAGCTGCGCTTCTTCATGGGCCTCATGATCGGCGGCATGGCCCTGCAGGTCCTCGCGGCCGACGGGCTCACGTTCCTCCTCGGCTTCGAGGTCATGGCGAACGCGGCCTTCCTCGTCATCACGACCGAGGATCACGACCCCGCCGTCCGCCGCACCGGCCTGCTCTACACCGCCACCACCCACGTCGGCGCCCTCTCGCTCTTCGCACTCTTCACCCTTCTCCAGTCCCGCACCGGCTCGTGGGACTTCGCGGGCCTCGGCGGCCCCGCGTTCACGCCCGGCATGGCCACCGCCGTCTTCCTCCTCGCCGTGGTCGCCTTCACCCTCAAGTCCGGCGCGATGCCGCTCCACGTCTGGCTCCCCTCCGCCCACGCCAACGCGCCGTCGCACGTCTCCGCCGTCATGTCCGGCGTCCTCATCGAAACCGGCATCTACGGATTCCTCCGCATGACGGCCCCCTTTCCCCACGCTCCCGTCTGGTGGGGAGCCGTCGTCCTCGCGATCGGTGCCCTCTCGGCCGTGTGGGGCGTCGCATTCGCGGTGGGGCAGAAGGACCTGAAGCGCCTCCTGGCGTACAGCAGCATCGAGAACATGGGGATCATCTTCATCGGCCTCGGGATCGGCATGATGGGGCGCTCGGTCGGGCGGCCGGAGATTCTCGTCCTCGGCCTCGCGGGCGCCCTTCTCCACGTCTGGAACCACGGGCTCTTCAAGTCCCTGCTGTTCTTCGCGGCGGGCTCGACGATTCACGGCGTCGGGACGCGGGACATGGACCGGATGGGAGGTCTGTCGAAGCGGATGCCCTTCACGGCGGGGGCGTTCCTGGTGGGGGTGCTGTCGATCTGCGGGCTTCCGCCGCTCAACGGGTTCGTGAGCGAGTTCCTGATTTATTCGGCGGTGTTCCAGCGGGTGGCGAGTGGCGGGACGCGGGCGTGGCTGCTGGTGGCGATGGCCGGGCCGGCGCTGGCGCTCGCGGGAGCCCTGGCGCTGGCGGCGTTCTCGAAGGCGTACGGCCTGGTGTTCCTGGGGACGGCGCGGACGCGTGAAGCGGGGGAGGCGCACGAATCGCCGCGGTGGATGCTGGCGCCGATGGGTGTGCTGGCGGCGGGATGTGTGCTGATCGGCGTGGCGCCGGTGCTGGCGGCGCCGTTCCTGGATGAAGCGGTGGCCGCGTGGGCACCGGAAGCGAGCTGGCCCGGGGTCGCCACGGCGGCGCCGCTCGCCTGGATCGGCGGTGCGGCCGGCGTCCTGCTGGCGTCGTTTGGCCTCGTCGCGCTCTGCCTGCGGGCCCGCATTGCGTCTTCGCCTTCCGCCGCGGGGCCGACGTGGGGCTGCGGCTACCTGGCCCCCGGGCCGCGGATGCAGTACACGCCCTCGTCGTTCGGGGACTTCGCCGTCCGGATGCTGCGATGGGCCCTCTGGCCCGTTTCCCGGTACCCCGGCCTCCACGCTTGGCTGCCCCGCGCGGTGCGCTTCGAATCCGATCTCCCCGACGTCGTCCTCGACCGGGGCCTCCTTCCCGCCACGGGCCTCGTCGCCCGCGCGTTCCGCTGGTTCCGATGGATGCAGGCCGGAAGCATGCCGCTCTACATCGTCTACATCGTCCTCACCCTCGTCGCACTCCTCACGTGGCAACTCGCCGGGAAACAACCGTGAACGCCCTCTCCATCGCTATCCACGTCGCGCTCCTCCTGCTGATGCCGCCGCTTCTCCTGGGCGTCATCAACAAGACCAAGGCCCTGTTCGCCGGCCGCGTCGGCCCGCCGCTGCTCCAGCCGTGGTACGACCTCCTGAAGCTCATGCGCAAGGGCTCCGTCTTCAGCACGACCACCACGTGGGTCTTCCGCGCCGGCCCCGTCGTCGGCTTCGTCACCGCGGTCCTCGCTTCCTTCCTCATCCCGTTCGGCAACCACGCCGCCCCCGTCTCCTTCGCCGGCGACGTCATCCTCTTCGCCTACCTCTTCGGCCTCGGCCGCTTCTTCACCGTCTCCGCCGCGCTCGACACCGGGTCGAGCTTCGAGGGGATGGGAAGCGCCCGCGAGGCGACGTTCTCGTGCCTGGCGGAGCCGGCGCTGTTCTTCTCGATGCTGGTGCTGGCGCGGCTCTCGGGGTCGCTGTCGCTCGGCGCGATGATGGGGCCGGCGCTTCCCGCAATGTGGGGGACGGCGGCCGCATCGCTCGTGCTGGTCCTCATCAGCCTGTTCATCGTGCTGCTGGCGGAGAACTGCCGCATCCCGTTCGACGACCCGAACACGCACCTCGAGCTGACGATGATCCACGAGGTGATGGTGCTCGACCACAGCGGGCCGGCGTTCGGGGTGATCCTCTGGGGCGCCGCGATCAAGCTGTTCGTGTTCAGCGCGCTCATCGTGCGCATCGCGATCCCGTTCGACGCCGACCCCTGGACGGGGTGGGCCGTGTTCGCGGCGGGCCAGCTCGGCGTGGCGGTCGCGATCGGCGTCGTCGAGTCCGTCATGGCCCGCCTCCGCCTCCTGCAGGTCCCCAGTCTTCTGGTCGCCGCGTGCCTGCTCTCGGCATTCGGCATCGTTCTCCTCGCGAGGTAACTCCCTTGAGCCACCGATCCGACGCCCTTCTCGTCGTCATCCTCCTCGTGAACTTCTTCTCGCTCGGCGCGAGCCGCCTCCGCACCGTCATCAGCGCGGTCGCGGTGCAGGGGATCGTGCTGGGCATCCTCGTCGTGCTCGTCCACGGCGAAATTCACTTCCGCATCGCCCTCCTCGCCGCCGCCACCATCCTCCTCAAGGCGATCGCGATCCCCGCGATGCTCGAGAAGGCGATGCGCGACGCCGATATCCGCCGCGAAGTCGATCCCTACGTCGGGTTCGTGGCGTCCCTCCTCCTCGGCGCCCTCGGCACCGGCCTCTCGCTCCTCTTCGCGCGCACCCTGCCGCTCGCGCCCGAACACGCCGGGTCCCTGATGGTCCCCGCTTCGTTCGCCACCGTCCTCACCGGGTTCCTCGTCCTCACCACGCGCCGCAAGGCCATCACCCAGGTCGTCGGCTACCTCATCCTCGAGAACGGCATCTTCCTCTTCGGCCTCCTCCTCGTCGAAGCCATGCCGTTCCTCGTCGAGGTCGGCGCCCTCCTCGACCTCTTCGTCGGCATCTTCGTCATGGGAATCATCGTGAACCACATCAGCCGCACGTTCTCCTCGCTCGACACGAGCAACCTCACCGCCCTCAAGGACTGATCCATGCTGCTCGCCCTCGTCTTCGTCCCCTTCTTCTTCGCCGCCGCCGCGTGGGCCTTCCCGTCCTCGCGGCTGCGCCCCTGGTTCATCCCCGCCTGCGGCCTCGCCCACTTCACACTCTTCCTCGTCGCCGCTTCCGCCGGCACCCACGAGACCGCCGGCGGCTGGATCATCATGGACCCCCTCGGGAAACTCGTGCTCGGCTTCGTGAGCGCCCTCTACCTCATCTGCTCCCTCTACGCCCCCGGGTACCTCGCCGAACGCGCCGAACGCCCCAACCGCGTCTTCTGCGCCGCGATCCTCGCGTTCCTCGGCGCCATGTCCCTCATCGCCCTCTCCCACCACATGGGCCTCATGTGGGTCGCCATCGAGGCCACCACGCTCGCTTCCGCCCCGCTCATCTACTTCAATAACAACCCGCGGTCACTCGAAGCGACCTGGAAGTACCTCCTCATCGGCTCCGTCGGCATCGCGCTGGCGCTGCTCGGGTCCTTCTTCCTCGCCTACTCGGCCCTTCACTCCGGCCACCGGTCCACGCTGCTCTTCGACGACCTCGTCCGCGACGCCGCCCTTCTCTCCAAGCCGTGGCTCCACGCCGCCTTCGTCCTCCTCTTCGTCGGCTACGGCACCAAGATGGGTCTGGCGCCGATGCACACGTGGAAGCCGGATGCCTACGGTGAAGCGCCGGGGCTGGTGGGGGCGCTGCTGGCGGGTGGCCTCACGAACTGTGCGTTCCTGGCGCTCCTGCGGTTCTACATGATCGTCTCGGCGGGCGGGGGAGGGGAGTACGCGCGGCAGATGATGATCGTCATGGGGCTGCTCTCGATGGCGACGGCCGCGGTGTTCGTGGTGAGGCAGAAGGATTACAAGCGGATGCTCGCGTACTCGAGCGTCGAGCACATGGGGATCCTGGTCCTCGGCATCGGGATCGGCGGGCTCGGCGTCTTCGGCGCGCTCCTGCATCTCGTGAACAACGGGCTGACCAAGGGCGTGCTGTTCCTTTCGGCCGGCAACATTCACCGCGCCTACGCGAGCAAATCGACCGACCACGTCGGCGGCGCGCTCGGGAGGCTGCCCGTCTCAGCGACGCTGCTCATGGCCGGGTTCTTCGCCATCACAGGCTCGCCGCCGTTCGGGCCGTTCATGAGCGAGCTCACCATCCTCAACTCCGCCATCGGCTCCGGCCGCTACGCCGTCGCCGCCTGCTTCCTCGTCGCGCTCGCCGTCATCTTCGTCGGCATGGGCGCGACCGTCTTCTCCGTCTGCCAGGGCAAACCCACCGAACAGGCCGCCGCCACACGCTTCCGCGACTCCTTCGCCACCTGCGCTTCCCCCGTCATCTTCCTGGCCCTCGCCCTCCTCATGGGCATCTGGGTCCCGACTCCCCTGGCGAACCTCCTGCGCGAGGCCGCCGCCTTCGTGGAGGGCCGTCCGTGAGCCTGACAACCCAGTTCGCCACCCTCCACAACGGCGTCGCCTCCCGCCGCGAGCGCATCCCGCGCATCGACGGCGCCGCCTTCGCCGACCTCATCCTCCAGGGCGCCGTCCGCGACTGGCGCGTCGCCGCTTACTTCGCCGTCCCGTCCCCCGACGGCTTCGAACTCTTCGCCATCCTCGTCGCCGACGACGATGGCGTCATGCACGCCGTCCGCACCCTCGTCCAGGGCGACTCCTTCCGCTCCCTCACCCCCGAATGCCCCCAGGTCCATCTCTTCGAACGCGAAATCTTCGAACAGTGGGGACTCCGCCCCGAAGGGCACCCCTGGCTCAAACCCGTCCGCTTCCAGAAACCCCTCCGCATCGGCCATAACCGCCCCCAGCCCCCCGTCGGCCTCATGGACTGGTACAAGGTGGACGGCGACGAAATCCACGAGGTCGCCGTCGGCCCCGTCCACGCCGGAATCATCGAACCCGGCGCGTTCCGCTTCCAGTGCCACGGCGAACAGGTCCTCCACCTCGAAATCTCCCTCGGCTACCAGCACCGCGGCATCGAACGCGCCCTCCGGGGGGGGCCCACCAAGCGCACCCTGGCGATGATGGAAGCGGCCGCGGGCGACACGACGGTCGGGCATGCGACGGCGTACTGCCAGAACCTGGAAGCGCTGGGGGCCGCGCGCGTGCCGGCGCGGGCGCACGTGATGCGCGGCATCGCGCTGGAGCTCGAGCGGCTCGCGAACCACACCGGCGACCTCGGCGGCCTGGCGACGGACATCGGCTTTCTGCCGACCGCTTCCTTCTGCGGCCGCTTGCGCGGCGACTGGCTCAACCTCACCGCGCAGATCTGCGGCTCCCGTTTCGGCCGCTCCCTCGTCCGCCCCGGCGGCGTCGGCTTCGAGGTCGACACCCAGCGCGCCGCCAACATGATCGGCAAGCTCGACGCCGCCCTCCGCGACGTCTCCGCGGCCGCCGACCTCCTCTGGAATACCCCGTCCGTCATGGCCCGCTTCGAGGACACCGGCCACGTTTCGCGCAAGACGGCCGAAGAGCTCGGGCTCGTCGGCCCGGTCGCGCGCGCCTGCGGCCTCGAGCGCGACGTCCGCAGCCAGCTCCCGTCCGGCATCTGGCAGTTCTCGCAGATCGCCGTCTCGTCCTGGACTTCCGGCGACGTCTTCGCGCGCGCCTGGGTCCGCTGGCTCGAGATCCAGCGCTCCGCCCATTTCATTCGCGAACAGCTGCAGGCGATCCCGGCCGGACCTTCGATGGCCCCGTGCCCCGCGCCCCACCCCGACAGCATCGCCGTTTCGCTCGTCGAAGGCTGGCGCGGCGAAATCTGCCATGTCGCCCTCACGGATGCGGAAGGGAAGTTCGCCTCCTACAAGGTCGTCGATCCGAGCTTCCATAACTGGTCCGGACTGGCTCTCGCGCTCCGCGACCAGCAGATCTCCGACTTCCCGCTGTGCAACAAGTCCTTCAACCTGTCGTACTGCGGACACGACCTGTAACGAGAAACAAGAAAGGAGTTCCCGGGAACCTCGCCCGTATCCGTTTTCATCCTTTTTCATCCGCGACCCCGCCGTTCCTATCGCCGTTCCATCCTTCCTTCATCAAAAATAAAAACATCGATGAAGCCGGGATGGAAAAACGACAAGGATAGAAACGTCGAGGTCGCGGATAAAAACGGATGAAAACGGGTACGGCAGCTCAGATACCCACTCCCAGGGATACCCATGTTCAACATCCTCCTCGCCCGCCTCCGCCAGGGTCACCGCACCATCGGTTTCCCTTCCGCCCCTCCCGCCATGCCCGACCGCTTCCGCGGCGCCCCCGTCATCGATCCCTCCAAGTGCCCCGACGGCTGCCACGCCTGCGTCACCGCCTGCCCCACCGACGCCATCGCCTCCGACGAACAGGGTTTCAAAATCGACCTCGGCAAGTGCCTCTTCTGCACCGCCTGCGCCGACGCCTGCCCCAACGACGCGATCAAACACAGCACCGTCTTCAGCCTCGCCACGCGCTCCCGCGACGACCTCGTCGTGCGCGGAGAAGTCACGAAACGCGCGGCGGCGCTCGACGCCAAAATGAAGCGCCTGCTCGGCCGCTCGCTCAAGCTCCGCCAGGTCAGCGCCGGCGGCTGCAACGCCTGCGAAGCCGACGTCAACGTCCTCAGCACCGTCGTCTTCGACCTCGGCCGCTTCGGCATCCAGTTCGTGGCCTCGCCGCGCCATGCCGACGGGCTCCTGATCACGGGCCCGGTGACGGAGAACATGCGGGAAGCGCTGAAGATCACGTGGGAGGCGATGCCGGAGCCGAAGATCGTGATCGCGGTCGGGGCGTGCGCGATCAGCGGCGGGCCCTTCGCGGGGCTGCCGGAACAGCACAACGGCTGCGGGGAAGTGGTCCCGGTGGATCTGTATATCCCGGGGTGTCCGCCGCATCCGATCACGATTCTCGACGGCTTGCTGCGGTTGCTGGGGAGGATCGAGGGGGCGGGAACGTAGAGCGGGCCAGCGGCGAGCGGCGAGCGGCGAGCGGCGAGCGGAGCGAACCAACGTCAGGTCATTCTCGTGCGGCCCGCACCCGAAATGGGGAACCCTTCGACTCGCCCTTCGGGCTCGCTCAGGGTAGGCCGGGCCGCGAGGGGATTGGACGTGAAAAGACTGTTTCTCGGCCCGGCTTAAAAATACGCGGAATGCGCGGGCGGAGTGATACGTTCTGATTCCAATCCCCTTCATAGGACATCAACGATGAACCAGCGTGTCGTGCTCGCCCTGGCCGCAGCGGTCGCTGCGTCGCCCGCCTTCGCCGAGGATCCCGTCCAGCTCAAGCTCGTCCCCTCAGGCGCTTCCGCCGCCGACAAGATCGGCTCCTACAACCCCCAGTTCTGCAAGCTCGCCGCCGCGAAACCCGCGACGCTGACGAAGGCGCCGGAAGGACTGGAAGCGCCGCTCTACGGCGTTCTCCCCGTGGCCGGCGCGCCGGGCGCGGTGTTCCACGTCATCCTCGACGAGCCCGAGGGCAAGCCCTCGCGCCTCTTCATCGACGCGAACGGCAACGGCGACCTCACCGACGACGGCGCTTCCGACTGGCAGGCCTCCCCGTCCGGCAAGTTCACGATGTCCAAGGGCTCGACGCGGCTCAACATCGGCGAGAAGGACGCGGCGCTCGAGGTCACGCTCGGCGTCTATCGCTTCGACAAGAACGATCCCCAGCGCGCGAAGCTCAAGGACACGCTGCTGTTCTACAGCGACTACGGGCGGGAAGGCGAGGCGAAGCTCGGCGACAAGTCGTACCGCACGATGCTCGCGGACACGTTCTGTTCGGGGGACTTCCGCGGCAAGGCGATCGACGCGGCCGACGAGAAGGCGTTCTCGGGCGTGTTCCTGTTCCTCGACGTGAACGCCAACGGCAAGTTCGACAGCCGCGGCGAGCGGTTCGACGTGCGCAAGCCGTTCAACATCGGCGGCACGACGTACGAGATTGCCGGGATGGCGCGCGACGGGTCGTCGTTCACGTTCGCGAAGTCGGCGAAGTCGGTCCCCGAGATCGCGACGCCGCCGGACCTGTCCGTCGGCAAGACGATCCTGGCGTGGGAAGCGAAGACGATGGACGGCAAGGCGCTCAAGTTCCCTTCGGATTTCAAGGGCAAAATCGTGATGCTCGATTTCTGGGCGACCTGGTGCGGCCCGTGCATGGCGGAAGTGCCGGGGCTGGTGAAGGCGTACGAGAAGTTCAAGGACCGCGGCTTCGCGGTGCAGGGCGTGACGCTCGACAAGGAGAACGTGGAGAAGCTCATCAACGACACGATGGCGAAGCAGGGGATGACGTGGCCGCAGGTCTACGACGGCAAGGGCTGGCAGGCGGCGATCGCCCAGCTCTACGCGGTCAACTCGATCCCCGCGACGTTCCTGGTGGACGGCGACACCGGCGAGATCCTGGCCAGCGGCGGGAGCCTGAGAGGAGCGTCGCTGGAGAAGACGATCGAGGAAGCGCTGGCTAAGAAGGGCAAGTAGGGAAGACCCTGAGGACCAACGGAACGGGCGCGGCCGAACAGCTGCGCCCGTTTTTTCGTGGACGCGGATATCGACCGTCCGCGCGGCGCCCTGGCGGGAAACGGCAAAGGCAAAACGGATAACTCTCAAGCAAACGACAAACGGCAAACGACAAGCCCGGCCGCCTTGTCGATGCGGCGGATCAAGGCGCTGACCAACGGCGTGCCGGGAGGCGGCTCTCGGCGCACTTTTTTCTCCCTTTGGATTTTGTCGTTTGACTTTGCGTTTCGCCGTTTTGAGTTTGCCCTTTCAGGGCCCGCCGCCATCAATCCGCCGGCCCTCCCGGATTTGTTGAACATTTTGCCTCCCCCGCGCGATAACTCTCTGCAGAGCCCCCGCCCCCGCCCCCTCACCGGAGACTCCCATGCCCCGCACCGCCCGCAAGAACCTCGCCTTCGCCCTCGCCCACTGGCACGACCGCAACCTCGCCGCCGCCGAAGTCCTCGCCGGCGCCGCCCTCACCCTCGACCCCTCCCTCGCCGCCGCCTGGGCTCTCCGCGGCCGCGTCCGCCGCGACGCCGGTAACCCCGACGCCGCCTGGAACGACTTCACCCGCGCCCTCGAACTCGACCCCTCCTGCTGGTCCACCCGCATGTCCCGCGCCTGCCTCGCCTTCGACGCCGGCGTCACCCCCGACGCCCTCGCCGATTTCGAGCGCGCCCTCACAGACCGCGCCGGCGCCCCCGAAGACTACAACCGCCTCCGCATCTGGCTCTGCCGCGCCCGCATGGGCGACGAACGCCCCGCTTCCCGCGACCTCCGCGAGTGGCTCCGCAGCAACGCCTGCGCTTCCCCATGGACCTGGGCCATCGCCGAAACCCTGTGGGGCACGAAGCGCCCCGGCGACCTCCTCGCCGCCGCCGCCAACGACGCCGAACGCTGCGAAGCCGGCTTCTGGGCCGGCCAGCGCCTCCTCCTCGACCACAACCGCCCCGCGGCGACCCGCGCCCTCCGCCAGGCGGCCGACAGCCCCCTGTGGCGGTTCACGGAGAAGCGGAGTGCGGAGGCGGAGCTCAGGCGGCTGGGGGCCTGACTACTTCGCCAGCCCCTTCGCCAGAAGCGCTTCCGCATCCTCCGCGTCCGGCCCCGTCTCGCTCGCGATCAGCGTCCCGTCCGGCCGCAGCACCGCGATCGACGGGACCCCCTTGACCTTGCACGCGTCCCAGATCGCCCGCTGCCCTTCGTCCTTCGGCCTCCCGTCCGCCCCCAGCGACACGTTCACCCGCGCGCACACATACTCCTTCAGCCGCCGCTGCATCGGATCGTCCGTCAGCTCGACCTCGAGCGCCAGGCACGCCCCTCAGTCGTCCGCCCAGAATTCCAGGAACACCGGCTTGCCCGCGGCCTTCCCCTGCGCCAGCGCGGCCGCCGCGTCCACGCCGAACGGTACCTCGCCGATCCGCCCGGCCTTGCGTTCGCAGGCGAGGGAAGCGGCGGCGGCGAGGACGAGCGGGACGGCGAGGGCGAGTCGGTTCATGGGGGCTCCTTTCCTGACATGCGTAACCGGGGAGCGTAGAGGGCGTTTTGGGGGAAGCGACTTTTTCGCATCCGCGTGGGGCGTGGGGGCGGTTACATTCTGGCGCCCCCTGGGAGGGAAGCGAGGCCCTTCGACTCGTCCATCCTGAGCGAGCGCAGCGAGTCGAAGGACTTCGCTCGCTCAGGGCAAGTGCTAGTTTTTCGCTCTTTTGGCCAAGGTGTTCCAGATCGCTTCTCGAGGATCTGGACGCACTCGACTGAAGGGGAGCGGATACGGTCCTGGTGGCCGTCCCGGACTTCAAATCCGGTGAATCCTCCACAAGGGGATTGGTCGGTTCGATTCCGATGCGCTCCCGTAGCAAGGGGTTACGACGGGTAATGGGTTGGGGCGGGCGGGACTTACGCGAAAGGGAGGGGGTGGGAGTTTTGTCCGGAACAGCGACAAAGAGCGACAAACAGCGACAAAGAGGGACGTACGACGACGAAAAAAAGTGCTCATCCGTGTGCTCATGTCGCTCGGAGATGCCCCGGAGATGAAGAAATCAGTCCGGTGAAGCCTTCGCCGCGGCAGGGAAGTGACACCCCGGCTGACCTCGCCCCCGTCATCGCCGCCGACAGCAACGCTGCTGCTTGAATCGCCCGGATTCCCGCGCTGCTTCGCGCAGGAAGCGCCGGGCGGGTTGGTCGAGGCTCGCGTAGTCCGGAGGCGGATCGCGCGGCTCAAGCGAACGTGGCGCATCCGGACGGGCGCGTGGCCGAGCCGCTGCCCAGAGTCCTGGAACGAGGAACCTGGGTGGAGTGGCCTCCTACGCGCTGAGCGCGAGGACCTCCCGACGGAACGACTCCCAGGATAGCTGGCGTTGTTTGCAAAACGCCTCGTACGCGATTTCCAGCCCCTTGACGAGAAGCCGCTCGCAGCATGCGCGCTCCTTCTCGGTGACCAAGAAGCGCAGTTGCGGTCCCTTGCCGCGGTAGAACGCGAACGCGTCCGGGCGGAACTCCGTGAAGACTTCGGAAACGAGGAAATCGACCATCGAACGGTAGCGGTCCATCTCCTTGCGCGCCGCCACGAACTGAAGCGCCTTCTGGTATTCCGTGTCGAGCAGCAGGGCGTCCAACTCCGGGAAGATGCTCTCGCTGGCCCCGCCCGTGATGGTCATCTCGTAGCGAAGCGTCTGGCGCTGCTCGAACGAGTGCGACAGCGACATTTCCATGCGCATGAACTGTTCTCCTCGCAGAAGTTCCAGTAACTCCCCCAACCCGGGTGGCGATCCTACCGAACCGGCGGGCCGGAACGATCTGGAAAATGGACGGAATCTCGCGTGGTCGGAACCGGGTTTCGCTACCCCTGACGCCTCGGAATCGGCCGTATGCCCCGAACCCGATTCCGGAGGCCCCATGTTCCAGATCCGAGTGCTGGTGAAGAAGCTGCTGTGCCTCGACTGCCAGGAGCGACACGGGACGCTCGACGCGACGTTTGAGCGCGGACCCGGGGCGAACGTCTACGATCCGAAGTCGCTGGTGTGTCCTCGGTGCGGAGGCAAAAACACGGTGCCGGAGGTGGGGGTGGAGATCGAGGATCTGACAAGAGAGCGGTCTCTCGACGGAGGGTAGAGCCCGGCCGAATCGGCTGTCGCCCAGGGGTCGAGTTGGCCCCACCCCTGCGAGAGATCGTGTGCCTCGAGGATCTGAAAGCAGCCTTCGACGCGAGCAGTTTCCAGATCCTCGGTGCGGAAGTGAATGACTTCCTTCGCGAAGTGTGACGAGAGGAAGTCATCCGGCAGCAGAGAAACGGAATACAGGTGAGCATGGCCGAACGATCACTTCTTAAGGGCATCGACGGAGTCGTCAAGGCCAGCGGCGCTGAGGGCCGCAACGGCGCCAACGGGCACTTGAAGTCGGCGAAACAGGCGGGGTTTGCGCAATGCATCAAAAGCGTTGAACATAGGCGGCAACAAACTCGGCCGCTACTGGTTGCTTCACCAATCAAACTTGCGGGTCATTCCTGACTTGTTCAACTGCTTCAAGCCAATCCTTCTTGAATGAAGGGTCGGCCGACTCATCTCCGGCTACCAATCTCGTAGCGCCTGCTAGAAAACCCAAGTCCTCCGAATTCATCATCTTGTACTGCTTAAGGAGGAACACGCACATTGCTCGATACGCGTCCCGGAGGGAGATTGCGTCGTACTTCCAGTCGGGTGTTGGGGCTGGCATGTGCATCTCCTAGCGGGCTCGCTATTTCGGCTTCTTGAGACCCATGTCAACATCGACCTTTGGCGGATCAACGTTGATCCCGCCATCGTAGATCTTGCCATTTCTCGCGACCACCCAAACGTACTTGCCGTCCGGTGTTTGCTGATAGAACCAGTCGTTTCCAGACAGGTCCTTGACTTTCCAGTTGGCTCGACCACTCGCGACATCGATGAGCAGTTGGCGGTTCGCGGGGGTATCGACGATGTTGTGATCGGGCCTAAAGATGTGATCCGCGCTCCCCTCACGAATCGTCGCCGGTACTGTTGCGTTTCTCGCCGCGAGAGCCTGCCGCTCCTCAAGCGCGGCTTTGAGCCTAGCCTTTTCAGCGGGACTGAGCGACTTGACAGCCTCCGCAAAGAGCGCGATCTCGCCGGCCAACTGAACACTGAGCATCGCTCGGTCCCACCAGGAGAGATCAGCGTCTTCGACGGGAATCCCTGCCTGGGCGGCGGCTTGCTCTGCATCGAAGTCCCGGCCTTCGAGGATGTTATTGAGTGTTGCGAATGGAGTTTGTTTCGCAATCAAGACCCCCATCGCGATTGCCCACTTCTCTCCCGATCCGCGAGTTGAATCCTGATTGAGATTCTTGACGAGGTTGTCAAAATTCTTGGCAGGAGCGGTGACGATATCCGTGGCTGGCTTGAAGTTGTCCGCCACCGCGCCCTGGATGTCTCCTTCGCAGACCTTCCGCGCAATCGTGGCTTCTCTGTGAAGAATCTCGATGGGGTCGGGCATCCAGAAGGGAGGATCGATGAACCTGTGTTTCTCAAGCCAGCCGCACGTCTTCTCAAGCCACCACTCGTCGAGGCCGAAAGGATCGACCATGTTGACCGGGTTGTTTAGCACGAAAAGGTAGAGGTTCGGATGCGGCACGCGATCCCGACTCAGGAATCGTCCGGTCATCGGGTCGTAGCTCCTGGCGCGGAAGTGCTGGAGGCCTGACTCGGAATCTGACTCACGTCCTTGGAATCCGAACCGATCCCCCGCGTTCCCGCTCGAACCCGAGCCGACGCCGGCGATGTCGTTTCCCCAGGCGTCGGTGAACTGGGTGCGCACGACGGTGCCCGCGTCGTCGGTGACCTGGTGGACGCTCTGGAGCGCGTCGCCGAAGTAGAAGGTGTTCACGGACCCGTTGGTGCGCGCGACGCGGCCGTCGATTCCGGGCGAGCTGTAGATGCCGGTGTAGACCTCGGTGCCCGACGACGCCGTGTAGTCGCATAGCGTGTCGCCGTCGCTCGGCAGGGACCACTCGTCTTCCTCGGGCGGCAGGTTATTGAACTTGCAGATGCGGTCGCCGGTGGGGGCGTAGATGTAGCTGTAGGAGAGCGAGAGGTCGCTCTTCGAGACGTGCGTCAGACGGCCTAGGTGGTCGTTCTCGTAGGAGGTGACCAGGGTGCCTTGAGTCTTGGAGGTGAGGTCGCCGCGGTCGGCGTAGCCGTAGGAGATCGCGGCGCCTCCGCGGGTTTCGGAGGTGAGGCGGTCTTCGACGTCGAAGACGCAAACTGAATCTTCGGTGGTGCCGCCTGCGACGTCTTTGGTGAGGCGGTTGCCGCGGAGCACGAACCCCACGCTCCACAGCTTCGTTCACGGTCGCTTCGCCCCGTCCGCCGGACCCTGAAATGGCACGCTTGAACGTGTAAGAAAAAGAGTATATATTTTCTTACTAGATTCATGCCCGGACACCCCCCATCGATCGGTAAAGCCATTCTCGACCGCATGCGCGGCCGGGGACACGGTGCGATTTTCGCGCCGACGGACTTTCTCGACCTCGGAAGCCGGGGAGCCATCGATCTGGCGCTTCTCCGGAATACGCGCGCTGGGATGATCCGAAAGGTTGGTCGCGGGTTGTACGACTGGCCCAGTTCCCATCCCCGCTGGGGGCCGAGCCCGGCCTCGCCGGACGCCGTCGTGCGCGCCCTGGCACGCCGCGATGGCATCCGGGTCCGGCCGGGTGGCGCCCAGGCCGCCCATGCGCTCGGACTGACAGATCAGGTTCCCATGAAAGTCATCTACCTTACGGACGGACGCTCGAGGAAACTATCCGTCGGGAACCTGCCGGTCGCGATCAAGCATGCGTCCCACCGGACGATGGCGACTGCAGACAGGGCCAGCGGCGATGTGATCCAGGCACTTCGATGGCTGGGTCGCCGGCATATTGACACGTCTGTTATCTCTCAACTCCGGCGAGTCCTCCCGAAAGACGCCAGGGCCCAGTTGCTCAAAGACCTGAGATTCTCGCCGGGCTGGATGGTGCCACTGCTCAAGTCAATCGCGGATCCCGGAGGGCGTTGAAAATGGACGGGTACCTTTTCCTCACCACCGAAGAGCGGCTGCGGCTATGCCTGGAAACCCGGGAGCGGGTTCGCCTTCCGGTCGAGAGCGTGGAAAAGGACTACTGGGTCTGCTTCGCCCTTCGGGAACTTCTGCAGATCGACCGCTGGGGAAGTCACCTGACCTTCAAAGGGGGGACCTCTCTATCGAAGGCGTGGATGCTCGTCGAGCGGCTGTCCGAAGACATCGACATCGTCGTCTCCCGGGAAGAACTCGGATTTTCAGGAGACAAAGGCCCGGAAAGCGCGAAGAGCCGAAACAAGCAGATCGCAAAGGTAGAGGAAATCTCGAGGACGTGCCTCGCGCTTACGAGGGACACCCTGTTGCCTGCCTTGCGCAGCCGGTTCGCGCGCCTGCTGCCGCCGGGCACACCCTGCGCGGACACCGAACTCTGAGATGAGCATCGATAGCGGGCCGCTACAACGTTCTACTTTTGTCCCTTGCTGCGCGCCCGGGCCGCAGCCCGCAAGGCAATCTCCGCCTGGAACTTCGCCTGCGCGGTGTAGTATTGCGTTGGCAGACTCGCGGTCAATTCGGCTTGAGCTTTTCGTATCACCCCAATCTTCTCCCATGTTCCCAGTTGATTTCCCGACCATGCTTCGTTTGGATCTTCGCGGATAATCGAGACGAGGTTGTCGTGACATTGAGCAGCAAGCCACACGTGCCCCATTGCCGCCAGCTCCTGACTCAAGCGCATCCACTTCGATTCTTCGAAGAAGTCATCGGATCGTTGAAAGGTCGTTCGGACCAAGGTTGCAATGTCAGTCCTGCCCTGGAAGGTGCCCAATAACTTCTCCGTGTAGATCCTAAAGTCACAACCGCGAACGAAACCCCACGGGCGAAGGACGTCCTCCTCACCCTTAGGGTCTGAATCATCCGGTATTAGCTCAGACCTGCGCAATGTAATAGGGATTGCTTCCGGCACAAGTTCCCTATCTGAGCTAGCGAACGAATCCGGATTTGAAACAAACTCGGCGATGCTAGTGCAAACAACAAAATGAGTGCCAGAGTGCACGTCGAAGCCGGTAATGATCCCGCCTTGACATCCCGGAGGGGAGTAAAGGCAAGCGAGGTCTCCCATGGGGCCGACGAGCAGGGGCAGACAGCCCTGTGCCAGATCCGCTGTCATTCGCTTCAAGCGGCAAACATCTTCTATGTTGGGCGGGTTGTACTCTGTGACCGCCTTGCTGAACAGTGACTCAAGGCCAGGTTCTCTCAGCCCGTAGACTCGTTGACACTCTTCCCAGCTAAATGTTGTCATTTTCATTTCCTGTTCTGAGCGGATTGCGCCAGCTTGGAAGCGTTTCCCAGGTCTTTGCCTGGCGGCAGAAACGGGTGGTTCACGGTCGGAAATCTCGTGACAGATCCGACGGCCCCTGGCAACGAACGACTTCTTACTATCCGGTCGTTTCCTTTGCGGCGACAAGCCATCGCTGCCGCCAAGACCCGAATCCGCATCACGCTGCCTCTCCCCGAGCGGAACCGTCCAATGAGCATACTGCGACCTGCTACCGCGGACAAAGGTTTGAACCCCACGGGCACGGCGGCTCGCCCGGAATTCCGAACCGCGCCGCGCGCCGCGCCCAAGCCCGCTACCAGCCGTAATCACCCATGCTCGCCGGCACCATCCGGTCGGTCGGCGTGTCGGGGGCGAGCTGGAGGGCGTACCCCATCGGCGCGGGATCGAAGTCGCCGTTGCGGAAGTTGTAGCGGGTGCCGCCCCAGCGGGTGCCGGTGCTGACGAGGTCGAGGGAGACGAAGCGGCGGCCCTGGAGGCTCCAGACGCCGCGGCCGAGGATCGTGCCGCGGTAACCGCGCTCCTGGTCCTTCTCGCCGGTGTTGTCGGCGGCCCAGCGGCCGCGCTGGACGAGCTCGACGGGGCCCTCGTAGCGGACGGTGACTTTGTCGCCCTTGACGGACTCGATCGTGGCGCGGAGCGAGGCTTTCTGCACCGCGTCGTCGGGGAAGGCAATCGTCTGGCCGCGGACGTTGTCCACGAAGTGGCAGCGGACGAGGCGGCGGACGAGCGCTTCGGGGACGTCGCGCCAGGCGCCCTTCTGCGTCGACTCGGGCATCCACGATGTCATCTCTTCCTTCAGGAACCAGGCGTAGTCGATGTTCCAGGCGGGGTCGCGCCAGTCGCCGAACTTCTTGTCGCGGGGGAGGTCGCGGGAGTAGACGCGCAGGGCCATGCCGTCCTTCGGGTAGCGGTCCTCCCAGCGGCCCTTGATGTCCTCGGGCTTCTCCTTCATCAGGCGCTTGTCCTTGGGCAGGTCCTCCCAGGCCTTGACCGCCTGCTTGAGCATGCGCGACACGTCGTCCGCGTTCGTCGAGTTCACGCTCGCAAGGAACTCCCCGGACGGCGCGAGCGCATAGATGCCCTGCCGCGTCGCGTCCATCGGGTTGCCGGAGTAGTGGCCCTTCTCGGAGACGAGGCGGAAGTGTTTTCCGGCCGGCCCCTGGTCGCGGTGCAGCGTGTGGACTTCGTCCGTGGCCGGGATGAACGACTTCATCAGCTCCTGCACATCCGGATCCGCCCAGACAGACCGCCGGGCGCGCACGCCGTTGTTTCAGGTGCAGGCCAGGGGGTGGCCGTTCATCGTCCAGAGGAGGACGGGGCGGCCGGCCTTGTTGCCGTCCAGCACAGCGGTCCAGTAAGACGTGCGCCAGGGAATGGCGCGCCATTTCTCTTCTTCAGGCTTCGGCAGGATGTACTCGCGCATCGCAGCGAGATTCTGGTCCGTGAGGACCGGATCGCCGGGCTGGGCGAAGGCGCTCGCGGTCGCGAGCAGGAGAGCGGTGGCGGTGAAGACTCGCATGGCGTGCCGATATGCTACCCGGCCATCCCGAAGGATGCGCAACCTTCGGATCGACAATCCTATGAAGCGGGATGGGGCAGGAGAGCCGCCCGACGGACTATCGCACGGGTTTTCCGGAGACGGACAACAGGAAGCGGACGCAGCACCACGTGGTGCGTGGGCGACTACTTCGAGGCGCCCGGTCCGACAGGTTCGCCCAGCCAGCGGCTGAATCGGACTTGCTGCTCTTCAGACAGGATCTTCAGCGCTCCGAGAGCAAATTCGGCCATCGACTGCCGAATCTCCGGGCTGGTGGACTCCGTCAGCGATTCCACGTCACCTTCATCCGCCAGCGCGCTCTGGCGTTCCGCCAGGGCGATCAGGAGGTCTCCGAACCCACGGATTTGCACATCATTCAATCGAAGGACACCACGCAATTCGCTGAGAATGTCGCAGGCGCGGAGGTAGGGCGCGGCAACCATACGACGCGAAACCCCGTCGATGCTTACGGTGGACTCTCCAGCCGCCCGGATTCTTCGACTCTCCGTAATCAAGGCCTGAAACTCTTCCGCGAATTCGCGACCGCTATAGTCTGCCCCATGAGGCCGGTATGGCTCGTAACCCCATCCGTCCCCCCAGCGGATGTGACCATTTTCTTTGAGCGCACCGGGCCGCTGGTCTGGTCCGGGGCAGACCTCGGCTTGCGCTTGAAGCTGGGAATCGAGGTGCTCCAACTGGCGTTTCAGGCTGGCTAGTTGCTCTTCTCGTTCCCGCTGGCGCCTGCTTTGGCCTCGGGTCCACGCAAACACCACCACCGCGCCCAGCAGGATCGTTCCGGTGATGGAGAGGACCGTGACCCGTCGCCGCTTCATACCCCTGATTCTAGGAGAATCTCCCGGTTCCCCCGCGCCAAAAGGGAGCTGGAAACCGCCCTCAGCCCCGTCACCCGCCTGGATGTCGCCCTGGAGCCGCCGCGCGCCGACCATCGACGAGGACGGGAACCCCAGGAATTGCGCCATGGGAGCCTCGATGATCGAGCTGCAGAGGGCTGGAGGCCTCTCAGTTCGCCAAGCCCCAACCCCACCGCAAGGCCTCTCGAGGCTTAGATGGCGAAGCACGGGCGGTAGCCTGTGCGGTGGTAGAATGCGCGCATGAAGCGCCTCGACGCCTTCGCGGCTCTAGTCCTCGTCCTCGCCGCTTTCTCCTGGTTCACCTGGACCTGGTCCAGCCGCGCCCGGCAGCTACGCGAAGGCCAGGAAGTCCAGACGGCGTTGACTCGCGCAAGACATCAGGAAGTCCGGGAGATCCTGAACCGCTTGAACACCCTGCTTCCCGAACCGCCGGTTCCGATTCGCCGGCACAAGCGTTCGTGCGTGCTTCCGGCCTGGTGGGTCAATCCGAGCGTGGTTCTTCGGCCCCCGGACGAGAGCGGCGGGCGTCGGCCCGAGAAGTAGCCGGCTTTCTCCTCGTTGAGGACGGCGAAATTGGGTGGATCACGGGGGAAATCCCCTGACAACTCTGACGGCCTCGACGAACCGCGTCCTGCAACTTCCGCTTGCTGGGTCTTCGTCGTCGGCCCACAAAGTTCCGCTCCGCGTTCCCTTCGCCTTCCGCCCGGATCGCTGATGGCTCGGCCTGTGGAACACACTGCTCATCTGCGTGCGTCTGTCGCGCAGACGTCCCCGCTGGTCACAAGGGACACAGGAACACAGCCCGCGAGAGACGTTGCGAGTGATTGAGTACCGCGGCAGCAATCTTAGTCCGAGCCGACTCCCCCTGAAATCCACGCTCCATTCACTCTTTTGTCAGAAACAAGTAGTACAATACCTGACAATAAACATGGGGAAGCACGCAGATTCCATCGATCGGGCCATCATCGAGCGGATCCGGAAAGGAGCCGCGGGAGCGGTCGTCTGCGCCGCGGACTTCCTCGACCTCGGGAGCCGGTCGGCTGTCGACCAGGCGCTTTCCCGAAATGTCCGGGGCGGCGTGCTGCGCCGGGTCGCGAGGGGTCTCTGCGATCTCCCGCGTATGCACCCGCGGTTCGGACTGAACCCAACGACCGTGGAGGAGTTCCTCAAGGCGCTCTCGCGACGGGACGGCATCCGGATCAGGTGGAGCGGTGCCTCGGCTGCGCACGCCCTCGGGCTCACCGATCAGGTCCCCATGAAGGCTGTCTACCTGACGGAGGGGAAGACCCGATCGTTCGTTCTTGGGAACCTGCCGATCCGGCTCAAGCACACTTCGCAGCGGACGATGCGCATTCCAGGGGACGCAACCTACGATGTGATCCAGGGGCTGCGTTGGATCGGGAGGGCGCACGTTAACGGCGAGCTGGTGCTGCGTCTGCAGCGCTGCCTGACTCGCCACCACAAGCGGCAACTCCTCCGCGACTTCAAGTTTGCCCCTGTCTGGATGCAGCCTCACCTTCGACGCCTCGCGACACACGCGCCCATCACCAGGCGAGTCAACTTGCGCACGAGAACAGTCGCCGGGGAAGGCCTTTGACTTCGGGCGGCGACCTCAGCGGTAATCGACACGGTTGATACATGCGTCGCAGGTCGGTCGCCAGGAGGTACTCGAGGCGTTGGAGCGACCCATCATTCTATTGCCTCCATCAGGCCCGCCGGCACCCGAAACCTCTTCGCTCTGCTGTCCTCAGCCTGGACCCTGACAAGACCTCACTGCGACCTGTTACCGCCGACGAATATCTGGACCCTACGGGCGCCTGCCCGCCCGTTCGGACGGCATCCCGGGAACGGGCCGATCTCGCTGGACAGATTCCCGTCCGAATTGTTAGCTCCACCGAAGGGAACAGGGGCATTCGATAATTGAGGGCAGTGGCCGTCAGTCTCATCTGCAGGACGACCATCCCCTGTTGGTCCGCGTAACCGCGGCCTCCCCGCTGCCCTCGAGCGATTCATGGAGGAGGAAGGCATGGACCTGAAACTGGAGACGACGGCATTTCCTCGATGGAAGGTTCTTCTCGCCGCTTGGAGCGCTTTCGCCGCGTCACTCTTTCTGACCTGCCTGCGGGTCGCCCGCCCGCAGCGCTCCCCTGACGAGTACCGCTACGGGAGTCCCGTGAGCGAGATGAAGGATCAAGCCATCTCCGGCACTGACTGCGTCGGGTACACCTTTCGATTCCTGAAGGCGCTCTTCGTCGAAGAAGACTTCTCCTTCGAAATGGAACGCGTGCTCAAGTCCGGAAAGAACTCGACGACGGCGGGGACGAGCAGCTATCGCGCCAAGGTCGAGATCTACTACGCGCTGTTTGCGCTCACGACACTGGCGATGGCGCTGTCGCCGCCCATCCTCGCCCTGGCGCCGCGAAGGGCAGCGGTGCTTCGAAAGCTGCGCGTGCCGGTCTGGGTCTCCGCGTTCCTGGTGGTGTCGTTCTTTCCGCACGCCCTGTTCATGACCCATTTCGTCCTGCGCCCCGGAGCGTGGCTTTGGCTGGCGTCGTTCCTGCTCCTCGCTTACGGAACGGAGCGGGCGAGGCGGGATCTGCAGGCGCTGGAGGAAACGTCGAAGGCGTCGTGAGTCCTGTGCCGCCCCCTTCGGTCACAGGAGACCGTCGAAGACCCCGAGCGGGCAGAAACAGGAGCGGGCCGGAGAAGCTGTGGATGGGTCTGATGACCGGCAAAAGTTTCCGGAATTTGACCGGCAGAAATCATCGGAACATACGAGGCTGTGATGGACTCGATGCGAAGGCGGAAACTCCAAACTAAGAGTCGTCCGGTGCCATCAGTTGCGACTGGGAGCTTCGTGCTGAGCAATCCGACCCGGCACCTTGCAACCCAGCGCCGGCGGTGTATACTTCTACCAGCCTCATCCACCATGTGTGGAAGGAGATCTTCCGCCGTCCCCTCGGGGGCGGCGGTTGTATTTCAGACTCGGCGATCGTAGCTGCGCTGGAGCTTCCGCCTACTTGAGTCGCCTTCTACGACGTAGGCAGTGACCAGAACGCACCGGTCAGACTTCCGCTTCTCCAACACTACCACGAAGTCCATCGCCTTGAGCCACAGGTAGGTCCGGAGCTTTCCAGCTTCCTTGCTGTCCCAGCAGCTGACGGCGGCGTCCGCGGAATTCCGGATGATTGCGGCGCTCCAGGCGATCCGCTTCGCTCGGGCGGTGTCAACGAGGCGGTCGCCAGAGGCGGGATCTGTTTTCGTGATGAGGTGCCAGAAACACTCATCGTACTTGCCATCCTCACGCCGGGTGTCCCAAAGCACTTTTCGGCCTTGGAAAGCAGGGGCGGCTCCGTAGAAGTCTCGTGAGAAGACTTCAAACAGCCTCCCGCAGACTTCCGCCCAGTTGCCGTCTGTGTCGTGCAACTGGGGCAGCCAAGCCGGTCCGAGGCTCATTTATCTCCCGCCTCGGCATGCCATCGAAACAGATTGAACTTATCCTCTCGAAGCAGAGTCGTCCTTGTCAGGGAGTACGAGGTGCCTTTCTGGAGCAGGTGGATGACTGCGAGTTTTGCTGAATTCGCCTGCAACCCGCGATTCAGATACGAAACCGCGCCAATCAGCAGATCTGCCAGCTGCAGCAGCTCCACTTCATGGGAGCGAACGGTCTGGATCTGCTCGACGATCCGCCGGGCGAAGTCGTACTTGGCGTTCGCCAAGACATCGTGGAGCTTGCGAACCCGATCGGCGCTCCGCGTGTCTTTCACATCGAGAAAGACTCGGTAGGTCTGGCTCGGGTTGATGATCGCTTTCAGCAAGTCGAAGTACATCTTGTAGTACCACTCGTCGTGGGTTTGGCCGAATCGATCGTGATTCAGCTTCCCCTTATCCGGAATGAGCAGAGCGCGGAAATGCAGCCGAGGCTCCTCGAGGAAAAGTCGGACAACGTCGAGGTAGTAGCTTTCCTTCGCAGGCGAAACCTTGGTCCACTTCAACTCGAACTTCGGAGAGAGGCCGTGCCGCCTCTTCACGTCGCGGAGTTCGCGGGCGAGAAGGTGTCGCTCCGCGGTCGGGCACCAAACCGCACCGAGCACCATCACCGGGTGCTGGTCGTGCTCCAGGTGGCAGCTTTCGTCGCAGTAGATGCTGATCGAGTTCGGGTCGGGGTTCGTCATCGGGTTCGATGATACCGATCCCTCGTGGAAGCTCCATGAGCATCACATGGACGAGTGGGCAAAGTATTAGCTCCGACCGTACGACCCTGTCCGGAGATTACGCAGGCCTGAATTCCGATTTCCGCCCGAGTTTTCCGTTGCGATCCCGCCGCGCCCTCGCTTACCTTTTCCTCTTCGCGAGCAGGGTCGCGTTTTTCCGGAGGGACGAATGGTCATTCGAAATTCGGGTCGCGCTGTGTATGCGGCCTTCGCCTGGACGATTCTGGGCGCGCTGCTTCTCACTCACGTGCTGTTTTCGGAAGACCCGTCGCCGCACCGTGATCCGCAAGTGGGCGAAGCCGGCGATTTCATCGTCGCGGTGCTGGACTCCGGGGTGGACGCGGCGCACCAGGACCTGAACGGGTCGGTGCTGCGCGGCTGGAACGTGATCGACGGAGGGGAGGACACGAGCGACAAGATCGGCCACGGGACTCTGGTGGCGGGGCTGATTGCGGGGAAGGGGGACGGGACGGAGCGCGTGAGGGGGCTGGCGCCGGGGGTGAAGATCCTGCCAGTGAAGGTGGTGACGGAGAAGACGAATTCGGCGATCGGCCCGACGGTGGCGGCGGGGCTGGCGTATGCGATGAAGCAGGGCGCGCGGATCGTGTGCATTCCGCTGGGCGGGCCGCGGGGGTCGGGGTCGCTGGAGGAACTGCTCGACGAGGCGGAGAAGAAGGGCGTTCTGGTGATCGCGGCAGCGGGAATTGCGAGCGGGACGCAGGACTACTGGCCGGCAGGGCATCCGTGGGTCGTGTCGTGCACGGCGGCGTCCGAGAGCGTGGTGACGGAGAAGGACGGCACACCGCGGAAGATCATGACGGTATCGTCGCGCGCGAACCTGACGGGCAAGACGGAAGTCGCGGGTGACCCGAGCGCGGTGTCCTGCCTGCCGGGGGACCACTACGGCCCGCTGGAGGGCACGAGCGCGGTGGCGGCGCGCGCCGCGGGGATTGCTGCGAAGATCTGGAGCGAGCAGCCGGGGCTGACGGCGGCGGAAGTGCGGCGGATTCTCGTCGAGAGCGGCCCGCGGATGGGCACGCCGAACTTTCACAACGTCTACCCGACGCATCTGCTCGACGCGGAGGCGGCGGGCCGCTGCGCTGACGCCGGCCTCGCGGACCTCGCCGTGCGCAACGCCGTGTTGCGCCCCTGGCCGTGGCATCCGGGCGAGAAGCGCGCCGGGGAAGCGGAGATCGTGAACTGCGGACGAACGCAGGCCGGCGGAACGCTCGTCATCGACATCGACAAGCCCTACAAGTTCGAGATCCCGCCGCTTGCGCCCGGCGAGAAGAAGGTCGTGGCCTTCGAGATCCCCGCCGAGGCCGACCTGTCCGGCGGCCGGGCGCGCGTCTCGCTCGACGCCGTGCCGAAGGAGACGAACACCGCGAACAACGCCCTGCTCATCTCCGTCGCCGAGACCAAGCGCGAGCGCCCATCCGTCATCTTCGGCACCGCCGGCGTCGAGCGCCTCGACGTCGTCCCCGGCAAGGCCAAGGCCTTCGCCGTCCTCCGCAACCTCGAGACCGCCGACGAACTCCCCGTGGACGTCCGCTTCCACATCGGCGATACCCGCTGGACGCGCGCTCTCCGGCTCAAGCCCGGCGAAGAAGCCCGCGTGGATGCCGACTGGGACGTGCCATCCGAAGGCAAGGCCGTCGTGCTCGAGTGCGAGGTCGAGGTCAAGGGCACCGTCACCGACAAGGTCCGCGTCGGCATCTGCATCGAGAACCGCCTCCTGGAGCTCCAGTACGCCGACGTCTGGGACCGCAACGAGATCATCTTCGACATGCCGTGGGCGATCGTCGAAGGCCGCACGGAGATCCCGCTGCTGGTGTTCGTGCCGGAAACGAAGAACTGGGGGATGGCGGTGGATGGGATAGTGCTCACCGACATCAAGGTATGGAGATCATCCGTCGCCACGATCTTTCAATTCGCTCCGGAAGCTGACTGGTGGGGTGAGGGGCAGAAGCCTATTTACGGCGCGAGCACATCCTCTTCGTTCTCTTCTGTTCCTCCCACGTTGCCCGGAGGCATCTCGGGTGTTTGGGAGAAGTTCATGGACATTCCCGTTGAGAGCGAGACTGGGGATCTACTCAATCACGACGACAAGCAAATCATGAGACCGGCCGGAGTCTTGGGACACATCCTCCATCCGAGCTGGCACCGGATCATTCGCCTGCCTCTGGCCGATCCTGCGCCGACGATGTACTTCACGGCAAGGGCGACATCGACCAATTGGCGCTTCCGCCCGCCCGAAAATTGGGCGTTGCCGCTGATCGACGCTACGGAAGTCACCATCAAGACAATGCGCGTCCAAATGCGCAAAGCAATGCCCAAGCTCTCCGACGACGGCCACTACTTCGACACCCACGTGCACACCGCCGCCGAGTACAGCACCGAGATCGTGGACCCGCGCCTCGCGTGGGGCGGGCCGCCGCGGATGGTGATCTGGACGGCGTACTCGCTCGGGATGATCGATTCCCACGAGCCCGGCGCGGCGCTGGACAAGGTCATCACCACCGACCACAACTGCTTCCTCACCGACACCGACGTGCCGCAGTTCCCGCCCTTCCAGAAATCGCGCCCGCAGGACGAGTTCCTGACGCTGCGCGAGTATTTCGGCATGCGGTCGTGCGGGCAGGAAGTGTCGCTCTACCGAGCCGCGAGCCCGGCCTACACGGCACACGCGCTGCTGTACGAGCACCCGCACGCGCTCAAGGGCCCCTGGTTCGGCGACCGGTCGGACCTGACCGCCCTCTTCGAGTGGGGCGACCGGCTCGTCGATGCGCTGTTTTTGCTGCGCGAGATCATGAAGAAGGAGAAGCTGCCCGGCGTGCTGGATTTCGCCCGCCTGGCAGACTGGGTGTGGAAGAAGGTGGACAAGGACCCGGTCTGGGGGGAGGTTGCCGACCTGGTCGCCCGCCACTCCGGAAAGCAGGAGTCCGTCGAGAAGGTCCGCCAGAGTCTGCAGCTGGCCGCTGCGCTGACCGAGCCGCAGCTGCAGCGGCTGCACGACGAGATTCAGAAGATGATGGACAACGCGAAGAAGGCCTCGATCCCGAACGACAACAAGGTCCAGCAGGTGCTGGAGTGGACGAAGAAGACTCAGGGGCGCCTGTTCGCGGCGCATCCGCGGAGCGGAGGCTACTCCTGGACGGACGAAGAGATCGGCGACGCCGACAACATGGGCCCGAAGACCGGCTCACGGTGGTGGACCAAGGGCGAGGAGTTCTCCTTCAGTGGCTTCCAGATCTGGAACGACCCGAAGCAGCATCAGGCCTACCTGGGCGCCTCGCAGGAGCTCTTCACGCTCAATCCGATGGGCCGGTGGTTCATGAACCGGGAGTGGCACCATGACCTGTGCGACGGCCTGAAGCTGTTCGCGCGGGAGACGCGAAAGGGCCTTCAGTACCGCTTCACGGATGGCGATCCCGACACGTTCATCCGCAAGCTGTACATCAGCGCGGGGAGCGACGCGCACGGGGATTTCAACTACGGGACGGGGGTGACGGCGTCGGTGATGTCGCACCACGCGATCGAGCCGTGGGCGCGGCTCTTCTCGAAGACGGGCTCGGGCGCGGAGGCGTTTGACGCGGCGTACGCCAAATGCCGGACGTACGTGCTGGGCGGAACGCAGGACGACCTTTACCACGGGCGCTCGACTCTGACGGACGGGCCGCTGGTGGGTTTCACGATGGACAGCGACCTGAAGTTCGACGTGAAGTCGCTGGAGTGGCACGACTTGTGGACGAAGGAAGACCTCGCGCGCGACGACGACGGGCAGGTCGGCGGCGCGGGGACGTTCGACGGCGGGCGGACGATGCTGGTGCGCAAGGGCTGCCGGGACGTGATTGCGCGGGTGAGCGTGGCGACGGACGCCACGTGGTCAGGCGAGTTGACGAAGCTGGGGGCGTGGTGGTGGGACGAGTCGAAGGAAGCCGCGATGGCGCCGGACGAACACAAGGTGGAGATCCCGGCGTTTGCGCAGGAACTGGCGCCGCTGAAGAAGCCCGGCAACGCGCGGCTGTCGCTCGTGCCCCAGGAGACGGGATGCGCGATGCTCTTCGGGTTCGCTTCGAAGTTCGGACCGTGGCATCCCGAGGGCGGCGTGGCGATGACGAATCCAGTGTGGTACACGCCGATGGGGATCGAGCCGGAAGTGCACCGGGTGGAGTACGACGGCGGGCGGCCGCAGATCCCGAAGGAGAAGTTCTGGGTGACCTACCGGTCGGACATCTCGATGAAGAAGCGGAAGAACGCGATCTGGATCCAGCAGCTGAGCCCGACGGGGGACTCCACGGGGCCGCGGATCGCGCTCGTGCATCAGGAAGCCGAGGGCTGGACGGATGTGAAGGGGCCGGACGGGAAGACGCTGGTCCTGCGGAGTGGCATGGCGTCCGCGACGAACGAGAAGCCGATCCCGCTGGGGGAACCGTGGTACCCGAAGGAGGGGATCGTGACGTTCGTGGTGGTGCTGGAGGACCCGGAGGACGCGCACGGAAACCGGCTGAACCCGGTCGCGGCGGTCGTTGAAGTGCCGATCCCCGCGCCGACCGGGCCGCAGCCCGACGGCGGAAGCACGCCGGACCCCGGCGGGAATGCAAGCCCGAAGCCTGCCGACACAGGGGGCAAGAAGACGGGTTCGACGACGGAGTCCCGCCCGCCCGATTCCGCGCTGTGCAGCGTCCAGAAGGGCGACGTCGTCCAACTGCCGAAAGGCGCGACGCTCGACGGCGAGCCGATCCCGGCGGGGTCCTGGACCGTGCCTGAAATCCCCGAAAAGGGGCTGTCGCTCGTGGTTTCCTGCAGCGGCTACGTCCTCACAACGCTCCTGACGGCTTCTCCCGCCAAGAACGAGCCGTGGATCGAGCGCGGCCCGCGCGGCTTCTATGGCTCCGCCCCGGCGCCCGGTCAGGGCCCGGCGAAAGTCACTCTCAAGAATTTCTCCAAAAAGACCATTGAATTCCCGGACCCCATTCTCGTCACGCCGACGACCTGCGTCTTCTCCGCCCCCGAGGCTGAGCCTGGCGCATGCGACATCACCGTCGCGCAGGGTGACGCAGTTCGAACCGTCCCGCTCGAAGCCGTCGCGGCGAAGATCGCATGGGACTGCCCCGACGCCCAGATCGGCGACGTCCGGGAACTGCGCGTCGTCCTCGAAGGCGCTTCCCGCCCCGCCGACTGGCGCATCGCCGGCACCGTCACTGTCCAGTCGGGCCAGATCGAGTCCGTGATCGACCCGAAGTCTGTCTTGCGGGAGGGCAACGCCCTGACGCTGACCGCCCTCCCCGGCGACGCCGCCTATGTCGCAAGAGTTCGCGCGATCGAGGCCGGCTCTATGATCGCGCACGCGAAGCTCCGGGCGACGAAGTAACGCCCTGCCCGAGCTCGCTACTCCCTGAAAAAAGTACTCCCGGAGGACGCCGTCGAATCGTCCGGATCGCATGCAGCAATTCTTGAGACCGCCTTCCTGAGCCGCACGGGCAGAGATCGTTCCGGCCGAGCTTCTCGACGAGTTCCTTGTCGCCGTGGACCACGCGGAAGCCTCGCTTCACGTGGGTCTCCGAAGGGAATCCTTTGCGGCGCTTACTGGTTGGCTCGCGGAAAGCAGCTTTCGTCGTCACTCTGGTGGTGCGCCATACATTCCTCCTCTTGGCCTGGAGATCGGACGGGGGATCGATCGAAACGACCGGCGACTTGATCGTCTAAGCGGACCCGGAGGTTCGAGGCAATCTCCCCCATCGAATCGTCGAGCCTCACGACGCGCTACCCGCCCCGTGATCCTCCGTGTTACCTTTCTCTGACGCACTTCCTACCCCAAGGAATCTCCCATGCGCCTCAATCTCCTGGCCTTCTCCGCCCTCGCACTCGCCGCAGCCGCTTCTGCCGAACCCCCGGACGCCGCCGCGCGGCATCCTCGCTGGGCGCACACGTGGAAAGAGGCGCTGGCGGAAGCGAAGCTCCGCGGCGTGCCGATCCTGGTGGCGTATGGATCGGACACCTGAGGCGGCTGCCTGGAGATGGACAGGTCTGTCTATCCGGCGAAGGAGTTCGTGGAGGCATCGAAGAAGTTCGTGCTGGTCTACTGCGCCGTGAGGGGGACACACGGCATGAAGAAAGTCGGCGGCGAGGAGACGTGCTCGCTTCTGCCGGGAATGACGTGCCTTGAGCACGAGGAGTTCTTCCGGGAACTCCGGGACAAGCTGTTTCCGTCGGGCGTCAAACCGCAGCACGTGGTTCTCGACCAGGACGGCAAGGAGATCGGCCGCCCGCCCGGTTCGGCGCCCGTGAAGTTGTTCATCGAGAAACTGACCGAGGCTGCGAAGTCCGCCCCGCCCGGCCTGGGCTCTGACGACTACCTCTACATGCTGGACTGCCTCGACGTCGGCGGCAAGGCGGTGGCCGCCGGGAAGACCGCCGACGCCGTGAAGGCATTCGCCGCCGCGGTGAAGCTGGCGAAGAAGCCGGGCGCGACGACGCTGGCCGACCGCGCGCAGGCGGAACTCGACAAGCTGAGCGCCGAGGGGAAGGCCGCGATCGACGCGGCGCTGGCCCTGGCGGCGGCGAAGGACTGGGCCGGCGCGCGCGAGGGGCTGAAGAAGGTCGCGGCCGGGTACAAGGGGCTGCCGGTCGAGAAGGAAGCGGCCAAGGCGCTGGCCGACGTGGTGAAGCAGGAGAACGCGGCTGGAAAGAAGTAACCGCGCGCGCCCGGGGCGGCGTCGTGTTCCGCCCTTCCGCTCCCGAGCGGCTCGGCTAAGATCCGCGGATGTGGCTCGCGCGCGCGAAACGTCTCGTCCTGACTCTGCTCGCCATGATGGGCTGGCGGATCGAGCATCTCAACCTCGCGTGGGTCGCGGGCGGGCTCGCGTCGCTCGCGCTGGCGCAGGTGCTGATGAAACTCGCCGACGAGCGGCTCATCGCGGCCTACTTTCTCGCCACGCTGGTCTTCTACTACGGCGGGAACTGGATCCTGCTCGTCTCCCGCTTTCCCGCGCGCACGATCGCCCGGCTCGGGGAGGACCGGGCCTTCCGGCTCTACGAGACGATCCTCGGGCTCATGTTCCTCAACCAGGGACTCGGCGTCGGGGCCATGGCCACGCTTCATTGGCCCCGGTACGAAGGCCTTCTTCCCGCCCCGGTCCTCCTTGCGGCGGGGATCGCCCTCTTCGCCGTGGGCGCGCTGGTCAAACTCTGGGCAACTCTCACCGTCGGCGTGGATGCCTACTACTTCCGCGATATGTTCCTCGGCCGGCCCCTCGCCCCCGAGTCGGTCGGCGGGCCCTATCGCTTCATCCGCAATCCCATGTACTCCGTCGGGCAGCTGCAGGGCTACGGGTACGCACTCCTGTACGGTTCGCTCCCGGGCCTGCTGGCCGCCGCGGCGGGCCAGGCGCTCATCTACGTTTTCTTCTTTGCGGCCGAGCGGCCTTTCCTGAAGCGCGTCTACGGGGAGCCGACCGTTCAATCGCGGATTCCCGCTTGATGAAGGCGGCGGACCGGGCCGTTCGGCGCGCCGCAGGGGTTGAGGATCACAGGACTTGATCGCTGAAAACGCTTATCTCTTCCGACACGCCCTCCTCCGCGACGCCGCGTACCAGCTTCAGCTTCCCGGCGACCGGGCGAAGCTCCATGCGCTGGCGTTCGAGGCGATCGAGGTGCTGGCGGGGGGGCGGCCGCCGGAAGCGGGGGGGCGCGCCGGCCTGGAGCGGCACGCGACGGACCCGTTCGCCGAGGAACTTGCGGATCATGCGCGCCTGGCCGGGGGGCCCGACCTGCTCGCGGCGCGTCGCCTCTACCTCCGCCGCGCCGCGGAATACGCCGAGTCGCGCTTCAGGCAGAACGAAGCCGAACGCCTGTGGACGCTGTTCGCCGCGCAGGCGACCGGGGCCGAGCGCGGGGAAGCTCTGCGAAGAGCCGCCATTTCCGCCGTCAAGGCAGGGAAGCCGCGCGCTGCGGAGCCGCTGTTCGAGCAGGCGATCGCGCTCCTGCGCGAGGCCGGCGACCGGCGGTCCGAGGGCGTCGCGCTCGGGAACCTGGGGCTTCTGTACCAGGAGACCGGGCGGATGGAGCTGGCCGAGGCCCGCCAGCGGGAGGCGATCGCGATCCACAGGGAAACGGGGAACCGCGCCGGCGAGGGGAACGTGATCGGGAACCTCGCGATCGTGCTCCGGGACACCGGGCGCGACGCGCTGGCGGTGGAGAGTTTCACGGAAGCGCTTGCGATCCATCGCGAGGTCGGCGACCGGCGCCTGCAGGCGCTGGCGCTGTCGAACCTCGCCATCCAGATTTACGACCTCGGGCAGGTCGAGTCCGCCGAGCACGGCCTCAACGAAGCGCTTTCCATCTACCGCGAGCTGGGCGATCGCCGCTCCGAGGGCGTCGTGCTGGGCAGCCTGGGCGTCGCCTACCGCGACACGGGGCGTCTCGACCTGGCCGAGCGGACGTTCGCCGAGGCGCTCGCCATTCACCGTGACGTCGGGAACCGTCGGTTTGTGGGAAGCGTGCTCGGGAACCTGGCCGTCCTTTACCGGAACACAGCCCGCTCCGCGCCGGCGGAAAAGGCGTTCGAGGAAGCGATCACGATCGACCGCGAACTGTTCGACCGCCGCTCCGAGGGCGCCCACCTGTGCGACTACGCGCTCCTCCTGCTGGCCGACGGCCGCATCGAGGCGGCGCGCGAGGCGTTCGCGGGCGGCGCTTCCATCCTGCGGCATGTCGGGGACACGGGAACGCTAAATTCGATGCTCACGAGGATGCGCCGGGCGTGCGAAGAGGCCGGGGTCCCGTCCTGTGAGGAAGAATCCGCGGCCGATTCGTAGATCGGACCCGGTCGTCGGCAGCCGTTGTGGTTCGTTCGGATCGCGCGAGTGGGGAGCGGGGAAGGAGGCCCACGCGAGTAGAATGCACCCGTGGGCGCCATATCCGCCCCCACCGGAGGAACCCGATGCCGAAATTGAACGACGGGGAAAAGATGCTCGTCGCCATGACGAACTGGAAGGCGAGCGAGGTGCGGCTGGAGCCCGGCTCCCCCCTTCAGGTCCAAATCGATGACACGTGGCGCAAGACCGGGAGTCGCAGGTTGACGATCGACGACGTCCGGGGGCTGACGGTGAGCTTGCTCGGTGAAGACCTCGCGAACATCGTGGTCTCCGGGAAAGACGTTCAAACGCGGCGCGAAATCCCAGGACACGGGAGCTTCATCGTGCGGGCCCGCGACCGGGAGGGAAGCGCCTCGCTCTCCATCATCCCTGCGGTAGCGCCGGACGGTCCCGCCGCGGAATGAGGGGGCTCTACTTCCCCCGCCTCTCCACGTACTCCCGCGCGCGCTTCTCCAGCTCCGGGCTCGTCAGCCCCACCATCTTCGCCTCCGCCAGCGCTTCATCCCACGTCAGTCCGCCGTCGAGGACGCGGTAGGGAAGCCAGACGGCTGCGGCGCGGTTGGCGGAGTTGCAGTGGAAGAGGATCGGGCGCTCCGCGGTTTTGAGGAGCTCGCGGGCGCGGTCGAAGACGGCGTCGGTGAGTTCGGCGGGGCCATGGAAGGGGAGTTCGATAAAGCGCAAGCCTTCGGCCTCGACGGCTTTCTTCTCGTCGAATTCCTTGAGCTCGGAGGCGTGGCGGAGGGAGATGACGGTCTTGACGCCCTGTTTCCTGGCCTCGGCGAAGTCAGTCTGATTCGGCTGGCCGGCGAGGAAGACACCGCCGAGTTTGTGAAGGTTCGGGATGGAGCCGAGCTCGGCCGATTCGAGTTTGTCGGAGGCGGCGGGCTTGGGTTCCGGCTGCGGCTGATCCTGGGTCGAGCAGCCGGCCAGGGCGGCGAGGGCCAGCGCGACGGCGCACATCAGGGTTCGTTCGGGTCTCACGGATGATCTCCTGGGTTCGGCGGATACACGGGCCGGTCACGGACCGCACGGATGGTACGTTGAAGCGGAAGCGGGCGCGATGCCCGAATCCGCGACCGGGCGCGGGCCGTGTCAGGACTACCCGGTAGAAACGCTCCGCAGGGCGTGCGGGGCCGTCGCGGCAGCCGTCGTTGCCCCATAGCCCCCCGGCACGCTCCTTGCGTCATCTCCCGCAGTGTCCGAACGAAACAGGCTGACAGGCGGATCTCTCGCCTGGGGCTCTTCGGCTTCGAATCGGGAGGTTGAGCATGCAGAACCCTGTGAATGGCGAAGCGGGTCCGCACCGCGCGGTCTGGACGGAAACGGAGAAGCCGAAGCCGGTGCCGCGGATCGCTCCGCAGGGCCCCGACAAGCCGGCGCCGGACCGGAACGAAAGCGCGTTCATTCGCGCCGAGTTGGCCGGCTTCATCTACAACTGCGGCAACGAGCGTCTGCAGCGTGGCGAACTGGATGCCAGCATCGCGGACTTCAACGAAGCGATCGCCCAGGACCCGAACTGCGCGCAGGCCATCAACAGGCGGGGCGTCGCCCGCGAACTGAGGGGCGACTTCCTGGGGGCCTCGATCGAGTACCAGGCGGCGCTTCGGATGGATCCGGGCCTCGCGCGAGCCTGGAACGGGCGCCGGCACCTCGTCCGCGAGGCCTTCGACACCGATCTTTGCCTCAGCTACTACCGCGCTTCGCTTGCCGCTGAATTCACCGGCCTCGAAGCCCGGTGCAATCGCGCGATCGCCCTCGCCAGCCAGGGAGACCTTGCCGGCGCCGTTCGCGATTTCAAGCTCGTCCTGTTCATCAATCCCAAACACGTTCGCGCGCGCACGGAGCTGGATGCGCTTTGCGGGTGATGGGCCCCCTGTTTCAACGAGCGGGGACCGCGCACGGGCCGCGGCGTAGAATGCGACCTTCTCTCCAAGGAGCAACTTCATGCTCAAGTCTCTCGCCGGCCTCATGTCCCTCTGCGCCCTTGCGCACGCCCTTCCCCCCCCGGTCAACGACGGCCGATTCGACGACTACGACGTCGCTTCGTTCAAGCAGGGGCAGTGGCTGGAATCGGAGTCTGTCTCCGAGATCACGGAGAAGGACGGCACGAAGCGCGTCGAGAAGAAGTGCAGGCGGATGGCGTGCGTCCGGGTGGAGGACGGCGCGGTCTGGATTGAAGAAACCGAGTGGGATCCCGCTCGGGCGGAGGAGAGGACGGTGACGCTGAACATGCTCAACGCCAGGGAGCGACGCATCATCCGGGCGTGGCGCGGCAAGGCGGGCGGCGAGGGCAAGGAGACCAAGGTTTTCAAGTCGCTGGGGGTGATGAGCGTGAATCCCGAGGGAACGACGGTGACGGGCGCGATTTCGAGCGACACGATCAAGGTGGGAGACACCGAGCATGCGGCCCAGAAGGTCGTGGTGACGACCGTGGAGCCGGGCAAGGACGGCGCCCGATTCTCCGAAAGCTTCTGGCTCTGCAAAGACCTGCCCTTTCCGATTCGCTGGACCGACAAGAAAGTCCTGAAGCAGTACTTCAACGAGGCGAAGCTCGACCCGCCGATCGACGGAGTCGCGGCGCTGGCAGGCGTGGTGAAGAAGTACCCGGGCGCCGAGTTCAGGGTGACGGTGACCGCGGCCGGGATGGACGCGAAGCCGACGCTGAACGTGGAGGGGTCAGACGGCGGGGAGAAGTAGGCTGACGAGAAGTCTCGCGGTCACCTCACTCGAATTCCCCCTCGAGCCACCATGCGCCAGTTCGACCTTCACGCCACCGCCTACGACGCCATCCGGCGGAAGATCGTCTACCCCGAGGCGCTTTACCGGCGCCTCTCGAGCGCCTGCCGCAAACATGACGCGGCGCTCGACATCGGGTGCGGCAACGGGGTCTCGACGGTGCGGCTCAAGCCGTACTTCGCGTACGTCGAAGGGGTGGACCTCGGCGAGAACCTCATCGCGATCGCCAGGACGAACCACCCCGGGATTCCGTTCCGCGTCTCGCCGGCCGAACAGTTGTCCAGCGACCGCCGCTTCGACCTCGTGACGTGCGCGACAGCGTTCTACTGGATGGAGCGCGAAGTGGTTCTCGGGCGGTGCGCCGACGTGCTTGCGGCCGGGGGTGTGTTCTGCGCGTACCGGTACGACTTCCCGGTGGTGGACGGACCGGCGCGCGGCCTGATCGAGGGCGAACTTGCGACGCGCTGGGCGCGGCACCGCGATCCGCGGCTCGTTGCGGCGGACGACACGCTTGAGCTGCTTGCCCGCTCGCCACGGTTCGCAGAGGCCGAACGGTTCGTCGTGCCGAACACGCTCGAGCTGACGCCGGAAGAGCTGGCACTTTTTTTCCTGAGCACGAGCTACGTCACCCGCTTCATCGACGCCGAGGCCGGCCCCGGGTACGCCACCGACTTCACTCGTCGCGTCTGCGCGGCCGACCGGCGAGCCGCCGTGCCCGTGAACTTCGACATCCACGGGTTCCAGGCGCGGACTCCCGGGGGATCCGGAGCATGAGATTCCCCTCGATCATCCTGCTCCTCCTGTTGTTCGCCGCTTCCCGCTCTTTCCCGGAGGAACCCGAAATGAAAACACCGACGCCGGACGAGGTCTGCGACGCGATGACGCCGATCGTCGTGAAGGGAATTGCCGCACAGGACACGGACGCGCCGATCTTCCACGGAAGCATCGACTGGCACTCCGCGGTTCACGGCCACTGGGCGCTCTTCAGAATCGCCCGCGCTACCGGTCGGCACGCGGAAGAGGCGAAGGCGGCGGACGCATCGCTGGCGCCGGCGCTGGTCGAGAAGGAAGCCGCGCTTCTCAAGGCCCAGCCTCGATTCGAGATGCCCTACGGCCGGGCGTGGTTCCTGCTGCTGGCCGAGGAATTCGAGCGGTGGAGCGGGGAGACGAAAGGGGCGGACCCGAAGAGGCTGCGGGCAATGGCGGACGCGGTCGCGGCGTCGCTGGTGGCGGAGTACGGACGGGGGGCGCCGTCGGCGCTGACGCGCGAATACGAGAACGGGTCGTGGGCGATGCTGCGGCTGCACCGGTGGTTCGCGTTCGTCGAGGACAAAGAGGGAACGGCCCGCGTGGAGAAGTGGATCGGCGGAATCGCCGGGCTGAAGAAACCTGCGGACGGGTTCGCTTTCGACCGCGAGAACACCGACTTCTTCTCCCGTTTCGGGAACTTCGCGTGCCTGCAGGCGAAGACGCGCGATGCCGCCGGCTTCGCGGAGTTCCTGAAGTCGTGTCCGATCCCCGAAAAGGACCTCGCGCCCCTCGTCGAGACGGATGACGCCGACCACCACCTCGGCACCAACTGGTCGCGCGCGTGGTCGCTCAAGGCCCTCGCCGCCGCCGCGCCCGGCGAGGAGGACCGGAAGCGCTTCCGCAAGGCTTTCGAGGCGCACGTCGTGCAGGGGATGAAGCAGCACGAGAAATCGAAGGGCGACTATTACGCGTACGACCACTGGGTTCCGCAGTTCGCGGTGTACGCCGTGACGGACGGGGACGCGGAGAGAAAGTAACTGCTCCTTCGTCAGCGCTTCTGAACGAACGCTCGGACCGCCAGCAGCGCCGCCCCCGCGACCAGCACGACATCGATCCACACGCCGAGCTGAAGCGCGCCGAAGGTCCCGTAGAACAACCCGGCCGCCGAGAGCGTGAGCGCCCACGGTCTCGACTGAAGGCCGTCGCCGGCGAGCGCGAATCCAAGGACGAGAGCGAGCGTCGGGCAGGGAATGAGCCCGGTGGGCGCAGTCCACAGCAGGGCGATCCCGGTCCCTGCTTCCACGAAGTGCGGGTAGCCGAGGCCGAAGACCACGAGGGCTGCTCCGCAGACGGCGGCCCACGCCGGGGCGCGCTTCACGGGGTCGCAGGAAAGCCGCCACCCGAGGGCGAGAAGCGCGATCGCGACGGAGCCCAGGACGATGCCGTTGAAGGGGTTGGCGAAGGCCCATGCGAAACCCGAGGCGCTGAGGACGGGAAGGGCAAGCAGGGTGGCGGCGCCGCGCCAGGTGGGGCGCCAGCCGGCCATGAGGGCCAGAACCGAGGCGGCCACGATCGCGTGCCAAGCCATCGCGGCGGGCCGGGCGGACCGCGAGATCGTCGTCAGGCCTTCAAGAATCTGTTCGGCGTTCGGCAACGGCGTCTCCCCGTGGGTGTATGGCCGGTATTGCAGCAGCTTCTGAGTGCGACTCGCCGACGCTGACCGGCTTGTCCTTTGCGGTTTGTAGTTTCCTTGAGGGTTCTCCTTTTTGCCTTTGCCGTTTCCCCTCCCGGCCACCCTGCAATGCCGGCCATGCACCCCCTCCCCGGGGGGGTTCTTGTTTCCCGCCACCCCGCTTCGCTATCATCCCCCCATTGCCCTTTCCTTGTCCGCCATGTTTCGCATTTCCCCGGGAGGGATTTCGCATGCGTTCTTTCGCGTTGGTCGCATTTCTGGCGTTTCCGCTGGTCGCGCGCGCCGAGGAAGAAGCTGAGAAGGTCTACCGCGTGGCCAACCCGAGCGTGGTCGGGCTGGAGAATCCCGAGGAGAGCGGGACGGGGATCATCATCAGCGAGGGCGGGCTGATCCTGACGAACGCGCACGTGCTGAGCTCGCCGCTGAAGTACCGCGTGCTGGTGGACGTGGGGGCGGGCACGGCGAAGAAGACGGTGGTGTTCAGCAACCCGAAGGTGGTGGGGTTCCATCCGGACTACGACCTGGCGCTGCTTCGCATCAACCCGGCGGAGCAGAACGTCAAGCTGACGCCCGCGAAGATCCTGCGCTCGAAGGCCGGGCCCGGCAAGCGCGTCTACGCGATCGGGAACCCCGCGATTTCCGGGATCACGCTGACGAAATCCATCACGGACGGGATGCTCAGCGCCTCCGACCGCGACCTCGACGGGCTCAAGTACTACCAGTTCTCCGCGCAGATCAACCCCGGCAACTCCGGCGGCCCGCTCCTCGACAAGGACGCCAACGTCCTGGGCCTCGTCACCTTCAAGCTCACCGACATGGAAGGCGTCGGCTTCGCCATCCCCCTTCACGATTTCGACGCCTCGAAGTTCCTCCCCGCGCAGAAGACGAAGGACCCGAAGGTCGCGCACGAACTCTGCGTCAAGGCCGAGGAGTACTACGGGCTCTCCCGGAAGTACGTCGCCCGCGAGGGAAAAAACAGCGAGAACGCCATGACGTGCCGCGCCATCGCGCTGTACCTCTGGCGTGAAGCGCTTCGGTACGACCCGGAGAACGGCGGCATCTGGCACAACGTGGGGATCGCGTGGGGGAGCCTGGAGGAGCCGAAGATTTCCATGGCGTACCTGGTGAGGGCGCACATGGTGCGGCCGTGGGAGGGCGGGGAGTGCCTGACGTCGTTCGAGCTGGGGCTGTGCCTGATCAAGGACGGCCAGAAGCCGGCGGGGTTCATGGCCCTGAAGGAAGGCACGATGAAGTACCCGTACGGCGCCTACCTGTCGTGGCGAAACATGGGCGTGACGCACGCGATGGACGGGAATTGGGAGGAGGCGGCGTACTGCGGCGCGTGCGCGCTCCGGTGCAGCGGCGCGGACAGGGCATCCACGCAGCCGCTGATCGACGACGCACGGAAGAACCTGAAGGGCGACGCGCTGAAGAAGCTGGAAGACCGGTTGCTGAAAGTGGACGAGGATCTCAAGAAGCTCCAGGAAACGGCGACCGCGGCGCAGAAGGCCGGGAAGCGCTTCCTGATTCCCGAATTCGAGAAGTGGCTGAAGGACTACGAGAATTCGAACGGGATGCCCACGGACGCGGCGGGGGCGGGGAAGGCGGAGGTTCCGGCGACGCCGCCCGCGCCGCCGCCGCCGGCGGAGGACGCGGCGGCGAAGTGGATCCAGTCGAAGCTGAACATGGCGAAGAGCTTCGACAAGAACGGGATGAGGGAGAAGGCGATCGGCGCGCTGGAGGAGATCATGGACAAGTACCCGGACCACGTGGAGGCGAAGGAGGCGAAGCGGCTGCTGGAGAAGTGGAAGACGAAGTAGACCGCGAGAAAAAATCCCGCGTGCCAGGCTGCGGCGGCCCCGTGGCGGTCATGGATCGGGATTTCCGTGGCGGGCCGACTCCGTCCGACCCGCAGGATTTTCTCTCGCGCTCTGGAGACACGTCGGCGCCCGCTTAAGCAGGTCTCCTTACGTCTCCGCGATCGCGTCGAGGTACATCTCCTCGACCTTCGCCCGCGCCCACGGCGTCCGTCGCAGAAACTTCAGGCTCGAGCTGACGCTGGGGTCGCTCAGGAAGCACTGGATGCGGACGCGCTTCCCCATGCGCTCCCAGCCGAAGCGCTCGACGAGTTCGTTGAGCATGCGCTCGAGGGTGATGCCGTGCAGGGGGTTGTTCTTCTGCTCACCGGGCATCGGCCTGCTCCGATTCAAAAGCCTCGGGCTTCAGGACGCGTGCGGACAACCCCAGGAGCCCCAGCAGGATGACCACGCCTCCGGCGATCTGGAGGGCGATGGCGAAACTGTCGTTCTCCGCCTCGAGGAAGCACGTCCCGGGGTTATCGGGATCGTAGTGAACATCCACTTCCTTTCCCGCCGGGTAGCGGGCGAGTTCGGCGCGGGCCTTGGAAGAGCCGTTCGAGGACTCCATCATCGGGTGAACATTGGTCCCGGTGAATTCCTTGCCGTCCACCTTGAACCGGTATTCTGCGATCACGCCGTACATGCGTTCCCCGCGTTTTCCGCTCCCGGATTCGTGGAGGCGCGAAGAAATCATCAGCCCCTTCGTGGTCGGGTAACTGTTGTAACGCGCCTGCGTCCGGCGGCCCCCGTAGATCAGGCCTGCACCGATCAGGAAAAAGATGATCGCCCCGGGGATGAGGCTCGGGTGCTTCACGGGAGCCGACGGGTCGGCGGGAGGCATCTATTTGCCGGGCTCGGGACCGGCCCCCCCTTTCGGCTTCACCACGACCACGATCGCGTTCTTCGGGTCGTAGTACTTCGCGAACGTCTCCTTCACCTGCTTCGCCGTGAGCGCCTGGAAGGCGGCGGGCTCGCCGACGATTTCGTCGAGGTTCACGCCCTGGTAGGTCATCAGGCCGATCCGGCCCGTCCAGTAGCCCGGGTCCTTGACCTGCTCGTCGAACGTGTTGGCCATCTGCTTGCGTGCGATGTCCATCTCCTCCTCGGTCGGGCCGTTCTTCGCGAACTCGGCGTACATCGAAGCGAGCTTCTCCACGAGCGGCTGGGTCTTCGACGGCTCGGTCGGGGCGCTGGCGCCGAACACGCCGAACCCGGGGAACGTGGTCGCCGCGCGCGCGGACGCCCCGATGCTGTAGACGAGCTGCGCCTTCTCGCGGACCTCCGTCGTCATCCGCGTGGAAAGCACGCGCGACGCCATGTTCAGCGCCCGCGCGTCGGCCAGGTTCGCCTGGTCCGCCCCGTAGAACCCCGACATCACGAACGCCTGCTTCGTCGGCGTCTCGATCTCCGCCTCGAACGTCCTCGGCCCCGCGGGCCGCTTCAGCGTCCGGATCGCCCGGAACGTCTCGGGGCCGATCCGCGGGCGGGAGGGAAGCGCCCCCAGGTAATGCGCGGCGAGTTCGAGCGCGCGCGCCTTCGGCAGGTCGCCGACGATCGCGATCTCGAGCGGGCACTCCTTGATCACTTTCTCCAGCCACGCCTGTGACGCCGCGAGCGTCAGCCTGTCGATCTGCTCGACCGTGACGGACTTCGTGCGGGGCTCGTCGTCCGGGTAGAACAGGGAAGCGGCCATGCGCGCGCCGAGCCCGGCGGGGGTCTTCATCGACTCTTCGATCATCTGCTTCGTCGTCGTCTGGAACTGCGCGAACGCCGTGTCTTCGATCCGCGGCTGCGTGAACAGGAGATACGCCAGCTGGAAGCCGATCTCGAGGTCCTCGGGGCTGCCCGAAATCGTGAGCGTCATGTTGGCCCCGCTGCTGCCGCCTCCCCCGCGGCGGCCTCTTCCGCGCCCGCCGCCCCCGCCGGTGCCCACGTCCACCTTCTTGCCGGTCATCAGCTCTCGGATGTCGGTCGAGGTCAGCGTCTTCGTCGCGGCGCGCGACCACGCCTGCTGCGCGGCCGACGTGATGCCGCGGGTCTCCGCGGATTCGAGCAGTTCCGGGCCGACCAGCGTGATCGTGACCGTGACGTCATTCTTGCGGTAGTCCATGAAGCGATAGTGCACGCGCGCGTTGTTGCCCAGCCACGCCGACCAGACCTGGCTTGCCGCGTGTTCTTCCTCCTCGCCGACCGTGCCGGCCTTCGGCAGCTCCGCGAGCAGCTTCGTCGCATGCGCGACCTCGACGTCCGGCGTCGGCTTGACCGCGAACGCCGCCGTCCCGATCTCCACGAGCTGCGCCTCGGTGGGAACTCCCGGGCCCGCCGGCAGCACCGCGACGAACGCCACCGCCTTCGGGTCGAATTCGGCGGCGAAGCGCTTCGTGATTTCCTCCGACGTGATCGCCGGGAGGAGCTGCTTGAGGAGGTCGAGGCGCTGAGTCGGCGACAGGATCGGTTCGCCGGTGGTGACGGAAGCGTTCATGCGGCTGACGAGGGCGCTGGCGGGGACGGTGGCCTCGGTTTCCACGGCGCG
>CAVPNQ010000042.1:0-5666 GCA_963706735.1 uncultured Planctomycetia bacterium
CTTTGTCGGCCAGATCATCGGCCATGCCACTGGCATGATGGCGATCCGCCTGTGCGCCATCGGCGATCGCCTCGATCTGTTCAAGACCATCGCCGAAAAGGGCCCGCTCACCAGCGCGGAACTGGCGGCGCACACCGGGCTCAACGAGCGCTATCTGCGCGAGTGGATCTACGGTATTTCACTCGCGGGCTATCTGGATTTCGACAAGGCGACCCGCAAGGTGTCGGTGCCGGAAGCGCACCGGCCGGCACTGGTGGACGTCGGCGGGCCGCTCTATCAGGGCGGGCTGTTTCGCATGTTCAACGCGATCCTCGTCCATGAGCCGCACCATCGGCGCCGCGACGATCTCCGCCGTCGGGAACGACGTCACCACGGACTCGTTCACGGTGAGGTAGGTCTTGTACGTCCCGAGGACCAGGTCCTTCTTGTACCGGCGCAGCCGCTCCAGCGACTTCGCGATTTCCAGGAACGCCACCTGGACGGTCGGGTCCGAGGCGTCGGCCTTCTTCAGGAGATTGGCAATCTCCGTGATCCAGCGGGCGAAATCCAGCCCGTGGGTAACGCCGTAATCTTGCTGGGGAGGGGGAGCGACCGGGTCCATGCGTCGGGGATTCTAGCCGCCCGAGGGCCGGGGCGCAATTTGGAAGGATGCTCTGGGTGCATGGCCGCTGTTGCAGGGTGGCCAGGAGGGGAAACGGCAAAGACAAAAAGGAGAACCCTCAAGCAAACGACAAACAGCAAACGACAAGTCTATTCCAGCACGCCCTCGGCCACCAGCTTCGCAATCGGCTTCGTCGGCAGCATCGCCTTGAGGTCCTCCCGCAACGCCTTGATCCGGCGGTTGTGAATGTCGAACAGCGCCCCGTACTCGTACAGCGCCGTCCACACCTCCGCCTCGGGCCTCTTCTGCAGAAGCGTCATCAGCAGTTCCTTGCCCAGGCCGCGGCGCAGCGTCGAGTTTTCCTCCTGGTGCCACAGCACGGCCGCCACCAGCGACTGCACCCGGTCCGACATCGCCCCGTCCGCCAGCTCGAGCTGCTTCATCGTCCGGTCCAGCCGGTCCGACTCGGGCCGCGAGAGCTTCTCCGCGGGCGACTTCAGCCAGCTCTTCAGGTAGTTCGCGAACTTCAGCTTCTCGCTCGACGTCCCGCAGTCGGCCATCTTCCGGAGGGCGTCGGTGCGAAGGGCGTTCACGGCGTCGCCGATGGCCGCCACCGGCTGCCCCGCGCCGCGCATTTCCGCCATTTTCTTCCGAATGTCCGCGACCGCCTGGTCGGCGATCGGCTGCACTTTCTCCACCGTCTCCGCGGCGTACCCGAGCTTCAGTTTCAGCTCTGTGGCGTTCGGCAGCCCGAAGAGCGATTTGTCGTACTCCTCGCCCAGGCGGCGCTTCTTCTCGAGCCAGGACTCGTAAAGCGAGAGCTGGTTCGGGTGAAGGACATCCTTGACCTTCTGGCGGAGGGCGTCCTGCCAGGTGACGAGCTGGTCGATCGACACGACCGCGCCGCGTCCGCGCGCGGCGTCGCGCAGCCGCTGGAGATCCGCGTCGCCCTCGCGATAGACCGCCTGGATCCGGCCCGCCTGCTGCCCGTCCAGGTCCAGCACCGCGCGAAGTTCCTCGAGCGAACCGCCGCCCGCGCGGCTCGTTTCCTCGCCCGCAAACGCGGTTGCCGCGGCCGCGAACACGAAAAGTGCGGTGGCGAGGAGGCGCCTCACTTGTGGTCTTCCTTCTTCTCGCCGCCGTTGTCCCGCGGGCTCGCGCCCTTTCCGTCATCCTTCTTCTCGTCCTTGCCGCCGGCGGGCTCCTTCGCCCCCTCGCCGAACGACCCGCCTGCCGAAGCGGCGGCCTCGGCCTCCTCATCGGACGCGGACTTGCGGTATCCGCCCACGCCCGGCTTCGGTTCTTCCTCGCGCCCGGCGGCGGGGACCGCGCCGTCGTGGTTCCTCTTCGCCGCCTCCATCATCTCTTCCGGGTCTGGAGGTTCCGGCCACCCCGGGTTCGCGCCGCCCGGCTTGTCCCAATCATTCTCGGCCCGCTTGCGCGCTTCTTCCTCGCGCTTCTTCTCTTCTTCCCGTTTGCGCTCGGCCTCGCGCTCCTTCTCGGACCGCTTCTTCTCCTCGCCCTTCTTGTCCTCGGCGCGCGCGGGAACGACCCACGCCGTCGCCGCGATGGCGGCGACCGCGGCACTGAGCACCAGCTTGAGGAGGTTTCGTTTCATGGTCGCCTGAAAGGCCCGGGCCGATTCTATCCGGCCCGGGGCTCCGGTTTTTCCGCTACTTGCCCGCCGGCTTCGCGCCGCCTGCGTCGCCGCCGCCCATCCGCGCGCCGCCGTTGCCGTGCTCTTCCCCGCCCTTGTAGTCCGGCGGAAGCTTCTTCACGTCCTTCGCAATCGCGATCTTTACCCCGTCGCGCTCGTACACCACCGCCTTCATGCGGACGACTTCTCCCGCATTCTGTAGCGGCTCAAACCCCTCGCGGTTGTACGGCGTGATCACGTAAAGCTTCCCGTCAAACGTCAGCATCGCCGCCGGCGTCCCCGCCTTGATGTGCGCCCTCGCCATCTTCCACGTTTCCTTCCCGTGGGTCCCTTCCTTGATGTACGTCGCCAGGTCGATGATCTCGCCCTCCAGCCAGACTTCCTCGGGCGGCTTCACCGGGTCCGCAGGCTTCCGGTCCTCCGCCGTCGCCAGCACCGCCATCACCGCCACCACCCCCGCTGCAAACCCGCCGATCATCTTCTTCATGACCGCTCTCCCTTTATGGGCTACTTCGCCCTGTTCCTCAGGTTTTCCCAGTACTTGTTCCGCTCCGTCTCGGCGCTCGCCAGGTAGGACTTCACGCGGACTTTCTGCTGGCTGTTGAGAAGCGCCTCGACCTCGGGCTTGAGCGATCCGCCCGTGCCGAGCAGGCGGCAGGCCAGCTCCTTCTGGACCACGTCGGGCAGGAAGTGGTAATCGCGGCGCCATGAGAGGTTGTCCACGACGAGTTTCTGGAGGGCGGCGGCCTGCGGGCGGTCGAGCTGCGCGACGGCCTGGAGGTCGCCGACGACCGCGACGGCCACGGCTTCGGCGTCGGCCTTCGAGGGGCGCTCGATGGAAGCGACGAGGGCGTTGAACTCGTCGGGTTCGAGGCCGGAGCGAAGGTCGTCGTTGAGGCCGGCGAACATGTCGGTGGACTGAAGTGCGTCCATGTCGATCTTGCGGTGGGCGATTCTCGCGAGCACGTCGGAGATGGCGTCGCTGTAGGACATGAGGACGCTTTTCGCGCGGTCGGACGACTCCGGAGTCAGCGACTCGACGGTACCGACGACCACGCCGACTTCGCCCTCGATCTCGATGCGCGCCATGCGGCGCAGGATGTCCTCGATGTCGTCGGCGGGCGGCTGGATCTTCTCCGGCCCGCGTGCCTTGAGCGCGGCGAGTTCGCCTTCGATGCGCCCGAGCCGCTCGACGGCGGAAGAGCGCTCGTTCCAGGCCCACGCGGCGGTGACCGCGAAGAGCGCCGCGGCGGCCGCGCCGAGCCAGGGAGTCGCCCGGAACCCGCCGGAGGTCGTGGCCGCCGGCGTCGCGGCGTCGAGAATCCGCGCCGCCAGCCCCGCCGGCACCGGCGTCTCCAGCGCCGCGGAAATCCGCCGCGCTTCCGCCCTCACCCGCTCGACGCGAAGCGCGCACTCGCCGCAGGCCGCGACGTGCGACTCCACGGCGTCCGCCTCGGCGCCCTCGAGGGCGTCCCAGGCGAATTCCGCGAGCTTCTCGTGTTTCGGGTGCGTGCTCATTCGTCGTCCGTGGTCCCCTGTCCGGCGGCCTTCCTCAATGCGGCGATCGCCCGATGCAGCAGCACCCTCGCCGTCCCGTCCTCCAGCCCCATCACTTCCGCGATCTCCTGCGGCTTCATGTCCATGTAGAAATGGTGGTGAAGCACGACCCGGTACCGCTCCGGCAACTTCGACATCCACGCCTTCAAGTGCTCCGCGTCCAGCCGGTCCACCGGGTCGGCCGCCTCGGCCGCCGGGACGATCTCGGGCTCCAGCTCCACTTCCCTGCCTCGCACGCGCTTCATGTCGATCGAGCGGTTCATCGCCACCGTCGCCGCCCACTTCCTCACGTCCCGGATTTCCGTCCCCTTCCGGACCTCCGCGCACATCCGTGTGAACGTCTCCTGCGCGGCGTCCTGGGCATCGGCGTCGCGACCGAGGATCCGGAAGCACAACCCGTGGATCCCCGGAAGCATGAGCCGCAGGAGTTCCTCGCCACTGGCCCGGTTTCCCCGGGCCCAGTCGCGAAGAAGCGCTGTCTGGTGTTCGCTCTCCAGCGGTGTTGTCACGCGTCAGCCGAGAGAAGGACGGTGGAACGAGGAAGTGTTACACGGGGTAAAGGGAATTTCATGGGAAGCGGCTGCCGGCCGGCCCTTCGGCATCCAAGCGCAACCCCTTCTGGCGTATGGACTTCGGAATATACGCGAAAGCGGGCCTCTCCCGCTGAATTTCTCGCAGCACCCGAGGCTCCACTCCCCATAATGGCCCCGGGGTGGGTCCCTCGCCGGAGGTCCGCACATGTTTCGCTCATGCCCGCTGGCGGCGCTTCTCGTCGTCCTTTCCGCGTGCAGTTCGACCGAGAACCGCGCCCGCGACTTCCGTGACTGCGTCGCGCTCGGCGAATCCAGGATGCGCGAGGGCGACGCGCCCGGCGCGGCGCGCGCCTACGAGCGGGCCACGGACATCGAGCCGACGTCGGCTTCGACATGGCTCCGGCTGGGCGAAGCTCGCCGCGAGGCCGGGGATGAGACGGGCGCGTCCGAGGCGTTCCGCCGCGCGTTCGAGCTGAACCTGGACGATGCCACGTTGTGGTTCCACCGCGGCAAGGAACTCCAGGAGGCGGGCGACCACACCGGCGCCGTCGCCGATTACACGAAGGCTCTGGCGATCCGGACGGAGCCCGAATTCCAGCGCGCCCGCGGCCACGCCCGCTTCTGCATCGGCGATCTCGACGGCGCGATCGCCGACCTCGACGAGGCCGCCGGACGTCAGCACTCGGGCGGCGCGCACGAATTCACCCTTCTCGAACTCGCCGCCGTCCGCCTCAGGGCCGGGAAGCGCGCGGAGGCGATCGTGGGGCTGAAGAAGCATCTCGACCAGACTCATGCGAAGGTGGATACGGCATGGCCGCGCCAGATCGCGGAGTTCCTCCTGGGCGACCTGACCGAATCCGAGCTCCTCCTGACCGCCCGCACCGGCGACGCTAAAACGCGCCGCGAACGGACCTGCGAGGCCGCGTTCTACGCCGGGATCGCCCGCGCGGCCAACGACGACGCCGATGGCGCCCTGCCGCTCTTCCGCGAATGCTCCGAAAACGCCGTCCCCGGGTTCGTCGAGCCGCCGATGGCGCGGGCGGAGATTTCGAGGTTGCAGCGCGGCCGGTAGTCCGGCGTCATTTCCTTCCCCGCTTCCGTCGCCGCCCCTCACAATTCCGCCATGCCCCCTCCCCGCCCGCCGCACGACCCGCGCCAGGTCAGCAGCTCGCCGACGATCCCGAAGGCCGGCGGGTCGAAGTCCCGGGATTACGACGTGGCCGATCTCTACCGGGGGCCGGCCTCGACCGACGAGTCGAACGTGCCGATGGCGTCGGTGCCCCTCGACGACAAGTTCCGGCAGGCCTACTACTGGATC
>CAVPNQ010000043.1:0-6824 GCA_963706735.1 uncultured Planctomycetia bacterium
GGCAAGCACTCGCTGATCGTGAGGGCGAGCCGCGGCGGCCTCGAGGTTCTCCTCGACGGGCGGCCGATCGACGCGAAGGGCGGCGGCGGCGACATCCCGGGCCCGTTCCGCCTCAAGGTCGAGGCCGGGCCCGTAAAGATCATCACGCTCCGGCACCGCCCGCCGCCGTAAGCCTTACCTCGAACATTCCCCGGGGCCCGCCGTCGCCGCGCTGAACGGCTTGTCCTCGCCGTGATCGTAAAAGAGCGACTCGTCTGCGCCGTCGGTGGCCGCCAGGTCGGCGAGCGTTTCCTTCACGCGCGACTTTTCCACGCGGCGCGAGAAGGCCGCGAAGTCCTCGCCGTCCTGCCGCTCCTCGCGCCAAAGCCCGATCAGCCGCGAGACCGCCTCCGGCACGCGCTTCGCCGGCAGCTTTACCGCCACGTTCCCGATGCGCGCGAACGGGCCGACCGCGCCGCCCCAGAGCAGCAGGGCGTGCGGCATGTCGCGCCCGTTCACGTTCTTCGAGCAGCCATACAGGCCGATCGGGGCGATGTGGTGCTGGCCGCACGAATTCGGGCAGCCGCTGATCTTGATGCGCAGGCCGGGGACGTTGGCGAAGAGCGGCCGGTTGCGCTCGAGGTAGGAGACGATCGCGTCGCCGAGCCCCTTGGAATTCGTGACGCCCAGGCCGCACGTCGTCGTGCCCGGGCAGCTCGTGACGTCGAAAACTGAGTTCGCGTTCGCGGCGGCCAGACCGAGCGGCTCCAGCTCTGCCCGAAGCGCCTCCAGGTCCTGCCCGGCCACGTACCTCAGCACGAAATTCTGGTCATTCGTGATCCGCACTTCCCCGCCCGCGTACCTGCGGACGGCGCCTGCGAGGGCACGGAGATTCGCGGAGGTGATGTCGCCCATGCGGACCCAGGCCGTGACGGCGTAGTACCCCGGCTGCTTCTGCGGCAGGACGTTCGCGCGGAACCACTCCGAGTCGGCGACCGTCGCGGGCGCCTCGCTCGGCGGACGGAGGTCGAGCGGAGGTGCGGCGAAACGCTGCACGAAGGAGTTGAGGTCCGGGAAGGGCTTGAGCCGCTCGCCGCCGAGGACTTCCTTCAGTTCCTTTTCGTACTCCTCGCGGAAGCCGTCGATCCCGAGGCGCATGAGAACGTACTTCAGGCGCGCCTTCTTGCGGTCCTTGCGTTCGCCCGTGCGGTCGAAGACGCGGACGATCGCTTCGGCGGACGCGCAGAGCTGCGAGGCCGGGAGGAATTCGTGAAGCAGCTGCGCCGGGTGCGGCTGGACGCCGAGCCCGCCGCCGACGCGCACTTCGAAGCCGCGCTCGCGGCCGCGGATCCTGGCGATGCAGCCGATGTCGTTGATCGCCGCCTGCCCCGCGTCGTCGTCGCTTCCGGAAAACGCGATCTTGAACTTGCGCGGAAGTCCCTGGGTCTTCGGGTGGCGGAGGAGAAATTCGGCGACCGCGTTCGCGTACGGAGTGACGTCGAACGCCTCCGCCGGGTTGACGCCGGCGAGCGCTTCCGCCGCGACGTTGCGCACGGCGTTGCCGCAGGCTTCGCGCGTGGTCATGCCGTGCTCGGCGAGGGCGCGCATGAAGTCCGGCACGCTCTCGAGAGGAACCCAGTGGATCTGGAAATCCTGGCGGGTCGTCAGGTGGACGAGTCCGCGCCCGAATTCCTGCGCGACATCGGCGGAGCGTTCGAGCTGGTCCGACGAAGCGATGCCGGCGGGGAGCTTGATGCGGACCATCTGCCATGTGCCGCCCTGCCGCTGGCCGTAGATGCCGTTGACGAGGCGGAAGGGGCGCCAGCGGTCGTCCGGAAGGGTGCCGGCGAGGAAGGCGCGCATGGCGGTCTCGAAGACGGAGATGTCCTCGAGGAATTCGGGGTCGGTGACGGGACGTGTGAGGAGTGTTGTCATGGTTGTTGGGCAATACTTTACATACATGATCGGAATAGTCAACATTCAATTCGTCCCTTGCCAAATCCCGCACTTCGCGCAAAGTCTCTTCTTACAGGCGCCGCCCTGACCCCTCTCTACGCCACGCCTTAGGAATTCCGCCTTCATGAACACCTCGGATTCGCTTCACCTCGGCATCGCGGGCTTCCAGTACGACGATCTCTACTCCCCCGCTTCCCTCAGGAAACTCCTCGACCTGTTCCACGCCGGCGTTGAGAAAGCGGACCCGGCGCTCTGGAAAGAGTGGCAGCCCTACGCCGCCGCGAAAGGCGCGGGGTTCGCTCCGCCCGCCGTCTCCGACCTGCTCATCCGCATGGCGCCGCACCTGTCGCGTTTCGTCGGCCAGCTCTTCGGTGTCGGGGACCAGCTGGAGGAACTGAAAGCGAAGCTGCTCGGGCTGACGCCGGTGTTTCTCTACAAGCGCGATTTCATCGGGCGGCGCGTCTTCAAGAAGTACTCGAAGGCGAATCCGCCGAAGCGTTCCGGCGGGGAGCTTTCGCGGACGGGGACGAAGATCATCGAGGTCTGGAACGTTCACCCGAAGGAGGAGCAGGAGCTCCTGTACGCGCGGGCGACGCTGGACCTGATGGCGATGGAGAAGAAGCCGGACGCGGAGGTGCTGGCGCTGGTGCGGCAGGCGATGGAGCTGCCGGGGGCGACGCCGGACGCAGAAGTTGTGAAACAGGCGCTGGAGACGCTGGAGGCGTGGGCGTACGTGCGCTGGGCCGATCCGGTTTACCGCACGGGAATCCGAGACTGGGCGTCGTACCGCCAGCCCGAAGAACTCCACTGGCCCAACGGACTCGTGGAGCTGGTGCGCCCGAATCCCGCGCGCCCCGAGGAGATCACCGGCCCCGAACACCGGATGCGCAAGCGCGACGGATTCAAGCTGACCGACCCGCGCATGACGTCCCGCCAGGCGCTCGGCGAAGTCCACTACTGCATCCTGTGCCACCCGCGCGAAAAGGACTCCTGCTCGCGCGGCATGAAGGACAAGGCCGGAAAACTGACGCCGAACCCGCTCGGCGTGCCGCTCGCCGGCTGCCCGCTCGAGGAGAAGATCAGCGAAGCGCACGTGCTGAAGAAGTCCGGCGACCCGCTCGGCGCGACGGCGATCGTCTGCGTGGACAACCCGCTCTGCGCCGGCACCGGGCACCGCATCTGCAACGACTGCATGAAGGCCTGCATCTTCCAGAAGCAGGAGCCGGTCAACATCCCCGAGGCGGAGACGGCGACGCTGCTCGACGTGCTGAATCTTCCCTGGGGATTCGAGATCTACTCGTTCCTGACGCGGTGGAATCCGCTCAACGTCAAGCGGCCCTGCGCGCTGCCGTACAACGGGAAAAACGTCCTCGTCGTCGGCCTCGGCCCCGCGGGGTACACGCTGTCCCACCACCTCGCCAACGAAGGTTTCGGCGTCTGCGGCATCGACGGCCTCAAGATCGAGCCCCTTCCGGCCGACCTCGTCGGCAAACCCGGCGCGCCGCCGAAGCCGATCCGCGACTGGAAGAAGCTCGTGGACGACCTCGACAACCGCGTCCTTCTCGGCTTCGGGGGCGTCAGCGAATACGGCATCACCGTGCGGTGGGACAAGAACTTCCTCAAGGTCGTCTACCTGACCCTGCTCCGCCGCGACCTCCTGAAGATGTACGGCGGTGTCCGCTTCGGCGGCACGCTGACCGTCGAGGACGCCTGGAAGCTCGGGTTCGACCACATCGCAATCGCCGCCGGCGCGGGCCGGCCGACGATCATCGACATGAAGAACAACCTGATCCGCGGCGTGCGGAAGGCCTCCGACTTCCTCATGGCTCTTCAGCTCACCGGCGCCTACAAGGACAACGCGCTCGCCAACCTGCAGCTCCGCCTCCCGGCGCTCGTCATCGGCGGCGGCCTGACGGCGGTGGACGCGACGACGGAAGCGGCGGCGTACTACCCGCGCCAGGTGGAGAAGTTCCTGGACCGGTGGGAGAAGCTGGTCGCGAGCGGGAAGAAGGACGAAGAGCTGTGGGCGCGGTACGACGAGGAAGAGAAAGTCATCGCGAAGGAGTTCCTCGACCACGGGAAGGAAGTCCGCAGCGAGCGGCGGCGCGCGAAGCAGGAGGGGAAGGAACCCGATTTCGCGAAGCTCGTGAACAAGTGGGGCGGCGTGACGATGGTCTACCGCAAGTCGATCCAGGACTCCCCTGCTTACCGCGTCAACCACGAGGAAGTCGTCAAGGCGCTCGAGGAGGGAATCAAGGTCCTCGAGAAGCACAACCCCGTGGAGTGCCACCCGGACCGCTTCGGAGCCCTCGAGGCCGTGACGTTCGAGCGGTCGCGCGAGGAGAACGGGAAGTGGATCGACACGAAGGAGTTCGTGAAACTGCCGGCGCGGAGCCTGTTCGTGGCCGCGGGGACGACGCCGAACATCATCTACGAGAAGGAATTCCCGGGGACGTTCAAGCTGGACGCGAAGAAGAAGTTCTTCCAGGCGCACAAGCTCGAGGGCGGCAAGCTCTCGCCGGCCGACGGCCCGGGGCAAGGCGGGTTCTTCACGTCGTACGACAAGGACGGGCGCAAGGTCACGTTCTACGGCGACAACCACCCGGTCTACGCCGGGAGCGTCGTCAAGGCGATGGCGTCGGCGCGCGACGGGTACCACCACGTCGCCCGGCTGTTCGCGGACGAGTTCGCGAAGCTCGACCCGGCGAAGCAGCCCCAGCGCGACGCCGCCTGGAAAAAGACGTGCGCAACGCTCGATGACGGCCTGCTCGCGACCGTCCACGACGTCATCCGCCTGACCTCCAACATCGTCGAGGTCGTCGTCCGCGCGCCCTTCGCCGCGCGCGGCTTCGAACCCGGCCAGTTCTACCGCCTCCAGAACTTCGAGGTGGACGCGCTCGAGCTCGAGGGCACCAAGCTCATGACCGAGGGCCTCGCGCTCACCGGCGCCTGGTGCGACAAGGAGCGCGGCCTCCTCGCCATGATCATCCTCGAGATGGGCGGCTCTTCACGGCAGTGCGCCATGCTCAAGAAAGGCCAGCGCGTCATCGTCATGGGCCCGACCGGCACGCCGACGCACATCCCGCGCAACGAGGAAGTCCTCCTCGCGGGCGGCGGCCTCGGCAACGCCGTGCTTTTCTCGATCGGCAAGGCCCTTCGCAGCGCCGGCAACCGCGTCGCCTACTTCGCCGCCTACCGCTCCCCCAAGGACGTCTACCACCTCGACGACATCGAGGCTGCCAGCGACCAGATCGTCTGGTCCGTGGACGCGGGCGACATGATCACGCCGCGCCGCCCCCAGGACCGCTCCTTCCGCGGCAACGTCGTCCAGGCCATGACCGCCTGGGCCAAGGGCGAACTCGGCCAGGCCGTGTTCCCCATGTCCTGCGTCAAGCGCGTCATCGCGATCGGAAGCGACCGCATGATGGCCGCGGTGACGAAGGCGCGCCACGAGGTGCTTGCGCCCTACATGAACAAGGACCACCACGCCGTCGCGTCCGTCAACTCGACGATGCAGTGCATGATGAAAGAAGTCTGCGCGCAGTGCCTGCAGAAGCACGTCGATCCCGTGACGGGGAAGGAAGCGGCGCCCGTGTTCACGTGCTTCAACCAGGACCAGGAGATGGACCGGATCGACTGGAAAAACCTGAACGAGCGCCTGAAGATGAACTCGGTGCAGGAGAAACTGACCAACGCCTGGTTCGACATGATCGTGGCGAAGCACGACGTGGCGAGGGTGTGAACGGACGAGGCGGCGGGAGGCGGTTGGCGGTTTGCCGTTAGCGGTTGAGCACCCTACTTCGCGCCCGTCAGCTCGTACCCGTACGACCCCGACCAGTCCTTCATCGCCTTCTCCTGCGCCTCGTTCAGCCGGAGCGTTTCCTTCATCCGCTTCTGCGCCGACACCATCAGCTCGGCCTGCTTCACGGCTGTCGTCCAGCCGTTCACCTTCTCTCCCGCCGCGGTGCGCCGCGCCGAATCCGCCGTGAGCTCGTCGTAGCCCCTCATGTATTCGTCCACGATGGGCCCGATGGAAATGCGCTGGGTTTCGTCGAGCTGAAGTGCCGCACCCCAGGCATCGGTCATCTGGGTGGCGACGCCGGCGCGGTCGCCCGAGAAACCCGTCCGCTGCTGCATGGAAGGGTTGTCGTCGAACATCTCCAGCCTCTCAAGCATTCCGATCTGGTCGGCGGTCAGCGTTCCCTTGATCGCGGCCAGCCCGTTGCCGGAGAGCGAGAGCAGCCCCAGGTTCCTCTCCATCGCCGACTTCCCGTCGCGCGCGGCCAGGTAGTCCTTCCATTCCTTCGCGGCCGCCGCCTCCACGGCGTCGATTTTCGCCTGCTGCGCCGCGTCAGGGGGCAGGTCCGAACCTTCCAGGACGCCCATGAGCATCGCGAGCATCCCGTTCGGGCCCATCATCGCTTCTTCGAACGTCACCCCGTCCTGCTTCGCCGCCTCGGTGAGAAGCGCCATGAAGTCGGTCCAGAGCTCAGTCATCTCCGGGGACGTCTCTTCCTTGCTCTTGATCTGGTCCCGCAGCTTGTAGAGCTTCGCGCCGAGTTCCTTCCAGGTCAGCTTGGATTTCGGCGCGGTTTTCGGCGTTGCGGTTTTCGCGGCGGCGGCCTTTTCGATCGACGCGAGTTCGGCGCGCAGCCGCTCGTTCTCGGCCTTGAGTGCATCGAGCTCCGGGTCGGCGACCGGCGTGCGCAGCCCTCCCGCGGGATTCGCAGCGGCAGGGACGGGCGCCTCGGCCCCGCGGCGCCACGCGAACGCCCGGTAAGCCCCGGCCGACGCAAGCGCCCCCACCACCGCTCCCAGCAACAGGCCCTTCAGCATCGCTCGACTCCTACTTTGGTTCGGTCTCGGCAGGGACGGGCGCCGGAGTGCCG
>CAVPNQ010000044.1:0-15727 GCA_963706735.1 uncultured Planctomycetia bacterium
GCCGCCGCAGGAAGAACCGGAAGAAGAACCGGCCGAGGAAGAAGCCCCGGCCCGCACTCCGGGACGCGGAACGCCCGCTTCCAGCCGCATGGGCCGGGCCTCCGGTCCTGCCTCCAGCAAGATCCGCAAGTCCGCCCCCCCGCCGCCCCAGGACGAACCGGGCGCCAGCGGCTCGCTTCGCAAGAAAATCGGCTTCAAGGACGGCAGCGCCGGCGTGAAGCCGATGTCGAACCAGACGCTCATGATGTGGGCGGTGGGAGGCGTCGCAATCTTCCTGATTGCGGGCGGCATTTTCTTCACGCTGATCATCAAGCGCGGCCGCGGCGAGGCTGCCTACAAGCAGAACATGGCGGATTGCAAGGAGCGGCTGGACGTGGTGGAACGCCTGCTGCGCGAAAAACCGAGGGACTTCGAAGCAATCGACCAGGCCCTCGAGAAGTTCAAGGAAGTCGCCGAAAAGCAGCCCAAGTACTCCCAGCAGCTGGAAGACGTCACGAAGGTGGTGGTTCGCAGGAAGGAGCACCACAAGCTGAAGAAGCAGGCGATGGAGGAAGTCGGCGGCGTGGTCGGGTTGCTCGCCACGGTCGAGGGGACCGACGAGGGCTTGCGGAAGGTCAAGAAGGCCATTGCGCTCGTGAAGGGCATCGAGTGGGTGCTGGACGAGCAGAAGGAATTCCAGAACCGGCTTCTCGACGTGCTGAAGTCGGCGCGTGCGGCCGGGGAGAAGGGCAAGACCGAGGCGACGCCGAACTGGCAGCTGATTGCCGGCGACTACGTCATCGCGACCACGATTTCCGGAACGCTTCCCCCTGAGGTCTTCCCTGCCCAGGACGCGCAGGCGCTCGGACGTGACGCTGACGACGCGGTGGCCAAGCGGTACGACGACCCCGGTTACATGGCGAAGTTCCCCTTTGTTGAAGTCAACATGGGGGACATGAAGGGCGACCCGGACCTGGTGATTGCGACGGGCGCGGACGGGTTGACGATCGAAAACAAGGGGGCAGGGGTCGGGTTCTTCTGGCTCAACAAGCAGGTCAGCTGGCAGGACTACACGCTTCGCGTGGACTTCACGGCCGCCGAGGAAGGCATGGTGATCTTCCAGCGGCTGGCGGGAGGCGAAGGAGCGACCCCGGCGGTGCAGCACGACGTGAAGATCATGATCCAGACGGGCGGCGTGAAGGCGGGCGAGCGCGTCGCGGTGGACTTCATGGTGTTCGGCGGGCGGTTCCGTCTCGGCAAGGCGCTGAAATTTGTCGGGACGCCGGGTCGGTGCGCGCCCTCCGGTTCGCGCGCAGGCGGGTTCTCGTTCCGCATCGCGCCGGGAGCGAAAATCGTCCTGCACAAGATCGAGGTGCAGGTGTACCAGGAAGAAGACATCGTCGAGAAGAAGTAGCCGGGCGACCGGGTCACACACAAGCCGCGAGGTAACCCCTCGCGGCTTTTTTTACATCCCGAGCGGGCCTCGGGTGACCCCAAAGAATCGCGAGGAGTTGAAACGGCGCCAGAGCTCGGCGCCAGTGGCGCGACCTTCCAGGGCCTCGAGGTACGCCGCCCGGATCGCGACCGCCTCTTCCGCTCCTTCCTCCAGGAACTCGACGCGGAAGCGCGAAAGGCGGAGGCGGCGCATGTCGGCCAGGAACTCCCCGGCGGACTGGGCGACGGCGTTGAACACGGTGTTGCGGCAGCCGACGTCGGCCTTGACCGGGTGTTCGTAGCCGACACGGTCGCGGAGGGCGACCGTGTGGGTATCGCAGGGACGGCCGCAGTCGCGCCAGTCGCGGCCGTTGGACAGCCGGGCGGCGAACACGCAGTGCTCGTTGTGAAACATCGGCATGTGCTGGTGGACGACGGTCTCGAGCCAGCGCGGCGGGACGGCGCGCGCCAGGCCGGACAGCTGCGAGAAGTCGCAGTCGTACGCCGGGGTCAGGAACTCGAGCCCCAGGCCCATGAGCACGGCCGCCGTCAGCTCGTTCGCGCAGTTCAGCGAAAAGTCGGCGGCCAGCGCAAGGCCCGGCGACTGGCGCTTGAACCAGTCGATCGCACCGGGGTTGCGCGCCAGCACGCCGTCCGGCGCCGCTTTCAGGATGTTCCCGAACACCCGCAGTTCCTCCCCCGGCTTCTGGATGCGCGGCGTCGCGAGCCACACCGAAGCGCCCGCGGCGCGGAGCCGCGGGACCGCCTCGAGGTACTTCACCGGGTCCTCGTAGTCGAGGTACAGCCGGCCACCGAGCGGGGCGAGCGCCGCGGCCTGCCCCGGCGAACGGGCGAGGCAGGAAAGCTCGACCGGATGGGCCGCCGGGTCACCCGGAATCGAAGCCCGGAGAGCAGGAAGCGCCGGCTCGCGGGCCACCGCATGGCGCACCGAGTCCTGCCGCAGCGACTCGAGCCGCGCGACGAGTTCCCGGCGCACCGCGTTCAGCGCGGAAAGCGGGGCGATGACCTCCCCTTCCAGCCGGTTCTCCATGGATCTCAGTTCAAACGCGGACCCGCCCAGGCGCCCCAACTGCTCGCGCAGCACGGCCTCGCCGAGCGGTCGCTTCAGCGCGACCTCCAGCGGTTTCTCCGTTTCCGCCGAGGCCTCGCGGCCCGCGTCGTCTTTCATCGTCGCGCGAAGCGGCTCGCCGGCGCGGCCGGTCACGGCGACGTCCACGGGAGAGCGGCGCTTCGGCTCCTCACCCTCCCACGTCTCCCGCAGCCGTTTCGTCAGCGCCGGGTCGTCCGTCTTCCAGACGCGGTCACCGGTCTTGAGCGGCGAGAGGTCGAGGCTGTGCGCGAACGCGAGCTCGACCTGCCCGCCGTCCACCGCCTCCGCACGGCGGCCGCCCGCGAACACTTCGAAGATCCTCCCTCCCAGCTCCTCCTGCTCGGGATGCCCCTGGTCGAACACGACGCCGTCCCCGGGCTTCACCGGCGACGCCGACACCAGGCTCACGCGGCCGCGCGCCACGCCCGCAACGGTCCCCAGCAGCACACCGCGCTTCTTCGGCGAAAGTCCCTTCACCAGCTCCTGGTGGTTCACCCCGGCCAGGAACCCGTTGGAGAACCCGCGCGAGAACGAAAGCTCGAGGTCGCGCACGCGCTCGACCGTCGGCGCCGAGGTGTTTCCGGCGCAGGCCTTGTCGATTTCATCGCGATAGAAGCGCGTGACGTTGGCGACGTAATCGGGAGTCTTGAGGCGGCCTTCGATCTTGAGGGAAGCGACGCCGATTTCGACGAGGCGCGGGAGGACTTCGTAGGCCGCGAGGTCCTGCGGGGAGATGAGGTACTTGACGTCGTCGCCGTCGCGCACCTGCCCGTCCACGACGAGGTCGTAGGGCAGGCGGCACGCCTGGGCGCAGGCGCCGCGGTTGGCGGAGCGGCCGCCGAGCGCTTCGCTGGTGAGGCACTGGCCGGAGTAGGCGACGCAGAGGGCGCCGTGGACGAACACCTCGACGGGGAGATCGCATGATTTGCGGATGTCGGCGATTTCGTCCACGGACAGCTCGCGGGCGAGGATGGCGCGCGTGGCGCCGGCCGACTGCGCGAACCGCAGCGATTCCGCGGACGTGACGGTCATCTGGGTGGAAGCGTGGACCTCGAGGGAAGGGGCGACGGCGCGGGCGAGGCGCGCAACGCCGATGTCCTGGACGATGACGGCGTCCGCGCCCGCCGCGGCGATGGCGCGCAGCATCGCTTCGGCCTCCTCGAGTTCCGCGCTGAAGATGAGCGTGTTGAACGCGACGTACCCGCGGACGCCGCGGCCGTGAAGGAAGCGAATGGTGGAAGGGAGTTCCTCGACGGTGAAGTTGTGGGCGCGGGCGCGGGCGCTGAACTTGGCGAGGCCGAAATAGACGGCATCGGCGCCGTTCTCGACGGCGGCCTTGAGGCAGTCGAAGTCTCCGGCGGGCGACAGGAGCTCGGGTTTGCGGGGGGAGGGCATCGGATGAGAGGTTAAGGGTTGGGCGGCGCGTTGGGAACAGGGGGCCGGCGGGAGCGCGCCTTAACATCTCGAATCGCATTAAATACATATAACGCATATAAATCATGTGGTATACTCCCCTTCAGCCACTCCCGGGGGGGAAATACCGAAATGCGCATCCGCCTCACGTCCCACATCCTTCACCGCACCTGGTTCTTCGAGGTCGCTGAAGCGCTCGACGCTTCCACCCAGGCGATCAAGGGCAAGGTCGCCGCCTTCCTGCGCACCCAGTACTCGCGGATCCCCGACCTCGAGATGGCCCTCATCGACGCCACGGGAAGGGTCGTCAAGGTGGTCTACAAGCGCCAGCGCACCGAGTGACCTACCGGCGCAGGTAGAAGTCCGCCAGCACCGCCGCCATCATCCCGAAGCTCACGACCGCGTTCACGTGGAAGAACGCCCGGTTCACCCGCCCCAGGTCGTCCGGCCGAACGATCCAGTGCTCGTAGGCCAGAAGCAGCGCGATCCCTCCCACCCCCGCGCCGTACCACACTCCCATCCCGCAGAGCAGCAGCGGGAGTGCGAAGACGGCGACCGTCAATGCGTGAAGCACGGCGGCGACGCGAAGCGCGCCCGGCACGCCGATCGCCGCCGGAACCGAGTGCAGCCCCTTGCGCCGGTCGAATTCCGCGTCCATGCAGGCGTACAGGATGTCGAACCCCGCGGTCCAGAGCAGGACGCCGGCGCCGAGCAGCCAAGGCAGGGGATGCCACCCCGGCCGGATCGCCAGCCAGGCCCCGACCGGCGCGATCGCCAGCGACAGCCCGAGGAAGAAATGGCAGAGCGCCGTGAAGCGCTTCGTAAGGCTGTAGAACATCACGATCCCGAGCGCGAGCGGCGACAGCATCAGCGTCAGCCGGTTCAGCAGCGCCGTCGAGCCCACGAAAATCGCCGCACACGCCAGCGTGAAGACGAGCGCCCCCCCGCGCGACACGTCTCCCTTCGGGATCGCCCTTCCCGCCGTGCGCGGATTCTCCGCGTCGATCCCCGCGTCCGCCCACCGGTTGAACGCCATCGCCGCCGCCCGGGCGCTCACCATCGCCACCAGGATGAGCCCGTACTCCCTCGGCAGCCACCTCCCCCCCGCCGCCACGATCGCCGCGGCCGCCGCGAACGGGAGCGCGAACAGCGAGTGCTGGATCTTGATCATCTCCAGCAGGACCAGGAGCTTCTTCACCTCGCCAAGGTAGCCCGCCTCCGCATCCCCGGCAAGCCGCCGCCATCCCGCTCGGCTCCTCACACGCCCACCCCGCTTCACGTATACTCTCACGTCCCATTCGACCGCATTTCACCCCGGGGGCCTTCAGGAGATCCCATGACCAGGTTGCGCGCATTCCTCCTCTCATCCGTCGCCCTTTCGGCGCTTCTCGCCGCCCTCGCCGGCACCGCGGCGGCCGGGCCCGCGGAAGACGTCAAGGAAAGGGTCTCCCGGCTGGCCGCTGCGAAAGGCGGCGAATTCTGGCAGATCGTCGCCGAACTCGAGCAGATGGGCCCCGAGGCCGCCGGTCCGCTCTCCGAGGCGCTCAAGGCCCCCGAGGCGAAGGTCCGCATGGGCGTCGCCAAGGCGCTGTACCGCTGCGGCGAAAAGAAGGAAGCCGTCGCCACCCTCGTCACGCTGATCGCCGAGAAGGACAAGGAAGTCCGCCGCACGTCTGCCGACCTCCTCGCCGACCTCACCCGCAACGACGCCAACTTCGGCAACCGCAAGGAAATCGAAAGCGTCCTCCAGGACGCCCTCGACAACGCCGACGACCAGCGCTTCATCATCGCCCTCTCCCGCGCCCTCTACGGGATCGCCTCCAACATCCGCGCCACCGACGAGCTGAAGAAGCTGCTGAAGGCGAAGGACGCCGAGGTGAAGAAGGAAGCGGCGCTCGCGCTGGCCGAGCTGGAGGACTTCGACGACGCGATGCCGATCCTGAAGCAGCTGGCGGCGGAGCCCGGCGACAAGGGCTCACTCGCGCGGCTTTACCTCAAGCACAAGACGCTCCAGGACAGCCTCATGCGCAAGAACGTCGGCCCCGCCGCCGGCGCCGGCGAGTACGCGCTTCTGGACGAACTGATCGGCCTGATCATGGCGAACTACATCGACAAGACGAAGGCCGACAAGAAGGCGCTGATCGAAGGCGCGGCCCGCGGGATCGCTGAGACGCTGGATCCCTTCAGCGTGTACCTGAACGAGAAGGACCTGAAGGAACTGACGGAAGGGATCAACAAGAAGTACGGCGGGATCGGCGCGCACGTGTCGGGCCGCGACGAGTGGCTGACCATCGAGCGGCCGGTCTATGACGGGCCGGCGTACCGCGGCGGCCTGCGCTCGCTCGACCGCATCGTCGAGATCGAGGGCAAGTCGACCTACAAGCTCCCCCTCGACGAGTGCGTCTCCCGCCTCAAGGGCGAGCCCGGCACCAAGGTCCGCTTCAAGGTGGCCCGCCGCGGATGGGCGGAGCCGCGCGAATTCACGATGGAGCGCGCCCAGATCTCGATCAAGACCGCGACGGGCGAGATGCTTCCCGGCAAGATCGGCCTCGTCCAGATCACGTCGTTCGGCGGCGAAACCAACAAGGAGATGCGCGCCGCCGTGGACGCCCTCGTCAACGACGGCGCCATCGCCCTCATCATCGACCTCCGCAGCAACCCGGGCGGACTGCTCGGCGAAGTCGTCAAGATGGTGGACCGCTTCGTCCCCGCCGGTCTGGTCCTCTGCACGACCAAGGATCGCGATGGCAAGATCCTCGAGGAACTCCGCAGCGTGGACAAGGAGGAGATCAAGCTCCCCGTCGCCGTGCTGATCAACGAAGGAAGCGCGAGCGCGGCGGAAATCATGTCGGGCGCCCTTCAGGATCTCAAGGTCTCCGTGACGATCGGCGAGCGCAGCTACGGCAAGGGTTCCGTGCAGCGGATCATGCCGCTGAAGACGAACGTGAACGGCGCGTTCAAGTACACCTTCGCGAAGTACTACCTGCCGAGCGGGCGGTCGATCCACATCGAGCGCGACCGTTACGGGAAGGTGGACGAGAAGGCGGAAGGCGGCGTGATCCCGGACATCACGGTGAAGCTCCCGGAGCGGGACCTCTGGAAGGACTTCGAGTTCGCCAGGATCCTGGACTCGGGCAAGCTTGACGAATACCTCGCGGCGAACTACGACAAGAACAAGGACCTCTTCACGAAGCTCGCGGTGGACACGGTGGCGGACTCGAGCGCCTATCCCGAGTTCGAGGGCCTCATGAAGGAGCTGAAGACGAAGGCCGACCCGGCCGAAGTGACGCAGCTCCTGAGGCAGCATGTGCGCCGCCGAGTGGCCGACGACCGGAAGAAGGAGTTCCTGGTGGACCTGAACCTCGACACGCAGGCGCAGAAGGCGGTCCTGGAAGTCCTCAAGAAGGCCCAGGTGGATGCCGAGACGGTCGCGGAGTACAAGCCGTTCGCGCACGCGTTCGACACCAAGTAGCCGAACCGGGCAACCGGTCGAAAGAAAAGGCCCCCGTCGAAGGACGGGGGCCTTATTTTTTGCGAAGCCCGCTGCCGTTCAAATTAGGTCGCCCCACCGGCGCCCGATCTGGCGCTTCCCCTTCGGCTTCTTTGACTGCTTTCCGGGCGGAGGAGCGGGAGGCTGTGCGGGCGGCGGCGCCTGGGGGGGCGGCGCGCCCTGGGGCGGGTACGGAGGCGGTGGATACCCCTGGGGCGGCGGCGGCTGGGGCGGATACCCGTACGGAGGCGGCGGCTGCGGCGGGTAGCCGTACGGAGGCTGCGCGGGAGGGTACGGCGGCTGCTGGGGCGGAGGATAGCCGTATGGCGGCGGCGGGTACGGCGGCGCGGGCGGGTACGGCGACGGGTATCCCTTCGGCGCCTTCCCCGGCGCGGGCGGGTACCCCGGAGGGCCCTGCCCAGGCTGCTGCGGCGGCGGAGGCGTCGGATACGCCGTCGAGGGCATGCGGTGGCCCGGCGGCGGCCCCGCGGGCGCAGGCGGCACGTACGGCTGCGCAGGCGGGTACGGAGTCGGATGCGCCGCCGGCGGACGCCCCGGGCCGCCTTTCGGCATCGGCGACTGCGGGGACGTAATCGTCTCCTCGTACGGCGTCGTGCTCCGGGACGGAAGCGGGATCTGGAGTGACGGCGGGGCCATCGCGGGCGTCGGCGAGTCCTTTGAGACTCGAATCACCTCGGTCTCACCCGACTTCCCTCGCCCGCCGCGCCCACCGACCGTGTCGAAGGGCTTCTCGCCCCTGAGAAGGGCCTCGATGTACCCCACGACGTCGGCCGGCCAGGGGCGGTCGGCCGCTTTCTTCTCCGTCATGCGCTGGACGAGTTTGCTGGCGCCCTTCGAAACCGACGCGTTCACCTTGTGCGCGGCCTTCGGCTGCTCGGACAGGTGGCCGGCGACGATCTCGGCGACGTTTTCGAACGTGAAGAGTGTCTGGCCGGTGAGCATGTGATGCAGCGTGGCGCCGAGGTTGTAGACGTCGGATCGCGCGTCGATGTTCGCCTCGCCGCGGGCCGCCTCCGGCGACATGTAATGCGGCGTCCCGGTCGCGCCGCCGGCGGTCTTCGGATTGGACGCCATGACCGCGAGCCCAAGGTCGGCCAGTTTGGCTTCTCCGCCTCGCGGCAGAAGAATATTGGCCGGCTTGACGTCGCGGTGAACCACGCCGGCCTTGTGCGCGTGCTCCAGGGCGCGCGCGACGGACAGGACGACCTGAAGCGCGCGCTGTTCGTCCATCGCGCCGCGGACCAGGACGTTCTCCAGCGTTTTCCCCTCGACGAACTCCATGACCACGTAATGGAAGCCGTTGGAAACGCCGGACGCGATCGTCCTGACGATGTTCGGGTGATCGACCTTCCCGCTGATCTGCGCGAGCCGGACGAACTTCTCGTTGAAGTCCGGCTTTTTCGCCAGCGCCGGGAAAATCAGTTTGACCGCGAACGTCTCCCCGTCGGAGAGCCGTTTGGCCTTGAAGACGGAGCCGGTTGAGCCCTGCCCGAGCGGCTGCTTGAGGGAGAAGCCCTCGACGGTTTCAGGGGTGATCTTGACCTGGCGGGCGTCGCTCACGGTGGTGACTTGCTCCCAGTACCGATGGATGAAAGATACACCCGGCCGGATCGCGCGGAAAGCGGAATGAAACGGCGCGCGAGGCCGGAAAAAAAGCCGGCCGCCCTCGCAGGCGGCCGGCCGTCGGTTTCAAATCTTCACGGCTACCGCTTCACGAATACCCCGCCTGTCATTCCTGCCAGCTGGTTGAGGAAGTTGGGGTTGTAGTTGGTCGGATTCCCCAGGCCCACCGTGTTGATGATCACCTTGGACAGCTTGTTCCACTCGGTCACCTTCCGGATGATGTCGTCCGGGTTCGGGTACTTGCCCGCGTTCGGCGAACCGTCGGACATCAGGTAAATCGTGTCCACCAGGGCCGCGTACGACTTGTCGTTCAGCCCCTGCCCCGCGAGCTCGAACGCCTTCTCCAGCGCGTCGCCCGTGTTCGTCTGGCTCGTCGGCGCCTGCTTCTTCACGAAGTCGATCGCCTCCGCCTTCACCGCCGGCGTCGCCTGCTGCATCTTGTCCTTCCAGCGCTGAACATCGCTGGCGAACACGATGATGTTGAACGTGACCTTGTCATCCAGCTTCTTGATCGTGCGCTCGAACTCCCACTTCAGCACTTCCAGCTTGTTCCCCTTCAGCCCGGCTTCCCACGGCTCCGGCGCCGGCCCGTTGCCGCCCGAGTTCACCACCGGCGGCTTGTTCTTGTCCGGCGGCGGCTCGCTGGGCTCCGCCATCGAACCGGACACGTCGAGGACGAAGACGATTTTCTTGGAAGTGATCTTGAGGCCGAAGAACGTCGGGGGCTCCGTCGTCGTCCCGCCCGCGCCGCCCGGGGACTTCACGTCGTTCCCCGCCACAGCGCCGCCCACCGGCTTGCCGTCCCACTTTTCGCCGTTCGTCTTCCACCACTCGTCCCAGGCCGCGGCGTTGTAACCGAAGTCCATCCCGGTCAGGCGCTTGAGCGTCCCGGACAGGTCGTCGCGGAGGCGACCGTCTTCCTTCTTCAGCTGGCGGATCATCGCGGCGATGCCCGTCTTGCAGCGCAGCTTCTCGATGCCGGCGATCCCCGAGAGGCGGATCTGCCATTCGGAATCTTCGACGGCGGCGACGAAGAGCGGCTCAGCGGCCTTGATGTCGCCGAGGCTGAGGAGGCCGTCCAGGGCGATGATGCGGACGCGCGGGTCGCGGTCCTTGGCGGCTTCGAGACAGATCCCGCCGACGCCCTCGGCCTTCGCCGCGAGCAGCCCGCTCAGGATTGCGTAGCGGTCAGTCCAGTCCGCCGCTTTCAGGCACATCGTCCGAAGCTCCGCGACGGCGCCCGGATCGGTGAACCGGCCGATTGAAGAAGCGATGGTATCGAGAAGCGCCTTCGCCTCGTCGCCCTTCTTCTGGCGGGCGTCCGAAAGAACCTTGAGTTCCGCTTCAAGCTTGTTCTTGCGGTCCATTTCGCCGGCTGACAGCTGGGTCGAGCCGCGAAGAGGTTTCAGCTTCTTTTCCAGGTCGGCCATTTCCGCTCCGGCCTTGTCGTCCTGGGCATCGCATTCCCGCTTGATCTGGCCGTAAACGGAAATGAGGAGCTTGGCCGAATCGGTCGAGTTCACGCCCGCGACCCGGTCGAGGGCGGACTTCTTCACCGAGAGGTCCGGATTTGCAAAGTCCCGGTAGAAATCCTTCTTGATCTGGTCCCACTCCGCTGCGGAGGGACCGGCCGCGACCGGCAGCGCCAGGGCCAGGATCAGGCCGAGGACGCCAAGGAACAGCCGCTTCTTGATCATTCGCCTCACTCCCTATTGTTGCAGCGATATCCCGGCGGCCATTGTGACCGCCGAAATTTCGCCCGACTGGTATTCTCTCGCCCCAAGGGGGGGCAATTCCAGCGTAATTTACCGAACTTTTACTTTACCTGCTTCCGTCGGGACAGACGACCCCGCCGGTGGATCCGCCCGCCGGGCCGCCCGCCGACTTGAGCGGCTCGACCTTGTCCTTCATCGAAGCGCCGCTGGAGCCGAAGTTCTCGGTCCAGTACTTCCCTGACTTCCCGATGCCGATCTGCGTGTGGCCGCCCAGCATGTTCCGGTGGTGACCGCTCGAGTTGTACCATTGCAGGAACGTCGGCGTTCCCTGTGTGTTACCCATCGCGATGTTCTCGGCCCCGCCTCCGCCATAGCCTTCCGCCGCACATCGCTTGCCCGGCGACTCCAGCCCCTTGGTCGGCGACTCGTGCGCGAAGTAGTTCAGCGCCTCCATTTCCTGGCTGTGCTTCCGCGCCGCGTTTCCGAGCTGGTTCTGCGCCTCGACCGCCTGGAGGCCCATCATGAAGCGGTACTCGTTCGTTGCCCGGATGCACTCCTTCTCGTCCGCGTCAAAGCCCGTGTGCCGCTCGTTGTAGGACATGATCGTGCGGAACTTGTCGAGCATCGATCGCTCCTGCCCGCTGATCGTGTAATTCTTGAGGCTGAGAGCGTCGTTGACCTGTGCAAGCAGCCGCGACACCTGCGCCTGTTCCGCCTCCGACATCGACGCCCCGAGTTCCTTGAGCCAGGAAGCGGTCTGCGCGGAAGCGGCAATCAGGTCGGCGATCCCCGGGTTTGCCTTCGCGACGACCTCGAGCGGGTTGTCCCAGAGTTCGCGGACCTTCCCGACCATCTCGTCCACCTTCGGCTGGCCGACAGTTCCGTGATCCTCATCCGGATAGATCTTCTTGTCGAAGATCGTCTTCATCGCCTCCTCGCGCCGCTTGATCAACTCCCTCTTCATCGCCGTCATCACGGAGGGATTCACGAGGCTGCGGCTGTCCTGCAGCTTTCTCAGGATCGCCGTCCGCCGAGTCTTGAGCGCGTTTGTGCACAGCGTCGCGGCCCGCGTCTTCAGTTCGGCGCCTGCAGAAGTGTCCCCCGTCGCGCGGCGGAACAGGGCCATGCCTTCATCGGCTTTCTTCGGGTCGATCTGCGCCAGCAGGATCGATGCCTTCTTCACGTCGAGATCCAGCTTCGCGAACTTCAACTCCTCCGACGTGTACCACCCGCCGTCGTACCAGACGAACCCGTCCTGGGGCACCGGGATCCCGCGGTGGCGCGCGACCAGGTCGTACGCCTCCTTCTGCTTCGACTTGTCCGCGGCGATCGCCCCGTGCAGGATCTCCGCCCCGACCAGCGGCAACCCGTTGCTGTAGCAGAACGCCGCAAGCGCCATCGCATCCGCAGGCCCCAGCTCAATAGCCCGGTAGTAACCGAGCATGTCCTCCGCGTCCACCTGGGTCCACTTCCGCGACGATGTCCCGCCCTTCCCTTCCTCATCCCTGAACTCGATCTCCAGCGCCTCGTCCGTCGCCTTCGCCAGGATCGCCTTCGTCCCGCTTCCCAGCAGGATCGGATGCTGGGCAAACCACCCCGTGTTGACGGCCGTCACAAGCCGGTCGAACAGCGCGCCCTGCGCCGCAATCTCCGCACGCTGCGATTTCAGCGCCGCGGACTGGTCGGCCGAAACCGAAGCCAGAAGCGAGTCGATCTGCCGGAGCGCCAGCGCGTACTTCCGCGCCTTGACCAGGTCGCCGATCGCGAGAAGCGAGTCCTGGGCGCCCGCGGAGAGCTTCCCGCCGCCGCTCGCGTACGCCGCAGTCACGCCCATCAGCCGGTTGATGGCCTCCAGCTTGTCCTGCGCCAGGTAGAGGTATCGCGTCCCCTGGAACTTCTCGATCGCACCGCTCACCGCCAGCGCGGCCTGCGGGTACTCCTCCATCTTCGTCAGGCTGTTCGCGCGCGACTCCAGCTTCTCCCACGCGTCCTGCGCCGACTTCAGCACTTCCTTCATCCGCCCGTCGATCTTCGCAGAGAAGGAAGGGTCGGAGTTCTCCGCGGCGAAGCGCTTCCACGTCCCCAGCGCTTCCCCGAAATTCTCCTGGATCACCAGTGAATCGGCGGTCGCCGTCGCTTCGTCGAACATCGACTGCAGTTCGTCAGCCTTGCGCTGCGCCTCCAGGGCCGCCAGCGCCGCCTCTTCTTCTTTGCGGGCCTTCTCGTCCCGCGCCGCCACTTTCGCCTTCACGTCCTCCAGCGCCTTCTTGGCCTCGCGCAACACCGACGCTTCAAGCGGCTGGGCCACGAGCTGATCCAGCGTGTGCGCGGCCGCGTCCAGGTCCCCCGTAGCGGCGGTCTGGACGGCCGCCCGGATGGAAGCACGCTGGGCCTCGGTCTTGTCTTCGGGAAGGAGCTTGACCACCACGATGGCCGCGATCAGGACGGCGGCGGCGATGCCGCCCGTCTTGACCCAGAACATCGCGTCGGCCGGCTTACGGGACCCGGCGCGGTGGGGCATGGGCGCGGCGGACAGCTTCGGCGCCAGCGCGGAGGCAGAGGACCTGGCCGCGGCCGGAGGAGCCGCCTTGGGAGCGGCCGCAGCGCCGGGGTTGAACACGGCTTCGAACGCGCCGATCCGGATCACGTCGCCGTCCTGCAGCAGTTTCGTGTTGACGACCGAGCCGTTCACGGCGGTCCCGTTCAGTGACTCGAGATCCACGAGCTTCCACCCGTGCGGAGTCTTTTCGATCCTGCAGTGTTCCTCGTCCGACTGCGCATCCGTGACACGGACCTGGCAATCGGCGCCGGTTCCGAAGGTGACTGAGGAACCGTCCGAGGTGACATCGCCCGGTTGCCCGCCTGACCGAATTCGAAGACGGATCATGGTGCCACCGATCTCCGCAATGAGGGCCCCTTCACTCCACCCGTCCGCACTTCTGAGCGCCTTCCCCAGCCGAAGCACCGGACCGTTCTTGCGATGCGACCCCGGAAGGCCTTGCGGCCCCGGGGTTGCTTCGTTTACTTCCTTCTCTTGTTAGGCCGGCAACTGCCGGCTACTGGCAGGCTCCGCCCCCTCAGGAGGCGCCGCCCGTCGAGCCTCCCGTGACACCTCCGGACGCGCCGCCGGAGACTCCACCCCTCCGGATTCCGCCACCCATCACGGAAGGGCCTCCGCCTTCAACGCCGCCTCCTGAACCGCTGCGCTTCCCGCCGCTTTCCTTGCCCGGATTCTTCTTGTCAGAGGCGACGGTCGTCGAACCGATCGCCGTGCCGCCGCGACCGAAGTCGGCGACCCAGTTCGTCCCGTGCGTGCCGACGCCGACCTGCGTGTACAGGTCGTTCAGCATGTTGCGGTGATAGGTGCTGTTCGTGAGCCAGATGCCGAACGCCGAGGAACCCGACTCGGTCCCCTGGCCGATGTTCTCGCCGATCCCGCCGCCCGGATACCCGGCCGCACGGCACCGGTCCGCGGGCGACTTCCTGTTCGCAAGGCCCGAGATGTGCGCGAAGTACTTGTTCGTCACCATGTCCGCAGCGTGCTCGCGCGCCGCCTTGCCCAGGAGATCGTGCGCCTCGAGCGCGGCGCGGCCCATCATGAAGCGGTACTCATTGATCGAGCGGACGGCTTCTTTTTCGGCCGACTGGAAGCCCGCGTGCCCGTCGTTGTAAGCCGTGATCATCTTGTGGCGGTCAAGCAAAGCCCGCTCCCCTGCCGTCATGCAGTATTCGCGCAGGTTCAACCCGGAGCCCATCCTCGCCAGCGCTTCCGCAATTTCCGAACCCGCCTCAGGTATCGCAGCTCCCATCTCGCGCAGCCACGTGTTCGATTGCTCCACGCCGCTCACGACGTCTGCGATCACACGGATGGACTTCGCCGCGAACGGCACCGGGTTGTCCCACAGTTCCCTCACCTGCGCCACCGCCTGGTCCACCTTCGCCTGGCCGGAAGCGCCACGGTCGTCGTCCGAGTACGCCGTCCGGTCGAAGATCGCGCGAAGCGCCTCGTCGCGCCGGCGGTTCAGTTCCTTCTTCAGGTCCCTCATCACGACCGGCCCCGCGAGCGTCTGCGAATCCTGCAGCTTTTTCACAAGCGCCGTCCGCCGGTTCTTGAGCGCGCTCACGTACTGCGCCCTGACCCGCGCCTTCAGGTCGGCGGCCGCGCCCTGGTCGGACATCACCCGGCGGTAGAGTTCGTAGCCTTCGCTCGCCTTCTTCGGGTCCGCCTGCGCGATCAATGAAGCGCCCTTCTTGGCGTCCACCTCGAGCTTCGCGTATTTCAGCTCGTCCTGCCCGTAGAACCCGCCCTCGTACCAGACGAATCCTCCCGAGGGGACCGGGATGCCGCGATGCCGCGCGACAAGCTGGAACGCCGCATCCTGGCGCGAGGAATCCTTCAGGACGACCAGGTGCAGGACTTCCGCGGCCGAGTACGCCATGCCGTTGCTGTAGCAGAAGGCCGCCAGCGCCATGTGCTCGTCCACGCTGAGTTCCATCATCCGGAACCACGTGACCATGTCTTCGGCTTCGACCTGGTGCCACCGCTTCGTCGTCACGCCGCCGCGTCCCGCCTCGTCGCGGTAGTCGATCCCCAGCCCCTCGTCGTCCGCCTTGACGAGGAACGCGCTCATGTCGCTTCCGGCATCCATCGGGCGCGATTTGAACCAGCCCGCGTTGACCGCGTCGACGAGCTTGGAGAAGAGAGCGGCCTGGGTGGCGATTTCCGCGCGACGCGAATCCAGCCCGGCCTTTTCCGAGGCGCCGGCGCCCGCGATGACGCCGTCCAGGTCGCGCAGGGCCTGCGTGTAACGGCGGGCCTTGACGAGGTCGTCCACCGTGAGCAGCGTGTCCTGCGTGCGCGCCGACATCTTCGACTCAGCGCTTGCGACTTCGGTCGTTCCACCCGCGAGGCGGTTGAGCGCCGCAAGCTTGTCCTGCGCG
>CAVPNQ010000045.1:0-4844 GCA_963706735.1 uncultured Planctomycetia bacterium
CGGCCAAATATTGGCGTTTCGCCGACGCTCTTTAGACGGGTTGCAAACTACAACGAAGCCGGCTTTCAAGACAACTACGCCGGAGTTTACGTTCACTGCTCGGGACATTATCCCGGAAGCGGTGAACGCCCGCTGAACCCGAGGCTTAAGTGACGCGCCGAAGCGTCAAATTGACGCGAACGCCGAGCGCCGCCAGCGCTTCCGGCAAAGGCGTGTTGATCGTCGGCAGAATCCTGTCCACGCCGTGATAGCGCATCCTCGCGGGTCCAGAGAGCACGAGCGCGTCTCCGGAAGACAGCGCGAACGCCTTCGCGCGTTCGCCGCGCCGCGTTCCGCCAAGCTTAAAGCGGCAGTCTGCGCCAAGCGACAAAGAGAGAATTGGCGCGGCGAAATCGGATTTATCCTTATCCTGATGAAGGCCCATGCGCGCCGCTTCGTCATAGACGTTCACCAGACAGGCGTCAGGCGGCTTGTCGTATTGCGCAAGTTCGTTCCACAATTCGACAAGCCTCTGCGGCATCGCCGGCCAGGGATTCCCGGTCTGGGGATGGCGCGGCTCGTAGCGGTAGCCCGCTTCCTTATCGCTGACCCAGCCGAGCGCGCGCCGCATATCCACTTCGAGGGCCAGCGCGTCGACCTCGATTTCGTCCCGCGCCTTTCCGGCGAACCGCCGGAAGGATACGAGACACTGGCGGAAGCCGAAGAGCCGGTGGCAGACTTCGTCCGCAGGAACCTGCTCGCCAACATCGAGGTCAAGGGCACCTGGATGCATCCCGTCGCGGAAACGACCCCGCTTCGCGTCATCACCGGCCCGCTGAAGGACTTTTTCGGATTGCTGAAAGGGAGGGGGGGCCGATGAATCGACTGATTGCGGTGCTGGGGCTGGTGTTCCTCGCGGGGTGCGGCGGCGGGGAAGGCACGTCCAGGCCACGGACCGATGACGAGAAGGTGGACGACCAGGCGATCGCGGCCGAGATCAACCGCGTGCTCTCCCGCGTCGAAGGAATCGACCGGCTGAAAGTGCGCATCGAGGTCGCGCGCGGGTACGTGACGCTCTCCGGGCCGGCGCGGGACGAGGGCGCAGCCAAGGCCGCGTGCGAAGCGGCGGCCGGCGTCAGCGGCGTCGAGGGCGTCCGCGACCTCCTGGAGCGGCCGAAGTAGCCGGGCTACTTCGCTTCCTCGACCGTCGCTCCCTCGGGGATCTCCATGTTCCATGCCGCAGGGTCGATCCCCTCGTTGATGTACGCGCGCGACATCGATGTCTCCACCCGGTAGTCCTTCCCCTCCTGCGTCTTCCCCTTGACCACGATCATCCACGGGATCCACGCCTCCGGCCCTGGACGCGCTTCCGGCGGCTTGACCGCGCGGTAGTTCGTGAGTTCGACCGTCGCCGATTCCACGCCGTCCGAGCCGAACAGGACGATCCTCGTCGCGAAGAGCGTCGCCCGCTCGTACCACATCCGCCGGACGACCTTTCCCCCGCGCTTCGTCACGACCGTGAGGTGGTCCTCCGCATCCTCCTCGATCGAACGCTCGTCCCCCGGCTCGAGTCGCTCCGCCAGCCACGCGAACGCCGCCGTCAGCTCCGGATGCTTCCGCTCCTGCCCCTTCACGTCCCCGCGCACCCATTTGCCCTCGGCGACGACGTTGATGAGGAAGCGGTCGTCGATCATGGTGAAGACGAAGAGCGTGACGGTCATGCGCTTGTAGGCGTCCATCCGGAACCGGTTGGGCATCTCGCAGTTGAGGACGCCGGACAGGCTGCCGTTCTGCTCGAGCCCTTCGACCTTCATGGAAATGTTCGCGCTCAGGTCCTTCACGGCCGCGCGGCGCTTCGCCAGCTCCGCATCGAGGTCGGCGAGCGAGTGGATCACGGTCTTGTCCGGCGTGCGGTCCTTGATGCACCCCGCGAGCAGCGCGGGAGCGAGGGCGGCGAGCGAAAGGGCGGCGGTCCGGCGGAGCAGGCTCATTTCCAGTTCTCCAGTTCAGTGCGGGCGAAAAGCGGCGCGAGGAGCGGATTCGTGCGGGCGTCGCGGGCGAGGCTGGGTTGTGCGGACAAGGCTTCGCGCAGCGAGGCTGCGGCGGCGTCGGCATGGTCGTTTGCGGCCTGCGCGATGGCGCGGTGCAGCCACCCGATCGCGCCCGGCGGCGTCTTGAGAGACGTCAACGTCTTCTCCGCTTCCGCGGTCAAGCCCGCGCGCAGCTGGACCCACCCCAGGGAGTCGATGGCGTCCGGGGAAGCGTCCGGCCCGGCGGCCGCGCGCTCCGCGAGTTCGAGAGCGAGATCGGGGAGCAGCAGGGAGTCTGCGAGAAGGTAGGCCGCGTTGCCGGCGGCATTGAAGGGGTCTCCCGCGGAGGCGACGGCGGAGCGGACGAGGCCGACGGCCTCGGGCCGGCCCTCTTCGGCGGCCGCGAGCGCCCGTGCGAGCACGGCCCAGTCCCAGCCGGTATCGTGCGGTTCGCCGGCGATCGCCGCGCGCTGGAAAAAGAGCCGCGCGCTGTCCCAGAGCCGCAGCTTGACGCAGCACCATCCCGCCAGCGCCAGCCCGTCCGGCCCCAGGTCCGGCCTTCCGCACAGGATGGAGAGCGCCTGCGCCGGATCCCCGGCCTCGTCCAGCGCCGCCGCGACGTCCGTGCGCAGCTGGACGCTCCTTGGGTCCTGCTGCAGCCATCGCGTCACCGCCGCGTTCTCCCCGCGTCGCACGAGCCCGGCCAGCGCGGCGCCACGCACCGCGTCGCTTGCGTCGGAAGCGCACACCCACAGCGCCGCGGTCGCTTCCTTGCCGGGAACCTGCCCGATGGCCATCGCCGCCGAGATCCGGACAAGGTCGTCGGCGTCCCCCGACAGGGTCTGGAGAGTCCCGAGGTCCGAAACCGAGGGGCTCCGTCCCATGCCCATGGCGACGGCCGCGCGGACCTGGGCGTCGTCGTCGGAGGCCATCCGCTTGAGAAGCGCCGCCGCGCCCTTGCCTCCCGCCTCGGCGGCCGCGGAAACAAGGGCGGCGCGCGCGACGGGGGACTTCTCCGTCATCGCGATGTCCGCCAGGAATTCCGCGCAGGCGGGGAAGCGCGCAGCCACGCGAGCGGCGGCCGACCGGACGAACGTATCGGTGTCGTTGCGGAGCGTCTCGCGAAGCAGGAGAGCCGCGATGTCCTCCGGGAATGCGCCCACCGCGTCCACCGCGCTCCAGCGGACGGCCGCTTCGCCGTCCTTCAGCGCGATCGCAACCGGAAGGAGCGTCGCGGCCCGTGGCGAGCGGACGACGAGACGGACTGCGGCCTGCCGCACGCTGCTGTCGGGATCGAGAAGCGCCGACGTGAAGGCCTCGATATCGGCGGTCCCCTCGAGGGACTCGAGGATCTGAAGCGCCCGCGAGCGGACCAGCGGGTTGGAGTCCCCGAGCGCGCGGCGGAGCGCGGGGCCGGGGGCGGGGTCGCGCAGCGTCCCGAGCATCCGCACGGCGAGGAGACGGACGGAGGCGGAACCGTCGTCGCAGGCGCGCAGCACCAGCGTCGCATGCCGCGCCGCTCCCGTTTCCAGCCCCGCCAGGATGCGGCACCTGTTCTCCTCGTTCTGCTCCGCCGCAAAATGCCCTTCCACGTCCTGCAGGTACTGGGCGTCTTCGTGCCGCAGGAACCACTCGTGCGCCGTGCCGCGCTCCCAGGCGTCGGCGCTGCGGAGCGTGCGCTTCATCAGGCCGCGGGTCTCGAGGGCGGCGTCGCGCCCGAGGGCGGAGATGGCGACGCGGCGGGCGGAGGGGTCGAGTTTGTCCCACATTTCGACCAGTGCGGCGCGGCCGTCGGCGGTCCGGGTCAGGACGACCGCCGCCTCGACCCGCACCCCGAGGGCCTCGTCGGAAAGCAACCCCATGGCCGCTTCCGTCGCCTCGGCCGGGTTGACGCGGTCGAGGGCGTTCAGCGCCAGGTAGCGGATGTCCGCGTTCTTGAAGGCGAGCAGCTTCTTGAGCGCCGGCACGGTCCGCGCGTCTCCTGCGCGCGACAGGATCACCGCGAACTCCGCAGCCATGGCCTCGTCCGCGCCGTCGAGTCGCTTCGCAATCGCCGCCCATGCGGGGGGGCCGATGGTCTCGAGGCCGGAGAGCATGGCCATGAAGCGTTCCTGGTTTGCGGGGCCCGCGGCGGATCGAAGGGACTCGGTGCGTTCGACGTATCGATCGGCAGGGTTGACCACGTCGAGGCCGGCGTCGAAGGCGGCGCGCAGGGCGCGGGCGGCGAGGGCCGCGTCGGGGGAGTCGAAGAGGCCGGCGATGGCATCCGCATCCTCGCGACGGCCGATTTTCGCGAAGAGGGCGAGGCCGGCGTCGCAGCGAAGCGGCGTGTTTGGGGGCAGATTTCAGATTGAATGTGGCGATTGCTGTTTACAAACCTTCCCCCCAGTAATTCTAATTATATAAATTTCCTGCATCAATTCAACAAAAAAGCGCCTTCCATTTCTGAAAGGCGCTCTGCAACTCTTTATTATTCTATGCTCTTACCGCTGGCCGGAACTTATACCCGTAGACGATCATGCCGCGTTTGTCGCCGTCCTGGCGGATGCGGCGGGTGACCATCTCCACGGGCATGCCGATCTCGACCGGTTTGTCGCCCAGGTCGGTGAGCTGTGCGGTGACCATGGGGCCTTCGTCCAGGGCGACCACTGCCACGGTATAGGGGATGTTCTCTTCATATCCGGCGGGGGCGTCGCGCATGATGGTGTACGAATAAATTTTGCCTTTGCCGCTCATGGTGTATTCTGTTTTTGCTTCTTCTCCGCAGTACGGGCATACATCCCGCGGCGGGAAGATCTTGGACTCGCAGTGCGGGCAGACCTCACCTACAAGTGC
>CAVPNQ010000046.1:0-18256 GCA_963706735.1 uncultured Planctomycetia bacterium
ACACTCCGCAAACTCGGCTCCCCCCTCCAGGGCCACCCCGACCGGCGCTTCATTCCCGCCCTCGAGGCCTCCACCGGCTCGCTCGGAAACGGCCTCTCGATCGGCATCGGCATCGCGCACGCACTCAAGCTCGACAAGACCGACGCGCGCGTCTGGATCGTGGTCGGCGACGGCGAGTGCCAGGAAGGGCAGATCTGGGAAGCGGCGATGTATGCCGGGGCGCACGGGCTGGACAACCTGACGTTGATCGTGGACTACAACAAGAAGCAGCTCGACGACATGGTCCACCACATCCTTCCGATGGACCCGCTCGGCGGGAAGTTCGCGTCGATGAACTGGAACGTGATGGAGATCGACGGGCACAACATGCAGCTGGTGGTGGACACGTTCGAGGAATCGCGGAAGGTGAAGGGGCGGCCGACGTGCGTTGTGGCGCACACGATCACGGGGAAGGGCGTGTCGTTCATGGAGAACGACCCGAAGTGGCACGGCGTGGCGCCGACGAAAGAGGAGTGCGCGAAGGCCCTGGCGGAAATCGGAGCGTAGAAAAACATGGTGCGCGAACTCGCGATGGGTCCTGCGACGCGTGAGGCGTACGGCGCGGCGCTGGTGGAGCTGGGGAAGACGAACCCGAACGTCGTCGTCCTGGACGCCGACCTCTCCAAGAGCACTTACACGGGGAAGTTCGGCAAGGAGTACCCTGAGAGGTTCTTCAACGTCGGCATCGCCGAGGCGAACATGGTCGGCATCGCGGGCGGCCTGGCGCACAGCGGGAAGATCCCGTTCTGCTCGAGCTTCGCGTGCTTCCTGGTGGACAAGGCGTACGACCAGCTGCGCATCGCGGTGGCGTACCCGCAGGAGAACGTGAAGGTGGTGACGAGCCACGGCGGCATTTCGATCGGCGAAGACGGCCCGAGCCAGCAGTCGATCGAGGACGTGGCGCTGATGGTGACGTTGCCGGGGTTCGTGGTGTGCGTGCCGAGCGACGCGGTGCAGGCGAAGGAACTCGTGAAGCGCGCGGCGGACCACAAGGGGCCGGTGTACATCCGCACGGGGCGGCCGAAGGTGCCGGTGATCTACACGGGCGGCGAGTTCCCGTTCGGGAAGTCGCGCCAGCTCGAGGACGGCAAGGACCTGACGATCGTCGCGAACGGCCTGCTGGTGGCGGAAGCGCTGAAGGCGCACGACGCGCTGAAGGACGATGGAATCTCGGCGCGCGTGATCGACAGCTACTGCGTGAAGCCGCTGGACACGGAAGCGATCACGAAGGCCGCCCAGGACACGGGGGCGATGGTCGTGGCGGAAGAACACTCGCGGTACGGCGGGCTGGGCAGCGTTATCGCGCAGTGCCTGGCCGCGAATTGCCCCGTCCCCATGGAGCAGGTCGCCGTCGAGGACACGTACGCCGAAAGCGGAACCCCGAACCAGCTCCTCGAGAAATACGGCCTGACCTGGAAGAACATAGTCGCCGCCGCGCGCAAGGTGCTGGGCCGCAAGACGCGTCCTACCCCACCTCCGCCGACCGCCGGAAAATCCGCCGAAAGCGAGCATCACCCCTTCGAGGTCTAACGGCCGTTCCTTTTCATTTTTCCTTTTTCCTTTTTCGTTTTTCCTTTCGTGGCCGTTGCCTTCTCCGTCGCTCCCTACCCACCATGCAAACCCCCACCCACGTCTTCCTCGACGCCGGCAACACGCTAGTCCACCTCGACTTCCACCGCGTCGCCGGCATCCTGCACAAGGACTTCGGCTTCCGCGGCGACCCCGATGCGATGGAAGCGGCCGAGCCGAAGGCCAGGTTCCACGTGGACTGGGACCGCGCCGACCCCGAAGAGGACCGCGAGCGCTGGCAGACGTACTTCTGGACGATCCTCTCCGCCGCCGGCTGGCAGGACCGCGCCCGCGTCCCCGACGCGCTTCGTGCGCTGTTCGCGCAGAACACGACCTTCACCCTATGGTCCCGACCGGCGCGTGCCGCCGCGGAGACGCTGGTCAAATTGAAGGACCTCGGCTACCGCCTCGCGGTGATCTCGAACTCCGACGGAAGCGTGGAGGCGATGCTGGAACGGCTCGGGATGAAACAGCACCTCGAATACGTCATCGACTCGAAGGTCGTCGGCATCGAAAAGCCCGACCGCCGCATCTTCGACATGGCGCTCCAGCGCTCCGGCGCCGCCGCCGATCGCTCGCTCTATGTGGGCGACATGTTCCACATCGACGTCATCGGCGCCCGGGGGGCGGGAATGGATGCCGTGCTTCTCGATCCGGCGGGGCTGCACGGTGAGCGGAGGTGCCGTCGGGTCCGTGAGATCGCCGAACTCCCTGTTATTCTGTCCTGACGCAACGGGGCGATCTGCCGCGCATTCAGCACAAGTCGGATGAGGAGTCACTCCGACAACTTCGCGATTTCGGCTACCCCGCAGTCGCGCCTGTCATTCCTCACCTGCTTGAGTGGATTCAGGATTCAAATTGGCCGATCGCTCGACATATCTCCGAGTTCCTCGCGTCCATCGGGGATCCCGTCATCCCGGCGCTCGAGAACTGCTCCTTCGACTCGACGATCCAGACTCGCAATAGTTGCGTCGGGCGGTGCGATCTTCCGGCCTTTGCTTGAATCGATCAGCAACTTTGCATATGCTGTACATTCATGAAGGACATCTACTTCGGAGTTCGTGAATTCCAGGCCCAGATAGGCCGGGCGCTGCGCGCGGTCCGTGACGGCAAGCGCGTCATTATCACTTCGCATGATCGCGAGGTCGCCGTCGTGACGCGCCCATCGCGGACGAACCCGAAGAAGAGCGCCCTCGACCGGAAGCTCGACCAGCTGGCGGCCGAGGGTTACCTTCGGCGCGGGAACGGGAAACCGATCCGGGAGAGCGACATCCCGACTTTCCGCCTCGACGGTGTCATCGAGGAATTGCGGCGTCAGCGGGACCGGCGTTGATCTTTTGGGACACAAGCGCTTTCGCGAGGGCGTTTCTCGAACTCGACCCGGGCTATGGCCAGGCCAGGAGCCTGCTGACCGCCGATACCCGGCACGCGGGCTCGACGCTGCTGTGGCCGGAGACCGCGAGCGCGCTTTCTCGCCAGGCCCGAAGCAGAGGTGCAAACCGCGGCTTCGACGTCGAGGTTGTCCGGCAGTTCCTGGAACGACTCGAACTCGTGGAGTTCGGGGCGGACCTGGCCGCCCGCGCCCTGGATCTGGTGATTCGATACCGCCTTCTGGGAGCCGACGCCGCTCACCTGGCGACTGCGCTGGACCTTTCGCGCAGGTCAGGACGCCGGGGTTTCCGCTTCGCCTGCTCCGACCGCGAATTGGCGGCCGCGGCCCGGTCGACGGGCCTTCGCGTCGTCAGCCCGGGGCTCTGACGTCAGCGCGGATTTTCGCACTGACGCGCCGCGGCAATTGCAAAGCACTTTCTTTGCGAATGCCTTGACACCCCTTCCCCGCCGCGCGACATTCGCCCTCCCGGCGCCGCAGACTGCGTCGCCGCTCACGAGAATTCATGGAGGCACGGCATGGCCCACGAACTTCCCAAGCTGCCCTACGCGCCGGACGCGCTGGAGACGGCGATCGACAAGATGACGATGGAGATCCACCACGGGAAGCACCACAACGCGTACGTCACGAATCTGAACAAGGCGCTGGAGAGCGCGGCGGACGTGGCGAAGTGGTCGCTGGAGGATGTGTGCAAAAACATCGCAAAGGTGCCCGAAGGGATCCGGACGGCCGTGCGGAACAACGGCGGCGGGCACTGGAACCACTCGATGTTCTGGACGTGGATGGGCCCGGGCAAGGGGGGCGAACCGAAGGGCAAGCTGGCGGACGTGATCAAAAGCACGTGGACGGACTTTGCGACGTTCAAGGCGAAGTTCAAGGACGCGTGCACGGGGCGGTTCGGAAGCGGCTGGGCGTGGCTCGTGCGGAACGCCGACGGGAAGTACGAGATCGCGTCGACGCCGAACCAGGACAACCCGCTCATGGACGGGAAGCACGCGGTGTTCGGAGTGGATGTGTGGGAACACGCCTACTACCTCCGGTACCAGAACCGCCGCCCGGATTACGTCGATGCCTGGTGGAACGTTGCGAACTGGGACGAGATCGGGAAGCGGGTCTAGCAAGGTCGAAGAATCAACCCAACCCCGGCCAAAAGCCGGGGTTTTTTATTGGCCCGCCGAAGCGCCGCAGGCGCGGAGGCGGGCCCCTTGACCTTAACCTTTCCCTTTTCCTTAACCTGCCGATCGCCAACGGACCGGCAGGTTAAGGAAAAGGGAAAGGGAAAGGTTAAGGGGCGCTTCGCGCGCCCTACGGCACGTTCTCGACCTCCGGATCAGCCCTCTCCATCGCCGCGCGCACGCGGTCGGCGTCGAAGCTGTCGAGGTAACGCTCCAGGGGCACGAACACCTCGTGGAAATGAAACCTCGGCAGTTCCCGCCGCGCCTTCTCCATGCTCCATCCCTGCACCGCCACGCGGTACGCCGCGATCGCCACCCCCGTGCGGTCGCTTCCGTGCTGGCAGTGCACGAACACCGGTCGCCGCGCCTTGTCCGTCGCCACCTTCAGGAACGCCGCGACGACCTCCTCGTCCGGCACCAGCGCGGTGCTCGGCAAGTGCACGTAATCGAGCCCGAGCCCGCGAAGTTCGTCGCGGTCGCTGCTGAGCGCCCGAAGATTCACGATCGTTCTGACGCCCATAGCCTTGAGCGTCGCCATCCCTTCCGCCGTCGGCTGCGCCCCGCGCCAGACACCATCGGTCACCTTCGCGAAATTGGCGACGCCCGGGATGTCCTCGGGATGAGCGAGCTCCGGGTTCGGCCGGTGGATGTCCGGGTCTTCCGGATTCGCACACGCGGCGAGGAGGAGGGCGAGGGCGGCGGCGGCGGGGATGAAGGGGCGCATGGCGGTTGGAGAGAGAGTATCTCCCCGGGGTTTGAATCGGCCAGCCTATGAACCGGCCTTGAGCGAATCCCCGGAGACCCGCCCCGCCACCGTGTTGGCGACGGCGATCGCCGCGTTGCGGCGCAGCTCCTCGAGCTTGGTGCGGCGAAGAGCCGTGCCGCGGGTGAGTTCGTCCCAGCCCGCGGGGTCCAGCCGAAGCCAGTCCATCAGCCGCGGCGAAGCCAGCCCGCGCCGCGCACCCAGCGCGGGATCCGCGCCCGCCGGCGCCGCCCGGTTGAACGGGCACACTTCCTGGCAGATGTCGCAGCCGAAAATCCAGGCACCCATCTGCTTCTGCAATTCCGGCGCGATCTCTCCCCGGTGTTCGATCGTCAGGTACGAAATGCACTTCGAAGCGTCCATCCGGTACGCGTCGGTCAGCGCCCCGGTCGGGCACGCTTCGAGGCACGCCGTACACGACCCGCAACGATCCTCGGCGGGCGCGTCCGGTTCGAGCTCGCGGTCGGTGAGGACGGCGCCGAGCACGTGCCACGACCCGCGCTCCGCGTCGATCGAGCACGTGTTCTTCCCGATCCACCCGATTCCCGCTTCGCGCGCCCACACTTTTTCCATCAGCGCCGAAGTATCCACGACCGCGACCGCCCGCGCCCCCTCCCGCCGGAACGCCCCCGCCAGCCGCTCGAGGCGCTTTCCCATCACCTTGTGGTAGTCCTCGCCGCGGGCGTAGCGGGCGACGCGGCCGTGGCCGGGCTCGAGAGGCGGATCGTCTCCCGAGGCGTAAGCGAGGGCGGCGATGACGATGCTCCGCGCCCAGTCGAACCCCGCGGCCGCATCCGCGCGGCGCGCCTCGTCGTCGCGCATCCAGTCCATCGACGCGTGGCGGGCCTCGGCGAAGAAGGCGCGGAGGTTCTCGCCGTCCGGCAGGGAGCGCAGCCTCGCGATGCCGATGCGCGAGAGTCCCGCCGATCGCGCCGCTTCCCGGACATCCATCGAACCTCCTGTTCTTCATCGAGGATAAGCGACGGCGCGGCCGCGCCCAAGCACCCTTCCGGCGACCGTCCTTGCGGCGGCTCTTCCGCGCGTCTATGGTGGCTTCACACAAACCCGGAGGCGTCCCATGGTCCGCACGTTCTCGACGATGCAGCTGGAAGTCGGCGCCAGCGCGCCCCCGTTCCGGCTGCCGGACGGGCGCGGGCGGCAGTTCTCGCTGGCGGACGCGAAGGGACCGGTGCTGGTGGCGTTCATCTGCAACCACTGTCCGTTCGTGAAGCACATCCGGGAGGGATTTGCGGCGCTGACGACGGAGTATGCGGGGAAGGGCGTGTCGATCTTCGGGATCAACTCGAACGACTCGATGGCGTACCCGGACGACGCGCCGGAGCGGATGCTGGAGGAGTCGCAGGACGCGGGGTACACGTTCCCGTACCTCGTGGACGAATCCCAGGAGGTTGCTAAGGCCTACGGGGCGGCGTGCACGCCGGACTTCTTCGTGTTCGACAAGGACCTGAAGCTGGTCTACCGCGGGCAGATGGACGACAGCCGCCCGGGAACGACGCGGCAGGTTTCGGGCGTGGACCTGCGTTCGGCGCTGGAAGCGGCGCTGGCCGGCCGCTCGGTCCGCGAGCAGAAGCCGAGCCTGGGCTGCAACATCAAGTGGAAGCCGAAGAACGAGCCCGCGTACTTCAAGCCGTAGTGGTCCCCGGCCTCAATGTCTCCGCGCGGCCGGCGCGACGACCGCGGCCGCGGGCACGTGCGGGAGTTCCCGCGACGGCAGTGCGCACGCGCCGCCGGCCTCGGGAAGCGACTTCTCGAGCTCGAGGATCGTCGGCTTCGGCCCGCACAGGGCGCATCCGGGATCTTTCGGGCTCTTGAACTCGCGGAACTTCATCGCGAGGGAGTCGTACATGAGGAGGCGCCCGACGAGCGTCTCGCCGATGTTGAGCAGCAGCTTCACCGCTTCCGTCGCCTGCACCAGGCCCACGATTCCCGGGAGCACGCCCAGGACGCCGGCCTCGTTTCAGCCAGGGGCGAATTCCGGCGGGGGCGCTTCGGGGTACATGCAGCGGTAGCACGGGCCGCCCAGGTGCGGGGCGATGGTCGTGACCTGCCCCTCGAACTGGAAGATCGAGCCGTGCACGATCGGCTTCTTCAGGAAGAACGCGGCGTCGTTGAGCATGTAGCGCGTCGCGAAGTTGTCCGCGCCGTCCACGACGAGGTCGTAGTCCTTCATCACGTTCATGACGTTGTCGGGCGTCAGCCGGAACGCGTGCGGCACGACGTTCACGTCGGGGTTGAGCGCGTTGATCGTCTTGCGCGCGCTCTCGACCTTGGACGTCCCGACCCGGTCCGTCGTGTGCAGGATCTGCCTCTGGAGATTCGAGATGTCCACCACGTCGCCGTCCACGACCCCCAGTGTGCCGACCCCCGCCGCCGCGAGATAAAGTGCGATCGGCGACCCGAGCCCGCCCGCCCCCAGGCAAAGCACCTTTGCGTCCAGCAGCCGCGCCTGGCCTTCCTTGCCGACTTCCTTGAGCATGAAGTGCCGGCTGTACCGCTCGAGCTGCTCGGCGGACCAGGTGCGTTCCTTCGCGACCTTGCCCTTGGAAGCGCGGTAGGCGCCGAATCCGCCCTGCAGCGAGACGACATTCGTGTAGCCGAGTTCCTTGAGAGCCTTGCAGGCCAGCAGCGACCTGTTTCCGCCGGCGTCGTACGCCACGATCGGCGTCGCGAGATCGGGGACGACCTGCGTCACCTTGAACTCCAGCATCCCGCGCGAGATGTGGATGGCCCCCGGGATGTACCCGCCCTTCCGCTCTTCGTCTTCGCGGACGTCCATGAGGACGAAGTGTTCGCCGCGGAGCCGCCGCGCCTCGAAGTCGGCGACGGAGATCTCGGTCACGAGTTTGCGGGCGACCTCGACGAAGTCTTTCCAGCCGGCGGGCATGAATCGGTCCTCGGGTAGGAGTCCAGAAACAGGTTAAGCGAGGCAGTTACGTGGGGGAAGAGCGCCCACGAATCATTACCAATCTAGTAAACATTCAACCCCAAGTCAAGCCGTTCCTGCCCACTGCCCACTGGCAACTGGCAACTGCCCACTGGCAACTGGCAACTGGCCGCTGGCAACTGGCCACTGTCTACCGGCAACGCGCCACCGGCAGATCCGGCCGGTTCCCCCACTCCTGCCACGCCGCGTAGTAGTTCTTCACCTTCGGGAAACCGCAGAGCTTCAGCGCGACGTAAGTATGCGCGGACCGGTACCCGCCGTTGCAGAGCGGCACTACGTCCTGCGACGCGTTCACCCCCACCGCCGCGTACATCGCCCGCAGCTCGCTCACGGGCTTGAACTTCCCATCCCGCAGGTTGTCCACGTAGTGCAGCGGAATCGCCCCCGGGATCGTCCCCCCGCGCGCCGCCCTCACCAGCGCCCCCGAATGCTCTTCCGGGCTCCGCGTGTCCACCACCGTCAGTTTTTTCAGCCCGCGCTTGAGCTGGTCCGCGCGGATCATCTTCGAAGCGTCGGCCCGCGGCGACCACGCGCTCTTCTTCGGCAAGGTCGCTTCCTTCACCACCGCCCCGCCCGCCGCCACCCACGCCTTGATCCCGCCGTCCAGCATCGCGACGTCCGGGTGCCCCAGCCAGTCCAGCGTCCACGCGAGCCGCGCCGAGAGCATCCCTGAATCCTCGTCGTACGCGATCACGCGCTTCCCGTTCGTCACCCCGATCCGCCGCATCGTCTCCTGCATCTGCCACACGAACAGCTTCACCCCCCGCGGCGTCGTGTCCGGCCAGTGATGCTCGTAGATGTCGAGCTTCACCGCGCCCGGGATGTGCCCTCCCTCGTAGGCCTGCAGCCGCCGGCAGTCCACCACCAGCGCGCCCCCCGCCTTCACCTCTTCCACCGTCGCCAGGTACTTCATTTCTCCACTCCCACCTTCGGGCACCATTTCTCGACGCAACACCCCGCACATTCCGGCTTCCGCGCGTCGCACGGCCCGCGCCCGTGATGGATCAGCAGGTGGCTGAACAACGCCCAGTCCTCGCGCGGCACGAGCTTCATCAGCGCGACCTCGATCTTCTCCGGCGTCTTCTGCCGCGTCATCCCCATCCGCCGCGACAGCCGCGTGACGTGCGTGTCCACGACCACGCCCTCGTTCTTGCCGAATCCGTTCCCCAGCACCACGTTCGCCGTCTTCCGCGCCACCCCGGGCAGCTCCAGCAGCTCGTCCATCGTCTCCGGCACGCGCCCGCCGTGCTTCTCGAGAATCACCCGGCACGCCCCGCGGATCGATTTCGCCTTGTTGTTGAAGAACCCCGTGCTCCGGATGTCCTGCTCCAGCTCCCCCGGCGGCGACTCCGCAAACGCCCGCGCCCCCCGGTACTTCCGGAACAGCGCCGGCGTCACCTTGTTCACCCGCTCGTCCGTGCACTGCGCCGACAAAATCGTCGCAATGAGGAGCTGAAGCGGGTCCCCGTGCTCGAGGCTGCACTTCGCCTCCGGGTAGGCCTTCTTCAGCACCGCCGTGATTTTCGCCACCCGCTCGCCCAGTTCCATGGCGCGCTACCCTAGCCCCGCCCCCCCACTCCCGTCCAGCAGTCCGCCCGCGTACCCGCGTTTTAGCGTGCGCTTCTCCCCGTTTCGCTACAATCCCACCCGTCGATCGGCCTCGCTCCCTTCCCGCCACTCTTGCCGGAGCGCACCATGCTGAATCCCACCCAGCTCGCCGAACTCGCGAAGTTCAACCCCGCTCCGCTTCTCGTCGCCTCGCTCTACCTCAACACCGATCCTAAACGCTTCCCCAAGAACGTCCTCCTCGCCCAGCTCAAGGACCTCTCGCGCGACCGCCTCGCCGAACTCCGCGCCGCCGGACTCACCCACGACCAGCTCAAGTCCGTCGAGTCCGACTTCGAACGCCTCCATGACGCCCTCGTCGGCCATCCCTTCACCCGCGCCGGCGAACGCGGCGTCGCCGCTTTCTCCTGCGCCGGCATGGACTTCTTCCAGATGTACCCCCTCCCCCACGGCTTCAAGGCCACCCTCCTCGTCGGCCCCACCCCTTACCTCAGGCCGCTTCAGGCCCTCCTCGCCCAGTCGCCCCACGCGGTCACCGTCCTCGTCGACCAGCACCGCGCCCGCGCGTTCTCCGTCCACGGCGACGAGATTCACGAGATGTTCGAAGTGACGCACGATTCCGGCGGCAAGGCGCGCACGAGCGCGAACCAGGGCAAGGACACCAGCCGCATCGAGCACCGGCACGACGAAGCGATCCACCACCACTACCAGGATGCCGCGGACCGGCTCCTTCACGCGTTCCAGGCGGCGCCCTTCGAGTACCTGGTTCTCGGGGGGCACCTGGACGAGATCCGGGGGTTCGAGCGCCACCTGCACACGTACGTCGCGGAGCGGGTTGCGGGCCGGTACCGGGTGGACGTCCGCTCGGCGACGCGCGAGGAGATTCGCGCGAAGACCGTGGAGCTCGTCAGCGTCGAGGAGACCAACCGCCGCGACGACCAGGTCCGCCGCCTCGTCGGCGCCGCCCGCACCAACGGGGGCCTCGCCGTCATGGGCCTCAAGAACACCCTCGCCGCCCTCAACGACCGCCGCGTCCAGACTCTCCTCGTCACCGAGGACTTCTCCGCCCACGGCCACCACTGCACCAACTGTTCGATCCTCGCCGAGAAGGAAACCGTCTGCCCGAGATGCAGCGGCCCGACGGCCGAAGCGGGAGACGTCGTGGACGAGGCCGTGGCGCTGACCGTGCACCAGGGCGGCGTCCTCCGCATCCTGCCTGCGGGAAGCGCGCTCGCGGAGCACGGCAAGATCGGCGCGATGCTCAGGTATTAAGCGGGCCCGGCTTGAGCGAACCCGGGCAAGTCCGTTATCGCCAGCGTTGTGCCCGGTCCCGGACACCCTTCGACTCGCCCTGCGGGCTCGCTCAGGGTGAGCCGGGCCGAGAGCAGTATCGGGTGGTGAGAGAACACCTTCACGGCCCGGCTTAAAACAGCACTTTCGTCTTCGCCTTCAGCGACTCCGGCAGCACCGCCGCCAGCTCGCGGTGAATGTCCTCGCGCGTATAACGCGTGCTGAAGTGCGACAGCACCAGGTGCTCGCAGGCCCCCAGCTTGTCGGCGCGCTCCACGATGTCCGCAATGTGCGTGTGCCGCTTCTTCTTCGCCATCGGCCGGTCCTCCGGCGCCAGGAACGTGCACTCGAGAATCACCACCTGGCTCTTCAGCATGTCCGGAAACCGGTCCACCGGCGTGATCGTCGAGTCCCCCACGAACGTCACCATCGGCAACTCCACCGGGTCGGTGATCTCAACCCCGCGCTTCTTCAGCTCCACGATCGCCGGCCCGTCCAGCCCGATGTACTCGACCCGAAGCTTCCGGCGCTCTTCGAAGACCTGAAACCCCATGCTGGGAAGCGAGTGCTCCGTCGGGAAGGCGCGGAAGAAGAGCCCCTTGCGCATGTCGTACCGCTCGCCCTCCCGGACCGGGACCAGGGTATACCTCGTGCGGCGGCGCTCGAGGCGCTCCCAAGCCGAGATCATGTTCCGCGCGTCCTCGACGATCTGCGCCGGCAGGTAGATCACCGGCGGCGGCAGGTCGAGCAGCTTGCGCGTGGCGATATGAAGCGCCAGGCCGACGGCGTGGTCCTGGTGCGCGTGGGTCAAAAGGACGTTGTCCATCCCGACGGCGTAGCGGGGGCCCTTGCCGATATCGAAGCAGAGGTTGAGCTCGCGGACCGCAATGCAGGTTTCGAGCGTGGAAACACTCGTCCCTTCAAGGGTCAATCCACCGCAGCTCAGCACCCGGCTCAATGCTCCCGAAGTCCTTTCGTGACTTGCCGCCTCGAATCTCAGCTGCGCTCACACGAAGGCGAGCGAAGCGAAGCCCGCCGAAGCCCGTCACCGCCCGGCGAAGCGCCGAAGGCGCGAAGACGGGTGGAGACGAGGCGAAGGCGGGGGAGCGCATTCAATCACGAAGAAAAACGAGGGGCAAGGAGACCGGCCCCCGTCCCAGGGGATGAGACGGGAGCCGGGGGGAAGCCCGCCGTCGCCGGCCGCCCCGATGGGCGGCCCGGCAACGGCAGGACGGAGAGAGCTACAGGGCCGCGATCAGCGCGGCGGGGATCAGGATCAGAAGCCAGAGCGTGCGCATGGTGTTCCTTTGATTTAAGACGCTTCGCGTTCGGGTTCGGGTGCGACGACGGGGACGGCGACTTTCCGGGTCGCTTCGTCGAGCCGGGCCAGGATGTCCGGGTTGGCTTCGAGGAAGGCGGCGGAGTTTTCGCGGCCCTGGCCGAGGCGGACGTCGCCATAGGTGAACCAGGTGCCGGACTTGTCGACGACCTTGAGCTCGGCGGCGGTGTCGAGCAGGTCGCGCGAACGCACGATGCCGCGGCCGAAGATGATGTCGAACTCGGTCTTGCGGAAGGGCGGGGCGCACTTGTTCTTCACGACCGTGGCCTTCACGCGGTTGCCGACGGTTTCTTCGCCGGACTTGATGGAAGTGACGCGGCGGACCTCGATGCGGACGGAGGAGTAGAACTTGAGGGCGCGTCCGCCGGTGGTGGTTTCGGGGTTGCCGTATCCGCCGATCTTCTCGCGGATCTGGTTGATGAAGATGACGCAGGTCTTGGAGCGGGAGATGGCGGCGGTGAGTTTCCTCAGGGCCTGGGACATGAGGCGGGCCTGGGCGCCGACGGTGGCATCGCCCATTTCGCCTTCGAGTTCCTGGCGGGGGACGAGGGCGGCCACGGAATCGACGACGACGACGTCGACGGCGTTGGAGTTGACCAGGGCCTCGGCAATCTCCAGGGCCTGCTCGCCGGAGTCGGGCTGCGACAGGAGGAGCTGGTCGGTGCAGACGCCGAGCTTTTTGGCATAGGCGGGGTCGATGGCGTGCTCGGCGTCGATGAAGGCCGCGACGCCGCCGGCCGCCTGGGCGTTGGCGATGATGTGAAGCGAAAGCGTAGTCTTTCCGCCTGACTCGGGGCCGAAGATCTCGACGACGCGTCCGCGCGGGACGCCGCCGATGCCGAGCGCGAGGTCGAGCGAAAGGGCGCCGGTGGAAATGATCTCGATCGGCACGATGTCGTCCGAACCCAGGCGCATCACCGATCCGGCGCCGTAGCGCTTCTGGATTTCGGCCACCACGGCCTCGAGCGCGCGGGACTTCTGGCGCTCGATTTCCTTCATGAGGTCCTTGCTGACGGGCTTGACGGGGGTCTTTGTGGACACGCAGCCTCCTAGGCAGTCTGGTTTTTGTTGAGGTAAATCTCGAGGTCATCCACGGCGCGCCGGAAGGACCGGCGGTCGGCAGGGATCGACTCGAGATACCGCCGCGCCCGGTCCAGGGCCCGGTGGGCCTGGGCACGGGTCCAAAGGGTGAGGTCGAACCGGCAGGCGGCGAGGAAACGACACGCCGGGTCGACGACAACGAGGTCGACGAAGGGCTGGGAGATCATCTGGCGGAAGCGCTCGATGACCGGCCGATCGGCGACGTCGAGGACGATACCGGCGAAGCGGGGGTCGCCGGGGGTGCGCAGGGAGGCGACGGCAGAGAGGAGCGGGTAAGCGGGCTCCTCGGCCACACCGATTTCGAGATCGCCCGGGTGGGCGTGCAGGAAATAGGTGGTTTCGTCGGACTCTGCGCGTGTGACGAGGAAGGCGGTTCCGGCCTCCTCGATCAGAAGTGTGGGTTCAGAAGGAAGAGCGCGGGCGAGTTCTTCGGAGCGGCGGCTGACGATCTCAGCGAGGTGCCGCTGATCCGACTCCGGGACGGAGGACGGATTCGTGTCGCGGTAACGACCCTTGGTGGCGAGCATGGCTGTCATCCCCTACCTGTAGATGTTTACTTCAACACCTGACAACTACCGAACATCCCATCGACGAACTTACAGCTGGATCCGGCGAACAACACCCACGACCTTACCGCCGACCCAGAAGGTTGTGTCATCCTTACTGACCCAGATCGGCTCCATCCCCGAATTCTCGGGCTGCAGCCGCCAGCCGGTGGGCTCCCGGTAGATCCGTTTGACCGTGGCTTCACCGTCCAGGAACGCCACGCCGATCTGTCCCGACTCGACGACGGGCATCGGCCGGACGACGACAAAGTCGCCCGGATTGATCCCGGCGCCCACCATGCTTTCGCCGCGGACGCGAAGCGCGAACAGGTCGCCCGAAACCCCGAACATCTCCTCGATGGCGAGCGTTCCCTCGCGGTTTTCGATGGCCATGATCGGCGTGCCGGCGGCGACCGTCCCGATGATCGGAATGCCGCTCTGCCGGAACGTCGGGTCTGTGATCTCCAGCGCGCGCGACTTCTCGCTCCGCCGGATGAATCCTTTCCTCTCCAGAGCCTTCAGGTGCCCCGTCACGGCGTTCGGCGAAGCGAACCCGAACTGTTCCGCGATCTCCTCGTAAGAGGGCGGGTAGCCCCGCTCGCGGATGTGTCGGCACAGGAAATTGAAGATCTCCTGCTGCTTGGGCGTCAGTCCTTCAGGCATCGCGTCCTCACCCGAAATAGTGTGTGTTTCAACCTTGATGCCCCTGATCATACTGTGTATATCGACACTATGCAAGCCCGACTTTGAGAATTTCGGTGCTTGTTAGGTCCACCCGCTCAAGGACTTAGGGAGAACTTCGTAGATTTCGCTCAGGCCGGACCTGAATCGAGAGGGTCCACCCCCTCCTCCGCACACTGCGAGACCATGTCCAACCGCCGGCGCGCCAGTTCCCCCACGTCCCCAACCTCCTTCACCAGGGCCGTCCCACTAGCCCAGACCGACACGGCCTCTTCGCGCCGCCCAAGCCGTGCCAGCAGAAGCGCATAACCACACAGATGGAGGCCCTCGTAACGCCTGTTGGAAAGCTCCCGATGGATGGCGAGGGCCGCTTCATACAGCTCGAGCGCCCGTCCGTACTGTTTTCGCGTCATTTCCAGCGCCGCCAGGTCCCCCAGCGCCACGCCTTCGGATCGTCTGTTCCCGACTTCCCGGTGCACCGCAAGCGCTTCTGCATAACGCCGTTCCGCCTCGTCAGGTCTCAACCCGTCCCGCGCGCGGCCGGCCAGATTACCCAGCGTCACACCCTCCGACCGCCGGTTGCCGGTCTCGCGGTGAATGGCAAGGGCCTGAAGGAAGAGTTCCTCCGCTGCCGCGCTCCTTCCCTGCTCGTGCCGCACGGCCGCGAGCAGATTCAGGGCCATCCCCTCCGACTCCCGGTCGCGGAGCTCGCGCGTGATGGCCAGCGAGCGATCGAGGCACCTCTCCGCTTCTTCGACGCGTCCGGACTCCTTGTACAGCTTGGCGAGGTTGTAGAGCGTCACGCCTTCATAGTGACGATTCCCGGACTCCACGTGGATCTCCAGCGACTCCAGATGAAGCCGCTCGGCCCGCGCGATCTCGCCCAGGGTCGAACAGGCCACCGCCAGCAGGCTCAGCGCGACCCCCGTGAAGGGCCGATCGCTGATGTCCCGGCTCACTTTGAGCGCGCTTTCAATGAGAGGCACCGCGACGGGGGCATGCCCCGCGGTGAGCGCTGCGGTGCCGGCACGAAACAGCGATTCGCCCTTCACCAGCCCCGCGGAAATCTCCGCGCGCCGCTTCCAGAAGACGAGGGATTCGTCGGCCTTGAAGCGCCGCTCGGCGTGGAGGGCGGCGCGGCCAAGATAGAGAACTTCGGTTGCGGCGGACTCCTTCGCGGAACGACCCAGCCGTGCGTGCTCCGCGAGTTCGGCGGCGTACGGGTCCAGCGGGTGTGCGGCGGCACGCCGCTTTCCCGAGAAGTCCGGGCCCGGGTCGGGAGGAGGCCCTCCGGCCAGCGCTTCGATCGCCGCAAACGCCAGCCGGTGCAGCCGCGCGCGGTCGCCGGGGAGCTGGAGCTGGTAAGCGGCGTCCCGGAGGAGGGCGTGTCGGAAGAGGTATGCGGTTTCAGCGATCAAGTCCTGTGATCCTCCACCGCTTCGGCACGCCGAGCGGCCCAACCCGCCGAAGCTCCGGACGCGAAGCGCCGGAGCGAAGGCGGGTGGCGGAACAGGTAAGCAAGCTCGGCGGAGGGAATCGGCGAAGCTCCGAGAGGGGCCGACGCTACCGATCCTCGCTGCGGATCTCCGCGGCGAGGATCTGCGCCTTCAAATCGAACGCGTACGTCACTTTCACCGCCGTTCCGTCCGGAGTCGTGAGCTTGTAGACGACTTGCCCCCACAGCCCCTCATTCTCGTGCTGGCTCAGCCCATGGAGCTCCCAGGCCACCTCCGCCGGATCGCCGACGCGCACACCGAACACCGGGTCCGCGCACTTCGGCAGGGCACCCACCCCCACGAACGGCCCCTGCGCGTCGCGCCCGCCCCAGAAGGCAAGCCTGTCGGGGACGTCGAACGTCGACCCCCAGTCGGTCCAGATGATCTGGGTGGACGTCTCTTGGCGCTTGACGTGCGCCTGCGGACGCGCGTCCGGGTACTTCGCGAGCACATCGGCCCGCGTTTTCCCGAGCCAGCGGTCGAGCCGCGGCTCGCCGAAGATCGCGCTGCGCTTTCCCTCGAGCGCCTTCGCCGCGGCGTCGCGCCGCCCGGCGTCGCCGAGCGCCTCGGCGAGCACCAGCGCCGTCCGGAAGCGTCGCTCCTGCTGCGCGCGATCGGCGCCCTGCTCAAGCGCCGAGCGTCCGCCGGGCAGGAGGCGCGGAAGCGCGGGCACGACGCGCTGGCGCAGCCGCGGATCGGGTGACGCCAGGATCCCAAGCACGAGCGCCTCGTCCCCCGCCCGCGCCGTCGCCGCCAGCCCTTCGGCCGCCCCGACGCGGTCCCACAAGTCGTCGCCCGCCAGCGCCCGCTCGAGCGCCGCCCGGCCGCGCGCGTGGTGCGAGTGCCAGAGCCCCGCGAGGACATCCCGCCGGGATTCCTCGTTCAGCCCGGGCTGCGCGAGCCGCTTCTCGATCGCCACGATCCCTTCTTCGCTCCCGATCTTCCCGAGCGCCACGCTCGCCGGCCGCCACGTGTGGTTGTAGGCGTCGATGTTGAGGTACTCGACCAGCGAGGGGACGGCCCGCGCATCCCCGATGTCCCCGAGGAGGTCGATGACGGGAAGAGCACGCTGGACGGTGTCGTAATGGCCATCGGTCCCGGAGATTTTCAGCCCGCGGGCGGCGTCCACGGGAAGGGCTTCGAGCAGGATCGGGACGAGAGCGGGGGTCGCGAGGCGCCGCAGTGGCTCAATGAACGGGTGGACGCGAAAACCGGCCGGGCGGCCCTTGATGAGCATTCGAGCGAGGACCGGCGCGTGGGCCGTGAGTCCCCAGCCGGCCAGCGCCTGCGCGATTGCGGGGCACTCCTCGACCGTGCCGTCCGGAAGCAGCTTCGCGAACGCCTCGCCGATCCGCTCGTGCCGGTCCGGCCATTTCGCCAGCGCGCGCACGGCGTCTCTTCGGAAGTTGCTCGGGTGGTGCGGCTTCTCGAGCATGGGGAGGAGCAGTTCGAGCGCCGCGTCGTTCCGGGTCGTGCCGAGGGCGAGCACGGCGGAGGAGTTCTCGCCGCGCTCGGCGTGCGTGCGGGCGAGGGCCACGGGATCTGCGTCCGCGGGGGCGGCTTTACCGGGGCCGCTGCTCGAAGGCGACCCCGCCTTCTTTCCGCAGCCGGCGACGGCCAGAGCGGCCGCGAGGACCAGGAATCTCAGGGACGTCATGCGGCTAAGGTAACTCTCCGTCGCCCCCCGGTGATAGTGGATCCGCGGAGCGGCCGCCGGCTATCGCTTCGAAACGAGCGTCCAGTCCAGCGCCAGCAGCAGCGCCGCCGCAAGCGCGAGGAACATCCAGGGAGGCGACGGCTCCCTCGCCGGCTCCGGCAACCCGCGCCCGGGCGGCGGGTCGGCGAGCGCGGACTCGGCGGGGGCGAAGAAGTTGATCGCGAGCGGGCGCGAGACGCCGCGCTGCGTGAAGATCGCGTGCCCGGGGAGCTCGGCGCGCCACGGACCGGAGCGCGTTTCGGTCGCGCCGCGCTCCCACGCCTCATACGCCCCCTCGAACGGCGTCACCCAGTCGCCGGTGACGGCGGGGGGAAGCGGCCGCTCGCGGGAGAGCTCTTCGACGGCGTTGCGGATGAGGAGCGGAAACGCGGCGAGGAGGGGGAGGTTGGAGTCCTCGAGCGCGAAGCCCAGGGTGACGCGGTCGGCGGTCGCGATCGCGAGCGGGCCGGCGGCGGAGTCGATGAGGACGGTCGCCGACGGGTCGCGCGGCAGCGGGTGCGCGCGGGCGACGCGCAGGCGCGAGAGGTCGAGGCCGCGGAGGAGGCGGTGGTCGGCGGCCCAGGCGGTGACGGCGGGGTTTTCGACGGCGGCGCCTGCCCCCGGCGCGCCGATGGCGACGC
>CAVPNQ010000047.1:0-16635 GCA_963706735.1 uncultured Planctomycetia bacterium
GGTGCGTCCAGCCAGCGGAACTTGCGCAGGTTCGTCACGCCGCCCGCCTTGAGCGCCAGCGCCGCCTCCGCCACAGCCGCTTCCCGCCGCCGGGCCGCTTCGCGCGCTCCGCTTCGCTCCACAGCCGGATGCAGGTCCCCGGCCGCGGTGCGGCCGGCCGGCGCGATCCGCGGAAGCGCGGGAGATGGGGGTCGACGAAGAGGGCGATCGAGGCCGCGGCGGGGGTCGTGGCGGGAGGCGGGCCGAGGCCGGAATCGACGACGAGGCGGATGCCGTCGATCGTCAGCGACGTTTCGGCGACGTTGGTGGCGACGACGACCTTGCGGCGGTCGGCGCGGGGCCGACGGCGGCGTCCTGTCGCGCGGGCGAGCTCGCCGTGGAGAGGGAGGAGCGCGGCGTTCCGCGTTCGGGGCGGGTCTTGAGGGCCTCGATCGTGCGGGCGATGTCCCAGGCGCTGGGGATGAGACGAGCGCATCGCCTTCGTTGCGGGCCGGATCCACGCGGCGACCGCGTCGACCGCGGCGTCGTGCACGGGCGCGTCGGGGGAGGGAAGCGCGTGGTAGTCGATCTCGCACGGGAACATGCGCCCTTCGGTCGAAACGCGCGCGGCCGGTTTCATGTACGTCTTCGAGCTTCTCGCCGTCGAGCGTCGCGGACATCACCACGATCAGCAGGTCCGGCGGCTCCTCGCGCTCCTGCAGGTCGAGCGCCCGCGCCAGCGCGACGTCTCCCTTGAGGTGGCGCTCGTGGAAACTCGTCGAACACACGATCGCCGCGAGCCTCGCGTCGCCCACCATCTGCCGCAGCAGAATTCCTTCCGTCACGAACCTGATCCGCGTCCCCGGTCCGCTCGCGTTCTTCAGCCTCACCTGGTACGCCACCTCGCGCCCAGCGGGCACCCTTCTTCCTCCGCCACCCTCGCGGCCAGCATCCGCGCGGCGATGCGCCGCGGCTGGAGGACACGCCTGTCCGCTCCCGAGGAGGCCGTTGCGCAGGAGCATCCGCGGGATCTGCGTCGACGACCCCGTCGGCGCCACCACCACGACGCGCCGCTTCTCGCGCAGCCGCGCGATGCTCGAGCGCGTCGTGGTCCGCACGCAGGGGGGGCAGGTCGCGCTTGGCGTGGATGGTCAGCTCGAAGCCTTTCTGCGCCAGCGGGTACTCCATGGCGCGCGCCGCCGCTTCCACGGTTTCGGACAGGTGCAGCGGGCGGAAGCGGTAGACCCTCTTTCCCTGCTCGCTCTTGGAGAACTGGAGCACGCCGTCCACCAGCCGGGAGAGCCGCTCGCACTCGTTGACGATGGTGGCCAGGTACTCCGATTGCATCTCGGGATCGCGCGAGCGCCCCAATTGCAGCGTTTCGGCGAACATGCGAATGGCGGTGAGGGGCGCCTACATGCTGTGGCGCGACCTGCGCCGCGAAATGCGTCTGGCGGAACTGCAGGCCGGGTTCGTTTCGAGCGTCTCCCACGAGCTGAAGACGCCGCTGACGGCGATCCGCATGTTCGCGGAGACGCTCTACATGGGCCGCTCGCGCGATCCCGAGACGCAGTCGGAATATTTGGCCACCATCGTCCAGGAGTGCGAACGCCTATCGCGGCTGGTGGACGATGTGCTTCAGTTTTCGAAAGCCGAGCAGGGGAAGAAGGTGTACCGCTTCCGCCCCGTGCACCTGGCGGAAACCGTGGAAGCCGCCGCCCGCGCGCTGGAATACCCGCTGGCGCAGAAGGGGTTCGAATTGCGAGTGGAGGCGGACCGCGCGCTGCCGGCGGTGCGCGCCGACCACGATGCGCTGGAGCACGGCGCGGCTGCGCGAGAAGCGGCGCGTCGTGGTGGTGGCGCCGACGGGGTCGGGCAAATCGACGCAGATCCCGCGGATGCTCCTGCGCAACGGCCTCCTCGGGAGCGGACAGGCGGTTGTCCTCCAGCCGCGGCGCATCGCGGCGCGGATGCTGGCCGCGAGGGTGGCGGAGGAAGAAGGGTGCCCGCTGGGGCGCGAGGTCGGGTACCAGGTGAGGCTGGAGAACGCGAGCGGACCGGGGACGCGGATCAGGTTCGTGACGGAAGGAATTCTGCTGCGGCAGATGGTGGGCGACGCGAGGCTCGCGGGAGTGTCGGCGATCGTGTTCGACGAGTTTCACGAGCGCCACCTCGAGGGAGACGTCGCGCTGGCGCGGGCGCTCGACCTGCAGGAACGCGAGCGGCCGGACCTGCTGATCGTGGTGATGTCCGCGACGCTCGACGGCGAGAAGCTCGAGACGTACATGAAACCGGCCGCGCGCGTTTCGACCGAAGGGCGCATGTTCCCCGTGCGGATCGACTACCACGCGCTTCCCTCCCCCGACGCGCCCGTGCACGACGCCGCGGTCGACGCGGTCGCCGCGTGGATCCGGGCCGGCAACGAAGGCGATGCGCTCGTCTTCATGCCCGGCGCCTGGGACATCGCCCGCACGATCGAGGCCCTCAAGACCCGCCCCGAAACGCGCGACGCCGCGCTCCTCCCTCTCCACGGCGAGCTCGCCCCGCGCGACCAGGACGCCGCCGTCGCCCGCGCCGACCGCCGCAAGGTCGTCGTCGCCACCAACGTCGCCGAAACGTCGCTGACGATCGACGGCATCCGCCTCGTCGTCGATTCCGGCCTCGCCCGCCTCCCCCGCCACGACCCCCGCCGCGGCCTCAATACCCTCTTCGTCGAGCCCATCTCCCGCGCTTCCGCGGATCAGCGCGCCGGCCGCGCCGGCCGCACGGCGCCGGGGACCTGCATCCGGCTGTGGAGCGAAGCGGAGCACGCGAAGCGGCCCGCGCGCGAGGAGCCGGAGGTGAAGCGGCTGGAGCTGGCGGAGGCGGCGCTGGCGCTCAAGGCGGGCGGCGTGACAAACCTGCGCAAGTTCCGCTGGCTGGACGCACCGGACGAAAAGTCGCTCGTGCACGCGGAAAATCTGCTCGAGGACCTCGGCGCCCTCGACGCCGCGCAGGCCATCACCCCCCTCGGCCGCCGCCTGCTGGCGTTTCCCGTTCACCCCCGCTGGGCGCGCATGCTGCTGGCCGCCGCCGATCTCAAGTGCGTCCGCCTCGCTTCCCTCGTCGCCGCCATCATGCAGGGCCGCGACCTCCTCGTCCGCTCCGCCGATTCCATGGCCGTCGAGTTCCGAAAGGACGTCCTCGGCGACCGCGACACTTCCGACCTCTGGATCCTCGTCCGCGCCTGGGAATTCGCCGCCGAGAACCGCTTCGCCTTCGAAGCCTGCCGCCGCGCCGGCATCCACGCGCAGGCCGCGCGACAGGTCGGCCCCGCGCTGGAGCAGTTCCTGCGAATCGCGAAGCGCGAAGGGCTGCCCGTCGAGGACGCGCAGGTCCCGGAAGAAGCTTTGCGCCGCTGCATCCTCGCCGGGTTCCCCGACCGGGTCGCGCGCCGCACCGACACCGCCACCTTGCGGTGCGAGATCGTCCACGGCCGCCGCGGGCTGCTCTCCCGCGAGAGCGCCGTCCGCCGCGCCCCCTTCGTCGTCGCCGGCGAGATTCGCGAAGTCGAGGGCCGCGGACGCGAGGACAAAACGCTCCTCGGCCTCGTCACCGCCATCGAACCGGCGTGGCTCGAAGAACTGTTCCCGTTCGACCTGTCACGAAAGGTGGTCATCGGGTTCGACTCCGAGGCCAAGCGCGTCACCGCCGACGAGGTCACTCGTTTTCGCGACCTCGCGGTCGGCCGGCGGGCGGTGGATCCGCCGGCGGAAGACGCGGCGAAGCGGTTCGCGGACGAGGTGATCGCCAGGCGGCTCGAGTTCCGCGAATGGGACGCGGCCGTGGACCAGTGGCTGCTGCGCGTCGCGTTCCTGGCGAAGGCGTGCCCTGAAACTGGGCTGACGGCGCCGGGCGAAGCCGAGCGCCGCGCGGCGATCGAGCGGTTGTGCGCGGGTTCGGTGTCCTGGAAAGACCTGCGGGATCGCCCGGTGATGCGAGAGATGCGCGGACTCGTGGCGCCGTCGCTTCAGGGGCTGGTCGACAAGCACGCCCCCGAGCGCCTGGATCTACCCAACGGGAAAAAGCCCAAGGTCGTTTACACCGCGGACGCCCCGCCCCACATCGCCCTCCGCATCCAGGAACTCTTCGGCGTCACCCGCATCCCCCCGCTCGCCATGGGCCGCGTCCCCGTCGCCGTCCACATCCTCGCGCCGAGCAACCGGCCGGTGCAGGTGACCCAGGACCTCGCGCGCTTCTGGACCGAGCACTACCCGCGCATCAAGAAAGAGCTGCAGCGGAAATACCCGAAGCACGAGTGGAGGTGAAGAGACCCGCCGGCCGCACGCTCCGGTGACGCTTCGGATGTGGCCATCCTGGTGAGTACAAGGCCCCGCCGAAATCCGTGCTCCCCGCGCTACTATCCCCGCATGGCGCGCCATCCAGTCCCGCTGCTCCTCCTCGCCCTCGCCGGCGCCGCGGCCGGCCAGGAAGCCGAACCCCCGGCAAAGCCGCTTCCGCTGATCCTCCCCCCCGTCATGGACGCGCCCCGCGTGGAGGCCTGCGAAATCCGGCTGTCGTGGAAGGACGGCGCGCAGGCAGAAGCGGTAGATCCGGTGGAGATCCAGGAGTACGTGGTCTACCGGCGGGTGGGAGAAGGGGCGTGGAAGCGGATGGAGGTGACGAAGAGCCGGCGGTTTGTGGACGGGACGGCCCCGCCGGGGGAAACGTGCGCGTACCGGGTGACGGCGCTGGGGATGGCGGGGAAGCCGGAGCGTCGGCGGGTGGAATCGGAGCCCAGCGGCGGGGTGGAAGCGAAAGTCGTGGAGAAGATGGCGATCGTGTTCGTCGGGAATACGCCTTGGGCGGCGGTCGTGGAGGTGAGGAAGTTCCTGGAAGGCAAGTGGTGGAGGTTGCGCTACACGCTGCAGCCGCGGGGGGCGGACAAGGATGCCACGGGAGAGATCGGGAAGGCGGAGACGGAGATGGTGGACGAGTCGTCCGGGAACCGTTTGAAGCTCGACCTCCGGACGGGGTACGTTCTCACGAAGATTGAGAAGGCGAGGTACCGCTTCACGCGGATCCCGGCGTCGGGTCCTCCCGTGGAGTCGAGCCGCGACCGCTTCCGGATGACCTGCGAGGACGAGTCCGGGAAGGAGCTCCAGCTGTGGATGGTGGACGAGGTCGAGGGGGACTAGGCGAACACGAGCAGTTCTTTGCAGACAGTCTCTCGCGCTGGACAACGGGACCCTTCGACTCGACCGGCTTGGCGAGTGGGGCCGGCCGGGCCGCCTTGGGTGGCCGTCGCCTTACGAGAACTTCTCCCACCAGTACTCGAGCTTCATGAGCGCCAGCGCCCCCGCCAGCGGCGCGGGGAGCACGGCGCACCGCGTGAGAATCATCCCTGGAAGCCGCTTGAGCTGGTAGAGCGACACGCCGCCGAGCGCGAGGGCCACGGCGCCGAGGATGGCGAACGGGATGAGCCAGGTGGATGAAGCGGGGATGGCCCAGATGGGGAGCGACAGGGCGGCGAAGCCGTAGGAGAGGACGGCGAGGAACGGCCAGGCCTCCGGGCGCCCCTGGTGGGGACCGATGAGAAACATGCGGGATCAAGCCTCCTCGGGCGCCATGGTACCGCGTGTCGGCGCTTCGGAGCGGGACCTTGCGGGCGCGACGAAGCACCGGATAGGATCGCGCGCCGTGAAACGGAATCGCGCGGTGGAGCCGGGGGAAGAGCCTGCGGAGGCTCCGGACCTCGCCGGCGGCGAGGCGCCTGCCGCGGGGGTGACGCGGCTTCGCGACGCGTTCGACGGGCGGATCATGGCGATCGGGCTGGTCGCCGCCTTTGCGCTCGCGGTGGACAGTGCACATCCGGCCAAGGCCGACCTGGTGCTTCAGCCCGTGTGGTTCCTCGCGCTGTACGGTGCGCTCCCGTTCTGCGTCGCTGTCCTGGTCGAGGGCGCGGAACGCTGGAAGGCAGCGATTCCGGCCGCGTGCGGGGCGTTCCTCGTCGCCGCCATGATCGCGACGCGGGCATGGCTGGCGCCGGCCGGTTTCTTCGAGAAGCAGCCGTGGACGGCCGCCGCACTGGTCGGCACGGGGCTCGCCCTGGCCGTAGCGGGGGCGATCGCCGGGCGCCTCGACCTCTCCCGCTGGGGCCTCTCCGCCGGCGACTGGCGCTGGTGGGCGCCGCTGACCGCCTTCCTCCTGCTGCTCGCCGCGCCGCTCGTCGTCGCAGCCGCCCACTTGTCCCCCGAACTGATGTCCTACTACCCCGAGTACGCGCCCGCCCGCCACGACGCCCGCGCCCTCTTCCTCTCTCAACTCGGCACTGGCGTCTACATGCTCTCCTGGGAGTACTTCTTCCGCGGCTTCCTCACCTTCGCCATCGCCGCCCGCGCCGGCGCTCCCGTCGCCGTCCTCCTCCAGGCCCTCCCCTTCCTCGTCCTCCATACCGAAAAACCGGAACTCGAACTCCTCTCCTCCTACGCCGGCGCCGTCGTCCTCGCGGCCTGCTGCCTGCGAGCCCGTACATTCCTCCCCGCCGTCATCCTGCACTGGGGGATTAACGCGATCATGGAAGTGACGGCGTACGTGCACGCGAATTGAGCGGACGGGTCTGAACGGCACGAACTCTCCCGCCGCGCTCGAGTTCGGATCAATCGATGACGGCCACCACGTCCGACGCGGGATGCACACGGACCGAGTAGAACGTGTTCCAGTAGCCGCGATCGAGCCTGATCTTCGGCGCCAGCGGCTTCCGCACCGGCGTCCCCGGGAAGATCCAGGAGGACTTCTTCTCCTCATACTCGCCTGAGACGGCGCCTTCGAAATGGACGGACCACGACTTCGGCATCTGCGCGAACGAGGTCGCCAGAATCGGGGTCCACACCCCGGCGGGGCAGGTGATGCGTTTCGGGCCGAAGAGTCCCATGGGTCCGCACAGAACAACATGCCCCGCGACGCCGGGTCAACTCACTTCCGGCGTCGGCTCTCCCGCCTTCAGCAGCCTCGCGGACTTCAGCGCTTCCATCAGCTCCTCCAGCCCCCGCTCCCACCGGCGGCCGACCGGGATTTCCAGGAGCCAGCCCGTCCGCTCCTTCCGGGCTACCGTGTCCACCGCCACGGCGCACACGCCCTCGCCCGCGGAACGGTGCCCCTTCCATTCGGGATCCACCAGGAAGACCATCCACGCCCTCGCGCCGACCGGCGGCCACACGGAGCTGAGCGCCCAGATCTCGTCCGCCCACCAGTCGCAGCTCTTGTCCACGGAGACGCGGCGCCAGCCGTGCTGCTCCAGCGTCTCGAGGATGCGCAACTGCTGCTTGCGGCGCGGGCCCATGTGCTTGCTCCCTTCGGCGGTCTTCGTTCGAAGGGCAGAGTCTACAGGGTCCGCCGGGCGCCGGGGTCATTTCACGGGCAGACCGGTGGAAGCGGCGATCGCGATCCTCAGCGCGGTCCTTTTCCTCCCGGTCCCGGATCGGTGTCGGGAATCTCGGTGATCCAGTCGATGCCGCGGCGATGTCCCTCGCGGATGTGGTCCTCGGGATCCTTCTCGACCGGCTTGTGGAGCTTCCACGCTTTCTCGAGCGCGGCCTCGAGGTCCTTCCCCGCGAGTTTTCCGTCGATCTCCGCGAGGACTTTTCCTTCGAGTCCGTAAGTGTCAGGCTCGATCACGACAAAACCGCTTTTCTTCGTCACGCCTTTGACGCTCACAAGCTCCTTCGAATCCGCGACGTTCGCATAAATGAACTTCCCCGCGATCGCTTCCTTCCACGCCGCCGGGGCGAGCTTCTCCTCCAGCTTCGTGTCTCCCAGCGCCACGACGCAGGGCAGGCCGTCGCACGCCGCGACGTCGAGCGCGAGCCGCAGGTTCTTCATCACCGGCAATTCCCACTTCCCGTCCTGCTTCGGCGCGTACTTCGCCGCGATTTCCTTCATCCCCGCCGCCATCGCGGCCGCGTCGGCGTACACCGCGCCCGGCGACCGGCCTGCACGGCCGATCTTCTTCCCGTCGGGTGCAAGGAGCGCGAACATCGTGTTCTCCAGCTCTCCCGAGGCGCCGATGAAATACGACTTCATCACCTCGGCCTCTTCCTTGCTCTCGTACGTCGCCAGCCGGATGCACACGAAGTCGCGCGAAGCGTCGATCACGGCGCGGTCGGACAGGTAACTCCTGTCCATCTTCTGCTTGCCCGGTCACCAGAGGCCGGAGATGCCGTGGCACTGCGGCGCCGCGGAGAGGAGCAGGATCGGGCGGCCGGTGGCCTTTGCGACGCGGAATCCGCGCTCCCAGGTCCCGAACCAGGCGATCCCGGTGCGCGCCGGGGCTTCCTCGGCGGCGACCGGAAGGGCCATCAGGCATGCAAGAACGATCGTGGCGGTTTTCATGGAGGATCAACGCCGCGCCCGACCGCATATTGTGCGATTTCCGCCGGCTGGTAGCCTTCCGGCATGCAGATCGTCCGAGTCACCGGCGGCCCCCGCCTGGCCGTCATCCGCCGGCTCTTCCGCGAGTACCAGCAGGACCTGGGCGTCGACCTGTGCTTCCAGTCGTTCGAGGAAGAGCTGGCCGGTCTCCCGGGCCGCTACGGCCCGCCGACAGGCGTGATTCTTCTCGCGCACCACCGGTGCCAAGCCGCCGGCTGCGTAGCGCTTCGCGACCTGGGCAAAGGCGTCTGCGAAATGAAGCGGATGTTCGTGCGGCCGAGGTTTCGGGGCCTGGGCCTCGGACGGGCGCTGGCCAATGCGATCGTCGCCGAGGGCCGCCGGCTGCAATACCGCACGATGAAACTCGACACCGTCCCCAAACTGCAAGCCGCGCTGTCCATCTACCAGGACCTGGGCTTCCGCAAGACGCGCCCCTACTGCCACAACCCCCTGAAGGGCGCCATTTTCCTGTCCAAGCGCCTCTCCCGCCCCAACTCCAAACCCCGAACCCCAGACCCCAAACCAAACCCCGAACTCAGAACTCCGAACCCTGAACTCAACATCCGGAACCCAAAACCCAAAACCTAGTTCCGGAACGCGATCTCTCCTCTCTTGACCACCATCTGCACCGCTTCCCCGCGGTGAAACTCCCCGTCCAGGATCCGGTCCGCCAGCGGATTCTCGACCATCTCCTGCACCGTCCTCCTCAGCTCCCGCGCGCCGTACTCCGGCCTGAACCCCGCTTCCGCCAGGAACTTCGGCACTGTCGCCGACCACGACAGCCGCAGGTCCGCCCGCGTCGCATGCTGGACCACTTCGCCCAGGAAGCGCTCCACGATCTTCACGCAGTCCGCCAGCCCCAGCGGGTTGAAGAGCACAACCTCGTCGATCCGGTTCAGGAACTCGGGCCGGAACTCCCGCTTCAGCGCGTCCACCGTGCAACCGTAGAGCGTCTCGCGGTCCAGCGACGCCCGCTTCGCCCGGTCGAACCCGATGCGGTCGCGCGCTTCCCGGATCTCCTCGACGCCGACGTTGGACGTCAGGATCACGATCGCGTCGGCGAACGAAACGCGCGCGCCGTGCGAATCGGTGATGAACCCCTCGTCGAACAGCTGCAGGAGCAGGTTGTGCACCTTCGCGTCGGCCTTCTCGATCTCGTCGAACAGGACGACCGCGCGCCCCTTCTTTTTCATTTCCTCGGTCAGGTAGCCGCCTTCGCTGTGGCCGATGTATCCCGGGGGCGCGCCGATGAGCTTGGCGTATTCGTGCGGCAGCCCGTACTCGCTGCAGTCGATGCGCACCATCCGCGCGCGGTCCTCGAAGACGACATCCGTGAGCGCCTTGGCCAGCTCCGTCTTGCCGACGCCGGTCTGGCCGATGAAGAAGAACGTTCCCATCGGACGCGAGGTGTCCCGCATCCCGGCGGCCGCGCGGCGGACGACCTGCGCCACGCTGTGGACCGCGTCGCGCTGCCCGATCACGCGCTCCGCCAGCCGCTCCTCGAGCCTCGCCACCTTCTCGATCGCCTGGGCCGGCTCGGGCTCCGGCGCCTTCAGGAGGTGCAGCCCCGACTTCGCCTCGGGGGCCGCGGGCAGGCTGACGTGCGCGATGTCGAGCGAAGGGTTGACCTCGACGCAGAGCCGGTAAAACTCGTCGTCGAGCGCGCGACGGCCGGCGGGGACGCGGTGGGCGGCGTCCTCGGCATGGGCGAGGTACCCGATGACGCACGCGTTGACGACGAGGCCCCGATAGGCGTTCCGGTCGGGGACGCGGGCGAAGTGCAGGAGCTCGGCGATCTCCGCGGCTGCGAAGCTGCGGATCTTGATGAACTCGTCCAGCAGGGCCGAGTAGCGAAGGACGACGTTCGGTTCCATCCGGATCATGGCGGTTCTCCTGTTCCTTCTGCCCCGTGACGGCCCCCAGCCGTTCGGCGGACCCCCTCTCGATTGTTATCGGACCTTTACGTATCTAAGGTTCATAAGAATTATAAACTTTCAGGGATTTGGAGAAAAGGGGGAATCGGGGGAGAAGTTGGCGGTCGGCGGTTAACGGTTGAGCACCGTGTTGGAGGGACTGGGACCGGCCGAACGTTTCGCGGGAAACGGCCTTCGATCGCTGCGCCGGTTCATGCACCCGCTGCGGACGTCACGGGGCCTCACAACACGGCGCTTAACAGCCGACCGCCAACCGTCAACGCCGTACCCCGCCCTCGAGCGCCTCCAGCTCCTTCCGCAGCACGCAGTACCCTTCCCACCGCCGCCGCGATACCGCCCCCCGCTCGACCTCACCCTTCAACGCGCACCCTGGCTCCGTCCCGTGCCGGCAGTCCCGGAAGCGGCACTTCCCCTCGAACGCGCGGAATTCCGGGTAGAACGCCGGCAGGTCCACGGAGCTGACGCCCCAGAGGCCGAAGTTCTCGATTCCGGGCGTGTCCACGACCCAGCCGCCGCCCTCGGGAAGCGGCAGCATCTCGACCCAGGTCGTCGTGTGGCGCCCTTCCTCGATCTTCTTCGACAGTTCGCCGACCTTGCGGGCCCAGTCGGGGTGGATCCAGTTCAGGAGCGTGGACTTCCCGACGCCGCTGGGGCCCATGAGCGCCGTCGTCTTCCCCGCGAGCCACTGGCGCACCGGCTCGACGCCCGTCCCGACAGTGGCGCTCGTGGTGAAGACCGGGTACCCGGCCGCGCGGTAGTCCGCCATTTCGTCCGGCGGCGCCGCGAGGTCCGTCTTGTTCATCGCGATGGCGCACGACATCTGCCCGGCCTCGCCCATCACCAGCGCGCGGTCCAGCGCCCGGAAATCCGGCTCGGGAGACCGAGTCGCGAACACAGCGAGCACCTGCTCGGCGTTCGCGACGAGCACCCCCTCGAGGTGGCCCTGCGATCCTTTCGACCGGCAGAGTTTCGTCTTCCGGGGAAGGGTCTTGAGGAACGTCCCTTCCCCCGCCTCGCCGGGCTCGACCTCGACTTCGTCCCCGACGGCCGCGGGCTTGTTGGCGCCGTCGCGCGTGCGACGCACCTTGTTGGTGAGCGTGCAGCGCAGCATCACCGTCCCCGTCTCGACGTGGTATTCGTTCCCGACGATCCGGACGACGCGTCCCTTTACCATTTCTCGCGCAGCCGCGGGCCGCCCTCGGGAAGCATCGCCTGGAGCGGGCAGCCGTCGCAGTCCGGCTTCGTGCGGCAGAATTCCTTGCCGGCCTTCACGAGAAGGGCGTGGGCCTCGTTGAACAGCGCGGCGTCGCGCGGCAGCCCGTCCATCCACCAGCCGCGGACTTCGTCGTAGCCGGACTCCCAGTCGAGCCAGCCGTGGCGCGCGAGGATCCGGTGCGTGTACGCGTCGGCCACGAACGTCTCCTTCCCGGCCGCGTAGAGCGCGATCGCGTCCGCCGTCTCCGGCCCGATCCCCGGCACCTCAAGCAGCGCGTCGCGCAACGACTCCGCGGAGCGCTCGAACAGCCGCTCGAGCGAGCCGCCGTGCTCCTCCTCGAGCCACTTGCAGAAGCGCATGAGGCGCTTCGCCTTCACGCGGAACGTCCCCGCCGGCTTGATCAGCTCCTCGAGCCTCGGGATGCCGATCGACAGGATGAACGCCGCCGTCGGCGGATTCGCCGCCGCCTTCAGCCGCCGGATCGCTTCTTCCACGTTCTTCCAGCTCGTGTTCTGCGTCAGGATCGCGCCGACGCACACCTCGAACGGCGTCTCCGCCGGCCACCACTTCTGCGGCCCGAAGGCGGCGAGAAGCGACTCCACGGCTTTTGTGGCGAGGGAGCTCAAGGCGTGGAGATTTTCCAGCGCCGGAAGCGGACGGAGCTGTCGAAGTTGCCGAACCCCCAGCGTCCGTCGAGGCGCACGTCTTCGTCCTCGATCGTGTGCTCGAGCGTCTGCTTGCCGTCCACGAACGCCCGGATCGTGCGCCCCGCCAACTGCACCTTCACGGACTTCCACGTGTCCGCCGGCACAGCCACGGGCGTGCTCTGCGCCATCGCCACGCGCTCCCAGCGGTCCTCTTTCAGCACGAGCAGCGCCGTGACGCCGCTCTTCATGAACGCCACCTTCACCAGGTTCCGGGCGCGGTCGTCCCACGCCCCGATCACGATGTCCGCCTGCCCGTTCGCGAAGTCCTGGATCCAGATCTCCGCCTCGATCGACGCGTCGCCTTTCAGCTCGCGCGCGTTCAGGATCGCCGACCCCGTCTTCGCGTACGCCGTCCCTTCGATCTCCCCTGCGTCCAGCCGCCAGTCCCCGTATTTCATCTCCCACGGCCCCGCGTCGAGCGCCGCGAGCCAGTCCGTCCATTGCTTCTGGATCGCGCGCGGGTCACCGATCCGCTTCGCGAAGAACGTCCTTCCCCGTGCGGCCGAGGCGTCCCGGTCCGTCACCGTCGCGAAATCCTTCACCAGTTGCGCCCACCCCTCGGGGTTCGTCTCCACAAGCCACTTCACCAGCGCCCACGACTCCCGGTAATACAGGTCCCTCAGGAACGAATCCGCCTGCGCCGAAAGGTCCAGCGCCACGATGTCTTCCAGCGGCACCAGCCGTCCCGAGGCCGCGGCGCGGCGAAGCGCCTGCAGGCCGGTCGAGAAGTAGACGCCGCGAAGCGCTTCGGTCCCGAGCTCGCGCTCCGCGCAGTACTCGGCCATTCCCTCGAGCGCCCACTGCGGCGCGCCCTCGTACCAGGCGACGTGCCGGCGCCAGAACATGTGCGAGGTCTCGTGGACGATCAGCGTCCGCATGCGCTCGGTCAGCGGGACGCGCGCCGTGAACTCGACCTCCACGCGCGGCGCCAGCAGAAGGTGCGACTCGCCGCTCTCGACCGAGAAGAACCCGCCGTTGTTGGCGAACCGCCCGCCGTTGATTTCGCGGTCGGCCTTCAGGTACTCGTCGCGCTGCTGGTAGACGTTCAGGACGTATGGCTCGTCCTTCTCGAGCTTCACGCCCCCCATTTCGCAGAAGACCGGCCACGCGTGCCGAAGGGCCCCGCGGGCTTCCTTGCGGAACGTCTCGTCGTGGTGCGACCCGCGGATTTCTACCTTCGGCGTTTCGGCGAAAACCGGGAGCGCGAGGGCGGCGAAAAGAAGCGCCGGAAGGACGGCCCGCACGGTTCCCGCACGCGCCGTCATTTCGCCGCCGCCGGGGCTTCGACCTTGTCGAGATCGAGAAGGGCCTTCACGAACGCCTCGGGGTCGAAGACTTCCATGTCGTCGATCTGCTCGCCGACGCCGACGAACTTCACGGGCATCTTGAGCTGTTCCTCGATCGCGATGACGACGCCGCCCTTGGCGGTGCCGTCGAGCTTTGCGAGGACGAGCCCGCTGACCTGCAGAATCTCGTTGAAGGCCTTCGCCTGGTTGACCGCGTTCTGGCCGGTCGTGGCGTCGAGCACGAGCCACGTCTCGTGCGGCGCCTCGGGGAGCTTCTTCTGCATCACGCGCTTGATCTTCCCGAGCTCGGTCATGAGGTTCTGCTTCGTGTGCAGCCGCCCCGCCGTGTCGATGAGCAGCACGTCCGCCTTCCGCGCGATCGCCGCTTCCACTGCGTCGAACGCCACGGCCGCCGGGTCCGCGTTCATCTGGTGCTTCACGATCTCGATGCCGAGGCGGCCGGACCAGATCGTGAGCTGCTCGATCGCGGCCGCGCGGAACGTGTCGCACGCGCCGAGCATGACCTTCTTGCCCTCGCCCGCGAACCACTTTGCCAGCTTCGCGACCGACGTCGTCTTCCCCGTCCCGTTGACGCCCGCAATCAGGATCACCGTCGGCCCCGAAGCCGCGTACTTCACCTGCCGTGGAAGCGACTGCAGCTGCCCCAGCAGGCTCGCCTGCAGGTACGCGTGAACCTGCGGCACTTCCATGATTTCCTTGTGCTTGTACTTGAACTTGAGGTCATCAATGATCCGCGTGGTCGTCGCGACGCCGATGTCCGCGGTGATGAGCGTCTCTTCCAGTTCGTCGATGAACGCCGCGTCGAGCTTGCGGGTGAGAACGAACAGGTCCTGGATCGGCGTCGTGAGGACCTTCTTGGTCTTCGCGAGGCCGGCCTTGATTTTTTCGAACGCTTTGGAGAAGAGGCCCATGGGGCTGCTGAGTTTATCAGGGTGGTTGGAGTGCGGGGAGACGATCCTTGGGACTCGTAGTCAATCGGAAGAACTGAACTCGGCCAGCATCCGTCGGACAAAGGCCGCCGTGGGAAGCCAGTTCCCGCTCATCCCCTCGACCGCGGCCGCCAGGTAGTCGCTCCCGGGTCGGGGTCTCAGGCCAAGGACCGGAGGAAGTCCATAGCGCATGAGCAATGAGTTCGTCCAACAGCGTGCCGTGCGGCCGTTCCCGTTGACGAACGGGTGAATCCTCAGCCATTCCGAATGGGTCCACCCGCACAGATCGATCACAGCCCCGAGTCGATCGGAATCCAGGTCGGCGGCGGGCGGGCACCGGCGATCAAGGGTAGCGACTGCCCTCTGCAACCGGCGCTCGAACCTGCGCAGCTCACGGCGAACATCCCCTGGCTTACTGCCTTCGTGACCTCCGACGAAGACCCGCTCATGCTCGATTCCGGGTTCGCCGCGATACCTGCCAACGCAGGCCAGAATCGGAACCTGCAGCCCCGCCATCATTCCTGAATGCCACATGCAGGCATCGGCGATGGTAGGAACCGCCCTGCGCCTCGCCGCTTTCCGGATGTCCTTCAGTACCTTCAGCAGGTTTCGGCGAAGCGCCGGGCTGTCGTCATCCCAATCAGGCATGCGATCAGCTCCGGTCAGCCGCGCAGCAGCCGGCGGATGCTCTGCTGCGTCCGCCCGAGGGGCACGCTCGGCCGACCTTCCACAGGATCTTGCCGTCCCAGCCTCGCCTCTTCGTCGACCAATCGCGCGATTGCCTTGTCGAACCGGGGATCGGAGCGTCGGTACGCCTTCAGCCGCGACAGGACGTCCTCAAGTTCCGAGGTGACCTCGGCAGTTCTCCGGTCCAGGTATCCCCGGACCGCATCGTTCACGAGTCGATTAATCGGACGCCTGAGAATGGACTGCAGTAGAGCCAGCCCCTCCTGAAGCGGTGCATCCAGTCTCAATGTCGTTGCCTTGCGCTTCCCGGCAACTCGGGGGGCCAGACCCGCAGGACGCTTCGCTTTCAGCATGGCCACATGGTAGCAATTCCGGATAATGACGTCACTGCGCATTTATGACATCAGTCAGCCAGTGGGGCGCAACCAGCGGTCCTTACACCTTTTCCATCTCCGCCCGGATTTTCTCGCGCTCGGGGCGGATGCGGTCGAGGATGCCGTTGACGAACGCGCCGCTGTTTTCCGTCGAGAACGTCTTCGCGAGTTCGACGGCTTCGTTGAGGATGACCGGCCCCGGCGTCTCCGTGAATATGAGCTCCCACGCGGCAAGGCGCAGCACGTTCCGGTCGATCGTGGCCATGCGGCCGATGTCCCAGTTCTCGGCGATCCGCGAAATCTCCGCGTCGATCTTCCCGCGCCGCTGGATCACTCCCTGCACGATGTCGCGCGCGAGTTGCCTGACTTCGCCCGGGTCCCCGCGCAGCCCCAGGTACGTCTCCAGGTCCGAATCGTCCCAGTCCCCCGTGAGGTCCGCCTTGTAGAGCCACTGAAGCGCCAGACGGCGCGATTGCGTGCGGCGCCTCATTCGATCCTCGCCAGGATGTCGGACATCTCGAGCGCCGCTTCCGCCGCCTCCGCACCACGGTTCGTCTCCGTTCCGCTGCGCTCCAGCGCCTGCGCGCGGTTGCCGGCCGTGATGACGCCGAACGTGCAGGGAACGCCGGAGTCGCGCGCCACGTCGGAAACCCCGCGCGCCGCCGCGTCGCCCACGACTTCATCGTGACGCGTCTCGCCCTTGATGATCGCCCCCAGGCAGATCACCGCCGCATACCGCCCCGTGTTCGCGAACGCCTGCGCCGCCAGCGGCAGCTCGAACGCCCCCGGGACCCACGCGATCGTGATCGCGTCCGAAACCACGCCGTGCGCTTCGAGCGTCTTCACCGCGGCGTTCACGAGGTTCGTAACGATGTCCTCGTTGAAGAGCGAAGCGGCGATGGCGAAGCGCTTGCCGGTGCCGTCCTGGGAAGGTCGAAGGGTGCTGGGCATGAGGGGGGGAGATTGTGGTCGCACGGGCGGTCGCGGTCAACCAAGGATCGCGGGCAGGAAGCGCCTACTTCAGGCGCTCCTCGATGTCGTAAGGCGATTTCCGGTCCGCCGCGCGCTTCATGACCCACCGGATCAGAAGCAC
>CAVPNQ010000048.1:0-21000 GCA_963706735.1 uncultured Planctomycetia bacterium
GCTGATTCCCGTGCGCAAGCAGGAAGCCCTTCCCGCGCATGTCGTCCGAGAGGCCCTGGGCGAGCGGGACGATGCGATTGCCCGCGTGCGAGTACATGTTGGAAATGTAGACGCTCCAGTCCCCCGTGTTGTCCCAGTCGGCGATGGTGACGCCCATCGTGTAGGCCGGGTCAAGCGCGAGACGGTCCCCGCGGAGCTCTTCGTAGGTGCCGTCGCCCTTGTTGGACCAGACGATGTTCGGGCCGAAGTCGTTGCACTCGAACAGGTCTTCGTCCCCATCGCGGTCGAAATCGAAGAAGGCGGCCGCGAGGCAATACTGGGTGCCATGGATGCCCCGGGCGTCGCTCTCCTCGGAAAACGAGAGCCCGCCCTTGTTGAGGAACAGGAAGTTGTCGCATCCGTCATACGCCGACACGGCGTTGAACTTCTCCTTGCCCGAGAGGTTGCACGAATACGCGCCGTAGAAGAAGTCAAGACGGCCGTCGCGGTCGATGTCGGAGGGGACGATGGCCTGGATCAGGACGTCGCGGATTCCCGGCTGAAGCGGCAGGCGCGGGGTCTGCGCCACCGGAGACCAGGAACCGTCGCGAAGCGTGTAGATCGGCACGCGGGCATCGTTCTGCGAGTAGCCGGTCACCTGGGTGCCGACGGCCTCGAGCGTCCCGTCCCCGTCCATGTCGGCGACGAGCGAGAAATACCCGGCATCCTCCGGCTTGGCGCCCGGCCCGGGCGCGCGCGAAAATCCGCCGTGCCCGTCATTCAGGAACACGACACTCTGGCGGTTGACCATCGTCGCCAGCAAGTCCCAGAACCCGTCGCCATTCGCGTCGAAACACGAAAGACCGCCCGCGGTCTTCACCATGCGCGCATCGATGATCTCCTGCGCCGCGGATTTGTTTTCCGCCGATTCAAGGAAGCTGAAACCGGCGCCGTCGGTGATTTCGCGGAAGGGAGGCGAAGGGTTTTCCAGCAGGCAACCCTCGCGGACGGCCAGGCGCCGGAGTTTCCACGCCCCGGAAACCAGGACGGCTTCTCCGTCCACGATGGCCTGCAGGTCCGCGCGTCCTCCCGCCTTCCGCGGGCCGGCCATCTGGAAATGAGTCGAGAATCGGGCGCGGTCTCCAGCTGGATGCAGCTTGAAATGAAAGGTTCGCCATGTCGTCCGTTCGACCGAAGTCCAGTTCGCCTGGAAGCCCCGAAGGGTCTCGATGAATTTTCCTGCATCCATGGCGGCAACTCCCCCGCCCGCGAACTCCCGGATCGTCAGCGTGCCGTCCGGAACGATGGTCCCCGAATCGGCGCCGGGGAAGGACGCCCGGAAGTCCGGAGCCAGTCCACCAGCGGCTTTGCCCCAGTCCGCCAGCCGGATGCCCTTCATCAGGCTCGCCTTGACGTCCCCGGCAAACGAATCGTGGGTCTTCTCCGAGAGGGCCACGTCCGTCACGAAAACCTTGGGTGGGGCCGGCCACTCGGGCCAGTCGGAGGAAGAGTCAGGGGCCTTTCCGCGGCGGAACACGATGACGGCGATCGAAGCCGCCAGGAGAACGGCGACGGCGGTGCCTGCCGCAGTCCTCCGCAGGCCTGAAGAGGGCATGGGGTTCTCCCGTGTGGTCGCGGATTGAAGCGTAGGTTTCCGGGGCCGGTCCCGCGGAATGAAAGCGGCCCGGTCCTTTTGGGGGACCGGGCCGTTGGAATTCTCGAGCGTCTGGTCTAAAGCCTCCGGAGCGCGGCGCCTGCGATGGCGAGCGCCAGGAGCGCCGCGAGGGCTGCGGTGGCCATGGGATGAGCGGCCGGGATCGACAGCCCGCGGACTCCCTGGCCTGCGGTCACCAGCGAGGAGATCGGCGCTCCCGTGGTGGCGTACCAACGGCTGAAGACGCGACCCGCGCCGCTCCGCTCGACGACGCCCTGGCGGAACGAGGCCAGCCGTTCGACTTCGGCCGACTCCCCGCCGAAGGCGGCCGTTGCGACGTAGCAGCGACGGCCGTGATGCGAAGAGCCGTGGCGGACGCCGAACTCGAAATCATCGCCGATGCGGAAGGACTGGGGTGAGGAGAACGGCCCGACGAGGCCGCCGACATCGGTGAAGCGGATGCGCCAGTAGTACACGGTGTTGCGATCCAGGACGATCGGGCAGGCCAGGTCCGGGCACCGCGTGTCCTTGGCGATGGACGGGCTGAAACCGACGTCGCCCGAATCCGAAAGGACGACGGTGAATGTCGGGTCGAGGCTGATCTGGTAACGCAGGACGTTGGCGCTATCGGACGTGTTGGCGTCGCGATAGATCGCGCTGAACTCGGGCTGCTGGTCAGTGACAGGGTCCACGAAGCCGGGATCACCCGCCTGGGCGCCGTCACCGGTTTCGTTGACGAAAAGCCCGTCGGGCGCAAGGGGAGCCGCCGGAGCTTCCGCGGTGAAGCTGAAGATCGCGGAATCGGCGCTGACGTTTCCCCAGATGTCAACTGAACGCACCCTCCAGTAGTAAGTGCCTGGAGCCAGCACACCCGCGGAAACGGTCGCGACCGCCGGCGATGCGGAGAAAACGTACGGGAGCACGAGGGGGTTGGTGTCATCGAGTTCCACGACATATCCGGCGACGCCTCCCGGGCCACAGGTTGCAGTGTCCGTTGAGTCGCTCCAGGTCAGTGTCACCGCAGGTGGACTGATGACGACGGCCGCGTCCGCAGGTGTCAGAAGCGTGGGAATCGTTGGAGGCGTCGTGTCAAGGCAGGCCCCGACCACGGACAGGCTGTCCACGAACCAGCCACCCCCCGTATTGATGGTCGCATCGACGCTGTTGAACCTGAATCGGATCTGGAAGCTGGTGGCGGCCCCCAGAACGCTCGTGATGTCGACGGTGTGGGAGTGGAACACGCCCGAAGCGCCGCAGGTCCGCGGCGCCGGCGCCGTGTCAAAAACCTGGAAACTGCCCCCCGCCATGACAGTACCAAGCCCCGGATTGATGACCTCCAGGAAGCGTTGGTCGAAGGTTGAGCCGGCCTCCGCAGCCCAATTGCACTGCCAGGAAATAGTTACCGGCGAACCTGTCACGATAAGCGTTGCCGTAGTGGCGTTTCCGGTAACCGTGAGCCCGTTGGCGAAATCGACGCCATCGTTGAAGTTCAACGAACGCAGCGATGCCCCGAACGTCGAACCGCCCGGCATGGCGACAGGCGTGTTGTCAAAGGCCCAACCTACTCCGCCGACCGGCGCGGAGAGCGTCCAATTCGTCGGGGGGGCGACACCGTCAAAGTCCTCGGTGTACCCCTGTGCCTGCGCGTTACCCGCCGCCAAAACCCCGAACAGCAGCGCAAGACTGAGCACCCTCAACGTTCGACTCATTCTGATTTCCCCCCTGCGCAAGGTGCCCTGGAGCCCAGCACTCCAAGGACTGTCTCCCCGATCGTTCGAGATGCCGGACGGAATTCGATGGATGATGAATCCGAACGGTGCGGCGATCCGGCACGGGACTGGCAGGGGCTCCCGCTGCTCCGGCGCGCATTGCACCGGCAGGGGACCCTGCGACAGGCTGGACCGGCGATTCTAGCCGGGAGCACCACCGCGGAGGCAAGAACAATCCGCCCGCGGTCCGATCTCTCCCGTCCGCCCCAACTCAGCGGCCGACCGCAGGCCGTGCCAGCCGGTGGAACCCGAGGACGCACAGCAGAACGGCCAGCAACAGCGAGGAACCCGCTCCGGCCGCAGTCGAGAGCGCCGCCAGGGGCGCCACGACCAGGGAGAGGGCTCTTCCGGGAAGCACCCGGCTGAGGGTGGCTCCCGCGGAGGCGTATCCACGGCTGAAGACGGCGCCCGCGCCCGCCCGCTCGAGCACGCTTCCGCGGTACCGTCTCAGATCCGCGGCGGGAACGGAGTCAGCCCCGAAGGCCGCCGTGGCGACGTAACACCGCCGTCCGTGGTGCGACGACCCGTGCCGGACGCCGAACTCGAAGTCGTCCCCGATGCGGAACGACTGGGCGGTGCTGAAGGGCCCCGTGAAGCCGCTGACGTCGGTGAACTGGATGCGCCAGTAATGGACGGTGTCGCGCTGCAGGCTGACATTGATCGTCAGGTCGGGGGAGCGGGAATCCTTGGGAAGCACGGGCGAGATTCCGACGAGGCCCGAGTCGAACAACAGGGTCGCGAAGGTCGGGTCGTCGGTGACCTGGAAACGGAGGCCTGAAGCGGAATCGACGGTGTTCGGGTCGCGGTAAATGGCGCTGAAGGCAGGCTGCTGGTCGATCACGGGGTCAACGAAGCCCGGGTCGCCCGACTGGGCGCCGTCCACGCGTTCGTTCACGAACAGGGTGTCGGCCGCAGCGGGCGGAAGGGCCGTTTCGATCGTAAAGAACGTGTTGACGGACAGGGCCCCCAGGAGGAGGGCGCCGTCGAGGGCCTGGACCTCCCAGTGGTAAGTTCCGGCAGGAAGACCGGCAACGATCGTGTCCTGCGTGCCGTCCGGTGCGCTGCTGTACACGACCACGTTGCCGGCATTGTAGACGGTGAGGAGGTAGAACCACACCGCACCGGTGCCGCAATCGGACGAATCGACCGCATCCGACCAGTCCAACGACGTCGGGATCCCCACGCCCCCGATGACCGTCGAGCCGTCCACGGGGAGGAGATTCACCGGCGCCGCGGGCGGAATCGTGTCGGAGCACACCTGCAGGTTGTCGACGAAGATCCCGTTGTAGGCGTTGTTGGTGTCGTCGCCGGTCGTGAAGTTGAAGTCGATCTGGATGGTGGTAAACCCCGGCGTGAAACCGAACAGCGAGAAGTCGAATCCGACCCGCCGGAACGTCCCCATCGGCCCGGAATGGAAGAAGTACGTGAGGCCCAGGGGCGTCGTATTGTCCCCGAAGTCGATCGTCACGATGTCGCCCATGTCCGTGTAGACGGTTACGAAGAAGTAGTCCAGCGTGGGATCCTGGGAAAGGTAGAAATCCGTCTCCATGTTGAGGTCGAAGCTGACGTACGCCGCCCCTCCCAGCCCGGAGACGTCAATGACCGGGCTCGTCGCCGTCCCTTTGTTCGCCCCCAGCGCAATGTCCTCTTCGAAATCGAACCCGTCGTTGTAGTTCAGCGAGCCCGCGCTTCCCCCCGCCGTCGGGCCGTCCGTTCCCGCGCCGCCACTGCCGTTGCCGACCACCGGGATCCCCGGGTCGCCGTCCACCGCCCACCCGACCCCTTCCGAGCTCGAGTTGCTGATCGTCCAGCCGGCAGGAAGCCCGCTGTCGAAATTCTCGGTATAGGGGGCGACGACCTGCGCCGAAGCGCTGATCGAAAGCAGCAGAAACGCGGCGAAACCGAGCTTCATCGACGATCTCCTGTGTTGGGAAGGGCCACGAGCCGGGGAACCGGTTGGCGCCGAACGGGGGCGCCGGCCCGGAATTAAACCCATGTCCCGGGCCGACCGTCAATCCGCATCGATCCCCTCGCACCCCGTCACCCCACGGTTCCCGTACGGCCCGTTCCTCACCATCACCACAGGATCGGACGGGTCCTCCACCACCTCCGGGTACTCGTGCACCGTCCCCTTGAAGTTCCTCATCACCAGCTTCCCGTCAGCCCACTTCTCCACGTAGTTCGGCAGCATCGGGATCTTCCCCCCGCCGCCCGGGGCGTCGATCACGTAGTGCGGGATCGCAATGCCGCTGATCCAGCCGCGCAGCCCCCGCATGATCTCCAGCCCCTTTTCCACCGTCGTCCTGAAGTGGTTCGTCCCCTTCGTGATGTCGGCCTGGTAAAGGTAGTAGGGCCTGCACCGCGCCGCCAGCAGCCCCTTGAAGAGCTTCGCCAGCGCTTCCACGTTGTCGTTCACGTCCTTGAGCAGGACGGTCTGGTTCATCATCGGGAACCCGGCATCCGCCATCCGGTTCAGGCTCGCAATCGCCTCCTGCGTCAGCTCGTCCGGATGGTCGAAATGCACCATCATCCAGATCGGGTGAAACTTCTTCAGGCGGTCGAGCAGCTCCGGGGTGATCCTCTGCGGAAGCGCGCTCGGGATCCGCGTTCCGATGCGGATCACCTCCACGTGCGGGATGGCGCGCAGGTTGGAAATGATCTCCACCAGCGGGTCGTCCTTCAGCATCAGCGGGTCGCCGCCCGACAACACCACGTCCCGGATCTCCGGGTGCGCCCGGATGTAGTCGTACGCCTTCTTCAGCTGCTCCTTCGAAATGCTCTCAGGATCGCTGACCTTGCGCTTCCTCGTGCAATACCGGCAGTAGAACGCGCACTGGTGGGCCACGTAGAACAGGACCCGGTCGGGGTAGCGGTGCACGAGCCCGGGGACCGGGCTCATCTTTTCCTCCGCCAGCGGGTCGTCGAACCCGAACTGGTCGTCCAGCTCCCGCTCGTCCGGCGCCACCTGCTTCATCAGGTGCTCCGGGTTCCCCTTCGACTTCATCAGGTCCAGCCAGTACTTGTTCACCCGCAGCTGGAATACGTCGTCCACCCGCTTTGCCACGAGCGGATCCTGCTCCGGGAATTCCTCGCACCACTGCTTCGCGTTGTTCACGCCTTCCGCAAGTAGCCGCTGCCAGTCTTCCACGACGCGCTCCTAATAAGAGAAGTACTTGCCGAGAACGATTTTGTCGTCCCCGGTGGTGTAGTAGTCGCGGAGCCGCACGAGCACTTCGTAGTTGAGGGCCCGGTAGAAGGCGAGCGTGCCTTCGTACCCGGCCCGCGAAGAGGTTTCGACGAGAAGCGACCTTCCCCGCGCCTCGCGCACTTTCTCTTCGCAGTGCTCCACGAGCATCCTTCCGATCCCGCGACCTCGGCCCCGGGGGTCCACCGCGACCCAGTACAGATCCCAGGTGCCGTCGCTCAGGCTTGCCAGTCCCCAGCACACGTAGCCCAGGACGTTTCCGTCCTCCTCGGCCACGAGGAATTCGTAGTCCTTCTGCCCGGGCCGGAGCCCGGCTTCGATCACCTCGTCCCCGACGGCGGCTTCCGCTTCGCTGAAATTTCCCGCGTCGCGCAGAAGCCGCCCGAGGACGGGGGCGTCAGCGGGCTGCAGGGCGCGAAGGGCGAGCATGGACAGCAAGGGGTCTCCTCCGCCAGGCCCAGAGGGCGAGGCGTTCGACCAGTCCCTCCCACGTCCAGCCATGCGCGCGCGCACTGCGGGCGAGGCCGGCGTCGGGGGAAAGGTCGGGGTTGGGGTTGACTTCGAGGATGAACGGTTTTCCGTTGGAGTCGGTCCGGATGTCCACGCGCGCGACGTCGCGGCAGCCGCAGAGGCGGAAGGCGCGAAGCGCCAGGCGGCGGAGGCGCGCGGCGGAGGGGCCGTCGATCGGCGCGGGGCAGACGGGGACGGTCGCGCGGTACTCGACCGATTCGGGGACCCACTTGGCGTCGTAGGACACGAAGCGCGGCTTGTCCGCCGGCATGGTCGAGAAATCGATCTCGCTGATGGGAAGCGCGAGCGGGCGCGGCCCGGCGACGGCGACGTTGAACTCGCGCCCCTCGAGGTACTCCTCCACGATCGCGGGCTGGTCGTAGGTCCCGGTGATGAACGCCACCTGCTCGCGGAGCTGCGCCTCGTCCCTCACGATCGAGCGGTCCGTCAGGCCGAGCGAGGCGTCCTCGCGCAGGCACTTCACGATCAGCGGAAACCGAAGGCCGTCCGCGGGGGCGGGTTCGTTCATGACGCGACCTGCCGGGACCGGGAGCCCCCACTGCCTCAGCAGGTCCTTTGCGCGCTGCTTGTCGAGCGCCAGCTCGATGGCCTTCGAAGGGCACCCCGTGAAGGCCACGCCGGTCGCCTCGAGGGCGCGCGCGACGGCGACCTCCGCTTGCGAGTCGCCTTCGATCCCCTCGACGAGGTTGAAGACCACGTCCGGGGAGGTGCGCGCCACGAGCGGGGCGATCTGCGACGTGCGCTCTACGGGAAGGAGCGCGACTTCGTATCCCTTTTCGTCCAGGGCGCGCTTCACGAGCTCGACGGTTCCACGGATATCGTCGTGCGTAGGGGCCACGCCGGGATGGGAATCCAGGGTGGCATCGAACGCGAGCGCGATTCGCCGCGGTTTCACAGGGGTTCCGCTATCTCAGGGAGAAGTGAGCGGGGGGGAGACGGTGCCGCCGCCGGCGCCGATGCCGAGGCGCGAGCGGGCGGAGTCGAGGACGCGCCGGACCATGGCGTTGTAAGACAACCCTGCCACCCGTGCCGCTTTGGGGAAGCACGAGTTCTGTTCGGGCTGCGGGAGGATACCCGGGATGGGGTTGACTTCGATCACCTGGGGGTGACCGGAGGCGTCGCACCGGACGTCGATGCGGGCCCAGTCCCGGAGGCGCAGCGCGTCCCACGCGCGCAGGCACACCGACTCGATATCGAGCTCGAGGTCGGCGTCCACCGTCGCGGGGCAGCTGAAGATCTCCAGCGGTTTGTCGCTCGTGTCCCACACCCATTTGGCTTCGAACGAGTAGATCGGGTGGGCGCCGGGCGGCAGGGAGTCGAAGCGGATTTCGACGATTGGCAGGACGCGGAGGTCGTCGCCGTTGCCGATGAGGCCGACGGTGAATTCGCGGCCGGGGAGGAATTCCTCGACGATGGCAGGCTCGTGGTAGAGCGAGAGCACGCGGGCGACCTCGCCGCCGAGCTCGGCCTCGTTGCGCACGACGGAGGAGTTGACGATGCCCTTGGAAGAGCCCTCGGAGAGAGGCTTGACCACGAGGGGGAACTTGAGAAGAGGTTTGCCGGGGGAGGGAAGCGCGCCCTTTCCTGGGAGAATGCGGGCGACGTCGTCGGGAGTCTCGACGACGCGGAACTGCGGGGTCGGGATGCCGTGGGCGTTGAGGATTTCCTTGGTGCGTGACTTGTCGAGGCAGAGGGCGAGGGTGACGGGGTCGCTGCCTGTATAGGGAATCTGGAGCATCTCGAGGATCGCCGGGATCTGGGCTTCGCGGGCGGCGCCGCAGGTGCCCTCGGCGACGTTGAAGGCGACGTCGGGGCGGAGAGCGCGGAGTTTTTCGAACGCGTCCTCGTCGGCCTCGACCAGGGTCACGTCGTGGAACTCGGCGAGCGCAATCCGGATCGCGTCGATGGTTTCGAGGTCATCGCATTCCGCGTAGAAGTCGGGCGGAAGCGACGAGGCATCCACGTTGGATGGAGTGTCTTTCTTAAGGTTATAGACTAAGGCGACCTTCATCGCCGACCCCCCTGATCCGATGAGACGAGCCTGATGAATGTTAGGGTGCTGTTCCCGGAGCCCCCCCGGCCACCCCCAACATTTTGGGGGCACGCCGTCGCGCGTCACATGGCCTAGTATAGCGTGCTAATCCGCACGATCAAGGGCGCGCTGCTTAATTTCCCCCTAACCAGTCGCCCTCCAGGCCCCATTTATTGCGGGTTCCAGGGCGACTCCAGTTCGCAACCCGGTTTTGTTTTTGACATCCCACTTTTTATTTCGATTCGTGCGAAATAAAAACATTCATAACGGCGCGAGAAACATTCTCCCTGCCCCGCGCGCCACCGCGTTGCAGCGCCCGACGCGCCGGTTCTTTTCTCACGCTCCCACCCGGCAGCGCCCGATATGCTCCGCGCCATGGCATTCCACAGCGTCTCTCACCTCTCCCTCCCATGAGCACCGTCCTGTTCGCATGGGAACTCGGAAGCGGGTTCGGCCACGTCCGCCCCCTCCTCGCCGTTGCGCGGGCCCTCGCCTCCCACGGCCACACCCCCGTCTTCGCGATCCGGAATGTCGCCGACACCTGGCCTGCCTTCCGTGAAGCCGGCTTTACCGTCCTGCAGGCGCCCTTCCGTTACGGCGCCCCTCGTCTCGCGCCGGGACAGTTCTCCAGCCGCTCCTTCGCCGACACGCTCTCCATCTCGGGCTGGAGCGACCCCGACGAACTCGAACCCCTCCTCCGCGGCTGGGATGTCCTCCTCGACCGCATCCGGCCCGCCCTCGCGATCGCCGACCACGCTCCCGCTCTCACCCTCGCCGCTCGAGGCGCTTTCCCCGTCGTCCAGATCGGCGCCGGTTTCAGCCTCCCCCCGTCGCACCTGCCAGAGTTCCCCGTCCTCCGCCCTTCCGTCCAGCACCTCGTCCCCCCCGATCACCTCCTCACCTCCATCGCGGAAGTCCAGCGCCGCCGCGGCCGCCCCGCACTCGCTTCGCTCCCCGCGCTCTTCGACGCCGGCCCCTCCTTTCCGACGGGCTTTCCGGAATTCGATCCGTACCTCGCGTTCCGGATTCAGCCGCCCGTCGGGCCGCTCGACCCGCCCCCTGAACCCTCGGCGCTTCCCACCCCGCCGTCCTGGTTCGCCTACCTCGCCGCGGAAGTGACGGGAATCGGGGAGATTCTCGCGGACCTGGCGAAGACAGGCATTCCGGGTCGGGCGTACATCCGCAGCATGGCGCAGCCCGCGCGTGCGCGGCTCCGGGCGACCGGCCTGGACGTCCTCGAGTCCCCGGTTCCGGTGGCCGAAATCCTGGCGACCGCTTCGGTCATCGTTCACCACGCCGGCACCGGCCTGGGCGCCGTCGCGCTCGCCGCCGGCCGGCCCCAGCTGGTCCTTCCCCTCTGGCTCGAGCAGGAGATTCCCGCTCGCCGGCTCGAGGAGATCGGCGTCGCCCTGGCCCCCGGCCCTGAACTGGAGCCGGGGGTCGCGCTGAAGCGCCTCGTGCAGGATCCGTCGTTCGCGGCCGCGGCCGCGCGCGCGGCGGAGCGCACGCGCGCGGCCGGGCCGTGGCGCGCCTGCGAGGTCGTCGCTGGCGCGTGCCTTGAGCTGCTGGCGGGGGAGAAGCGCGCGTGAGCGACATTCTCCTGGGGTGGGAGTACGGTTCGGGACACGGCCACGTGAATACGCTTCTGCCGATCGCGCGATCGCTCGCGGCGGCCGGGCATCGGCCGATGTTTGCGGTTCGCGACATCGTCGAATCGTGGCCGGTGCTGAAGGACCAGGGATTTCCGGTTTTTCCCGCGCCATTCTGGCCGTCGCGGCTCGCCCGCCACGGCGGGTCGTTCCGTGCTCGCTCGTTCGCGGACATCCTGAGCTACTTCGGCTGGTGCGAGCCCGGCGAACTCGAAGGAATGGTCCGCGCGTGGGACGCCCTGATCGATCTCGTCCGCCCCGCCCTCATCGTGCTGGACCACGCACCCACCCTCAGCCTCGCCGCCCGCGGCCGCATTCCCGTCGTCGCCGTCGGCACCGGATTCAGCAACCCTCCGGCGCAACTCACCCAGTACCCCGTCCTCGACCGGGATGGGCGGGCCATCCACACGGAAGGGGAGCTCCTGGCCTCGATCGCGGAAGTTCAGAGGCGGCTCGGACGGCCTCCTCCAGGCTCCCTCGCCGGGACCCTGGGACACGGAAAGTGCTTCGTCACCACCTTTCCCGAGGTCGATCCCTACAGGCCGCATCGGATCGAGAAGCCGATCGGGCCGCTCGCAAAACCTCCGCTGCCGAGTCCGCTTCCGGCGGTCTCCCGCTGGTTCGGGTACATGAGCGCGGAGCGCCCCGAGGTAGAGAGCATCCTGCTCGATCTTGCGGCGACCGGGATCCCGGGCGAGGCCTACGTCCGCGGCGCGGCGCCGCCCCTGCGGGCAGTGCTTCGCGCGGCCGGGATCCAGGTGCACGACCGGCCCGCGCCGATCGGGGAAGTGTTGTCGCGCGTGGGAGTCGTGGTCCACGCGGGCGGAGGCGGCCTGACGTCCAATGCCCTCGCCGCAGGCCGGCCACAGCTGCTGATGCCGGAACACCTCGAGCAGCGCCTGACGGCGGGACTGCTGGCCGGGCTTGGAGTCGGGTTGTCCGTGCCCGACAAAGAGGCCCCCGGAAAGTCGCTTCTCCGGCTTCTTAAGGGAGAGCTCTACAAGGTTGAAGCGCAGGAACGTGCGGCGGAGATCCGGGCAAAAGGGCCCTGGGAGGGACTGGCTCGGGTCGCGGAGGCGTGCCTGGGGGAGCTGGGGGGATGAACCCGGTGCCTGTGGGGAGACTTCCTCAACGGGGAAACCGGTTCGGGCGGAATTTCTCATTTTGGTTTGGATTTCCGCACGCTTCCTGATAGCGTCCCGCTCCTGTGATTCTTGGCCTGGGTCCATTCATCAACGAAGGAGCGTGTACATGGGAAAGATCATCCTCGCTGGAGTCCTGGTGATGGCGCTTGCGCCGGCCACGCTGGTTGGCCTGCCGAGCAAGGGAGCGAAGCTGGCACGGGAAGCAGCCAAGCTTGAGAGCAAGTACGAAGGTCAGCTCGGAGGCATCTACGAGAGCTACGGAACGGAGTGTCTCTACTCGCTCGAAGGCGAGGAGTACAACGACTTCCAGCAGGCGATCGATTCGCTGAACAACCGCCGCAACCGGGATTTCCGCCGGCACGGGGTGGGCTCGCCGTTCCCGTACTCCTACTGCGGCGGCGAAGGTTACGGGTACAGCTAGGACAGGTTCGTCGGGGAGTTAAATAGATCCGCGGTCGCCCTCCGGGGCGACCGCGGTTTTTTTGTTTCTGGCGGCGCGCGCGTGCCGAGAGGCCGAGCGAAAATCCCGTGGGCCCAGGCTGCGTCGGCCCAGTGACGGTTTTTGAGCGGTTTTCCTTTTGCAGGCCGACTCCGCCCGAGCCCACGGGATTTTCGCTCGCCCTGGGGTCATTTGAGTGAGGCTTCCACACTCCGTGTGAGAAACGACCCGAGGCCGAGAAAAAATCCTGCAGGGCCGGGCGGAGTCGGCCCGCCTGCGAAAAGCTGTTCAAAAACCGTCACTGGGCCGACGCAGCTTGCCCCGCAGGATTTTAGCTCGGGCTCGGAGGTGTTCCCCGGGGGCGGAGAATCCGCCTTACTTATTGAGATTCACCCACCGTTAGTGGTAGGGTCCGCGGCCGGCGAACATTACTTCTCAACCACGCAAGCAACTCAAGGAGAGTTCATGGGCAAGATCATCCTGGCGGGCGTCCTGATGCTGGCGCTGGCGCCGGCGACCCTGGTCGGCCTCCCGAGCAAGGGAGCCAAACTGGCGAGGGAAGCTGCGAAGCTCGAGAGCAAGTACGAGAGCCAGCTGTACGGAATCTTCGAGTCCTACGGCGGTCCCTGTCCGAGGCTTGGCGGCGAGGAGTACAACGACTTCACCCACGCCGTGGATAACCTCAACGCTCGCCGGAGCCGCGATTTCCGCAGGCACGGGCTCAGCTCGCCCTTCCCGTACTCGTACTGCGGTGGCGAAGGCTACGGGTACAACTAGACCAGGTTCCGCCGAGAACGACAGAGATCCGCGGTCGCCCTTCGGGGCGGCTGCGGATTTTGTGTTTCTGGCGGCGTCCACGTGCCGAAATGTTCCCCGGCCGCGGAGAATTCAACTTACCTGTTGAGATTCGCGCACGGTTGGTGGTAGGGTCCGCGGCCGTCGCACATCACTTCTCAACCAAACAGGCAATTCAAGGAGAGTTCATGGGCAAAATCATCCTGGCGGGCGTGCTGGCGCTTGCACTGGCTCCCGCGACCCTGGTCGGCCTCCCGAGCAAGGGAGCCAAGCTGGCCCGGGAAGCGGCGAAGCTGGAGAGCAAATACGAGGGACAGCTGTACGGGATCTTCGAGTCCTACGGCGGTCCCTGTCCGAAGCTTGGCGGCGAGGAGTACAACGATTTCACCCACGCCGTGGACAACCTCAACGCTCGCCGGAGCCGCGATTTCCGCAGGCACGGGCTCAACTCGCCCTTCCCGTACTCGTACTGCGGCGGCGAAGGCTACGGTTACGGCGGTTAGTCGCACCACGGGCTCCAGGGCCCGCTGAATCCATAAAAAAGCCGCGGTCGCCCTTGGGCGACCGCGGCTGGTTTTTTTCCTGCCAACCGTCCCGGCGTCCTGCTACTTCGGCGCCTCCGGAGTCTTCGGCTGCTTCGCCGCCCACTCCCGCCAGTTCTTCTTCGTCTCTTCCATCTTCTTCTCGTCGTCCCACGCGCCCTTGGTCTCGCCGGCGATCCGCTCCAGTGCCATGATCGCGAACTGGTCGTAGCTCCAGCCGTGAAGCGTTTCCGGCGCCCGCGAATCGAGCATGGTGATGATCTCCGTCACCGCCGCCTGGCTCCTGATCTTGCCCAGCGCTTCGCACGCCGCCGCCGGCAGAAGTCCGCCGCGGAAAGTCTCCTTCGTCTCGCGCGCCTTGAGCATCTCAAGGAGCTTCGCCTCCGCCTTCTTCACGCGCAGGTTGCCCAGCGCCCGCGCCGCCTCGTACTTGAGGTTCAGGTCCTTCGAATCAAGCGCGGCAATCAGCTTGTCGGCGACCGATGCGTCGGCCAGCTTCCCGAGCGCGCGCGCCGCCGCCGCCGCCACGGGCTCGCCGGTCCTCTCCTCGACCAGGTCTTCCAGCAGCCCCGCAATGTCCGCCGCCGCCGCGGGGTCGTGGATGTCTCCCAGCATCTCGCAGGCGAAGAACCGCTTCGCCGCCTTCACATCCTTGAGCGCCGCCCTGAGAGCGGGGACGCACGGACGGCCGAGCTCCCGGATTTCGTCCTGCGCCGGGATCGCGACCGCGGGGTCGTCCGAAACCGCCTTGTCCAGCAGAGCGGCCGTTTCCTTGTCCCAGTCCACCGGTGCGGACTCCTGGGCGAAACACGAAAGGGAGGCAAGGGCAATCAGGGCGATGGTCGTCGTGCGCATGGTCAGGGTCTCCGGGTCGCGGAATCAGGGCCGAATCACGAATGGGCGCGGGAGTCTAAGAGTGCGGCCGGGTGATGTCAAACCGGAACCGCCGGCCCGGGAATGTGTTGCCTCGGCCGGGACCCTTCCCTACCCTGCCCGTCGCGCGAGTCCACGCCGCTTGCCTGGACCCGCGGCCAACCACCCATGCGCGATCGCTTCAACCTCGCCTTCCCCTCGCTGCTCCTCATCGGCGTCGCCCTCGTCCAGGTGGTGAGGGCGCACACGCACGGGCAGAGCTCGTGGAAGGGCGGCGGCTTCGGGATGTTCGCGACGTCGGATTCGCCGGGCGCCCGCTTCATGCGATGCATCCTCGTGGCGAAAGACGGGAAGGAATTCCGCGTCTTCCTGCCTCCGCGCCTGGGCGAAATGGGCCTGCTGGCGAGGGTGGTGCCGACGGCGGAGAACGTGTCGGATCTGGCGGAGGAAGCGCTGGACATGGAGTGGGTGAGGGAGGATTACTCATCCGTCCAGCCGCTGGAACAGCCGGCGCCGGCTGCCGGGAGCGGGGGCGGGACGGCTCTGCCGGGCGAGACCCCGGTGGACGCCGCGGCTTCGCGGCTCGACACGTCTACGCTGACCTATCGTGCGCTTGGCCGGAGCGAACCCAAGCCGCCCAAGGAACTCCTGCTCGAGGTCAAGGCAGTCCGCATCGAGATCTGGCGGACCAAGCTGGACCCGGCGGGAATGAAAATGGAAGCGGTGCCGGTGCGCACCGTGACGGCGGAAGAGTGACGCTTCGGGAGAACATCGCGGCGCGCGTCGCGTCGGGGCGTGCCCTGTGGGGCCACGCGCTGGACCTGGATGTCCTCGAGGTTTCCGCGGTGCTGACGCTCGGCCTCCTGCTGCTGCACGCGGGGTCGGTCTGGTACCTGACCGTGCCGATGACGGTTCTGTGCATCGCGGGGCTCGCGGTCCGGCCGCTTCTCCTCAATTCCTCGTACTGGCTTCTCATCGCGGCGATCAACGCGTACGCGAATTTCCGGAACTGGTACGTCGTGGACAACCACAAGTTCCTGACGACGTACTGGTGCATCGGCATGCACTGCAGCCTGCTGGCCCGGGATCCCAAGGCGGCGATCAGCCTCCAGGGGAGGTGGCTGGTCGGGCTGTGCTTCGTGTTCGCGGATTTCTGGAAGATCGTCTCGCCGGACTTCCTCAGCGGGACGTTCTTCAAGTACGAGCTCATCGCGGATGGCCGGTTCTCGTGGCTGGCGAAGGTTTTCGCCGGGGTTCCCCCGGCGAGCCGGCACGTGAACTCGCTCCGGCTGTCGGAACTGACCGCGTGGGATTCGTCGCTCACCTCCGTGCCGATCCTGGGCGGGCCGCGTCTCGCGCTGGTCGCCCAGGTCATGACGTGGTGGACGATCAGCATCGAGGTCCTCATCGCCGTCGCCTTCCTCGCCCCGTGGCGCTTCCTGGCCCGCTGGCGCCACCCCCTGCTCATCTGCTTCGTTCTCACGACCTACGCGGTCGCCAACGTCGTGGGGTTCGGGTGGCTCCTGCTGGTCATGGGGATTGCGCACTGTCCGCAGGAAGCGCGGTGGACGCGGGGGATGTACTATGCCTGCTTCGTGTTTCTTCATGCCTTCCTGATCCCGTTCCGGAATCTCGGAGTAGGCTAGTGAAGCTCGCCGCCGCCGCGCTCGCCGCTTCCGCCGCCGCCCTGGTCGTGGCCGCGTTCGCGCTTCAGGCCGCACGCTCCCGCCCCGAGGCGGGGCCGCCGGTGGCGGGGGAGCCGGCGCCGCGTCCCGTGGCGGGCACGGACGGCAAACCGGTGCCGGTGGATCCGCCGCCGGTCGTTCCTGCGCCTGACGATGCCAGGTTGCGCGCGGTCGTGGAGCGCCTCGACAGGCTGGAGGAGAAAGCGGAAGCGTTCGAGAAGAGGTGGCGCGAGGCCCGGTCGATGGCGGGCGACGAGCCCGTGGACGCGAAGGCGCTGGAAGGGGTGATCCTGGACCGCGTGAAGACGCCGGTGGAGCGTGCGAGCGCGCTCAAGAAGATGCGGGCGCGCGCACCGCAGGCCCGGACCATCGAAGTCGCGCGCGCCATGATCGACCTTCTCCGGACCTGCGACGACGCCACCGTGCGTGCCGAAATCTGCCGCCAGCTCTTCGGCGTGGACTACCCCGAGGTCGGCGCGGAAATGATGGCGCGACTCAGGACCGATTCCGACGAGCGAACCCGGGAGGAAGCCGCCGAGACGCTGGAGCACTTCGGGGACGATCCCGGCGTGCTCCAGGCGCTCGAGTACGCGAAGGAACACGACGAATCGGAAGGCGTCCGCGAGCAGGCGGTGAAGACGCTCGCCGAAATCAGGTCGCGCTAAGCCTCAAGCTGCAGTCCGCGCAACCTTGAGAACGTGAGCAGAAGCCGACCGAGGACGCGCGGCGCGGGTCCGGGCGGCGCGCGTCACAAGCCTCGGCACGGCCCAAAGCCCAGTCGCGCGCCGGTCGGATCCGTGCCGCGCGCCGCAGGGAGGTTGCTGCTCACGTTCTCAAGGTTGCGCGGACTTGCGCATCCAGCTTCCGTCGAATAGATTCCCCGACCATGCTCTCGCGCTCAAACACGATCTTCGCCGCGATTTTCGGCCTCGCCATCCTCTCCACCATCCTCCTGTTCACGGTCGGCACCGGCCTGGTGGACGACAAGCCCGCCACGGGAAAGCTCTCCATCGACGTCATCAAGGCCGAGTCCGAATACAAGGCCCTTCAGCAGGAGTGGAAGGCGAACGAAGCCGCCTTCCTCGAGGCGAAGCCCACCATCTCCATGAAGCTCACCGGCATCCAGGAGAAGTTCCGCGCGCTGGAGAAGACGGCCTCGGGGCTGAAGGGCCTGACGCCGGCGGAGCAGGAAGCCTTACCGCACCTCATCGGCTCGATCAAGGCCTCGACGCGGATGATCGAGCCGTACGTGATCCGTCTGATGGCCCCGGGGAGAATCGGCCCGGACCACTGGGAGCGGAAGAACCGGGACGCCGCGGAAGCGAACGCGGAGTGGGATGCGTGGCTGAAGGCGACGGACGGGATGAGCCGGTAGGCGCGATTCGCGTTTGACCCGCAGTCCCCGCCTTCCTTATAGTGGACGTTCGCCCGGGGGGGCGTTTGGAGTCCTGCCATGAAGCGATTCGCCTCCGTTGTTCTCGGTCTCGCGCTCGCGATGCCCGCGTTTGCGGACATCCTGCAGAAAAAGAGCGGGACGTTCGTCGAAGGGAAGATCCTCGAGGTCACCGAAAAGGGCGTCCGTATCCAGCTCGTCGAGGGTGGGGAAGCGACGATTTCGTTCGACGACCTGGACCCGTTCACGGTCTACAAGATCCGCGACAAGCGGACGAGGGACGGCGGGGACGACGCCGGGGCGCGGTTCGCGCTTGGCCGGTACGCCATGGAGAACGGGCTGTACGACGTCGGCCGCGCGGATCTCGACGCGGCCGTGAAGAAGGACCCGAGCCTGAAGGAACAGGCGATCAAAGTCGTCGCCGACGTCGAGGAGAAGGACAGCGGCAAGCTGTACGAGGAGGGCGCGGCGTCGATGAAGGCCGGCGACTTCTCCGGCGCGCTGATGAAGTTCCAGACGCTGGTGGATTTCTTCCCATCGTCGAAGTTCGTGGACGAGGCGAAGAAGTCGCTCGCCGCGGCGACGCTGGAGATCGAGAAGGAGAACGCGAAGAAGAAGGAACTGCTGGAAGCGCTCACGAAGAAGAAGGGCGACGCGAAGGCGGCGAAGGTCGAAGAAGGTGTGAAAGGCAAGCTGGACGCGGCGATCAAGGCGTACGACGACGCTCGCAAGCTGAACGGCGACGGGCTCGAGGCGGAGGGGAACACGAGCGTCTCCAAGGCCGACAAGAACTGGCGCGCCGCCGAGGCGGCCCTGTTCAGCTGCAAGGATCTCATCATCGAAGTCGCGAGCGCGACGAAGGACGTGGACGTCCTCGCCGGGGCCAAGAAGCTCGATTCGGACTGCGACGCGATGCTCGTCGTGGTCTACGGGAACCTCGGCCACCTCTGGGCCGTGGAGCGGTACTACAAGGAAGCGACGAAGTGGCTGAACCGGGCGCTGGCGATGGACCCGACGAACCACTTCGCGACGGAGATCAAGCTGCTGGTGGCGGGGCAGCAGATCCGGCGGTCGTACTCGCCGGAACGGGACCGGTAAGAAAGCGGTACGGGGGACGAAAACAACGGCATACATAGTGGAAGGGGGCCCCTTTGGCCCCCTTCGACTGTTTTCGGGGAGGGTCTCAAACTTGATCAGGATTCGGAACTTCGCGGCGGCGCTACTGCTGGCCGCTGCCACCGCCCGCGCCGGCGACGTCAAGGTCACGCTTCAACACCAGTTCACCGCGGGTCCTTCCGTTCCGGTCACGACGATCGAGGGGACGGACTGGAAGGACGCACCGGCGGAGAAGCTGCTCAAGCTGCCGAAGTTCAAGGGGACGCCCAAGTGGGGCGAGCTGCTGCTGGATGCGGGGACGGACAAGTCGTTCGCGGTCGTGCTGGACGACGCGGGCGCCGGCGAGGACCTGCTTTACGTGGACGCGAACAACAACGAGGACCTGACCGACGACGGTGAGCCGGCGAAGCAGTACACGAAGGAAGCGACGTCGCTGGGGAAGTACTGGAAGCTCGCGGTGGAGCACGGGAAGAAGGTGGGCGAGTACCAGATGTACGTATACGCGTGGGATTCGAACACGAAGGGGTTCCAGGCGTACCGCGGGATGGACTGGTTCGAGGGGAAGGCGACGCTGGCGGGGCAGGAGTTCCGGTTCGCGATCGTGGACATGAACTCGAACGGGCGGTTTGACGACCTGGAGAAACTGGCCGTCTGCATCGACTACAACGGCGACGGCAAGTACGACGGCGAGCAGGATTCGAACGAGCGGTACGACGGCGACCAGCCTTTCGGGTTTGCGGACAAGGGCTGGGTGCTGAAGTCGGTGAGCGAGGCGGGGGACGAGGCGGTCATCGCCGAGCATTCCGAGGTCGTGGCGATCCGGCCGCCGCTGGGTCCCGGGGCGCCCGCGCCGGACTTCACGGGGACGGACAAGGACGGGAACGAGGTGTCGCTCGCGTCGTTCCAGGGGAAAGTCGTGCTCGTGCAGTTCTGGTCCACGGTCTCCGGCGACCAGGCGCTCGCGCTCGACCAGCACAAGAAGATCTGGGAGGCGTACAAGGACAAGGGCTACATGATCCTGGGCGTCAACCTCGACGCCGACAAGGAGAAGGCGCAGGAGTTCGCGGCGTCCCACGAGATGACCTGGCCGATCGTCTACGACGGCCAGATGCTCGAAGGCGACATCGCGAAACAGTTCCGGCTCTACACGTACCCGCGGCTGTACCTGGTGGACGCCGACGGCGTGATCCGGGACAACAGCCTCTACGTCGGCAACCTCGAGAAGGTTCTCGGGGAGATGCTCTCCGACGCCGACGCCGAGCCATTGACCGCCGCAAAGCCTGCGGACCTCGCAGGGTTCATGCCGAAGGTCGAGAAGGGCGACTGGTGGCTCGTCTTCCACCAGCGCCGCGCCGACTACGACGGCGGCGAGTTCCTCCTCTATATGGTGATGGAAGTGTCCGCCGAGCGCCTCGGCCTCATCGTGAGCTCCACGTCCGGCTGGTCGTACGCCCTGGGCGTGGACCGCGCGACCTGGAACGTGACGACCGTCAACCCGACCTACACCGACTGGGACCAGAAGGCGGAGAAGATCCGCATCGCCCCCGAAAAGGACCGTCGCGTCGAAATCCAGGGCTCGCCGTCGATCGCCATGCTGCGCCAGTTCCCCAACTTCGACGTCCTCTTCCACTCCTTCCCCGGCGCCGCTTCCGGCACCCTCACCTGCATGATCGAGCAGCCGGGCGGCCAGACGACGACCGAGACGGCGCCGCTCGAGTGCTCCGCCTTCATCGACGCGAACGGCCGCCTCATCGGCAAGTACAAGGCCTCGCTCAACAAGCACGTCCTCCGCATCAAGCAGACCTGGGAGCAGGGGCTGCCCTTCCCCCGCCGCGTCACCTACTCGAACTCGATCTCGGGCGCGCGCGGCGTGCTCATCCTGTGCAGGGCGGGCAAGAAGGTCGGCCTGGCGTTCCCCGCCGTGCCCGACGCGCGCCGCATCGTCGGCATGGACAGCTCGATCGACGATCCGCCCGTCTCCCGGTGCCCTTCCCGGAATTTCATCGGCGAGGATGCCGTCGCCGCCGCCTGCGCGAAGCTCGCCCCTGGCAAGCCGACCCAGGCCATCGACCTGCGCGGGGAGGGGTACTGGAAGCGCGGGGACATCATGAAGGTGTACTGGCAGGTGCGCATGATCCCGAAGGTGCTTTCGGGGCCGAAGCCGGCGCAGTCGGAAAAGCTGGTGGAGATTCC
>CAVPNQ010000049.1:0-5116 GCA_963706735.1 uncultured Planctomycetia bacterium
CGCGGCTCCTCCGTCACGACCCTCGGCGCCGGCGCCTCCGCGCGCTTCTCCTGCGTCGCCAGCGCTTCCTTGAACGCCGCCGCTTCACTCGTCCCCAGGCACTGCCCGCGGATCAGCGCGACCTCGTCGGCATCGGCGACCTCGCCCATGTACGAAAGCCCGTCCTTGCCGACGCCGACGCGGAGGACGCGGCGGCCGATCTGGACGAGGAAGAGCTGGGCCTGGGGGGTGAGGCTGCGGCGGCCGAGGACTTCGATGGCCTCGGAGGCGCCGAAGCGGCGCGCGCCGGGGACGACCTTGCGGGTGAGGACGATGAGGCCGGCGACGAGGAGGACGAGGACGATGGCGTAGCCGGCGAAGGAGCCGAAGGCGCTCCACGCGGACGGGGGGCGGGCGTCCGCGGGCGCGGACTCCCCGTCGCCGCCGAAGGCGAGATCTTTTTCGAACGCGTGCCGGTCGGCCGTCGCCGTTTCGGCGGCCGCATGGCGCGGCGCGAGCGAAATGGCGGCGAGCGCGAGGCACAGGAAGGCCGTGCGCACAGGTTTCCCCTCTCCAAGGGACTGCCGGGAATTTATCGGCAGGGGAGAGAGCGCAACTGGAACGGGATCGGCGCGGTTACTTCTGGCCGACGACTTCCGTCACCCGCACGCAGAAGTTGTCGTGGAGGACGAGCACTTCGCCGCGCGCGACCAGCTTGTCGTTCACGTAGATGTCAAGCGGCTCGCCGGCGAGCTGGTCGAGCGGGACGACCGAGCCCTTGCCCAGCGCCAGCACGTCCTCGAGCTTCATCTTCGTGCGGCCCAGCTCGATCCGGACGTTGAGCGGGATGTCGAGAAGCGCTTCCTGGGGAAGGACGCCCTCGACGGAGGCCGGCACCGGCTGGGCGGGGTTGAACGTGGCGGGGCGTGCGATGGCGCCGCGGTCGGGGAACGTGCCCTCGCCGGTGATCTGTTTGATCAGGCGTTCGACGTCGGCGTCGGTCGGTTTGGGTGGCTCGGCCATGGGCATAGTCTAAGGAATTATCGGGCGGGGGGGATGCGGGACTGAAGGGGGGAAAAACGGCAGGGGAAGGGGTAGGAGCGGGATGGGGTTGGGGTGGGCTGGGGATGGGGCGGGGGCTGGGGCGCACGGATGGGCAGGGGATCGCCCCAACCCGCTCCTACCCCTTCCCCTGTCGTTTTTCCTTACGGGCCGTAGTACCGGAACACGACCTCGCGCGCGATATCCTCCCGGAACACCGATTGGTTCAGCGCGCTCCTCAGCTTGTCCTTGAGGCGCTCGCGGTTGCCCGGGTCCACCGCCTGCTCCGCGGACTGGACTCCCACGATGCGCGCAATCTCGTCGGAAATGCGCGGCGCCATCGAACGCACCATGTCCCGCGCCTTCGCTCGCTCGGTGCCGCTTCCGGCAACCAGGATCGACGCTTCCACCCGGATGTTGATGCGGACATCGAGGCCGGGCCTGGAGGAATGGACGGGGACGGTCGTCGTGTCGAGGTCGATGTACTCCTGGTTGGAGAAATCGGCCGCCACGACGGGCGCGGGGCCTTCGACGCGGCGGAGAAGCGCGACGATGAGGACGGCCTCGAGGACGAGGAAGACGGCGAAGATGGCGATGTTCTGGGGTGAGAGAGCCGCGCCCCGGACGGGAGGGGGGGACGGCGGGACGGCGCCGGCGGAAGCGCCGGCGGGGCGGACGGGAGTGGAGGGGGAGAAGCGCGGGGGCATGGGAGTCGCGTTACTTCAGCTTCACTTTGTCTTCGAGGATGAGGATTTCGACGCGGCGGTTCCGCTGCCACTGGAAGGGATCGCGTGTTTCGAGGATATCGACGACGGGGTCGTTCTTGCCCATGCCTGTGACGCGGACGCGGGCCGGGTCGATCCCGGCCTCGCCGCGGCCCTGGATCAGGAGGTTGGCGATGGCCTGGGCGCGCGCGGTGGAGAGCTTCCAGTGGTCGCCGTCCGCGGGGTCTTCGTTGGGGCTGGTGAAGCCGCGGACATCGACCTTATTGAGGGAGCCGCGGACGAAGCGGAGGAAGCCGGAGATGGCGTCGAGCTGGTCGGCGCGGGGTTCTGCGGAGCCCTCGTCGAAGGCGATGGCTTTCTCGAGGGAGATGCGGAGGCCTTCCTTGGTGCGTGTGACGAGGAATTCACGGCCGTCGGGGCCCCACTGTTCCGGGGTGACGGTCTTGCCCGTCGGGGTAGCGATCTGGTGGGTCATGACCCACCAGACGATGAAATCGTCGCGGGGCGGGGGGTTTTCGCGGCCGCGGGAGCCGCTGAAGGAAGCGCCGACCTGGGAGACGCGGACGCGGTCGATGGTGGCGTAGGAGAGGATGAGGGCGAAGAAGACGAGGATCTGCGCCTGGAGGTCTGAAAACGAGATCATCCAGAGCGGCGCGGATTCGTCGCCTGCCTTGAACGGGCGGCGAGGGGAAATCATGCGCGCTCGCCTTCCATCTGCTGGCGGATGCGGGGCGGGAGGAAGAGCCGCAGTTTCTGCTCGACGATGCGGGGGTTGTCGCCCGACTGGATGGCGAGGATTCCCTTGATGATCATTTCCTTGAGGAGGATTTCTTCGCGCGACCGGATTTCGAGTTTCTTGGCGAAGGGGTTGGCGAAGACGTAGCAACCGATGGTGCCGTAGAGGGTCGCGCACAGGGCCTGGGACATGCCGGGGGCGACCTTCGTGGGGTCGTCGAGCTGGGCAAGCATGATGATCATGCCCGTCAGGGTCCCGACGAGGCCGAAGGCGGGGAAGAAGAGGCTGAGGGTGTCGAAGAACTTGCGGCCGACCTCGTGGCGGGAAACGATCCCCTCGAGCTCGGTGTTGAGCATCGACTGGATGACCTCGGGATCGGTGCCGTCGATGGCGAGCTGGAGGCCGCGGACGACGAACGGGTCGCGGATCTCCTCGGCGACGCCCTCGAGGGCGAGGATCCCGTCCTTGCGGGCGATCTCGGCGTAGCGGACGAAGTCGCGGACGATCTGGATCGGGTCGGTCGCCTTGTGGAAGAACAGCTTCGCCAGGACGCGCGGGAACTCGACGATGTCGCTCCAGGGGAACTGGGCGATGGTGGCGCCGCCTGCGCCGCCCAGGATGATCCCGAGGGCGCCCCAGTTGATGAAGTACCGCGCCTGCCCCCCGGCATCCAGCACGCCGAGAACGATCGCGGCGACGCCGATGAGCAGACCGATCAGTGTGGTGATATCAAGCATGATGAGTGTTGGGCTCCGGGCTCGCCTGCGCGAGCCTGCAACTCAAGACTCCTCTCCCACATCGCCTACCCCGTCACCGGCCCCCGAATCGTCCGATTGTAGTCCACGACCCGCCGGATGACCTCATCCACGCTCTCCCGCACGACCACCTTCTCCTTGTTCGCCAGCGAAATCACCGTGTCCGGCGTCGCTTCGATGAACTGGATCATCTCCGCGTTCACGACGAACTCTTTCCCGTTCAACCGGGATACCTTGATCATCGGCAATATCTCCTCTCCGGCTGGCGTCGAGTGTCCCTTCCCGGAAGCCCCCGCGGGGGATTCGGGGAAGGGCCCGGGGCGTGGCCCCGGGCCTCCCGCCTACTAGATCACGTTTACCAGGTCCTGCAGCAGTTCATTCGCGACGCTGATCGTGCGGGTGTTCGCCTGGAACGCCCTCTGGGCCACGATCAGGTCCGTGAACTCCTTCGCAATGTCCACGTTCGACTCCTCGAGGAACCCGCCACGGACGGAACCGGCCGAGGCCGCGCCGGGCGCCACGATCTGCCGCGTGCCCGCGTTCGCCCCGACCTGGAAGTAGTTCTGCCCGACGCTGAGAAGCCCCTCGTTGTTCGCAAACCGGGCCAGCATCACCTGCGCGATCGACCGGGTCTGGCCGTTCGAGAAGATGCCCGTCACGACCCCGTCCGAACCCACCGCAAAATCGTTGAGCGTCCCTTCCGCGAACCCGTCGTTGTCGCTCGTGAAGAGCGTCGAGGAGGTCGAGGCGAGGGAGGTCATCTTGGAATGGTCGGCATCGGCGGCGAGGGCCGTCAGGACGCCCTCGACGACGAGGGAGATGTCGATCGCCGCGCCGGGGTTCTCGCTGACGAACTTGCCGGTCGCGTCGAAATCGATCGTGCCCGTGCCGACCGGGGTGCCGAACAGGCCGGTCTGCACCTGGTCTGCCGACTCGGCGAACCACCGCACCCGCGTGCCGACCGCGTCCGGCGTCGTGGGGGAGCGCTTCGATTCGATCATGTACGTGATGGCGATGTCGTGGGGCTGGCCGAGGGAGTCGTAAGCCGTGACGTGAGTCAGGGCCGTTTCCCCGACGGCGGTGGACGTCTCGTTGAAGAGCAGGAGGCGGTTGCCGCCGCTCGACAGGATGACGTTGTCGAACGCGTTGAGCGTCCCTGCGTTTGCGGAAATCCGCATCGTGCCGGCGGCCGACGCTTCGTCGATCCGCCTGTCCGGCGTAGGACCTGCGTCCGCTCGAATTGCCCCCTTCTTTTCAAACGCGCCGAAATCGAATACCTTCCGGAAGCGCTAACCTTCTACTCCCATCTCCTCGAGCATGGATTTGTCCGTAACGATGCCCACTTCCAAACGCTTATGACCGGCATCGTCAACTCCGTCGACGAGGTCCTCCGCGAGGATACGTCCGAAGCGGCTTTTAAAGGCTATTGCGCCAAATTTAATAAACTTCTCTTCCTTGACTTTGAAAACAAAAAGGGGCTGGGACCGCTCTGCGAGACCTTTAAACAGGGTGTCGTTATGCCGTGCCTTAAGAAGCTCGCCGAGTCAAAGAAAGAGCGAGCGAGAGTGCTCGCCGACGCACTCGGAAATGAAAGGGCGGAGTAGCGGGCATGACCACGCGATATTGAGGCCTTTCTTTGCTTTATTTCGGGGCGTAGCCGAGTTCTTTCGGATCGGTATCCGCCTCTCCGGCTTTCTTCTTTTTTTCGAGGTCGCGGATATAATCGTCATAATACTCGTAGTTATTTTCAGGATGGGCGGCATTATACTCGCGGATCATCTGGCACTTCTTGCAGACGGGTTCCTCTTCCGCGGTGAGGAGGAAGGGCAAAGCGAGGAGAAGATACTTATTCATAACGGCTCCTTAAATAGAAAAGGATA
>CAVPNQ010000050.1:0-8192 GCA_963706735.1 uncultured Planctomycetia bacterium
AGAGTGGAAGGGACGGCCCCCTGGGACAAGGGCGAGGATAGCGCGGAATGCGAATTCCGGGCAATTGGAGGTTTATTTCGGGACGGCCGGCGAGGCGGCGGCGCGCCTGCTTTCGGCATCGTCGAGTCGCCAGGCGCCGTCCTCGCGCACGAACGCGATCGCCTCGGTGCGCCCGGAGGCCACTTTCACCAGGACGACGGCCAGGTCTCCCTTGATGTCGGCGCCGGTGAAGGCGCCCGCCTGTTCTGCGGCAGCACACTCCGGTCGTCGCAGTTCGCGCCCCAGGGCCAGGGCCGCAAGTCCCTCCGCGCCCAGCCCCCGGATCGCCCCGGCGTCCAGACCCCACGAGCGCGCCTCAGCGTCCAGCTCCGGGCCCGACAGCCCCTTCAGCCGCGCCGCGTCCGCGCGGTACAGCGTCGATCGATCCGCTCGCGTCCGCTTTGAGAGACAGGACCACGCCCCGCTCCCGTCCCCGCCCGTCACGCACTCCTGCCACCTCTTCCACGCCGCCTCCACGGACTGCGCATCCGTCGGCACGGCCGTTCCCGGCGAACCCGCCTTCCCCGGACCGCGGTCGCAGCCCAGCGCCACCACCGCCACCACGCACGCCAGCCTCAGCCTCATTTCCTGCTCCCGTTCCGCGCCGACGCCTCCAGGTCCGCCTTCCACACCCCATCCTCGCGCACCGCGACCAGTGAAAGCTCCTTTCCCTCGGCAGTCCTGAAGCGAATCGTGCCGCGCTCGCCTTCGATGCTGGTCGTGCTCAAGGTGCTCTTATCCATTTTCTCGCGCTCGCCGGGTTGATCGCGCAGCCGGCCCAGCATTCCCACCGTCGTCTCTTCCGCCAGCATCTCGGCCGGCATCTCGCGCAACCGGGCCTCCGTTTGCCCCGTCAACGCCGCCAGGACCTTCCACTCGGAGTCGGGAAGGCTTCCCATCGACGCGCGCGTCCTGTCGATGATCGCGCGCCGGTTTGAGGAGCAGGTCATCGCCCACAACGCCCGCCCGTCGCCCGAGGCCACCGCCTTCTTCCAACTCTCCCAGAACGTCTCAAGGTCCTGGGTCCCCGCCGCCTCGGCGGGCCTGGGGCTTCCTCCCGGGCCACCGCTCCCGGACTTTCCCTCGCGCCGGCCGCAGGCCGCAAGGACCGCCGCCACGCACACCACGGCCAGCCAGCCCCGCCCGCGCCTCATCGAACGCCTCCAGGGAAAATCGGCCGGCGAACCCGGTCCGGGCCCGCCGGCCGCGAATCGCCTACTTGGAACCTTCGCCTTCCTCTTCCTCTTCCTCTTCCTCGTGGTCGTGACCCAGCTTCTGCGTCTCTTCCATGTCGATGCCCCACTCGCCGTCCTTCTTCAGAAGCACGAGGTTCTCCTTGTGATCCTTCCCTTCGTCGATCGCCACGACCGCCTTCTCGTCCTCCTTCTTCACGACAGCAAACGTCGTCTTCTCGATGTCGTCCTTGCTCTCTTTGAGAGAAGAGCACAGGCGCGCGATGATGAACTCCTCCGCCGTCATCTTCTCGAGGTCCTCTTCCTTCACGCCCAGGTCCTTCGCGGCCTCGACCTTCGCCTCCGCATTCGCCAGCACTTCCTTCAGTTCCGCACCAGCCCGGTCCAGCAGGGCCTTCCGCGTCGCCGGCGAGAAACACCTCCACATCCCCTTCCCGTCCGCCTTGATCGCCGCCGCCTTGTACGTCTCCATGCACTTCTCGGGCGTGTCCAGCTTCGCTTCCTTCTCCGCATCCTCCGCGCGAGCCGCAACGGCCGCCGACAGGACCAGCACGGCACACGCCACCAGATTGCGCATTTCCTTCTCCTCATGACCTTGTTGAAGCGCACGCGTGTGCGGCGAAGGGCCGCGTCGCGGGGCGCCAGGGGGTTGTCTCGGGGCTGAGTCTACCTTCGGGAGGGCTTTCCGCGCCTGCGCGCCGTCTCCGCATCGTCAACTTTCCAGGCGCCGTCCTCGGCGACGAGGACCAGAAGATCGAGGGATCCGTCGGTTGAGGCGATCGTGCAGACGGCTGTGGAGCCGGCGATGTCGGCCCCCGAGAACTGCTGCTGTCGCAGGCGGTCCTTGGCCTCAGGCGGCATCTGCGACGTTCCGCCGATCATGTGCAGGCAGAACTCCTCCCCGCTCATCTTCCGGAATCGCGCCGGATCCAGGGCGTACGGGCGCAGCGCGCGGGCCAGCGCCTCGTCGTCCATCCTGCGCATCTCGTCCATCGCGCGCTCCTGCGTCCGGATCTTCTCGGCGCGCGAGGCCGCGCAGAGCGACCCCCACACGGCCTTTGCGTCTCCCGCAAGCCACGCGCTGCGGCGGTTTTCCCAGGCTTCCTGCGGGGTGAGCTGTGGAAGGCGTTGCTGCGGCGCGACGGGGACGGGCGCTGGCGCCGGTGCGGGGGATCTATCGCATCCCGTCGAGAATGAAGCGGAAACGAGGATGACCGCTGCGAGTCCGAGGGAGCTGCGCGGCATCAGAAACTCCACCGCGAGACCCATTTGGTCGCACGGAAGGCCGGGACCGGGATCGGCGGCAGCGGGGCCTCGGCCCCCGGCCGGAGGTACCTCCTGAAGTCCGCCCGTTCGCCCGTCCTGTAGAAGTTCGTCAGCCAGGCGAAATCGGCGCGCCACCAGTCGGAGGCCCACTGGTCCAGGTCAGTCACGCCGGCCTCGTGAAGCAGCGCGATCGACAACTGCGTCGCCTCGCGTTCGTACTCCGCGATCTCCTTGAGCTCCGCTTCCGTCTTCTTCAGATTTGTGTCCTGCCCGATCTCGCGGAACCGCGCGTTCGTATTCCACTGCACGGTGTGCCCGAACAGGTGGATGAGCACGAACAGCGCGACCTCGATGTCGTTGGCGTAGTCGATCTTGATCTCCACGCCGTTGAAGTCGCCCGTGTTCGGGTCGAGCACGTCCGAGATCATCACCGGGATCCCGTATCGCTCCTCGACGTGGCGCTCCACCGTGTTGAACGCCTCGACCAGCCGGTCCTGGGATGGAACCATCTCTAGGCTCCCTCACGGAGGATTGCGGCATCGCAGGACCACTGGATCGCGAAATCCCTGCTGGCCAGGGTCCCGCGCCAGAGATCCAGCGGCTTCTCCCCGGCGGCGAAGGGCTTCGGCGCGGCGGGCCACAGTTCGTTCTCGGGCACCACCTGTTTCGCCACTTCGAACACCTCGATCCGCCCGTAAGCTCCGCTTCCCTCCTTGAGTTCCGAAAGCGCCGCCGGTCGGCCCGCCCACGAGAGCCCGCGAACGCCGGAGCACGAAATCCGGACCGTCGCCACGAAAGCCTCCTTCGGCAGAACCATCTTCGCGACTTCGCCCAGCCCCACGAGCCCCGGGTGCGCCCCGCTCTTGTTCGCGGTCATCACGATCGACATCTGGCCGGGGGCTTCCATCGTGAAACCCAGCAGCAACGCGCCGCCGAACGCATAGTGGGCGCGCCACTTCGCGGGATCGTCGATGCGCTGCTGGTCGAAGAGCGGCACGCCCGGGGGCTGACCCTAGGGGATCAGCATGACCTTTCCGACCTTGCCTTCCTTGTCGCGCATCGTCGCCATCGCCTTGTCGAATTCGACCAGCGGGAACTTGTGCGTGATGACGGGACGCGGGTCGAGCGTCCCGCTGCGAACGAGCCCGGCCATCTTGTACCAGGTCTGGAACATCTCCCGGCCGTTGATGCCGATGACGCGCGCGCCCTTGAAGATGATGTCGTTGTTGAAATCGATCTCGACAGGCTTCGAGGGCAGGCCGAAGGCGGTGAAGCGCCCGCCCTTGCGCAGGGCCTTGAATCCGGTCTTGATCGCGGAGGGCGCGCCGGACATTTCGAGTACCACGTCCGCACCGTCGCCTCCCGTCGCCTCCAGGACCCGCTTCACGACCGCGTCCGGGTTGCGGGCGTCGAGGGTCTCGTGGGCGCCGAGGGCCTTGGCCATCTCCAGGCGGTTGGGATTGACGTCCACGGCAAAGATCCGGCTCGCGCCCGCCGCGCGGCAGACGATGGTGGCGAAGAGCCCGACGGGGCCGCAGCCTGTGATCAGGACGGCGGTGCCGCTCACGGGCTCGCAGAGGCTCGCGTAAACCGCGTTCCCCATCGGCTCCATGACCGTCGCGATCTCGATCGGCATCGACGGATCGTTCTTCCAGGCGCATATCGCCGGGATCTTCACGTAGTCGGCGTAGACTCCCGCCGTATCGACGCCAAGGATCTTGAGGTTCGTGCAGATGTGCTGCAGCCCCGTGCGGCAGACCGCGCACAGCCCGCAGGGGATGTGGCTCTCGAGCGAAACCAGGTCGCCCTCGGCGAACCCCGTCACGCCCGGACCTACCTCCACGACGTGCCCGCAGCACTCGTGCCCCGTGACCAGCGGCGGCTTGACCCGGCCCTGCGCCCACTCGTCCCACTCGTAGATGTGCACGTCGGTGCCGCAGATCGAGGCGCCCTTCACTTTCACCAGCAGTTCGCCATTCCCGATCTGCGGAATCGGGACTTCAACCAGCTGCGCCCCAGGGGCGGCCTTCCACTTGCCGATCGCCTTCATCGTGCCTTTCATGTCGCAGAGCTCCGGGTGTGAGATGTAGGTTCGTTCGCGAACCGTGATTCTAAGGCGCACTTCGCGGAATTTGCACGCACCAGCCGACCGCAATCCGGCCGGCCACCGGTCCGCCTTGAACCCGCCGGCCGTTCCGTGCTTGAATCAGCGCATGGCCGAAGAACCGCCCAAGCCTCCAGAGTCCGCTTTCTTTCACGGCCTCGAGGACGCGCTGTCCTCCAATCCTCCCCCGCAGGCGGGCACCCGGCACCTGGAGCACCTCCGGCGCATCCTCGACGTCTCCAAGGCGCTGATCTCCACCCTCTCCCAGGAAGTCCTCCTCGAACGCGTCATGGACGCCATGCTCGAGGTCTCCCAGGCCCAACGCGGGTTCCTCATGCTCAAGGACCCCGATGGCCACCTCCGGGTCGTCACCGCCCGCCGCATGCACCGCGAAAATCTCCCCCCCGACGAATTCCGCGTCTCCAACTCCATCGTCGAACGCGTCCTCGCCACCCGCGAACCCCTCTACCTCCCCAACGTCTCCGCCGACGACGTCATCTCCCGCCAGTCCAGCGTCGTCGAACTCGGAATCCGAAGCGCCATGTGCGCCCCGTTGCGCTTCCGCGACCACATCAAGGGCGCGGTCTACGTCGACAGCCACGCCGCCGGCGACGCCTCCACGCAGGAGGACTTCGAGGTCTTCCGCTCCCTCGCCGACCAGGCCGCCATCGCCCTCGAGAACGCCGAGCTCTACACCCGCGCCGTGACCGATCCACTCACCGCCCTCTACAACCGCTCGTACTTCCAGCGCCGCCTCGACGAGGAAATCGACCGCGCCCGCCGCTACGCACGCCGGCTCTCCCTCGTCATGGTCGACGTCGATCACTTCAAGCAGATCAACGACACCTACGGCCACCAGGTCGGCGACCGCGTCCTCATCCGCGTCGGCCAGCTCATGCGCGCTTCCATCCGCACCGCCGACATCCCCGCCCGCTACGGCGGCGACGAGTTCGCCCTCATCCTCCCCGAAACCGACGGCGAAGCGACGGGAAGCGCGGGAGTCGTGGCCGAACGCCTGCGCAAGTCCGTCAGCACCGACGATTTCTCCCCGCTCGGCGTCCCCCAGAAAATGTCCCTCTCCATCGGCCTCACGACGCTCAAACCGGAAAAACCCGCAACGTCCTTCGAACTCCTCGAGCGCGCCGACCGCGCCCTCTACGAGGCCAAACGCGGCGGCCGCAACCGCAGCGTCTCCGACACGCGCCGGTATTGAGGCGCACCCCATGCCCACCCCCGCGCGGACGGAAGCGCTTCCCGGCCTGATCCGAAAGCTCGGGGAAGGCGGCATGGGCGAGGTGTGGCTGGCAGAGGACACCGTTCGCGGACCGGTCGCCGTGAAACAGCTGAACCGGGACCTCTTCGACAGCGACTCCCTGCAGCGCTTCCGCGCCGAATTCTCGGCGCTCGCCCGCCTGCGCCACCCCAACCTCGTCGAGGCCTACGAGTACTTCACGTACCCGAGCGGCCGCCAGGGCTATTCGATGGAGTACATCCCCGGCCTCGATTTCACAGCGGCCACGGGCGGGCTCTCGACACAGGAAATCGTGCTCCTCGCCGGGCAGGTCTGTGAAGCACTCCAGCACGTGCACGAACACGACCTCATCCACGGCGACGTGAAACCCTCCAACCTGCTCGTGCGCGACGGCGTCGTCAAGCTGATGGACTTCGGGCTTGCCGATCGTCCCGGCCCGCGCGGCGCGCGCGGCTCGCTCGAGTACCTCGCCCCCGAAGTCATCCAGGGCCGACCGCGCGACCGCCGCGCCGATCTCTACTCCCTCGGCGCGGTTCTGTTCGAAGCGCTCACCCGGCACCCGCCGTTTCATGGCGCGTCCCGATTCTCACTTCTCCGCGCTCACCTCCGCAGTCGCGCCGAATTTCCCGAGCGAACGCACGCGCGCGTCCCGGAACCCGTGCGCCGCACCGTTCTGCGGCTGCTCTGCAAGGAACCCTCCGCTCGCTTCTTCACCGCCGCCGAAACCGCCTCGGCACTTCGAGCCGCCATCGGCGCCGGCGGAGTCCGCGAACTTCGGCCGGAGGCGATCGGCCGAGGTGGCGAGGTCGTCGGCCGCGAGAAGGAGATGGAGGCCCTCGAGCTCGCCTTGCGCGAAGCGGCGACCTCCTCGTCACCCCGGTCGATCCTCGTGGAAGGGCCGGCGGGAAGCGGGAAGGACGCGCTCCTCCGGGCGTTCTCAGCCCGACTGTCCCGGCGCCGCATCGCGCATGCGTGGGCGACCGCATCCCCCGGCGGCGCATCCCTCGACGCCGCGCGGCAGTGGATCGTCTCGCTGGCAAGCGTCGTCACGCCCGAGTGGCATCGCTTCCGCGCGGCACTCGCCGCCCTGGACGCAGGCGAACCCGGCGCGGCCCGCACTGCCGCGGCCGCGATCGAGGCCGCCTCCCGCCGCGCCCCCGTTGCGCTTCTCATGCACGCCGCCGAATGGGCCGACGAGGCCACCGTCGCTCTCGTCTCGGGCCTCAGCCTCGCGCCGGGCGCCTGCCTGCTCTTTGCAGGCGCGGCCACCTCCAACGAAGGCACGGCAGCATGGCCGGGCATGCGGCGCCTCCCGCTCGAATCCCTCGGTGCCGACGGCACGGCCGAAGTGGCCCGCGACGCGACAGGTGCACGAGCGATTGACCCGTCCTTCGCCGCCGCCCTTCATGCCGCTACCGGCGGCATCCCGGGCGCCGCGCGCGCCTGCCTGCGCGCCCTCGCGGCGGAGGGAGCACTGTCCATCCGCGACGGCCTGCTTCATTCCACCGCTCCGCCCTCGGGCGGCCCCGGGTTCGAACGCGCCCTTACTTTCCTCATGACCGACTCGCGGGTCGCGGCCGAGGCGCTTGCGGTGCTGGGCCGCGCCGCGACGCACGAGGAAATCGGGCTCGTCTCCGGGCTCGCTCCGCATCGCCTCGCGGCGGCGCTCTTCGATCTCGAGCGTCGGGGCGTGGCCGCGCGGGAGAGAGGTCTCCTGGCGAGGCTCGTCGCCCCCGCGCTCTCCCGCGCCCTGCTTGCGGGAGCGCCGCCGGACGGTCTCCGGGCGATGCACCGCATAATTCCAATACCCGGATTGCTGTTCAGCGTAATTTTTCCATTTATAATTTTTACACCGGAAAATGGATCGTTATTAATTAGCAGGTTTCCATCCAAATCAGCCCAGTCGGCAAGTGGTGAAAGCTGCGCTGCAGCAGATATTGCACACGAAGTTTCAGTCATGCAGCCAATCATCACTTTCATTTTATTTGCCCTTGCAAGGTTAATCATTTTGTGGGCTTCCCGCATTCCTGTACATTTCATTAGCTTAATGTTGATACCGGAATAAATTCCCAGGGTATTTTGAACATCCGAAAGTCGCTGAACTGCCTCGTCTGCAATTATCGGCAATGGCGAATTTTGAGTAAGCCATGCAATTTCATCCGGTTTTTCTTTTGGCATCGGTTGTTCTACATATTCAACTCCTTTTTCTTTCAGCCAGAAGATCATGTCCAATGCCTGCTTTTTATCTTTCCATCCCTGATTAACATCAACACAAAGCGGAACAGACGTTTCGGCCCGAATGGTTTCAATCATTTCCTTATCTGTATCCCGGCCAAGT
>CAVPNQ010000051.1:0-9573 GCA_963706735.1 uncultured Planctomycetia bacterium
GCTCCGTGTTCGCCACCTCGAGATCCGCGACGATGTCCTCCGCCCGGTGCGGCGAGTCCGTCAGCAGCAACTCCACGCCGATCGCCGCGCTTCCCATGCGCCCGCCCGCGTTCAATCGCGGCCCGATGCGGAAGCCGACGTGCCCGGCGTTGAGCACGACGCCCTCGAGGCCGGCGCTCTTGAGAAGCGCCACGATGCCGGGGACCTGGGAACTGCCGAGGGCGGCGAGGCCGAACGTCGCGAAAACGCGGTTTTCGCCGATGAGCGGCGCGACGTCCGCGATCGTTCCCAGCGAGACGAGGGCCATGGAATCGACGAAGAAGCGCGCGAGCGGCCCCGAGATGCGGTGGTGCCCGTGGAGGCCCTTCGCCAGCGCCCACACCAGCTTGAACGCCATGCCGGCGCCGCAGAGTCCCTGGAACGGGTAGCCGGAGTCGGGCATTTTCGCGTTGAGCACCGCGAGCGCCGGCGGCAGGACCGACATCGGCTCGTGGTGGTCCGTCACGATCACGTCGATCCCGAGCTCCTGCGCCAGCCGGACTTCCTCGATGTTCGTCGTCCCGCAGTCCACCGTGATGAGCACCTTCACGCCCTCGCGCGCGAAGTTCTCGATCGCCGTTTTCGACAGCGAATACCCTTCCTTCACGCGGTGCGGGATGTACCAGCGCACGTCGCGGCCGAGGGTCTTGAAGAACTGGACGATGAGTGAAGTGCCGGTGACGCCGTCCACGTCGTAGTCGCCGAAGACGAGGATCTGTTCGTTATCGCGAAGGGCGCGCTGGAGGCGGTCGACGGCCTTGGGCATTTCGCGGAGGAGGAAAGGGTCGTGGAGGTGGTCGAGCTGGGTGCGGAGGAACATGGAAGCGGCGGCGGGGTCTTCGACGCTGCGGTTGATGAGGAGCTGCCCGACGACGGGGGCGACGGAGAGGGCGCGAGCGAGGCGCTCGGCGCGCTCAGGGTGAGCGAGGGCGAGCTGCCAGCGGCGGGAGATCCTGGGGGCGCGGGTGGGCACGAGGAGGGGGAGGATAGCTGGGAGGAGGAGGGATCACAAGACGGCGGGGGTTGGGGGTTGGGGGTTGGGGGTTCCGGAAGTTGAGTTCGGAGTTCTGAGTTCGGAGTTCAGGGTTCGGTTGGGAGTTTGGGGTTGGGGGTTGTTCGGGGTTCCGGGTTCGGTTGGGGGTTTGGGGTTGTTCGGAGTTGAGGCGGTCGGGGGTTGCGTTTCGTGTTGAACCCGTAACCGAACCAGTAACCAACCGGAAACTCACTCAACAACCCCTAACCCAAAACTCCCAACCGAACCCTGAACTCCGAACTCAGAACTCCGAACTCAACTTCCGGAACCCCTAACCCAAAACCCTCCTCCTCACAAACTCCAGCGCCATCCTCGCCGCCCTCGCTTGGATCATCCCCCTGTCCCCACTCAGCCGCAGCTCCTTCACCGCCGTCTCCCCCCGATACCGCACCGCCACCCACACCAGCCCGACCGGCTTCGCCGCCGTGCCTCCTCCCGGCCCCGCAATCCCCGTCACGGCCAGCGAGATGTCCGCCCCCGAACGCTCCAGCGAACCTTCCGCCATCGCACCGGCTACCTCGGCGGAAACCGCGCCGCGCTTCGCGATCAGGCTCGCCTTCACGCCCAGCCGCTTCACCTTCGCCTCGTTCGCGTAGGTCACCACGTCCTCGACCAGCGTGCGCGAGATCCCCGGGATTCTCGTCAGCAGGTGGCCGATCAGCCCCCCGGTGCAGGACTCCGCCACGGACAGGCGGAGATTCCGGCGCAGGAGAAGAGCCGCTACCGCGTCCGAAATGTCCTCGCCATCCTCGCCGAAGACCTGGTCGCCCAGCGCGCGCCGCGCCGGGCGGAGCGCGGATGACAGCGCCCGACGCGCTTCCGACGGCGTCCGCCCCCTGGCGACGAAGCGCGCCGTGACGATCGAGTCGCGGACCATGAGCGACAGCCGCGGGTTTCCGGACGGCGTCGCGATTCCCGCCAGGCGCCGGTCTACCTCGCTCTCGGGCAGCCCGATCACCTCGAGTTCTTTCGCGGCCGTCGCGGGGCGGCGCGGGAAGCGGCCCTTGAGCAGCGGGGCGACGCCGGCGTCGAACATCGTGCGGAGTTCGCCGGGGACGCCGGGGAGGGCGACGACGAAGGCGCCGCGGACCGGGAGGGCGAATCCGGGCGCGGTGCCGACGGGGTTTCGCACAAGGACGGCGCCGCGCGGAAGGTCCGCCTGCTTCTCGTTGTTCGAGGGCATCGGGCGGTTGCGCTTTGCGAAAAAGGCGCGCACCTCGGCAAGCGCCACTGCGGAACGGATGAGCGGCCTCCGCACCGCCTTCGCCACCGCTTCCCGCGTCAGGTCGTCCACGGTCGGCCCCAGCCCGCCGGAGAGGATCACCACGTCCGCTTTGCCCGCCGCTTCCAGGATCTCATCCACCAGCGGCTGGAAGTGATCGGGGATCGTGACGTGCCGGCCTACGTCGAACCCGAGGTCGGAGAGGCGCTTCGAGAGCCAGGCGGCGTTCGTGTTCGCGACGCGTCCCAGGGTCAGCTCGTCGCCGCTGCAGACGATGTGCGCCACGGGGGCCGAGGGGCCGGCCATGTCAGTCCTTCCGCGTGCTGGGCGGGCGCGCCCCGTGCTCGCTTTCCGGCGGGGCCTTGCGGCGGCGCGAGGTCCGCTCGACGTCGCCGTCGTAAGAGAGCATTTCGCTGCGGTAGAGCGAGTGCGGCGACTGGCGTCCCACCACGAGCGACGTCCCGCCGATCAGCTTCAGCTTCACCGTTCCGGTCACGTTCCGCTCGATCACGTCGAACCACGCGTCCAGCGCTTCCCGGAACGGCGTGAACCACTTCCCGCGATAGACGAGGTCCGCATACCGCCGACCGGTGACGTCGCGGAACTGGAAGACGTCCTTGTCGAGCGTCAGCTCCTCGAGGGCCGTGTGCGCCTGGTGAAGCAGGTGCGCGGCCGGCGCTTCGTAGATTTCCCGGGCCTTAAGTCCGCTGATCCGGTCCTCGATGACGTCCAGCCGGCCGATCGCGTACTGGGCGCCCAGCTTGTTGAGCTGTCCCACCATTTCCATCGTTCCCAGGCGCTGGAAGTCGATCATCACCGGCAACCCGGCCTCGAACCCGATGTCCACGTAGAGCGGCTTGTCCGGCGCGTCGGATATCGGGCGCGTCATGATGTAGGTGTCGACCGGCGGTTCCATCCACGGGTCCGCCTTCGGGCCGAGCTGAAGCGCGACTCCCCAGAGGTTCTCGTCCACGTTGTAGCGCATCTGGCGGCTGGCGGAGCGCGGGAGGTTCCAGCGCTTGGCGTAGGCCTCGTCGTCCTCGGGGGTCTTGAGGCCGAGTTCGAAGAGCGGGGCGACGATCTTCAGGTCGGGAGCGAGAGTCTGCAGGTAGCTCTCGAGGCGGATCTGGTCGTTGCCGATCCCGCGGCAGCCGTGCGCGATGTACTCGCAGCCTTCCTCGCGGGCGATGCGCACGAGTTCCTGCGCCAGCGGCGGGCGCGACAGCGCCGACGACAGCACGTAGCCCGACTCGTAGCGCGCCCCGGCCCTCAGCGCGCGGAAGCAGAAATCCTGGAGAAACCGTTCGCGCATGTCCGCGATGTGCGCCGAGATCGCGCCGGTTTCCAGCGCCCGCTCCCCGACTTCCTCGAGGTATTCGGGCTGCCCGAAGTTCCCGGAGAACGTCACCACCTTGATGTTCTTCACCGTCCGCAACCAGTGGATGCAGATGAGGTTGTCGAGCGCGCCGCTGTAGGCGAGGACGGCCTTGCTCACGCGATTCCCTCCGTAAAGAAGCGGCCATGCTATCTCAAATCCGCGGAATTGCGCGATTCCTGCAACCGCCCGGAGCTATCGAAGCGCCTCCGCAATCCCCTTCGCCGCCCGCGTCATCGCTTCCCCATTCCAGCGCCCGCCGGGCAGGCGCAGCTTCTCCAGGTCCGCGCCCAGATCGTCGCGCAGGTTCCGCACCTGGAGCCCGTTCAGCCGCGCTTCCCCGCGAACCTGCTCGAAATACTCGGCGAGGGCGTCGTCGTCCTTTGCGGGAAAGGGCCAGACCGCGACCAGGACCGGGACCTTCGACTGCTTCGACCAGGCGCCGATTTCGCGCATGGATTGCTGGAAGAGCCTCCAGGGGACGCCGTCGGGCTGGTAGAGGTCGGAGAGTTCGGCGCGGGAGAGCGGACGTGAGACCGGGGCGGCGGAGGCCGCGAGGGCGGAGAACCGCTGGAGATGGAGGCGGATCGAGGTGAAGAGGGTTGCGGCGAAGGGGCGCGGGTCGTCCGGTGAAACGACGACCACGACGGCCGCGGGGGTGAGGCGCGGGGCGAGTTCTCGGATCCAGAGCGATTCCTGCTGGGCGCCGTAACCATCGCAGGCGGCCAGCGTCGCGTGAACCTTCAGCTCGCGGCTGAGCGCCGCTCCGAGCGTTTCGTCGTCCCGGAGCCCTGCACCGAACACTGTTTCGTCGCCGACGAGGAGAATTCCGCCGGGCTTCCCTTCCGGGCCGCGGGTTCCCCCGGCGCTCACGCTTCCCGGAACGTCGTCGAAATCGCGGGTGCCGGGCGCCGGGGCCCAGCCGCGGTCTCCCGCGGAGACGAACCCGGTGATGGCGCGCACGCCGGCCACGCGGGCGACGATTTCGCCGATGACGAGGATGGCCAGCAGCGCGGCGGGCGAGACCAGGAGAGCCAGCCGGCGCCGGCGGCGCGAGCGCGCGAGGGCGACTTCAGCCTCGGACGAACGCCGGTGGTCCGGCGCCGGGGCCGGCACGGCGGGTGGGATTTCGCTCATGTCTCCATCATAGTCGGCGGAATCCAGCCTCGGGGAACCTACCGGGCGCTGACGACGCGCGGCTCGGCGGCGTCCTCGTCGATCTCGATGCATCGGTCCGCCGGGATGTCCGTGAATTTCTGGACCTTGCCCCCGGGCCACGTGACCTCGAGTTCGTCGAGAGTGGTGGCAGCGGCGATCCCGAAGTGCTGCGTGCGGGAACTCTGGGACTGGTACCCGTCGCCCGCGGTGACGACGCGCATCTGGCGGAGCGAGCCGCTGCGGACGCGGACGATGGCGCCGATGCCGTCGCGGTTGCTGGCGCGCCCGCGGAGGCGGACCTGCAGCCAGTGGCCCTGGGGGGCCGCGTTCACGAAGTACTGGGGCTGCGCCTTGTGGTTGTTCACGACGAAATCGAGGTCGCCGTCGCCGTCAAAGTCCGACGCGACCATGCCGCGGCCGTCGCGCATCGAGTCGAGTCCGTACGCCGTCGCCGCTTCCGCGAACTTCCCGCCGCCGAGGTTTACGAGAAGCCGGTTGCGCTCGTGCCCGTTCCAGCTCTTTTCGCCGATGAACTCGTCGCTGTAGAGCCAGCCGCTGCTGTAAGGCCTGTCCGGCGCGACCGCGCCCGTGTTGAACTCCGCTCACAAGTCGTAGGTGTTCTTTCCCGAGATCCACCCGTCCACCGCGTGGATGTCGAGATCGCCGTCGCTGTCGATGTCGCTGAACCCGGCGCCCCAGTACCACCCCGCGGGACGCGCGCCGGCCGCTTCCGCCTCGTCGGTGAACTTTCCTCCGGGGCCCTGGTGAAGCAGCGAGTTCCCGGCGAGGGCGAAGTTGCCGATGTTCATCCAGTCGTCGCCCATGTACTCGCGCACGTCCGAGAACACCGGGTTGTCCTTCCCGTACTTCCCTTCCCGGATGAACTTGAGCACGACCCGCTGCGCGGTGACGGGCTGCACGAACCAGCGCTGGTTGGAGCGGATCGCGGCGACGTACAGGTCGAGGCGCCCGTCGTTGTCGTAGTCGCCCCATGAAGCGGACATGCTGCCGCCGATCGCCAGCGTGCCGGTCTCCTTCGCGACGTCGCGGAACGTCCCGTCCCCCTGGTTCTGGTACAGCACGTTCCGGCCGAAATCGTTCGCGACGTACAGGTCCTGGTCGCCGTCCCCGTCGTAGTCCGCCGCGGACAGTGCCAGCGTCAGCCCGGTTTCGCCCACGCCCGCCTTGTCGGTGACGTCCGTAAAGCGCAGCCCGCCGTCGTTGCGGTAAAGACGGTTCGGCTGGCCGTTGCGCGCGTAGAGGAACGAATCGGGAATGTCCGTGCGGGCGTCGAGGAAGCGGCCGACGTAGAGGTCGAGGTCGCCGTCGCGGTCGTAGTCGAACCAGGAGAGGCACGTCGTGAGGTCGTCGTCGGGAATGCCGCAGGTCGCGGTGCGATTCACGAACGTCCCGTCCCCGCGGTTCTCGAAGAAGTGATTCGGTCCGAAATACGCCGCCAGGTAGAGGTCCTCGTCGCCGTCGTTGTCGGCATCCGCGAACGCCGCGACGTTGATGTGCCAGAGCCCGCCCAGCCCCGCCTTCTCCGTCGCTTTCTCAAACGTCCCGTCCCCGCGGTTCCGGTAAAACGCCGCCCGCCCGCCGGCGCTGAAGAACAGGTCGTCCTTCCCGTCGCCGTCCACGTCCGACGCCGCCAGCCCCGCGTACGCGTGCCGCATTGTCTGGAACTTCAGCTTCGCCGGCCCCGGGCAGTCGTGCTCCGTGCACCGCTGGCACGGCTCGAACCGCAGGTCCCCCTCCATCACGAAATCCAGGCCGCGCTCCACCGCGCGGTCGGTGAACAGGTTCCCCGCGCCGGACGCCGTCGATCCTTCCATCAGGGCCGCTTCCACGACTCTCCACTTGTCATCCGCACCTTTCCTGAAGCGGCAGCGCCAGAGTGCATTGTCGGTGCGAAGCGGGGACGTGACCTCGGCGCGGAACTGCGCGACGACCTCCGTGTCCGAGACGATCTCGTCCACGAGGTGGAGCTTGAAGTACGCCTGCAGGACCTCGGGAAGCTCGCGCCGCCAGCGCAGGAGCGCTTCGCGAAACCCCGGCGTTCCGCCCGTTTCCCAGCGCTCCAGCCGGAAAGGATGGTTCTGGGTGACCTCGACGCGCTTCCAGCAGGCCTCCCCCGCAATCACGAAGTCCGCGATCGCCGCTTCGTCGCCCTTCGTGAACGCGTCCTTGAACTTCGCGCACGACGCAACGACCTCGTACCCGACGCGCTGGTGCCTCGCGGCGGCTGCTTCCGCCCTCATCATCCACGTCCAGAGCCCGAGGGCGGAGAGGAGGGTTACGGCGACGAGGGTGGCGGCGGAAGCGCGCGCGATGCGAAGGGGGCGAGGGGTGTCGGAGGGGGTGCCGGGGAACCAGAGGCCGCCGAGGGCGGCGACGAGGTCGGGGAGGAGGAACGCGAGGGCGATGAGGGTGGCCGTGTTGAGGAACCACCACGAGGGCTCGGAGGAGGCGAAGTAGATGCCGCGGGAGGCGGCGCCGGTCTGCAGGAACATGGCGGCGAAGCAGAGTTCCGCGACGAGGGAGATGCCGAGGTGGGTGGAGAACCGAATGGCCCGCCGGTCGCGGACGGAAACGGGAACGGCCGCGTGGGTGTACCAGCGGAGCGCGGCCTGGCGGATGAGGCCTTCGATGATGCCGTAGACGGGGGTCCAGTGTCGGAATCCGAAGATGAGGATGAGCTCGATGACGCCGCGGGCGGCGAAGATGGCGAGGAAGATGCCGAAGACGCGGCGGACCGAGGGGGCGAGGGTGGCGTCGCGCCACAGGAAGAAAGGCATGATCGCCCACGCGCCGATGGCGTAGCCGAGCCAGATGGCCTTGGGGACCGAGATCGGCCCGCCCGGCTGGAGGCCTGCGTTCTGGCGGTGGAACCAGAACACCATGTAGGTCGCCAGGATTGCGAAAGAGGCGCCGAGGGCGATGCGGATCGTGCGGAGGCTCACAGGAGGGCGGCCTCCACCCAGGGAACACGCCCGTCGAGCCGCGGCGGCGCGTCGTACGAGACGGCGAACAGGCGCCCGGCGAACGGCGTGGACGGGTACTCCGACAGCACGGGCAGCCGCGGGTCGCTCTCGTGCACGCCGGCACACAGCCACGACAGCCCCGCGTCGCACGCCTCGTTGTACGCCAGTCGCAGCAGCGCCCGGTACTCCTCCACGCCGTCCGTCGCCACGAACGCCACCGTCGCAAACGCGAGCGTGCTGCCGGGGGCGGGAAGCGGCGGCCGGCGGAAGAGGTTGATGACGGGCCGGAGCAGGCCGAGCACGCCCCGGTAGCGCGAGACGAGCGTCTGCCGGAAAGAGCGCTGGTCCCAGACGCCGAGGACGCCGACGATCTTGCCGCCGCGGCGCAGGACGTAGAAGTCCTCGACGCGGAACCCCGCGAGGCGGCCGCTTCGGAAGTCCTCCTCGGTCCACACCGGCGCGAACTGCATCCGCGGCTCGTTCAGCTTCGCCACGATCTCCGGCAGCATGCGCGACGTGCCGCGCACGACGTGCGCCGGAATCGCGGGAAGACGCTTCCCCAGCCCCAGCATCGGCGTCACGACGCGGCCCATGTCCGTGTAGATGGGAAGCCCGCGGCGGTTCGCGGCCAGCGTTGCGAGCGCAGTGCGGTTGTCCTCGACGATCACCGTTGAATAGACCTTCGCGCGCCCGTCGGCGTGAAGCTCGCGCAGCTGCCGGAAGCCGCGGGCGAGGATCGTCCCGCCGCGCGCCTCGCGCCGGACACGCAGGTCGCCGAGGTACCCGGAGTCCTCAATCTCCCCGTTGATCCACGCGGGCCGAAGCGCCCGCGTCGCGGCGCCGAGGATGCGGCCGCCCTGGCGCGCAACGAGGACCTGTACGTCGGTGCCCTGGATGCGTGAAGCGCGGAAGAAGGACGGTTCCGCGAGGAAGGCCAGCTCGATCGAGCCGCCCATCGGCGTGTCGCGCAGCAGGTCGCGCAGCGCGGCGTCGTCCGCTTCGCGCGCCAGGTCGAACTCGATGCCGCTGGGCGGGGCGCTAACCGGCATGGGCCGCTTCCTCGACGCGCGCACCCAGACGCGCCGCCCAGCCGAACTCGCGGCGCAGGAGCGACGGCTTGATGTTGCCGGCGCGCTGGCCCATCGACTCGCAGGCTTTCAGGTAGCGCTCGTTTCCGCCCGGGACGGCGACGCCCTCGACCGGGGCGAGCTGCCCCAGCTTGCGGCAGTACGCGTAGTGCACGGCGCCGCACAGCCGATCCTCCACCCACGCGGCCGCCCCCGCCGCGTCACCGCTCTCGGCGAACAGCGCGTACCGTGGCGGCGCCCCCCACTCGGGCGCCAGCATCGTCAGCCCCCGCAGGCCAAACTTCGCCGCGGCCTCCCCGAGGATCGGCGCCGCGAACGCTTCGCTCAACTTCTCGCCGCACACGTCGCTCACGTTTCCGCCACGCCCCACGAACTCGATCTGCCCCGGCGCCACCACTTCGACCACGTCCCCCAGCGCGTACCGCGCAAACCCGCCGCCCGTCGTCAGCAGCACCTCGTACCGCTTCCCCACCTCCAGCCCGTCCGCCAGCCGCGCCTCCCCGTCCTCGCCGACGAACTCCACGAAGTGCGACGTCAGCGCGGGAGACGGCGCGCGCCGGCCGGTGATCGGGATCGAGACCACGCCCTCGGTCGCCAGCAGGCCCTTCCCCTGGATCTCCACGCCGGGAAACATCTCACGGAGTTCCGGGAGGAACCGGTCGGCGGCGCCGCTG
>CAVPNQ010000052.1:0-18531 GCA_963706735.1 uncultured Planctomycetia bacterium
CGTCAACCCGTTGAGCGCGTTGGTGACCTCGATGACCGTGACGTTCAGCTTGTACTGGGCGCCTACACGCCCATGAAGCAGCGGAGCCCGCTGTGCAGCGTTATCGGCGGTATCCCGGCGCGTCGCCACCCGTCACAGGGTGGGTCGCGGCTGGCGGCGGACTCGGGGCGGGCGCTTGGACCCTGTTCGCGATTCTCTTTCTCTGGCAGATGCCGCACTCGCTGGCCATCGCCAAGCTCTACGCCGACGACTACGCGCGGGCCGGATTTCGCCTGTTGCCGATCGTCGATCGCGACGGGCACAGCACCGAGCGCCATACCCGACCAATCCGATCCATGCGAAGACGCTGAAGAAGGTTGCGGAGCTGCAGAAGAAGAAGAAGGACCTGGACGGGGCGATTGCGACGCTGGAGCGTGCGAAGGCGCTGGATTCGGCGGACGGCACGATCAAGTTCAAGATCGGCGACATCAAGCTGGAGAAGCTCGACATCAAGGTGGCGGCGGCGAAGCAGGCGGCGGGCGGGGACACGAACGATCCCGGGTTCAAGGCGGCGTACACGGAGCGCGTGAAGTTCTGGGTGGAGGAGTGCCAGAGGCGCGTGAAGGACCACCCGACGGACATGTCGCTCAAGTACGAGCTGGGGCGCGCGTATTTCGCGGCGGGCATGATCGACCCTGCGGTGGGCGAGTTCCAGCAGACGATCAAGGACCCGAAGCGCAAGATCGACTCGATGACGTACCTGGGGCGCTGTTTCCACCACAAGAAGATCTTCGACCTGGCGGCGACGCAGTTCACGAATGCGCTGACGCTGGCGCCGACGCCGGACTGGGAGATGCAGCTGCGCTACTACCTGGCGGACTCCTACAAGGCGCAGGGGAAGATCGAGGACGCGAAGGGCGAGTACAAGAAGATCATGAACATCGACATCAACTACAAGGACGCCTCGAAGAAGCTCGAAGAACTCGGGTAAGCGAGGCAGGGCGACGTGCGCGGGCCTGAAACCGCGCGCAGCAAAGTCGGTCAAAGGAGACAGGCAGAGGCATGGCTCATTCCCGTTCGGCCAAGAAGAGGGTCCGCCAGTCCGAGAAGCGCCGGGTCGTGAACCGCGCGGTGAAGGCACGTTTCCGCAGCCAGCTGAAGAAGGTGCTGGGGATGGCGAAGACGAAGACGGACGGCGTGCAGAAGGAGTACCGGGTGCTGGTCGGCCTGCTGGACAAGGCGGCCTCGAAGCACGTGATCCACAAGAACGCGGCGTCGCGCTACAAGTCGCGCGTTGCGGCGAGGATCAAGCTGCTGGCGGCGCCCGCGAAGTAGGGTGGGGCCGCGCAGGCGGCGGGAGGTCCTGGTGGGCATGAAGGCGAAATCAATCGTGGCGGCCGCGCTGGCGGCGTTGCTGGGGTGCGACACGAAGCCCATCGGGCCGGGCCCCGGGGGCGGCGGGCAGTCCGCGCCGTCGAAGGAACTGAACCCGGCTTCGCACTCAGGGCCGTCGAACCCCGCGCCGCTCGTGGACCCCACGGGCTCGGTGCAGGTCTACAAGGGCGTGAAGCACGATCTCCAGTGCATCGAGAACCTGAAAGGGATCGCGGCCGGGGTGCAGATGTACGCCGCGCGCACCGGCGAGTACCCGCCGCCCGGGGCGTTCTTCAGGTCGATGCTGGATGCCGGCGACATCGCCGACATCCGGATCTGCGCCATCCCACGGTCGAACGCGACCCGCGACGAGATCATCGCGCAGGCGGGCGAAAAGGCCTACCGCGTCACGATGGACAAGCTCAACGACTCGACTCCCGTCGAAAAACCCATCGCCTGGGATCCCATCCCGTTCCAGGACGGCCGCCACTTCCTCACCTTCGGCGGCCGCGTGGACATCATCGCCGAGGACCAGTTCCCGGCGTTCCTGGCGAAGTGGGAAGGCAAGAAGTAGGCGAACCCGGAGCGACCTGAAGGGGATGTGCGGCTCGCGGTCCTCTGCTCCACTCTCCTGGACTTCTAGGAGGGCGGGAGGCGAGCGAAGGGCGGCCCGTGCGTCGGGCGGAGTCGGCCTGGAGTCCCAATCGTCCTGTCCAACCCTTCGCCAGGCCGACGCAGCCTGACGCACGGGCCGCCCTTCGCTCGCCTACCGCGGCCACAGAAGGACGTACATGTCGTACAGCGCGTGCGTGTACACCGCCACCGCGAAACCGCGGAACCAGTAGATCACGCCGAAAACCAGCCCCGCAAGCACGCGGAACGTGAAGACCCACACGGTGAAGGGATCCCCGAGCGGGCCGAGGTGGTGCATGGCGCTGAAGAGCGTGCTGGAGAAGACGAGCGCCGACAGGAACGACTCCACCGGCCCGAACTTCAGCCCCTTGCACAGCGCGACGAGGCCGTTCATGAGGAGGAGGCGGAAGAGGAGCTCTTCGTGGACTCCGGCGCCGGCGCTCATCACGAACGCGGCCAAAGGCCCGCGCTCGCCCGCCGCGCCCGCCATGTGCGGCGGCGGGATGTGCAGCACCTTCGCCATCACGAAGATGATCGCGCTTCCCAGGAAGAACGCGTAGAAGGCGCTCTCCAGCAGCAGGGGCGCGAACATCCCGACTTCCACGCCTTCCTTGCCCTTCCGCGAAGCGGCCATGGCGCAGAAGCAGGCGACCACGGCGATGTTGAGCGCGAGGTAGCCGATGAGGTTGAGGTGCTGGACGAGGAACGCCGTGATGAGGTCGGCGCCGTTGTAGAGCGGCCAGGTGAGGAGGACGCCGACCTGGTAGACGAGGAAGAGCGGGGCGATGAGGGCGAGGGAAGTGAGGAGGTTGTAGCGCCACTTGGAGGACGCGTTGCCGGCGGCCTGGGGGCCTTCCTTGAGAACCGTCACGGCGCCTCCTGGGTGCCCGGGTCCTCGCCCATGGCGCGCATCAGCCGCTCCGCCTTCGCGGCGATCCCGGCGGCGCCCGCGTTCGAGGAAACGATGTAGGCGGTGTGCACGGCGTGGCGGTCGTGCGGCGCGAGGTCGAGCATGCGTTCGAAATGCCGCAGCCCCTCCTCGATGCGGTCCGCATCCTGGCAGCAGAGGCGGGCGAGGTGAAAGTGGGCGCGGTAGTCCCTGGGCGCGATGGACGCCGACTCTGCGAAGAGCTTCTCGGCCTCCGCGGGGCGCGTCGTGTCCAGAAGCAGCACCCCCAGCGCCGTCCGCCCGTCCAGGTCGTCCGGCCGCGCCTCGAGCAGCGCCCGGAACGTCTTCTCCGCCGTCGCCTTGTCGCCGCTTCGCATCTCGATCATCCCGCGCTGGTACATGAGCCGCGGCTCCGCCGGGGCCAGTTCCTGCGCGCGGCGGATCGCTCGGGCGGCCTCTTCGAAGCGCCCGCATTCGCGGAACCAGACGCCGAGCTTCTCGAGGGTCAGCGGGTCTTCGGGCGCCTTCGCCAGCGCCTCGAACAGCAGCTTTTCGACCCCCGCCTTGTCGCCGGCGTGGTAGAGCACGGTGGCCATCGTATGAAGGGGAAGCAGGGCGTCGGGGAATTCCTTGCGCGCCTGCTCCGCCGCTCCCCGCGCGCTCTTGTGGTCGCTCTTCATCGCAAACGCCCGCGCCAGCCCGTCATAAGTTTCGGGGGAGCGTTCGCCGGCGGCCATGGCGGCGCGCCAGCCCTCGATGGCGTCCTCGGGCCGTTCCAGCTCGAGGGAAGCGCGGGCGAAGTCGACGTGGACCTGCGGATCGGTCGGGTCGAGCAGGCGCGCCTTGAGGAACAGCTCGAGCGCTTCCTCGAGCCGCCCGTCGTTCCCGAGCACGGCGCCGCGATGGTGGTAATAGCGGCGGAGGAACTGGCGGTAGTCGGTGTCGTCGGGATCGATGGCGAGGTAGGCCTCGCAACCGCGGACGATGGCCTCGACGCTCGGGCCGGATTCAGCGAGCGCCCGGCGGGTCTCCGGGGTGAGCGGGACGGACTTGTCGCGCGGGAGGCCGAGGCGGTCGGCGAGGAAGGGCGGGAGGGTGACGAAATCGAGGTTCATGGGTCGATTTCCTCCCGGGCGCTCACGACTCGATGATGACGTCGACAGGCGAACCGCCGATGTCGATGCGGAACGACTGGAGCGGCATCTGGCGGACGACGACTTCGCCGGTCGTGTCGGTGGGCCGGGTGCTGTAGGTCTTGCGGGAATTTCGCGCTGAGACCGTGACGGAAACGCCGCCCGAGGGCGAGCCGCCGGCCTTGACGCGAAGACGCACGCCCAGCCCGGCCTGCGTCGAGGAGAAATCGGCAAGCACGTCGCGGTCGCCCGATTTCCAGGTAAAGGCCTTCACGTGCCCGTCGTCGTCGATCTTGATTCCCTCGGCCACCTTCAGGATCTCCAGCCGGTTGGGCCAGCCGCGCAGTTCGATCTTCGGGGCGTTGTCGCTCGCCGTCGGGGACGGCACGGGCGACACGGCGGCGGCGGCGCGCCTCGGAAGCGCGTCGGTCGTGACGGGAGGCAGCGTGCGGCCTTCCTTCGCCGCGAGCGCACGGAAGACGTCCACGGCGCGGGCCAGCTCGGCGGAAGATGCGGAAACCTTCTCGTCGATGTCCGCGCGGCCGCCGGCGCTCCATGAAGCCAGGTCCGCCAGCGCAATCCCCGCGTCGCCCGCCGGCCTGGGCGGCTCCCACGTCCCGAGCACCGCGTCCGCCACCAGCGACGAAAGCCGCGCGATCCGCCCCGTGGCCTTCACCGCCGACATCGACGCTTCCACATGCGCGGCCACCGCGTCGCCCTCCTCCTTCGGAAGGTCGTCGTCCACGAAGCGCGACAGTTTCTCGAAGCTCGGCTCCCCGGGGCCTGGCTCGTAGATCGGCTTCCCCTGCATCAGCCGCTTCAGCACCGTCTCCCGCGCGGACGCGAGCCGCTTGCCGGCCGTCCCGGGCGCCCAGGCGATCGCCTCGTCGATTTCCGCCGGGGACACCGCCACCCCTTCGCGCGCGGTCACCGCCCAGGCCGCCAGTTCCTCGGCCGTCTTTCCCGTCGCCCGCGCGAGCACGAACTTCTCCAGCAGCTTCGCGCGGTCCGCCCCGTCGCGCGCCCGCCGCCCCGCCTCCGCGCGCGCCAGGCCCCACAGGACGTCGCGAAGCGACTTGCCGGCAAGCCCCGCGATGGCGGACATTTCCTCGGCCGACAGGAAGCGCGTTCCCAGCAGCACCAGCTTCAGCATCCCGGAGTCGAGCGGCGGCAGGTCGTCCAGCACCCCCGAGACGTTCAGGGCGTCCTCGCCTGGAGCCGGCGCGGCCACCTCGAGCTTCGACGCCCAGGCCACGTAGAGGTCTCGCAAACCGAACAGGAGCGCGTTCTCGACCGGCCGCAGCGCCTTCACGCGTGGCAGCACGCCGCCCGCGTCCCACGCCTTCACCGCCTCGCCCAGGAACGGCTGGCGCAGCCCCTCGGGCCCGCCGAACAGCGCGGGAGCTTCGTGGATCAGCGACATCGCGCGCTGAAGCACGGCTTCGCGGTCGCCCTGGGCCCAGAGATCGTCGAGGACAGGCATGAGCCCCGATTATAGTGCGGGTCCGGAGAATCGCCACGAATGCCCGACCCCCTGCCTCTTCCCAACGCGCCACGCGGCGTCTACGCTCCCCGCCACCAAACCGTCCGGCCTTCCCGCGCGTACCTTCCCCGACCATGACCAAGGAACACCACTTCCGATGGGAATGGGACCTCAAGTCCCCGCCGGAGGCGATGTGGCCGTTCGTCGCGGACACGAACCGCTTCAACGCGGACGCGGGGATCCCGATGGTGAAGCGGTCTGCGACCAAGGTCGCGGGGGCCGAGCGGCTGACGATGAGCGTGGCCGGGATGACGATGGAATGGGACGAGGCGCCCTTCGAGTGGACGGCGCCGCGGAAGTTCGGGGTCGTGAGGAACTACCACGCGGGGCCGCTCGAGCGGATCCAGGTCGCGGCGGACCTGGAGCCGCGCGCCGGGGGCGGGAGCCACCTGGTCTACCAGATCTGGATGACGCCGCGGGGGTTCCTGGGGAAGCTCGTGCTGCCGCTGCAGATGAAATGGAAGAGCTACCCCGCGTTCGACGCGATTTTCCGGAAGTACGACGAGATCGCGCTCTCGGGGAAGGCGGAGGTGATCCCGCCGTCTGCCGTGACGCTCGCGCCCGGGGCGGAGAGCCGCCTGGAGCAGATCGGGAAGGCGCTTCGGGACGCCGCGCAGGACCCTGAACTCGTCGAGCAGCTGCTGGACCTTGTGCGGAAAGGGGACGACCTGACGCTGATGCGTTTCCGGCCCTTTGCCTTCGCGGACCGCTGGGGCGTGTCCCGCCGCAAGGTGCTGGACCTGTGCCTGCACGCGGTCCGGGCGGGGCTCCTGGTGTTCCGGTGGGACATGCTGTGTCCCTCGTGCCGGGGTGCGAAAGGCGTGAGCGAGTCTCTGGCGGGCGTGAAGAAGCAGGTGCACTGCGACTCGTGCAACATCGACTTCGAGGTGAACTTCGAGCGGTCGGTGGAGCTGACGTTCCGGCCGAACTCCTCGATCCGGAAGATCGACATCGTGGAGTTCTGCGTCGGGGGACCGCAGGTGACGCCGCACATCGTGGCGCAGCAGGTCCTCGCGCCGGGCGAAAAGCGCGCGGTGGACCTGGCGCTCGCGCCGGGCGCCTACCGCGTCCGCTCCCGTTCCGAGCGCGGCGGGCAGCACGTCCGCGTCGAAAACGGCGGCGCCGCGGTAGTCTCGTTCGCCGCCACGCCGGAGGGCTGGCCGGCCTCCGAGCCGTCCGTCGCGCCGCGCGCCGCCGTGAACTTCGAGAATCGCACCTCCGCCCCGCAGGTCATGCTCCTCGAGCGCACCGCCTGGTCGGACAACGCCGTCACCGCCGCCGAGGTCACCGGCACCCAGGTCTTCCGCGACCTCTTCGCCCGCGAGGCCCTCCGCCCCGGCGAGCAGATCGAGGTCGGCTCCCTGTGCGTCCTCTTCACGGACCTCCTCGAATCCACCCGCATGTACCGCGAAATCGGCGACGCCAAGGCGTTCGGCCTCGTCATGCGCCACTTCGACGTCCTCAAGCGCCACATCGCCGACGAGGACGGCGCCCTCGTGAAGACCATCGGCGACGCCGTCCTGGCCGTCTTCCGCCGCCCCGTCTCCGCCGTCCGCGCGCTCCTCAAGGCCTCCCGCGAGCTCGCCCAGCCCCCGGGCGACGGCCATCCCCTCGTCCTCAAGGCCGGCATCCATTTCGGCCCCTGCATCGCCGTCACGCTCAACGACCGCCTCGATTACTTCGGGTCCACCGTGAACATCACCGCCCGCCTCGTCGGCCTCTGCAGCGGCGGCGATGTCGTCATCTCCTCCGAAGTGCGCGGCGACTCCGAAGTCGAGGCCTGGCTCAAGGAAGCGGGCCACTCCGTTGAGAACCTCAAGGCCGCGCTCAAGGGCTTCGACGATGTCCGCTTCGAACTGTTCCGCGTCGTCACGCCGTGGGCGAACGCGAAGAGCGACCTGCCGGCGGGGCCGAAGACGAAGCGGTTTTAAGCCGGGCGCCTACTTCACCGGCGCGACGGTCCGCTGCAGCTTCGAGGCGTGCCACGGCGCCAGGCGGGCTTTGATGCGCCAGGTGTCGCCATCGAGCGTTCTCTCGGCAATCCGCGCGTTCTCGGCGAGGTAGGCCAGCAGCCTCCCGTCGGCGACCGAGACGTCGAGGGACACATCGACCAGCCGCTTGTCCAGCCGCGCCGCAACCTCGTCGTCCAGCGCTTCCATGCCGTTCCCCGACTTTGCGCTGATCTCGATCGCCCCCGGAAACTGGGACCTCAGCACCTCGTACTCCATCCGGTCCTTCACCGCATCCATCTTGTTGAATACGAGCAGCCGGTCCTTGTCCGCGCAGTTCAGCTTCTTCAGCACCGCATCCACGGCCGTAATGTGCCCGGCGGCGTCGCGAGCCGAAGCGTCCACGACGTGGAGCAGCAGGTCCGCGTAGATGACTTCTTCCAGCGTCGCGTGGAACGACGCGACCAGGTGGTGGGGGAGGGCGCGGATGAACCCGACCGTGTCGCTGGCCATGACCTTCATCCCGCCGCGCAGTTTCCAGGTGTGCGTCTTCGTGTCGAGGGTCGAGAAGAGCTTGTCCTCGACGAGGACGTCGGAATGAGTGATGCGGTTCATGAGCGTGCTCTTGCCCGCGTTCGTGTAGCCGACCAGCGCGACCGTGAAATTCTCGCCGCGCGCCTTGATCTCCCGCGTCTTGCGCGTGTCGATTTCCTTCAGCTCCCGCTTCATCGCCACGATCTGCTCGTGCGCGATCCGCCGGTCCACTTCGAGCTGCTTTTCGCCGGGTCCGCGCGTTCCCATGCCGCCGACCGCGCCGCCTGCGCCGCCGCCTCGGCCGCCCGCGATGCGCTCGAGGTGCTGCCACTGGCCGCGCAGGCGGGGAAGCGTGTACTCGAGCTGCGCCAGCTCCACCTGCAGCTTCGCCTGCTTCGACCGCGCGTGCGTCGCGAAGATGTCGAGGATGATCTCCGTCCGGTCGAGCACCTTCATCCCGATCGTCTTCTCGAGATTCTTCACCTGTGCCGGCGACAGGTCGTGGTCGAACACGATCGTGTCCGCCCCGAGCTCCTCGGCCGTCTCCTTGATCTCGAGCGCCTTCCCCTCGCCCACGTAGTGCCCCGGGTCGGGCTTCTCGCGCCGCTGCACGACCTCGCCCACGATCGCGGCCCCCGCCGTCTTTGCCAGCATCGCCAGCTCATGCTGCCGCTCTTCGAAGTCCCCTGCCTGCCCCTTCAGTTCGACGCCGACGAGCAGGACGCTCTCGCGGCTCACGGTCTGGTGACTTTGTTTCAGCGGGGTCTCTCTCTTTCGGTGGGGAAGTGCGGATCGGTCAGGGGCGTACGCGGACTTCCAGTTTCACGTAGCGGGCGGTCGGGCAGGACTCGGTTTCATCGCTCAGGGTCTTCTTTCCGCCCACGGGAATTTCAATCGGTTGCCAGGCGCCGGCGCCGAGGGGGGTGTCGGAAGCGTCCTTCCAGAGGGTGCGGATCTCGAGGGAGAGCGGGGTGGCGCCCTTGTTCTCGAGCTCGGCGTCGTAATAGGTGCAGGGCTCGTCCTTGCCGGGCATGGCCATGCGCGTGACGACGAGGGCGCCGTCGAGGAAGGTGGCGCCGGGGCGGGTGACGTCGAAGCGGTCCTCGGGGCGCGAGCGGTCTTCCGGTTTGTTGCCGGTACTGGAAGAGCAGCCCGCGAAGGCGAGGGCGGCGGCGATGAGGAAACGACGCATTGGCCGTATTCTATCACGCAGGGCCCGTGGAAAGACCTGCGGGTCGGGCTGCGTCGGCCTGCTCACCTTGGTTGGGGGGGGCTTCTATGTTGCGGGCCGACTCCGCTCGACCCGCAGGTTCTTTCACGGGCTCTGTCACGTCCGATTTGCGGATGGAAAAAAAAGGCCCGGGAACCGAAGTTCCCGGGCGACTTGCTGGATAACGGGTCGGAGCGGCTAGGGTCCGCGCCAGTGGCCTTTTCCGTCCGGCCCGCACCATTCCAGCGACAGAGTGGTATCGCAAGGTGCGTGCCTTGAGCGTGCGGAATCCGGAACATGTGTTTTTGCATGGAGTTGTGACGAATCGGCATCTCCAGGCGGGGCGCGGATCCGTATGAATTGCGTACGCGCCGAATGTCTTTCTTACGCCTCGTCGCCCTTGCGCGCCAGCCCGTGCTTCCCGATCAGCACGCTCAGCTGCGGACGGTGTACCCCCAGCTCGCGCGCCGCCGCCGCCACGTTCCCGCCCGTCCGCTTCAGCGCCGCCTCGATCATCTTCCGCTCCAGCGACAGCTTGGCGCCCTTGAGCGTCCCTCCCGTCGGGATGCCGTCCGTCCCCGCGCTTCCCAGCACCTGCGGCGACAGGTGTTCCGGGTCGATCAGCCCGTCGGCCATGATGGCGGCGCGCCGGATTTCGTTCTGCAGCTCGCGCACGTTTCCCGGCCAGTTGTGGCGCATCAGCGCCTTCATCGCACGGTCCGATACCCGCGCACGCGCCCGGCCCGACTCGCGCGCCGTCGCTTCGAGGAAGTAGTCCACCAGGAGCGGCAGGTCCTCGCGCCGCTCGCGCAGCGCCGGGATCCGCAGCCGCACGACGTTCAGGCGGTAGTACAGGTCCTCCCGGAACGTCCCCTCTTTCATCATCGCGTCCACGTCCCGGTTCGTCGCCGCCACGATCCGCACGTCCACCTTGCGGTTGTCGCGCGCACCCACCGGCCGCACCTCGCCTTCCTGCAGCACGCGCAGCAGCTTCTTCTGCATGTCGAGCGACATGTCGCCGACTTCGTCGAGGAAGAGCGTGCCTCCGTTGGCGATCTCGAAGAGTCCCTGGCGGTCGCGGTCGGCGCCGGTGAAGGCGCCTTTCTTGTGCCCGAACAGCTCGGCCTCGAGCAGCGTCTCGGCGACCGCCGCGCAGTTCTCCGCGACGAATTCCGCACCGGCGCGCTTCGACCCGAAATGGATCGCTCGTGCGACGAGCTCCTTGCCCGTCCCGCTCTCGCCCTGGATCAGGATCGGCGCGTCGGTCGTGGCCACGCGGTCCACCAGCCGCAGCATCTCCACCACCGCGGGCGCGCGCCCCACGATGTTCCTCGCCTGGAACTTCTCCCCCAGGTCCCGCTTCGACGTCTCCAGCGCCTGCTCCACGTTCGCCAGCCGCTTCGTCTGCTTCTCCAGCGCGTCCTTCAGCTGCCGGTTCAGTGCCTCGATCTGCATCGTCTTGCGCGCGTCCTCGTCGAACAGCCGCGCGTTCTCGATCGCCACCGCCGAAAACGCCGCGAACGCCGTCAGCAGCTTCACGTCGTCCGGGTCGAACACCCCTTCCTTCTTGTTCATCACCTCCAGCACGCCCAGCATCCGCCCGTCCGGCGTGAGCAGCGGCGCGCAGGCGACTGTCTTCGTCTTGTAGCCGGTGGATCGGTCGGTTTCGGGGGTGAAGCGCGGGTCGTCGTAGACGTTGTCGACGGCCATGGCGGTCCCGGTCTTGGCGACGTGCCCGGCCAGTCCGCGGCCGATCGGCAGCCGGATCTCCGTCACCTCGGAGCGCTGGGCGATCTTGCTGACGAGTTCGCGCCGCTCGGCGTCGTAAAGGAACAGCGTGGAGCGGTCGGCGTCTACGACACGCGTGACCTCGTCCATGATCCGCGCCAGCAGCTTCTCGATATCCCGTTCCTGCGCGAGCGCCAGCGCGGCGCGGAGCAGCCCGATCCTCTCCCGGGTGGCGCGATCCCCGCCCCGGTCCGTCATCTCACCGCCCCCAGCTCCTCCACGAACCGCTTCGTGCGCGCTTCCGGCACCTGGCTCGCCTCGGTCACGTACCCCGCGGCCCCCAGCGCCGACTTCGCCCAGTCCGACGCCGCCCTCTCCTGCGCTTCCGTCCATCCCGAAGTGCAGTGCGCGGCGGCGCGGTCGCAGGTGGCCTGGAACGCTTCACGTCCCCACTCAGGCGTGAAGGGCCACGATTCCTGGGTCGGGCGGATGTCGAGGACGGATTCGCCGTCGAGCGCGTGACGGAGGGCCGAGTGGGCCATCTCCTGCGCCAGGAGGGCGGCGAGGGCGTCCTCGTTCGCGCAGGCCTTGAGGGCGCCTGCGGTGATGAAGACGAACCCGCCGGGAGCGGACCAGGTCGCGACTTTCTGCTGGCGGACGATGTAGAAGCGCCAGCCGTCCCACGGGTCGGGGCGCGCCGAGACGGCGGCGACGGTCCCTCCCACGCGCGCCACGTACTCGCGGGCTTTCGCGTCCGACACCAGCTCGACGCCGCGCGTCAGCCTCGCGGCGATCGACCTCCCGTAAGCGTATTCCTCGGCCGGCGTCAGCGGCGACGTCGCGTCGAATGGCGGGTCGTGTTTCGGCTCGGCAGCGCAGCCGGTGGCGACGAGCCACGCCAGCAATCCTGCCGCGACCGCCTGGATCAGTTTTTTCATTTCACGCCTTTCAGCCCGCCCGCGGCCCGGAACTCCTCGAGGGCCCACGCGGAAGGTGCGCGCCCGGTTTCGCGGACAACCGGGTTGGCCACCCATTCGTTCACGGCGGCGTCGGCCACCTGGACGTCCTCGGGATAGAACGTCCCGTCGATGCGGAACCCGAGAAAGGGGCTCTTCAGCTCCTCACCTTCGGCCGCCAGCGACGTGCGGTGGACATAACCCTGCACCGCGCCGTCCTTCACCCTCACCCAGTCGCCTTCCTGCACTCCCTCGAAGTCGGCTCCGTGCTCCAGCGCTTTCACCCCGCGGGAAAAGCCGTCCGGTGCATCCTTCAACTCGGCCGTCCGCACGGCGACGGACCAGTCAACCCCGGAAGCGGCCAGTGCGCCAGCCAGGAGGGCGACGCAGGCGGCAGGCCAGGGGAGCGCCCGCGAAGGGCGCTCCCCGTCGCTGCTGATGTTGGATGGGGTCATTTCTTGGGCGGCGCCTCGGGAGCAGGTTTCACGCCGGTCCAGTCGAAGAACCGCTTGTCGCGGGAATCGCTTCGCTGGCCGCTCAACTGCTCAGCAGCCATCGTCTTCTCGACCGCCTTGATGCGGTCTTCCGTCGAGGGGTAGCCGGAAGCGCAGCCCGCGAGGAATGCGGCGGCGCCGAGCATCCCGGCGAGTTTGATGGTCCTCTTCATTTCAGGTTCTCCCCGTGGTGCGTCCGCTTGAGGAACTCGGGCATCGCCGTCGGGTCGTAACCGGCGCGGGCGGCGATGATCGTCCCGTACTTGTCGGCCGCGAGTTCGTACTTCTCGCCCATGCCGCCCATCGCCTTGTTGGCCAGGTCGCCGCACATCTCCGCCAGGTTCTTCGCCAGCTCGCCGACGAGCCGGTTCGTGCGCGACGCGATGACGGCGCCGGCGACCTGGAAAGGCACCGCGTTGTCCTTCTGCTCCAGGACGTACTTGATCCCGTGCCGGTCGATGACGTGGGCGATCTCGTGGCCCAGCACGCAGGCCAGCTCGTCCTCCGTCCGCATCCCGTTCAGTGCACCGCGGGTCACGAAGATGAACCCGCCGGGAGCCGAGAACGCGTTGACGCTGCTGTCCTCGATGACGATGAAGAAGAAGCCCTTGTAGGGCTGCTTCGCGTCGGTGATCTCGACGCTCCGGCTGGCCTTGGCGACGTTCTCGCCCACGAGCCGGACGTACTCGTTCAGCTTCGCGTCCTCGCACGGCTTGTATTTCAGGAACACGTTCGCCGCGACGCCGCGGCCGATGTAGTACTCCTGCGAGATGTTCACCTGGTCCTGGTTCTCAGCCTTCTTCTGTTTGTCGATCTGGCCGGCCTCGTTGACCATCGAGACGCCTTCGCCGATCGCGCCGCTGACGTTTCCATGCATGAGGTTGTTGATCATCTGGCACCCCACGAAAATCAGCGGGGCGGCGACGGGCAGGATGTTCCGGAGCATGTTCTTTTTCATGGTTATTTCTTCCTCGCAAATTCGCCGATCTGGCCCGACTGGCGCCAGGCGCGCAGCTCCGACTGCCACGAGTCACGGAACGGCTGGACCTTGCGGCGCAGCTCGTCGATTTTCGGCTGCATCTTCGCCGCCTCGTCCGCCTTCGCCTGGATGATCAGCCGCTCCTGCTCCTCCTCGGCCGTCTCCAGCTCGCGGCTCGCCGCGAGCCCTTCCGCGCCGCCTCCGCGTACCTCCCATATCCACGGAAGCACCTCGTCCCGGAAGACCTTGTCCAGTCCCGGGTTGTCCTCGCGCATCTTGCCTTCGACTTCGGGGTCGAATCCCCTCACGTACGCGCCTTCCGCTTCCGTGCCGCTCGCGCCCGCCGCCCCGCTCGTGTCCTTGATCAGCTGCTCCTGCTTGAGCGAGAACAGGTCGCTCGAGGCGATCCACGCGATCTTCCCGTCCTTCAGCTTGACCTCCACGAACCCCTCTTCCGTCTTCCCGGTCGTCTCGACCACTTCGCCCGCCTTCAACGTCCCAACCTCGGCCGTGTAATCGCTCGGGCCGGCACGCAGCGGCGCTTCCTGCGAACTTACTCTCCGGGGCTCGGCAAGGAGGAGGGCCGCGAAGAGCAGCGCGTACCATCCGCCCAGCATCATGAACCTGCGCATTCTTGCCTCCTGAATGGTGTCACTTGTCCTTCTTCTCGTAGATGTACGTCCAGCCCGGCTCCGGCGGCTTCTCCACCAGCGCCCTCGAGCGCTCGACGTAGAGCTTCGAGGGGCCGTCCGTCGGGTCGATCTCCAGCGCTTCCAGGAACCTCTGCTCGGCCGCGTGGAACTGTTTCATCCGGTACGCCTGCAACCCGAGGTTGTAGCGGTCGAGGCACTCTTTCCGGCGCGGTTCGAGGCGCCCTTTTTCGCACAAAAGCTCGTAAACAGTAACCGGAATCTGCTTTCCCTTTACCTTGATCAGGTCCAGCTCGCGGCACTCCATCTCGTTCTTCACCAGCTCGTACGTCTCCGGGCCGATCATCAGGAACGTCGCGTAGTCCTTGTTCGCGCTCTCCAGCCGCGCCGCCAGGTTCACAGGGTCGCCCATCATCGTGTAGTTGAACTTGTCGTCGCTTCCCATGTTCCCGAAGATCATCTTCCCCGTGTTCAGCCCGATCCGCGCCACAACCGTCACGCCGTACGACTTGATCCAGCGCTCGCGCAGCCCCGCCAGCTCCTTCTGGTTGTCCAGCGCCGCACGGCACGCCAGCACCGCGTGGTCCTTCTGCTCGATCGGCGCGTTCCAGAACGCCACGATCGCGTCGCCTTCGTACTTGTCCACCGTGCCCTTGAAGCGCTTAATCGAGTTCGTCATGAGCGTCAGGTATTCGTTCATGCGCGAGACGAGTTCGCCCGCGGTCATCTTCTCGCTCATCGCCGTGAAGCCCGACAGGTCGCTGAAGAACGCCGTCCCCGTGCGCTCTTCGCCCCCAAGCTTGAACAGCTCCGGGTTGTCCTCCAGCATCTTCACGTACTCCGGCGTCAGGTACGTCCCGAACTTCGCGCGGATGTCGCGCTTCTGGCGCCCCTCGACTGCGTAGTTCACGAGGGCAGCCCCGAGGGACGAGAGGCCGAGGGCGCCCGTAGGGGCGACGATATCGAGCCAGACGTGAGTGTGGCCGAGCAGCTGGAACGCCAGCAGGATCCAGCCGGCGCCCAGCAGCGCGGAGAGCGGGAGCGCCGTGCGGATCCGGAGGCTGAGCGAGGCGATCCCCGCGACCAGGGCCAGCCCGAACGCCCCCAGGATCGACACGGCCCGCGGCGCGCGGCGCACGTCGGCGCGCTTCAGGATCGTATCCGCGGCCATCGCGTGGATCTCCACGCCGAGCTGCGTTCCCAGCGGCGTCGACTTCACGTCATACAGCCCCTCGGCGGACGCGCCGATGAAGACGACGCGGTCCTTGAAGTCCGCGGGATCGTACGGGTCGATCGGCGGCTTCTTGAGGATGCTGAACGCGACTTCGTTCCCGATCAGCTTCCCGAGCGTGAAGTGTTTCGGGTTGAATTCGCCGCGGCGGGCGTGCCAGTTGAGCAGGAAGAGCCCGCGGTCGTCGACGGGGACGTCCGTGTCGCCGATCGAGAAGCGCCGGTCGCCGGGGACCACCGGCTTCCCGAGGATTTCCGCGGCCAGCGCCACGCCCGGCGAGAGGAATGCCTTCCCGCGGAACGCGATTCCTGCCGGATAACGCCTCGCGATCCCGTCGAAATCCTTCTCGTTGCGGCCGTACATGGGGGAGAGGACGCCGCGGGCCGCCTCGATGTAGGAGAAGGGCGGGTTGCCGTCCGGCGAATGCAGCGGCGCGGTGGCGAACTCGGTGCGGCGCATCCAGGACGGCGCTTCTCCCGCCGCGCGGCCGAGCAGCGCCGGGATCCGGTCGGGGGAGCGCTGGACGGGCGCATCGAACGTGGCGAGGACGTAGACGTTCCCGGCCTTCTTCATCGAGTTGGCCAGCGACGGATCCTTGGACCCGCGGGCCGGGTGCGGATCCTGGAACGAGAGATCGAGGAACACGGCCTTCGCCCCGGCGCGATAGAGCCAGTCCACTGCCAGGGCGTACGCATCCCGCCCCCAGGGCCAGAAGATCTTCTGCTTGTCCGCGAACTCCTCGAGATCGCTGTCGGTGATCTCGACGACGACGATGCGCGGGTCCTCGGGCTGGGAAGCGGCGTAGCGATTGAAGCGCAGGTCGAGCGTGTTGTTCTCGAACTCCTCGATCACCTGCGTGCGGCCGGCGAGCGTTGCGACGGCGCCGGCAAGCAGCGCGACGGCGACGCCCTCGGCCAGCTTGCGGACCCGCGAATGCGAGTGGAGGAGGGACCGGGCGCGGGAGAACCAGGGCACGGGGAGATTCTAGCGTTGAATTCAGGGCGCGGGGAGGAAGGCGATGGAAGGGCCTTCAAAGTTGACACTCCTCCCGCGATGGCTATGATGAGTTTCTCCGGTCGCGAAGGCCGGGCCGCCACTTCCACAAGTCGTTGAGCACCAGGGGTTTACATGAACATCGTGGTCTGCGTGAAGCGGGTCCCGGACTCCAGCGCGCGCATCAAAGCCGGCGCCGACAACAAGTCCATCGATCCCGCCGGCGTTGAATTCGTGCTCAACCCGTACGACGAATACGCGGTTGAAGAAGCGCTGAAGATCAAGGAGAAGGCCGGCGCGGGCGAAGTCACGATCCTTGCCCTCGGCGGCCCGGAGTCGGCCGAGACGATCCGCAAGGCCCTCGCCATGGGCGCCGACAAGGGCATCCACCTCAAGGAAACTTCCACCGGCCGCGACTTCATCGCGACGGCGCAGGCCATCGCCGCCGACCTCAAGGGCCGGCCGCTCGACGTCCTCCTGTTCGGCAACCGCGCCATCGACGACGACGGCTCGCAGATCCCCGCCGAGGTCGCGACCTTCCTTGGCATCCCGTTCGTCGGGGTCATCACGAAGCTCGAATTCAACGGCCGCACCGCGACCGCCCACCGCCCGATCGAGGGCGGCGTCGAGGTCGTCGAGGTCGCCCTGCCCGCGGCCTTTTCCGCGCAGAAGGGCCTCAACGAGCCGCGCTTCGCCTCCCTCAAGGGAATCATGGCGGCGAAGAAGAAGCCGCTCGAGGAGAAGCCTGCGGCCGCCGGCGAGCCGCGCATGGAGCTCGTGCGGATGGACAACCCGCCGGCCCGCCCCGCGCCGAGAATCGTCGGCAACGGGAAAGATGCGGTGCCGGCGCTGGTGAAACTGCTGCGTGAGGAAGCCAAGGTCATTTAGTCGCCGTACCGGACCCGCCACGACAACCTGACGGACGAGCCAAGGAGACGACCATGCCCGGCCCGGTGGTGGTGTTTGTCGAACAGCGCGACGGAAAATTCAAGCGGGCGTCCTTCGAGGCGCTCTCGGAAGGTCGGCGTCTCGCGACGGCGCTCGGCGCGCCGCTTCATGCCGTGACCGCCGGTTCGGGAAACGCCGACGCGGCGAAAGAGTTCGCGCAGTACGGCGCGGACGCGATCAAGGTGGCGGACCACGCGAAGCTGAAGCTGTACGCGAACGCGGCGTACGCCCGCATCGTCGCGAAGCACGCGGACGGCGCTTCCGCCGTCCTGATGAGCGCGACCGCGCTCGGCAAGGACCTCTCGGGTCACGTCGCCGCCATGCTCGGCACGAGCGTCGCCCAGGACTGCACCGAGCTGCACGTCGAAGGCGGGCGGATCCTGGCGAAGCGCCCGATGTACTCGGGGAAGGCGTTCGCGACGGTCGCGGTGAAGGCGGGGCCGCTGGTCGCCACGCTGCGCCCGAACGTCTTCAAGGCCGCGGCGCCGGACGCCTCGAAGTCCGTGACGGTCGAGAACCTCCCGATCGACGCGCAGGACGCCGACTTCCGCGCGGCCGTGAAGGAAATCCTGGCCAGCGCTTCCAAGAAGATGGAGCTCACCGAGGCGAGCGTCATCGTGGCGGGCGGGCGGGGCATGAAGGGCCCCGAGCACTGGGCGCTGATCACGGATCTCGCCGCGGCGCTCGGCGGCGCGCAGGGCGCTTCCCGCGCGGTCGTGGACGCGGGCTGGCGGCCGCACGAGGAGCAGGTGGGGCAGACCGGGAAGACGGTGAGCCCGACGCTGTACGTGGCGTGCGGGATCAGCGGGGCGATCCAGCATCTCGCGGGGATGAGCTCTTCGAAGTTCATCGTCGCGGTGAACAAGGATCCGGACGCGCCGATCTTCAAGGTCGCGAACTACGGGATCGTGGGGGACGTTTTCGAGATCCTTCCGGCGCTGACGGCCGAGGTAGCCCGTCATGTCCGCGCCGCGCCGCGCGTCGGCGTCGCGCGCAAAATCCGCGAATTCCCCTTCCGGGTCCTCCGCCGCGATGCGCGCGTTGGATTCGCGATAACTGTCCAGTATCGCCTGGCGCACCGGTTCGGCGAACGCGAACGGCGTGCCTGTGAGCCCCGCGTCCTGCGCCGCCACCGCGAGCCGCGCGATTTCGGGCAGCCCGGCGGCATTGGCCACGCGCACGATTTCGAGCAGTTCGGCGCACAGGCTCTCGTTGGTCGTGTGCGTCGCCGGCACCTGGTGGGTCGAGGCGGCGCCGATGTCGCGCGCGAACACGTCGATCAGCGTGCCGTGCGCCCGGCGATACATT
>CAVPNQ010000053.1:0-29295 GCA_963706735.1 uncultured Planctomycetia bacterium
AGCGTGGCCATCTACCTGGGGATTCCGTTCGGGGCCGGGATGCTCACTCGGCTCGTGCTGGTAAAGGCCCGCGGGCGGGAATGGTTTGAGAAGAAGTTCGTTCCCAGAATCAGTCCGGTCACGCTCGTGGCGCTGCTCTTCACGATCGTGGTCATGTTCGTGATCCAGGGCGGGAGGATCGTCCGGGAGCCGCTGAACGTCCTCCTGGTTGCGGCCCCGCTGCTCATCTACTTCGTAGCGATGTTCCTGGTCAGCTTCTGGATGGGCCACAAGGCCGGAGCGGGGTACGCACGAACGGCGACGATGTCGTTCACCGCCGCGAGCAACAACTTCGAACTCGCGATCGCGGTCGCGGTGGCCGTGTTCGGCATCGACCACGGCGCGGCCTTCGCGGCGGTCATCGGTCCCCTTGTCGAAGTTCCGGTGCTGATCGGGCTCGTGAACGTCTCCTTGAAGCTTCGCGACCGATACTTCGGCGGCGCCAGTCCCTCCACCCAATCCGTTCGTTAGCGGACGCCCGCGATCCCGCGCTATTTCTTCACGAGCCCCGCGAGCGTCTCCTCGAACACGGTCAGCGCGCGGAAGTCGCCCGGGCAGACGATGACGCGGCCGGGCGCGCCGTCCTCGCCGAGCTTCTTCACGAGGGCGCCGAGAAGCGCCCTGGCGCAGAGGTCCATCGGCACGCCGAAGACCCCCGTCGAGATGGCAGGGAACGCGACGGACTGGATCCCCTGCTTCACGCAGATGTCCATGGCGGCCTCGGCGGCGGAAGCGATCTTGTCGTCTTCTTCGCCCTCGCCCATTTTCGGCCCGACGGCGTGGATGATGAAGCGGCACGCGAGTTCGCCGGAGCCGGTGATCACGGCGCTTCCGACGGCGCACCCGCCGATCTTGTCGCACTCTTTCTGGATCATCGGGCCGCCCTTGCGCGCGAGGGCGCCCGCGACGCCGGCGCCCATTTTCAGCAGGTGATTCGCCGGGTTGACGATGGCCTCGACGTCCAGCTCGGTGATGTCGCCGGTGACGAGCTCGAGGTCCGACTCCTTGATGCGGATCTGCACGGGTCACTGTCCTTTCGTGAAGCGCGAGATTTCGAGGCCTTTGCCGATGCTGCCTGTTGCTCCGGGCGAACACAGCGCATGTTAAGCCGGGCTATTTCTTGAGGCGGAAGAAAACCTCGCAGCCCTCCAGCCACAGCCCGGCGTCGCCCTCGGCGGGCAGCCGGCCGATCTCCGCGCCGTTCACGGAGAGGACCGCGTCCGTCCCGTCGCGGCGGTAGGACGCGACGGGCGGGACACTCGCGTCGATGGCAGCGCCCGACAGCTCGGTCCAGATCCCCTTCGTCCACCGGACGACCGCCGCGCGGCCCTTCGTCACCTGGAGCGTGACGTAATCGTCATTGCTGCGGTGGTTGAAGATGAACCCCGCCTTGAGTTCGCCCTTGCGCAGCTCGAGCGTCGCTTCGATGGCCGCAGGGGGTTCGCGGAACAGCGCGCCACAGCCCGACCCGGACTTGCCCTCGATGGCGTCGCCGCGCTCCTGCCAGTCGATCCAGAGGATCCTAAGGGGCTGCTGGTGCGACGTGAGCCACTCCTTGAAGGCCTTTGCGAAATCCGCGCCGGTCCTGCCGAAGGCCTTTTCCCACGACTTGTCCGTCTTCTTGTGCGCGTCCAGCTGGGCGGTCAGCGCCTTCCATCGCGCGGCGTGGTTGTTCGCGAGAAAGTGGACGATCGCCCATCCGAGCGCCCGGTCGCACGCGACCTCGCCTCGCGCGATCCCCTCCAGGTTCTCCTTGAGGTCGCCGAACTGCTTGAGGGCCTGCGCGGGGTAGTTCTCCAGCGTCACCGCCGGCACCACCCCCGTCCGGAGCTCCTTCCCGTCCCAGTTGTGCATCCCGAAATACTCGGCAAGCCCTTCCCCGTACCACCCGCACGGGACGGCGTTATTCCCCGCGACCGCGAGGAGGTGGAACTGGTGCGTCGCCTCGTGCAGGATCAGCTGCCGCGTCCAGTACTCGCTCGGCTGCACCCAGAGGTATCCCGTCTTCGTCTGGGGCGCGTAGAACCCGCCCGCCTCCACCGTCGCCACCTTATCGCGCTTCAGCGCCTCCTCGAACGCGCTCTTCGAAGCGTACACCTCGATCCGCAGGCGTTCTTTGGGCGCGCGACCAAAATACTTGAGGAGGTGGGCGTGAAGCGCCTCGAGCATGGCGCCGGCGTCGGCGGCGTCGATCGTCTCGGCGTAGACATCGTAGTGCGCGGTCTTGACGGCCGCCCCCGGGGGCGGGCAGGCGAGCAGGGTGATGGCGGCCAGGGCGTGAATCATGGGGGCGTAGTATCCCGCCCGGAAGCGGCCGGGCGATGCGTTTTCGCGTCAGGGTTTCAGGAGAAAGCGGACGCAGCACCCCTCGACCGTGAGGCCCACCTCGCCGTCGGAGGGGGCGCGGAACACCTCGACGCCGTTCGCGGAGAACACGGCGTCCGCGCCGTCGCGGCGGTACGAGACCGCCGGCCGTTCTCGCGCCGGAATCTCCACCGATGCCAGCGTCGTCCACGCGCCGCCGGAACGCTTCACCACACGTGCGGTCGTGCCGAGGACCTGGAACAGGCAGTACTCTTCGTTCCCCTTGCGGTTGAAGGCGACGCCGGCCTTGAGATTTCCGGACACCAGCTCCATCTCCGCTTCGAACGCGGCGGGCGCTTCCTTGAAGAACACCCCCGACACGACGCCGGCCTTTCCCTCGAGCTGGCCGCCGCGTTCCTGCCAGGCGATCCAGGCGATCCGGAAGGGCTGCTGGTGGGCGTCGATCCAGGCGCGGAGGTCGCGGCCGAGGTCGGGGCCGGCCTCGCCGCAGGCGTTGGCCCAGGCGGTGGAAGGGAGTTCGTGGTCGTCGAGGCGGCCGGAGAGGGCGTGCCACCAGCCGGGGCGGACGTTGACGAGGTAGTGGACGAGGGCCCAGGCGAGGGGGCGGTCGCAGCGCGAGACTCCGAGGGCGACGGAAGCGGCGTCGTCCTCGATGTCCGCGAGTTGTTGTGCAGCTTTGGCAGGGTAATCCTCGAGGGAGACGGAGGGGACGACGCCCGTGGTCAGGGATTTCCCGTCCCAGTTGTGCATGCCGAAGTACTCGGCGAGTCCCTCGGTGTACCACTCGGCGGCCGGCCCGCGGTTGCCGGTGGCTGCGAGGAAGTGGAACTGGTGGGTGGCCTCGTGGATGAGGAGCTGGCGCGTGAAGTACTCGCTCGGCTGGACGAACAGGTACGCGGTTTTCGTGTCGGGGGCGTAGTACCCGCCGGCCTCGACTTTCCACTGGCGGTCGCGCTCGAGGGCGGCGTGCATGCCGGATTTCGTTGTGTACAGCTCGACGCGCAGCCGGCCCGGCGGCGCGGTGCCGAAGTACTCCCGAAGCCGGTCCCAGAGCGCGTCGAGGACCGCGCCGGTTTCGGCCGCGTCCACGGTTTCCGAGTAGAGGTCGTAGTGCGCCGAATGCGTCTCGACGCCCTCCGCGCCCGCTTCGAGCGCGGCGGCCCACAGCGCGAGGACCGCCAGCGCCCTCACGCCAAGGCTTCCCGCAGCAGCCCGTGGAACTGGTGGACACCCGCTTCCCAGCGAGGGGAGTAGCGGCCGCGCGAATAGAAGCGCGAGCGGACGCCGCGCTGGACGGCCTCGACGATGGCTTCGTCTTCGCGTTCGACGCGGTCGAGCCCTGCGCCGGCGCCGGAATTGAGGCGGGAGCGGTCCCAGACCCAGGTGGAGTACTGGACGCGGGTGCGGTCGGGGGCGAGCGGGACGACGACGTTGGCGGAGAGGCCCCACGGGTAGAAATTGAGCATGGTGTTGGGGAAGAGCCACCAGTAGTAAGCGGCGACGGCGCGGCCGTGGTCGGGGGAGGAGGCGGGGAGGCGGAAGGCGTCGCCGGGGGAAGCGGCGATGCCGAGCTGGAGGTTGCCGTGGCGGAAGAGTTCGGTCGCGTAGTCGTCGGGGTTGAGGACGGCGTTGAGGGAAGCGTGGACGAAGGGGACGTGGAACCCCTCGAGGTAGTTCTCGACGTAGAGGGCCCAGTTGGCGGCGACGAGGTAATCGCGGGAGAGCGCGGGCTCGAAGGCGAACTGGTCGAGGGGGAGCCAGGAGAGGCGCCTGAGCATGGGCCCGGCCCAGTCCTCGAAGGAGCAGGCGGGGGCGGCCGATGCAAATAAAAACTGCGACCAGGCGGCGGAGGGGACGCGCGGGAGATCGTCGGCGGGGGAAGGGAAGTCCTTCGCGCCCTCGAACCCGGGCGTGGAGAGGAACTTCCCGTCGAGGCCGAACTTGCGCCCGTGGTAGCGGCAGCGGAGCTGGCCGCCGTGCGCATCGCCCTCGCAGAGGAGGTTGCCGCGGTGCGTGCACACGTTCGACAGCAGGTGAACACGGTCCCCGGCGTCACGCGTGAGCAGCAGCGGCTCGTCCAGGCAGCCCTCGAGCAGCGTCAGCGGCGCCGCCGTCCCGGGCGTCTTCGCCCGCGCTCCGTCCCCCAGGAACTGCCACGACCTCGGGAAGATCTTCTCGCGCGCCGCCGCGAACCAGCGCGGGTCGCGGTAGAAGTCGGCGTGAAGTGTCTGCGCGGAGGCGATGTCGGTCGAGGTCGGGAACGGGTCCACGGGATCTCCGGGGAAAGGCGGGGACGCGCCGAACTCTAATAGAATGGCCGCGTGCCGTCTCCCCTCACGATCCTGCACGTCGACATGGACGCTTTCTACGCGGCCGTGGAGGTCCTCGACCACCCGGAGCTGCGCGGGAAGCCCGTGATCGTGGGCGGACCCGCGAAATCCCGGGGCGTCGTGTCGAGCGCGACTTACGAAGCGCGGAAGTTCGGCGTGAAGTCCGCGATGCCCGCCGCGCAGGCCGCACGGCTCTGCCCGCAGGGGATCTTCATGCCCGTCCGGATGTCGCGGTACGTGGAAATCTCGGGCGAGGTCATGCGGATCTTCCGGTCGTTCACCCCGCTCGTGGAGCCGCTCTCGCTCGACGAGGCGTTCCTCGACGTCGCCGGCGCCGAGCGGCTCTTCGGCGACGGGCCCGCGATCGGCCGGATGATCAAGGACCGCATCCGCAAGGACCTCGGGCTCGTCGCGTCGGTCGGCGTGTCGTACGTGAAGTACCTGGCAAAGCTCGCCAGCGACCTCGAGAAGCCGGACGGCTTCACCATCATCCGCCCGGAAGACGTCGAACGCCGCCTGCCGCCTCTTCCGGTCACCCGCCTCTGGGGCGTCGGCCCGAAGACCGCGGTACAGCTCGAACGACTCGGCCTGAAGACGATCGGGGACGTGCGTGAGGCGGGGGAAGCGCGGCTGGTGCGCGAGCTCGGGGATTTCGGCGCGCACATCTCCCGGCTCTCCCGCGGCGAGGACGTCCGGCACGTCGAGCCCTCGTGGGACGCGAAGTCGATCGGCGCGGAGCGGACGTTCGAGCGGGACCTGACGGCGATGGAGGCGATGGAAGCCGAACTTCTGGAGATCGCGGAGGAAGTCGGCGGGCGGCTGCGCGCCGACGGCTCCGCCGCGCGCACGGTGCAGATCAAGGTGCGCTTCCATGATTTCCGCACGATCACGCGTTCGCGGACGCTGGAGCGGCCGACGGACATCACGCGTGAGATTTACGACGTGGCGAAGGGCCTGCTGCGCGACAAGGCGGGGGTCCGCGGGGCGCGGGTGCGGCTGCTGGGGATCCAGACGCAGAACCTGGCGCCGGCCGGGGCGGGGCAGGGGACGCTGTTCGGGGAGGTCGCGCGGACGAAGGAGCGGAAGCTGGACCGCGTGATTGACGCGTTGCGTCAAAAGATGGGGGACGACGCCGTCGTGAGGGCCCGGACGCGCGAGGGGAAGTAGGCGCTACTTCGGCCTCTGCGGCGGGAACAGCGGCAGCGGTTCCCCCTCGATCGTCGCGCCCGCCACGATCCACCCCTTCGCGCCCTTCACCAGCCCCAGCTGCACGCGCCGCGCCTTGCCGTCCTTCCCGGTGACGGTCGCTTTTGCCGCGCCCAGCCACGTCGCCATTACCTGCTGCGTCTCGATGCCGTCGATGCGCACCGCGCCTCCCCAGATCTCGGGGCGCTTCGAGGCGACGTCCGCCAGCTCCTTCGCGGCGACGTCCGTGCATTCGGCCTGGGCGGCAGCCAGGTCGCCGCGGGCCATGGCGGCGAGGAAGCGGTTCGCGGGGGGCTCGAGTTCGGCGCGCGACGGGGGATCGCCGACGCCGGCGCGGAGGATGAAGAGCGGGTAGCCGATGCCGAGGCCGATGACGAGCATGATGCCGAGGATGATGGCGAGGAGGGTGCCGCTGGTGACGCCGCCGGGAGGGTTCGCGGGAGCTGCGGGAGTGGCCATCGACGGATTCTATGCGCGCGGCGGCGCCCTGTCGCGCGCGGCTGTTAGCATCGGCGCGCATGGCGATGCGTGCGGGCGACTGGAAGGCGTGGTACGCGGAAGAGCGGCGGGCGCTCGGGCCTGCGGGAATCGAGCGGGTGTTCGAAGCGGCCCCGGCGGTTTCCGCGGTCGCGGGCGGGGCGCTGGTCTTTCCGCACGCGAAGCTGGCGGTCTGCGGCGCGCAGGTCGCGGCGGTGGCGCGGGCGGTCATCGAGTCGGGGGCCACGGAGGTCGTTGCGCTGGGCGTGCTCCACGGCGCCCGCGCGGCGGACGCGGAGCTGGTCGCCGCCGCGAAGGCCGGTGATCCCGCCGCGCGAGGCCGCCTTCGCCGCATGCACGGGCCCGGCGCGCCGGACGACGAGGGGTTCTGGAGCGAGGAGTTCTCGCTCGACAATTTCAAGGTGCTGCTGGAAGCGGCGGCCCGCCGTGCGAGTCGCCCGCCCCCGCGCGTCGTGGAGCGATACCCGTATCTCGCCGGCCCCCGGCCGGATGACCTGCCGGGCCTCGATGAGCTCCGGCCGCTTCTCGCCGGCGGTGCGGCCCTCGTCGCCACGACGGACCCGGCGCACCACGGCCACGGCTACGGAACCCCGCCGGAAAACCTCATCGACGACGCCGCTCCGTCCGCGCCCGGCCGCGTCCTCGCCGCCCTCGCCCGCACGTTCGGCCACCTCGCGCGCAGGGAATTCCACGCGTTCCTGAAACAATGCGAAGAGCAGAAGAGCGACTTCCGCGACACGGGGCCCGCCCTGGCGGCGCTCCTCGACGGCCCGCTCGTTTCCCGGATCATCGACCTGCGCCTCGTGGACTACGCGGACGTTCTCACGGCGCAGCGCCCGACGTGGGTTGCCGCTGCGCTCGCCTCGTTCGTGCCGGGGACGTAATCCGGGGAACTCTGCCAGGCCGCCGGCGTCCAATCGGCACACCCGAAATCCGGAGTCCCCATGCGCCCGCTCGCTGTCCTCATCGCGCTTCTGTCCAGCCTGCCCGCCCTTGCCAACGAATCGCGCCCGATGCCCTGGTGGGTCCTCGGAACGCTGCCGATGCACTCCGAAAAGGAGGGCCCTTCCGTCGAAATCCGCTCGCGCGACGAAGCCGCCAAAGAACTCAGGTGGATGGACGGAGACAAGATGGCCGGTACGCCGCTGGCCCAGGGCGTGGATTTCGAGAAGTGGATGCTGGTCCTGGTCCGCTGCGACGGCAATGGGGGCGCGAAATGGGACGTGAAGAGCGCTTCATGGGAGGAGAAGGACCCGACGATCGAGCTGGTGCGCGAGATGAATCCGAATGGCAATGAAATGGCGGCGATTGCGTCGCTTCTCGTGCTGGTGCCGCGATCGGACAAGAAGGTCACCATCGTCTGGAAGGATGGCGGTGTGGCGGCGATGAAGAAGGACCGGGACTGCGCCTGCAAGCCGACGGACGCCGTGCCGATGGCTGAAGACTGCCCGGAGTGCAAAAAGAAGGATGCCTCGGGGCGCGGGCTGAAATTCTGCCCCGACTGTGCGAAGGCGAGGCAGGCCTGCGCGTCGTGCGGGAAGCGCGTCGCGGGTCCGCCGCCGCTCAAGAAATAGGGCTCAAGCCGGACCCGCACTGCCGCCGAGGAAAGACGATGGACCGGACGTGCCGTCTTTCCGCGGAGGGGGCCCATGCGCGCATCGGGGTGGATTGTGGCCGGGATGCTTGCCGCGTTGTCGGCGCCGGCGTTCTGTGATCCCCCGGCGTCCGTCCTGGAACCCGGCTACTACCGCGGCACTCTTCCTTCCGGGCTGGGCGTCGAACTGAGCGTCGAGGCGCCTGCGGACCAGGAGGGAAAGTTCGAAGCGCAATGGCGCACCTCCGGGCGCGGCTGGACCTCGCTTGCCGGCGTGCTGAAGGCCGGCGGGGATTTCACGCTTACAGAGGGTTCGACCCTGTTTCTCGATGGAGTTCCGGCGGAAGAGCGGTGGAAGATCGACCTCACGCTCGCCGCGTGGACCGGGCCTTCCGACGATGGAGGCGCTCCGCCGGACATCGCCGACAGCCTGCGGGCGCTGGACTCCGACGATCCGGCCGAGCGCGATCGCGCCGAGGCCGCCCTCGCGCTCCTGGCCCGCGAACGGCAGGTCCTCGAGGCGCGCGATGCGACGTCTTCCGCCGAAGTCCGCGCGCGGCTCGGTCACCTGCTCGACCGGCAGGTCACGCTGACGCGCATCGCCACCTTCCAGCAGGCCGACTGGCGCTCCGGAGACGGCACCTGCACCGCTTCCGCACGCACCGTCCGCCTCCCGGGTGCCGACCTCCGGCTCCGCGAGTGGGCCGCGGACCTCGAGCGCGAATCGATGGAACGCGTCCGCGATTCCTGGTCGGAATTCCTCGCGGAACTCGAGAACGAGGACGACGCCGGCGTGCGCGACCGCAGCTACGAGGAGCTCTGGAGCCTGGAGTTCGCGTCGGAAGGGCTCGTCTCGCTGCGGGCCCTCGTCTCCCAGTACTCCGGCGGCGCGCACGGGAACTACGGCTACCGCGTCGTCACGGCGCGGCTGAAGGACGAGCGCGTCGTGGAAGTCGCCCTCGCGGACTGGTTTCGCGCGGATGCGGGCTGGGCCGAGGTGCTGTGCCCGGCGGTCTTCGAAGCGCTCAAGGAGGACGGCGCGGGCTGGATCGACAACGGGGACGTGACTGAGGTCAAGGTGGACGACCTCGACCTCTGGACGGCGACCCCCGAGGGCTTGACATTCACGTTCGAGCCGTACCGGATGGGCTGCTACGCCGAGGGAACGCACGAGATTCTCATCCCGTGGAAGGTCCTGGAGGCCCTGGTCGATCCCGCGGGGCCCTTCGCCGACCTCCGCCGCTGATTCCCGGGGAACTTCTTCGCGTCGCGGGCGTCCAACCCGCGTTGCCACGAACCCAGGAGAAGCCCCGATGAGATCGCTCGCCCGCAGTATTGCCGCCGCCGCCCTCGCCGCGCTTCTCGCCGCCCGCCCCGCGCTCGCCGAGGAGCCGCCGGTAGACCCTTCACCGAAAGCCATCGAGAAGGGTCTCGCGGCGCTCGGCAAGATGCAGGACGCGGACGGGCACTTCGGGAACAAGTTCCCGGTCGCGGTGACGTCGATCGCGGCGCTGGCGATGCTGGCGGCGGAGGACAAGCCGTTCGAGGACGAGCGGCTGTGGAAGGCGTACGACTGGCTGCTGAAGCAGCAGACGCACGGCGACTTCAAGGCCGAGGGGCACACGTGGCTGCACAGCCAGGGATTCGCGACGCTGTTCTTCGCGGAGCTGTACGGGAAGTGCCTGCTCGCGAAGGAGCCGCCGAAGAAAGTGGTGATGGCGGACCTGAAGGAGATGCTGCAGGGCGCGGCGGACATGGTAGTGAAGGCGCAGAATCCCGACGGCGGCTGGTTCTATCAGCGCGATCCGGCGGGGGACCACGAGGGCTCCACGACGGTCTGCGCGGTGCAGGCGCTTCGGGCGGCGAAGAACTTCGGGATCAACGTGCCGAAGAAGGTCCTGGACACGGGGTTCGCGTACCTCAAGTCCACGCAGCTCGCCGACGGCGGGTTCGAGTACAAGCACGGCAGCGGCAGCTCGATGGTCGCCGGTACCAGCGGCGCGCTCGCGACGCTCGTCCTGATGCAGCGGCTCGACGAGAAGGTCCTGATCGACGCGATGAAGTTCCTCGCGGCCCAGAAGGTCGAGGGGCTCGCGAAGGATCGTTTCCCGGACTACGCGCTCTTCTACACCATGATGGGAATGCAGGTGATCGACGAGGAATACGGCGAACACAAGCCCGAGGCGAAGGCCTGGATCCCGCTGATCCGCGAGTACGTCGTGAAGTCGCAGGGCGAGAACGGCGGCTGGACGAACATCGGGTGGATGGGGACGGAGGAGTCGAGCGCGGCGTATGCGACGGGGTATTACGTGCTGACGCTGGCGGTGCCGGGCGGGAAGCTGAGCATTTTCCATCGGGATGCGCCGGAACTTCCGGAAGCCAAGTAGACCTGCCGGAGAATCCAATGAAAACGTTGATCCAGCTCTTCATTCTCTGCCTGATCGCAACGCTGCCGCCCCCGGCAGGTGCGGACTCGAGCGAACCTGTGAAGTGGTGGCGGCTGGATTCCGGCGATTTGAGGCATCCGGGAAAGGGGGACTCCGCGATCGTCTGCCGCACAGTCGAGGAGGCCACAGCGGTGGTCTGCGCAGGAAACGAGCGAAAGCCCGTGACTCCGGCGTGGGTCTCAACGATCGACTTCGAGGCCTGGATGATCATCGTCATTCCCTGCACAGGCAACGCAGGCGCGCAATTCGACGTCGAAAAGACAACCGACGAAGACGGGAAGATCTTCGTGTGGTGCATCCGGGAGAAGAATGCGGATGAGAACGACGGCGGTCGCGACGCGGCGATGGCGATTCTCGTCCGGAAGACCGAAGCTCCCGTCAAGGCGGTCTGGTCCGAAGGTACTCTCAAGGCGCTTCGCGAACGCCGTGACTGCGCTGGCGGGCATGAGGACAAGGACATGGAGGGCGGACGCTGCGGCAGGTGCGGGAAGAGCCCGCTGGGGAGCCCGAAATGCCGGCTCTGCGGTGATTGCGCTTCGGCGACACAGTCGTGCATGATTTGCCTGAAGCGCGTGGCCGGAGACCCGCCCCTGAAGAAATGACGGGGCCCGGTGTAGAATCCGCGCGGTGAAACCGACCCCTCTCACGCCCGCCGACCGCGAACTCATTCGCGCGGCCCGACGCGCCCTTCGCGCCGATATGAACCCGCGCCGCCATGGCGTCGGGTGCGCAATTCGCGCCGAGTCGGGTCGCGTGTATGTCGGCGTGAACGTGGAGTCCTGCGGCTACGGGCCTTGCGCCGAGCCGATCGCGCTGGGGGCGGCCATCGCTTCGGGCGAGAAGCGGTTCCTGGCTGCCGTCGCGGTTGTTCCCAAGGGCAAAGGCGCCGAAGTTCTCTCACCCTGCGGCAACTGCCGGCAGCTCTTCCTCGATTACGCCCCCGACGCGTGGGTGATCGTGAAGGATGGCGCGCGCGTCTTCAAGGCGCGGGCGAAGGACCTTCTGCCCGCGGCGTACAAAAGCGGGTTTGCGGTAAGGAACGGGCGAAAGTCGTGAGCGATCCGGCCGCTGGATTCATCGCCGAGATGGATCGCGCACCGGCGGCGCAGCGCCCGCCGAACTGGGAGCGCGTGAAGTTTCTGATGGCGCGGCGCGCGCCTGCCGTGGGCGAGGCCGCGCCCGATTTCGAACTCGCCACCCGCGACGGGAAATCACGGATCCGCCGCTCCACTTTCCAGGCCGGCCGCCCGCTCGTCCTCAACTTCGGCAGCTTCACCTGACCGCCCTTCCGCCGCAACGCCGACACGATGGAGCGGCTCTACCGGGAGTGGAGCGCGCGGGTCGGGTTCCTGATGGTGTACATCCTGGAAGCGCATCCGTCGGACGAGTGGCAGATGCCGTCGAACGTGGAGCAGGGGGTGGTGTTCGAGCAGCCGCGGAGCGACGCGGCGCGCCAGGGCGCGGCCGGGGAGTGCTGCTCGCGGTTGAAGGTCTCGATGTCCTGCGTCGTGGACTCGCTCGACAACGCCGTGGACGCGGCGTACGCGGCGTGGCCGGAGCGGCTGTTCGTCGTCGGCGCGGACGGGCGGATCGCGTTTGCCTCCGAGCAGGGGCCGTGGGGTTACCGGCCGGAACTCCTCGAAGGGTGGTTGTTGGAACACGCGCCGCGCTTCCCCTAAGATGGCGGCTTCATGCCCGTTCCCGACGACGCCATCGGCCTCCTCGCGGTGCGCCTCCGGCTGATGACGCCGGGGCGGTGGCAGGTTGCGCAGGAAGCGTGGCGGGCGGGGGCGCCGGTGGAGCTGGGGGCGTTTCTCGTCGCGCGCGGCGACCTGACGGAGACGTCCGCCGCTGCGCTGCGGGCGCTCGCCGCGGAAGTTCCGGCGCAGGAATCGTCCGTCGCGAACACCGTCGTCTCGCCGTCCACCGGGCGCGGCGCCACCGCAGAGCCGCTTCCGGCCTCGGCCGGGAAATTCGCGCTTGGCGAGGAGCTGGGGCGCGGCGGGATCGGGCGGGTCGTCGAGGCGCGCGACGCGGATTTCGGGCGGCCGGTGGCGCTCAAGCTGCTGATCGACACGGCGGACGCGACGGCGATGGAGCGCTTCCGGCGTGAAGCGCGGCTGACGGGGCTTCTCGAGCATCCGAACATCGTGCCGGTGCACGAGATGGGGGTGCTGCCGGGGACGAAGCAGTGGTATTACTGCATGAAGCGCATCGTGGGGCGGGATCTGTCGCGGGTGATCCGGCAGGCGAAGGCGGCGGCGGGGGACAAGGCGGCGACGAAATCGCTGAAGTGGTCGCTGAGGCGGATGGTGGAGGCGTTCCGGGACGTGTGCCGCGCCATTGCGTATGCGCATTCGAAGGGCGTGATCCATCGAGACATCAAGCCGGCGAACATCATGCTGGGGGAGTTCGGGGAGGTGCTGGTGGTGGACTGGGGGCTGGCGCGCGAGCTGCACGAGCGGGTGCCGGTGACGCAGGTGTTCGAGCCGGTGGATGACGTCGAGCACCACTCCGACCGCGAGTCGTCGTCGTCGCCCGGGGTGACGACGGCGGGCGAGATCATCGGGACGCCGGCGTACATGTCGCCGGAGCAGGCGCTGGGGCGTCACGACCAGGTGGACGTGCGCAGCGACGTGTGGTCGCTGGGCGCGACGCTGTACGAGATCCTCACGGGGCGGCCGCCGTTCGAGGCGCCGTCGCCGCGCGAGCTGGCGCGGAAGATCGTGAAGGAGTCTCCCGTGCCGCCGCGGACGCGCGACGCGACGATTTCCGCGGACCTCGAGGCGATCTGCCTGCGCGCCCTGGCGCGCAACCCGGCCGACCGGTACGCCGACGCGGGTGAGATGGCCAACGATGTCGAGGCCTGGCTCGACGGCGCGCGCGAACAGGAACGCCGCGATGCTCTCGCTGCCGAACTCCTCTCCCACGGCCGCGAGGCCGCCGCCAAGTTCTTCCGCCTGCGCTCCGAAGCCGCCACCGCCCGTCGCGAGCACGAACGCCTCAACATCGCCACCGAAACGTGGGCGCCCCTCGAAAAACGCCGCCTCCTCTGGGACCTCGACGACCGCGCCGCGATGCTCGAGCGAGGAAGCGCCGAGGCGTTCGCGGACGCGGACGAGACGCTCGCGTCGGCGCTCTCGAACGCGCCCGACAACACCGAGGCGCGGCAGCTGCGCGCGAAGCTGCACTGGGAACGCTTCCTTGAGGCCGAAGCCGCCGGCAACCCGGCGGACATGGTGCTTCACCGGCGGATCGTGGAGTCGCACCACGACCGGTCGCTGGCGGCGGAGTTGAGGGGCGAGGGAGAGGTGTCGGTCGCGACGCGGGCGTACCGGTGCCGGTGCCTGCTGGACGGGAGGGAAGTGCGGCCGGAGGAGCTGGCGTTGCGCGGGCTGCACCCGTGGTCGGGGAGGGAGCTGCTCGGGACGCAGCCACCGCTTTGGCCGGCCGGCGAGCCGGCGGCGCCCGTGCGGCTCAAGGTCCACGCGGCGGCGTGCGAGCCCGAGCCGCTCGAAGGCGCCGGCGTGTGGGCGTTCCGCTGCGTGCCGATGGACCGCGTGCTGGTGCCGGTCACCCCGGGCGGCGCGCCGCGAATGGGCGACGCGGTCCCCGCCGCGGCGCTCGACGCGCTCTTTCCGAACCCGGCGTACCGCCCGCGCGGCCCCGGGCTGTACCTCGGACGCACGCCCGTGGTCGGCGTGCGCCTCCCGATGGGCTCGTGGCTGCTCGTCGTCGTCGCGGAAGGCCGCGCCCCGGCGCGCGTGCCCCTCGCCGTCGGCCGGCAGGAGACGCAGAAAATCGCCGTCACGCTCTTCGAGGCCGCGGAAATTCCCGAGGGATTCGTGCAGGTCCCCGGCGGCCGCTTCATCATGCAGGGCGACAAGTACGAGGGCGTCGAGAACAACCCGTACCGCCGCGACGTGGACGACGTCTTCGTCGCGCGCTTTCCCGTCACCTGCGGCGAGTGGGCCGAGTACGTCAACGCCGCGGGCGAGGATCCGCCGCGCCTGCCGCGGCACACGGGCTCCGGCAAACCGTACTGGCCGGTCCTCCCCGGCGGCCGCACCTGCATCCCCGACGCCGAGTTTCGTGCGACACAACCCGATGCCTTCGCCTCACTCCAGCGCTTCGAAAACGACCCCGGTCCATGGCAGCACGACTGGCCCGTCCTCGCCCTCTCCTGGCTCGACGGCGCCGCGTACGCAAAGTGGCGCTCCGCGCGCGACGGCCGCCTCATCCACCTCCCCCACGAGGACGAGTGGGAGAAGTCCGCCCGCGGCGTCGACCGCCGCCCCTACCCCTGGGGCCCCGCCATGGACACCGTCTTCGCCAACGTCCAAGGCTCCTTCCAGGGCGTCCCACGCCCCACCCCCGTCCACTCCTTCCCCTTCGACGAATCCCCCTACGGCGTCCGCGGCCTCGCAGGCAACGCTTCCGACCGCTGCCTCAACGACCCCGGCATGGACCGCTGGCCCGAATGGCGCGTCATCAAGGGCGGAAGCTGGCAGAAGTTCCCGCTCTTCGCGCGCTCCACTTACCGCGTAGGCGCGCCCGCCGAAACCACGAACCTCGGGAACGGCCACCGGCTGGCGTGCGCGGTGCGGCTGTCGAGGGCGGAAGCGGGGGTGGAGGAGTTCAAGGGGGAAGCGCTGGCGAGGTAACGAACGCTGCCCGCCACGCACCTGGCTACGCACCGTGCCCGGCCACGATGGCGCCGGTTTCAGCATCACGGTAAATGTGTTCGTGATTCTCGATCGATCGCCCCCACTCGGGATCGTAGTCGAGGAATGGGCTCTTCCAGTTCAGCCGAGGCGGGGCCGAGAACGCGTCCGACCTGTGGTCCAACGGGTGCGCGGTTACGGGATCAGCAGATCCAGCCCCGGCACAAACCCGAAATGCCGGTCCCGTGAGACCAGCGTGGCGCCCGTTTCCAGCGAGTGCGCCGCGATCCACGCATCGTTCGACGGAATCGGCTTCCCCTTGTCGCGAAGGCTCGCCATGACGACGCCAAAGCGGTCGCAGGTCGCGCGGGTGACCGCCAGAAACTCCACCTGCGGCTCGTCGAGGAAGGACTCCAGGCGCGCCAGGTTTGCGCGGAAGCGCGTGCCGCAGCGGAAGCCGTGGAGCAGTTCGCCGACAACAATGGCGGACATCACGACGGCCTCCGCGGCGCGAATGAGCTTCTCGACGGAAGAGTCCCCGCCGATCATCGCGGAATAGATGTTCGTGTCGAGCAGCAACCTCATCGCCACTGCTCCGGGTCGATTTGTTCGAAAACCGCGACCGCCTTCCGGAAGGCCTCCGACTCGGCCCGGGTCCACTGCCGGAAATACTTGTCCAGCGCGTGGCCGATCCGCTTCCCAGCTCGCTCCCGCGGCGCCGTCGCAGACTTCAGCAGCCGAAGGACCGCCTTGTTCAGGCTGATGCCTTCACGCTCGGCCAGCTCCCGGACGGCGCGCGAGGTCGAAGCGTCCAGGTCGCGCAGCGTGATCTGCTTCATGGGGATGCCTCACTGTGAGTCACTGTGAGGCATTCTACCATGCTTTGCCTATGCCCGCTTACCCCTCGTCGGCAGCCAACCCCGCCGTCGCCGCGATGTCCTCCTGCTTCACGTTGTCCACCTTGAAGCGGTCCGCGCGCTTCTGGATGTCGTCGAGCGCTTCGTCGAATGGGGGCAGGACCTTCATGAACCTCAGCGGGTTGACGCGCGCCACGATGAACGCCCGCAGGTACGGGCTCTTGAACCCCTTCGCCTGGAGCGCCTTGACGACCTCCGTGACGCGCGCATCGAGCTTCTCGATCTTCGCCGCGCGCTTCTCGCGCATCGCGAGCGCCTTCTTGAGTGGTTCCTCGAACCACCCGTCCACTCGCCGGAGGATCGGGTTGTACGCGCCGCCGCCGAAGCGCCCGTTTTTCTCGTAGCAGATGCCGAGCGTCGCGAACGCCGGCTCCTCGAACTCGAACTCGTGGGCCGCCTCCGTCCCCTCCAGCTCGCCGGCCATCGCGCGGTACATGCGGATCACCTCAAGCGACTTCTCGCGCAGGTTGTGCGACTTCTCGACGTTCAGCGCGAGGATCTTGTACTGGATCTCCGGGTCGGGCAGCACGAGCGCGACGATCGTCTTGGCGCCGAGCCGCGTCATCGCCTCGAGCCGGTGCCGCCCGTTGGGCGTCCAGAACCCGTCCCCCGCCGGCACCGCCACCACCGGGTCCAGGTACCGCCCGATCTTCCCGATCGTCTCCGTCATCCGCTTGGCGTGCGTCTCCGAAAGGTCGCGCTGGAAGGGCGTCGGCGCGACCTTGTCGATGGGAAGCGCCGCGAGGACGACGGCGGTGCCGCCGAGGGGGTCGCGGTAGCTGCCGAGGACGGCGCCGCCGGCGGCGGCGATGAGCTTTGCGAGTGCGTCGTCGGGAGGGGAAGCGCAGTCGGCGGCGGTGAGACCTTTCGACTTCGCTTCCGCGCGTCCCTTCTTTGCGCGGGGCTTGCGGGGGGTGGCGGATTTCTTCGCGGGCATGAAGGGCTCCGAGGAATGCGGCGCCTATTTCAGAAGTGCCTCGATCAGGGCGATGATGTTCTCGGACGTCTTTTCCGGCAGCCCGGCGATGAATTCGAACTTGCGTGATTTCCAGTCCAGCGAGCGGATGTGGTCCGCCAGGACGACGCCTTTCACGGGTAAACCGGATGGAAGGGCGGCTTCGTAGGGGTACCCTTTTTCTTTGGTCGTGACCGGACAGACGAGCGCCAGTCCGCTTCGCAAATTGTACTTTCCGGTGGAGATGACGACGGCGGGGCGGCGTCCACCTTGTTCGTGCCCCGCGACGGGGTCGAACTCGATCCAGATCAGGTCGCCGCGTTCCGGGACGTGCGCCGGCATCAGATCATTTCCTTCCCGCGGCGGCCGCGCGGCCACAATTCGCCGTGCCGGTTCTTCTTCGTGATCCCGGCGATCAGTTGGTCCGGGTCGTAGACCGGTCTCTTCCGCGGTGAAATCACGATGCGCCCACGTTCGGTCGAGAACTCGAGCTGTGCCCCGAGAGCGATCTGCAGGTTATCCACGAGGGTTTTCGGGATCCGGACCGCGAAACTGTTGCCCCACCTGTCGAGTTTGCCGCGCATGGGCGTTCTCCTGTAGATACATTGAGTATACACCCCGGGCTCTACATCTCGAAGCCGTATCTCGCGGCCCCGCCTGCACGCTTGAACTCCTCCTTGAGCGCGAGCTCGACCGCCTTGGATTCCTGCCCTGCCTCTTCCGGTGCGCCCGTCCGAAAGGCTTACCTGACTTTTGCCTTGGCCTTCGGCTTCTCCTCCGCCTTCCCCGCCGCCGCATACTCCGCCGGGCTCCCGCAGGCGCACACCAGGTTCCGGTCGCCGAACAGTCCGTCCACGCGCCGCACCGTCGGCCAGTACTTGAACTCCTTGCTCGCCGCCGTCGGGAACGCCGCCTTCTCGCGCGAATACTTGTGCGTCCACTCCGTCGCCGTGACGCAGGCTGCGGTGTGCGGCGCGTTGTGAAGCGGATTGTCCTCGGCGTCGAACTTGCCGGACTCGACCTCCTTCGCCTCCGCGTGGATCTGCAGCATCGCCTCGATGTACCGGTCGAGCTCCGCCTTCGGCTCGCTCTCCGTCGGCTCCACCATCAGTGTTCCCGCCACCGGGAAGGACAGCGTCGGCGCGTGGAAGCCGTAGTCCATCAGCCGCTTGGCGATGTCTTCGCCGCTGACGTGCGCACTCTTGAGAAGCGGCCTCGGGTCGAGGATGCACTCGTGCGCGACGTAGCCGTTCTTGCCCTGGTACAGCGTCTTGTAGGCCTTGCCGAGCTTCTTCGCGACGTAGTTCGCCGCGAGGATCGCGACCTTCGTGGCCAGCGTGAGACCGTCGCCGCCCATCATCGCGATGTAGGCCCAGCTGATCGTGAGAATGGAAGCGCTTCCCCAGGGCGCCGCGCTGATCGGCCCGATCGCCTTGGCGCCGCCGGTCTTGACGACGGGGTGGCCGGGGAGGAACGGGGCGAGGTGCATCCGGACGCAGATCGGGCCCATGCCGGGGCCGCCGCCGCCGTGCGGGATGCAGAACGTCTTGTGCAGGTTGATGTGGCAGACGTCGGCGCCGATGAGCGCGGGCTGCGTGAGGCCCACCTGCGCGTTGAGGTTCGCGCCGTCCATGTACATCTGGCCGCCCGCGTCGTGCACGACCTTCGCGACCTCGGCGATCGCCTCCTCGAAGACGCCGTGCGTGGACGGATACGTCGCCATGAGGCACGACAGGTTCGCCGCGTGCTCCTTGACCTTCGCCTTGAGATCCGCGACGTCGATGTTCCCGGCCTCGTCGCACTCGACCACGACGACCTTGAGCCCGGCCATCACGGCGCTCGCCGGGTTCGTCCCGTGCGCGCTGTGCGGAATCAGGCAGATGTTGCGGTGCGATTCCTTGCGGGAAGCGTGGTACGCCTGGATCACGAGCAGCCCCGCGTACTCCCCCTGCGACCCCGCGTTCGGCTGCAGGCTCGTCGCGTCGAACCCCGTGATCGCCGCCAGCCAGCTCTCGAGCTCGCGGAAGAGCCGCTGGTAGCCGCGCGCCTGGCTGACCGGCACGAACGGGTGCAGGCGCCCGAACCCCGCCATCGTCACCGGCGCCATTTCCGCCGTCGCGTTCAGCTTCATCGTGCACGACCCGAGCGGGATCATTCCCGCGTTCAGCGTGTAGTCCTTCGCCTCCAGCTTGTGGAGGTAGCGGAGCATGTCGTGCTCCGAGTGGTACAGGTTGAAGACCGGGTGCGCCAGGAACGCCGACTTGCGAGCGAAGGGCTTCGGCACCGCCGGCGTCCCCGCGGCGCGCGCAGCCGCTTCCAGCATGTCCTTCGGCCCGAACACTTCCAGCAGGTCCGCCAGGTCCTGGTCGCCCACCGTTTCGTCGAGCGCCACGCCGAGCGTCTGCTCATCGAAGCGCCGCAGGTTGATCTTCTTCGCCTCGGCGCGGGCGAGGATCTCCTCCGTCCGCGGCCCCGTCTTCACCGTGAACGTGTCGAACACCGGCGCGCTCCCGACGTCCAGCCCGGCTCGCTTCACGCCCTCGCGCAGCGTCGCCGTCATCGCGTGGACGCGGCTCGCGATTTTCTTCAGCCCCTCCGGCCCGTGGTACACGCCGTACGCCGCCGCGCAGACAGCGAGCAGGACCTGCGCCGTGCAGATGTTCGACGTCGCCTTTTCCCGGCGGATGTGCTGCTCGCGCGTCGCCAGCGCCATCCTCAGCGCGAAGTTGCCGTCCTTGTCCTTCGACACGCCGATCAGCCGCCCGGGCATCGACCGCACGAACGCTTCCTTCGTCGCCATGAACGCCGCGTGCGGGCCGCCGTAGCCGAGCGGGACGCCGAACCGCTGCGAGTTCCCGATCGCGATGTCCGCGCCGAACTCCGCGGGCGACTTGAGCAGCACGAGCGCCAGCAGGTCCGTCGCAAACGTCACGAACGCCTCCGACTTGTGCGCCGCTTCGCACGTCGCCCCATAGTCGTGGATCGACCCGTCCGTCGCCGGGTACTGCACCAGCGCGCCGAACACGTCCCCGCCGAACGCCCACTTGCGGTGGTCGCCCACCACCACCTTGATCCCCAGCGCCGCCCCGCGCGACTTCACGATCTCGATCGTCTGCGGATGGCACAGCTCGCTCACCAGGTACGTCATCCGCGCGTCGTTCCGCCCGATCCGGTGCGACATCGTCATCGCTTCGGCCGCCGCCGTCCCCTCATCGAGAAGCGACGCGTTCGAGATCTCCATTCCCGTCAGGTCCTTCACCATCGTCTGGTAGTTCAGGAGCATCTCGAGCCGCCCCTGCGAAATCTCCGCCTGGTACGGCGTGTACGCCGTGTACCACCCCGGGTTCTCCAGGATGTTCCGCAGCACCACGCCCGGCGTGACGCAGTCGTGGTACCCCATCCCGATGTACGACCGCCACACCTGGTTCTCGGCGGCCATGGAAGCGAGGTCCGCGAGGGCCTCGCGCTCGGAGCGCGCCTGCGGCAGCGCGAGCGGCTTCTTCAGCCGGATCGACGGCGGCACGACCTTGTCGATGAGCTCGTCGAGCGACTTCACGCCGCACGCGGCGGCCATGGCGTCGATGTCTTTGGGGGTCGGCCCGATGTGGCGGCGGGCGAAATCGTCGGTGGGAGGGAAGAGCGGCATCGTGGGCTCCGGGGGGGGGTGGGTTGGCGGAAGCGAGTCATTCTAGGGGGGGCTTGCGCGGGGTCAAACTTTGCCGGGGAGTTGGGGTTGGGGGTTCCGGAAGTTGGGTTCGGAGTTTGGGGTTCGGAGTTCGGGGTTCGGTTGGGGTTGCGGGTTTGGGGTTGGGGTGCTACGGGTGGCGGGTGCAGGGTTTACAACCCACCGACCCTGCCTCGCAATTCGCATTTCCCGACTTCGGGCCGAGGGCTACCATTGAGAACGCCATGAGCGAGCGCAAACCCATCCAACAGGGTTGGAACTCCTGGATCGACGAACAGGTCGAGCGCGCACAGCGCGACGGCGCCTTCGACAACCTCCCCGGCGCCGGGAAACCGCTCAAGGACCTCGACCGCCCCTACGACGAAGACTGGTGGCTCCGCGAATTCCTCGAACGCGAACACCTCTCCGTCACCCCCGAACCCCTCGAACTTCGCCAGCGCATCGGCGCTCTTCGCGAGGAAGCCGGGAAGTGCCCCGACGAGCGCGACGCCCGCCGGCGCCTTGTCGCCATGAACGCCCTGATCGTGCGCCTCAACCTCCTTCCACAGCCCGACGCCGTCGCGCCGATCGCGCCCGTGGACGTCGAGGAGGAGATGCGGGACTGGCGGCGGCGGCGCGGCGCCGAGCGGCCGTCCTAGTGCGCCTCGGCATTGTCCACACGGGATCGTCCGCCTGCCGCTGCCACGTGACGATTCGCGCGGCGGCACGGGTACTCGGGCATGAGCCGGTCGTCGCGGCCTGCGAACGCATTGACGCGGCGCGTCAACGGCTGGCCGCGTGCGACGTCGTGTTCGAGCACGCCGACACGTTCCGCGGCGTCCACGAACGCCGGCCGGAACTCCGTTTCCTCCTCGAATCGTGGGGCTGCCGGCTGGCGGGGGCATCGGCGGCCGCGGCGGCGCTGGCGGACGACAAGATCGCGGCGCACCGGGCGATGGAACGCGCGGGCGTGCCGATGCCGCGGTGGCGGGCGTGGCGCGGCGCCGCTTCGCCGGGGCTGGCGTACCCGGTGGTGGTCAAGCGGCCGCTGGCGCACGGGAGCGCGGGGCTGAGGTTTGTGAGGGGGGAAGCGGAGTGGCGGCGGGAGAAGGGCGGGCTGAGGCGGCCGTCGCTGGTGGAGGAGTTCGTCGAGGGGCGGGAGCTGGCGCTCGCAGGGTACGAGGCGGGCGGGCGGATCCGGTGGCTTCCGGTGGTCGAGGTCGCGGTGCCGGCGGGGGCGGTGTATTCGCACCGGCTGAAGTGGGGAGTGCGGAACCCGGGGAAGCGGCCGATGGAACTTCCGGGGGGGAGGCGCCGGGAGCTGGAGGCGCTGGCGGCGCGGGCCTGGCGGGCGCTGCGGCTGCGTGACTACGCCCGGTTCGACGTCCGGCTCCGCGCCGACGGGGAGTTCCGGTTCCTCGAGGCCAATGTGCGGCCGAGCGTGGAGCCCGGGTCGGAGATGATGGTGGCCGCGCGGTTGGCGGGGCTGAAGCCGGAAGAGCTGATCGGGCGGATCCTGGGCGCGGCGGCGCGGCGGAATCGGGTGAACCTGGCGTAGCGGCGGCCGTTGGAGGAGGTCAGATGAGACGAGTCGCCCCGGTTGTGATCGCCCTCCTGCTCGCCGCGTTGATGGCGTGGAGGCTGCGCGTTTCTCCGCCGCGACGTGCACCGGCGACTCCCGAACCGGCGCCGGGAACCCCTTCGACTCCGCAAGACCCGTTCGTCAACGAAGCGCCGGCGCCCGCTCCCGTCTCGCCCATTGAAAGTCCGGAGGATCGAGCGCCGTTGCCGGCCGAGCCACGAGAAGTCTCGAAGACCGCCGCCGCTCTTCGATGGCTGGCCCGCGCGCAGAACGCCGATGGCTCGTGGGGATTCGGGAACGAGGAATTCGAAGGGGCGGTGTATTCGAAGCAGGGGGCCACCGCGCTGGCGCTGCTGGCTTTCTTCGAGGCCGGGTACTTCCACATGTCGAAGGACGAAGTCGAGGGTGGCCCCGTCGGGGAGGTCATCAAGAACGGGCTGAAGTGGCTCATCGCCAACCCTTCGCAGGGCGCCTTCGACACGACACTGACGGCGCTGGCGTGGTGCGAAGGGTATGGGCTGACGAACAGCGCCATTCTCAAGGGGTATGCTCGGCGCGACCTCGATGCGGCGCTGACCTTCCAGGCGGCGGACGGTTCCTGGTCCGGCGATGAGTTGACGACGCGATGGGCGGCGCAGGTCCTGAGGTCCGCGCGCCTTTCGGGGCTGGACGTGCCGGAGGACGCGGCGACGCGCGCGTTCGAATTCTACGAACGGCAGTTGGCCGCGGGGGCGACGCCGGCGGCGACGGTCGGGTGGGCGGCGTTGCGGCCCGCGGGCCGGGAGGCGAGCCTGGACGCAGCCATCACGGCGCTTCAGGGCCGCAAACCCGAATGGGCGCTCGGGGACGTGACGTGGGGATTCCACTCCACCACCGCGCTGATTGCGCTGGCGGGCCCCAAGGGAGACCAGGCCGAAGGCTGGAAGCAGTCGCTGCTGGAACAGGCCCGGATCTGGCGGGAGTCGATCCCGGAGACTCGCGGCGACGCGGGAACCGCTGCGGTCGTCGGAAACGCGCTTCGCCAGCTGACGATGGAATTGTTCTTCACCTATGGAACGCTGGAGCACGTGGACAAGCGCAGATAGGCCGACGCGCGTAGAATGCCCCCGGTGCGCGAAATTCCGCGCTTCCCCGACCCGGTCCAACTGAACCGGTCGGACTCTCATTTGCGAGAGGTTGGGCATGCGCGCATGGCGTGGCTGGCTGCTGGCCGGACTTCTGGTCGCCGCGGGGGCGGCGGGGCTGGTGCTGTATTCGCGGCGGAAGGACCCGGTGCCGGTGCGGGTGGTGGCGATCGCGCGCGGGAAAGTGGAAGAGAGCGTCACGAGCACGAAGGCGGGCTCGGTGCGGTCGCGGCGCATGGCGGACCTCGGGGTGGACGCTTCGGGCGTGGTGATGAAGCTCAACGTGCGCGAAGGCGCCGCAGTGAAGGCGGGGGAGGTGCTGTTGTCGGTGGACCGGCGGGAGCCTGAAGCGGCGCTGGCGGCGGCGGAGAAGGAATTGGCGGCGTCGGAGGCGGTGCACGAGGAAGCGCGGGCGCGGCAGAAGGATGCTGTTCGGGAGCGCGCGCGGGTGGAGTCGCTGAGGCAGTCGGAGTCGGTGAGCCAGTCGGAGATCGACGCGGCGGCGACGGCGGTGGCGGTGGCGGAAGCGTCGGTCGCGGCGGCGGCGGCGCGGATCGAGGCGCGCAAGGCGGACGTGGAGAGGGCGCGCGTGGTGGTGAAGAAGTGCGACCTGGCGGCGCCGTTCGACGGCGTGATTTCGGAGAGGCTGGTGGAAGAAGGGGAGTGGGTGAGCCCGGGGCGGGTGGTGCTGCGGCTGTTCGACCCGGCGCGGCTGTACGTGAGGGCGGAGTTGGACGAGGTGGACATCGCGGAATTGAAACCGGGGTTGAAGGTGCGGGTGGAACTGGACCCGTGGAAGGGCCGGAAGCTGACGGGGGCGATCGTGCGCGTGTCGCCGGTCGTCTCGGAACTGGAGGAGGAAAACCGGACGGTCGAGATCGAGGCGGATTTGACCGGGGGGCTGGAAGGGCTCGACCTGAAGCCCGGTACCTCCGCGGACGTGGAAGTGATCCTGCGCGAGGCCGACAACCGGCTGCGCGTGCCGTCGCAGGCGCTGATTGAGGGTACCCGGGTGCTGGTCGCCACGGCGGACGGGAAGGCGCGCGCGACGGACCTGAAGATCGGGCTGCGCAACTGGGAATTCGCGGAAGTCGCGGAGGGGCTGAAGGACGGCGACCGCGTGATCGTCTCGCTCGAGAGCGAGAAGCTCGTGGACGGCGTGGAAATCACGATCACGGGCGAGGAGAAGTAGCCGTGGACGCCCCCGCGACCTCCGAGCCGATCATCCGGCTGCGCGGCGTCCGTCGCGAATACCGCATGGGCGAGCAGGTCGTCCGCGCGCTCGACGGCGTGGACCTCGACGTCCCGCGCGGCGAGCTCCTCGTGCTGACGGGCGCTTCCGGCTGCGGCAAATCCACTCTTCTGAACGTGCTCGGCTGCCTCGACCGGCCGACGGCGGGGTCGTACAGGCTGGACGGCGTCGAGGTCACCGAACTCTCCGAGGCCGGCCGCGTGCAGATCCGCCGCGAGAAGATCGGGTTCGTGTTCCAGACGTTCCACCTCGTGCCACGCATGACGGCCGCGCGAAACGTCGAGCTTCCGCTGCTCTTCGCCGGCGTCGGCTCCGGCGAGCGTCGCGAGCGCGCCGAGGCGGGGCTCGCGGCCGTCGGGCTGACCGCGCGGCAGCACCACCGCCCCGACCAGCTCTCGGGCGGCGAACGCCAGCGCGTCGCCATCGCCCGCGCCCTCGTCATGCGTCCCCCGATCCTCCTCGCCGACGAACCCACCGGGAACCTCGACTCCCGCACCGGCGAAGAGATCGTGAAGATGCTCCTCGACCTCAACGCCCGCGGCCAGACCCTCCTCGTCGTCACGCACAGCCCCGACGTCGCGAAGATCGGCCACCGCATGCTCCGCATGAAAGACGGGAAGTTCGTATGACTCCCCTCGACATCGCCGGCTTCGCGTGGCACGCCCTTCGCGCCCACAAACTCCGCACACGCATGACCTGGGCCGCCATCTCGATCGGTGTCGCTTCCGTCCTCGTCCTCACCGCCCTCGGCGCAGGCGCGCGCCAGTGGATCGCCGACCGCTTCGCCTCCCTCGGCTCCAACATCCTCGTCGTCATGCCCGGCCGCACCGAGACGCGCGGCGGCGCCCCCATGGCCAGCATGACCACGCGTGACATTTCGCTCGCGGACATGGAAGCGGTGAAGCGGCGGATGCCGGGGACGAGGAAGGTCGTGCCCGTGGTCGTGGGCGAGTCCACCGTCAGTTACGAGCGGCGCGGCATGGCGGCGACGGTCGTCGGGACCTCGAAGGACTACCTCGAGATCCGCGAAGTGCCCGTCGAGCTCGGCCAGAACCTGCCGGACATCGAGGCGTCGCGCGCGATGGCGGTGTGCGTCATCGGACGGAAGATCCGGCGCCAGGTGTTCGGCGACGCCAACCCGCTCGGGCAGCGTCTCCGCGTGGGTGAATCCCTCTTCCGCGTCGTCGGCGTCATTGCGCAGCGCGGGCAGTCGATGATGGTGGACCTCGACGAGGTCGTGATGGTCCCGATCGCCAGCGGCATGCGGCTCTTCAATACGCGCGGGCTGTTCCGTCTCATCGTCCAGATCGGGCCGGCTGCGGACGTGGCGCGGTCGCAGGCCGTGCTCGAGAAGGTCATCGCCGACCGGCACGATGGCGAGCTGGATTTCACGATCATGACGCCGGGCGCGATCGCCGCGACGCTCAACGACATCATCGGGCTCATCACCGCCGCCCTCTCCGCCATCGCCGCCATCTCGCTTCTCGTCGCCGGCATCGGCGTCATGAACGTCATGGTCGTCTCCGTAACCGAACGGCAGGCGGAAATCGGCCTCATGAAGGCGCTCGGCGCGGGGAACGCGCAGGTCCTGGGGTTGTTCCTCGCGGAGGCGGTCACGCTCTCCCTGTCGGGGGGAGTCCTCGGAATCGCCGCCGGCGTCGGCATCGCCGCCGCCGCACGCGCCGCCCTCCCGGACTTTCCCTTCCAGGTCCCCCCGTGGGCCATCGCCCTCGGCGCCGGCGTCGCCGTCACGGTCGGCGTCGTCTTCGGCATCCTCCCCGCGATGCGCGCCGCTCGCCTCGATCCCCTCGACTCCCTTCGGAGGAAAGCCTGATGTCCCTCGGCGACCTCTGGGGCCTCCTCATCGAAACGCTCCGCACCCAGCGGCTGCGCGCGTTCCTCACGATGCTGGGGATCGTGATCGGAAGCGCCTCGGTGGTGCTGCTGAGCTCGATCGGCGAGGGCGCGCGCGAGGGAATCATGGCGATGTTCTCGCAGTTCGGCTCGACGATCATCGGGGTGCAGCCGGGGAAGGTGAAGACGTTCGGGATGGGCCCGGGGACGATGGGCGGGACGTCGCGGCCGCTGACGGTCGAGGACGGGCTGGCGCTTCGCTCGATTCCCGGCGTCCTGGCCGCGGCGCCGCACGTGATCGGGTCCGCGGAACTCGAAGCGGGCCCGCGCGTCCGGCACACCTACGTCTACGGCACCGTCGCCGCCGACCAGGACGCCCTTCAGTGGCACGCCCGCATCGGCTCGTTCATCCCGGAGGGCGACCCGGACCAGGTTCCGGCGGTCTGCGTACTCGGCGCGCGCGTGGCGGCGGACCTGTTCCCCGGCGCGAATCCCCTCGGCGCGCGGATTCGCATCGGCGGAACGCGCTTCGTCGTCTGCGGCATCATGGCGCCGCGCGGGCAGATGCTCGGGTTCGATTTCGACGACATCGCGATCATCCCGGTGAAGCGTGCGATGCGGATGTTCAACCGGGTGGACGTGAACGAGATCCATGTGCTGGCGTCGAGCCGCGCGGTGATCCCCTCGGTGATGGAGGGGATCAAGCGGGTGATCAAGGACCGGCACGACGGGGAAGAGGACATCACGGTGATGAGCCAGGCGGACGCGCTGACGATGATCGACGAAGTGCTGAGCGTCCTGACGTACGGGGTGCTGGCGATCGCGGGGATTTCGGTGCTGGTGGGCGCGATGGGGATCCTGACGATCATGTGGGTCGGGGTGCACGAGCGCACCGCGGAGATCGGGCTCGTGAAGGCGCTGGGCGCGACGGACGGGCAGGTCATGCTCGTGTTCCTCGCGGAGGCCGCGTTCCTGTCGCTGCTCGGCGGTGCGGCCGGGATCGCCCTCGGCGCCGGCGCGGGCTGGGCGATCGAGCGAGTGTTCCCGGTGATCTGGGTGCGGACGCCGCTCTGGGTGGTCCCCGCGATGCTCGGCGTGTCGCTGACGGTCGGGATTCTCGCGGGGCTGATACCCGCCGCGCGCGCCGCGAGGCTTGACCCGGTGGATGCGTTGCGGGCGGAGTAGACGTGCGGGAGAAACGGCAAAGGCAAAATGGAGAACTCTCAAGGAAACGACAAAAGGCAAACGACAAGTCAGGCAACTTCGTCGATGGGGCGGATCGTGGTGCTCAGATGTCGAACGGCTTGCCGAGTGGCGTCTTTCCGGGCATTTGTTTCTCCCTTTTGACTTATAACCCCGAGGATCTTCGTTTTTCGCGACGATGTTATGCGCTTGCTTTCATCGCATCGAGCGTAAGGCCTTGCGCCACCAGTATCGTAGCGAGAGTCTCACGACCGCCTTTGGTGACCCTGTACGAGCGGGATAGGGGCAGTTTTTTTATCAGTCCGTGAGCCCTGAGCAGGCGCAGGAGCCTGCTGGCCCTTGCCGATCGTTTTCTGCGTTCAACCGGGTCATGAGTTGGTATCGGGAAGAGCACCTTCCGAATCGGAAGGTGCTCTTCCCGATACGAACTCATGACCCGGTTGAACGCAGAAAACGATCGGCAAAGGCCAGCAGGCTCCTGCGCCTGCTCAGGGCTCACGGACTGATAAAAAAACTGCCCCTATCCCGCTCGTACAGGGTCACCAAAGGCGGTCGTGAGACTCTCGCTACGATACTGGTGGCGCAAGGTCTTACGCTCGATGCGATGAAAGCAAGCGCATAACATCGTCGCGAAAAACGAAGATCCTCGGGGTTATAAGTCAAAAGGGAGAAACAAATTCCCGGACGACGCCACTCGGCAAGCCGTTCGACATCTGAGCACCACGATCCGCCCCATCGACGAAGTTGCCTGACTTGTCGTTTGCCTTTTGTCGTTTCCTTGAGAGTTCTCCATTTTGCCTTTGCCGTTTCTCCCGCACGTCTACTCCGCCCGCAACGCATCCACCGGGTCAAGCCTCGCGGCGCGCGCGGCGGGTGTCGGCCCCGCGAGAATCCCGACCGTCAGCGACACGCCGAGCATCGCGGGACCACCCAGAGCGGCGTCCGCACCCAGATCACCGGGAACACTCGCTCGATCGCCCAGCCCGCGCCGGCGCCGAGGGCGATCCCCGGCCGCACCGCCGAGCAGCGACAGGAACGCGGCCTCCGCGAGGAACACGAGCATGACCTGCCCGTCCGTCGCGCCCAGCGCCTTCACGAGCCCGATCTCCGCGGTGCGCTCGTGCACCCCGACCCACAGATCGTCAGGATCCCCATCGCGCCCACCAGCACCGAAATCCCCGCGATCGCCGGCACCCGACGTCAGGACGCTCAGCACTTCGTCGATCATCGTCAGCGCGTCCGCCGGTCTGCCCGTGATGTCCTCTTCCCCGTCGTGCCGGTCCTTGATCACCCGCTTGATCCCCTCCATCACCGAGGGGATCACCGCGCGGCTCGACGCCGGCGCATGGATCTCGTCGTCCACCCGGTTGAACATCCGCATCGCACGCTTCACCGGGATGATCGCGATGTCGTCGAAATCGAACCCGAGCATCTGCCCGCGCGGCGCCATGATGCCGCAGACGACGAAGCGCGTTCGCCGATGCGAACCGCGCGCCGAGGGAGTTCGCGCCGGGGACCGGCCCACCGCCGCGCGCGCGCGAGTACGCAGACCGCCGGAACCTGGTCGGGTCACCCTCCGGGATGAACGAGCCGATGTGGGCGCCACTGAAGGGCGTCGGTCGGCGGCGAGCGCCGTAGACG
>CAVPNQ010000054.1:0-4094 GCA_963706735.1 uncultured Planctomycetia bacterium
CATGCCCACATTCGCCGGGCGTCCCGGGGATCCGCCGCGTCAGATTCGTGACGAGCCACCCGCACCACGCAACGCGCCGGCTGTTCCGCACGATGCGCGACCTCCCCAACGTCATGCCGCAGATCCACATGCCCGCGCAGAGCGGAAGCGACCGGATCCTGGCGCTGATGAAGCGCACCTACACGAACGCGGAGTACCTGGACATCGTCGCGATGGCGCGCGAGGAGTGCCCCGGGATCGAGATCGCGAGCGACTTCATCGTGGGCTTCCCGACCGAAACCGAGGACGACTTCCAGGCGACGGTGAAGCTCGCGGAGCAGGTCGGCTTCGGCTACGCGTTCATCTTCCAGTACAGCCCGCGTCCCGGCACGCCGGCGATCCGCGACCTGGCGGACGACGTCCCGGCGGACGTGAAGCTGCGCCGCAATCACGAGCTTCTCGCGCTCCAGGAGAAGGTCCAGCTCGAGAAGAACAACGCGCGCGTCGGTGCGACGGTCGAGGTGCTCGTCGAGGGGCGCAGCGACCGGAACAAGGAAAAGTGGGTCGGGCGCGGCCCGGACAACCGCATCGTCGTGTTCGAGGGCGACGGTGATCTCGCGGGGAAGTTCGTGGAGACGAAGATCGCCCGTGCCACGGCCCTCACGCTCTACGGCGAGCCGGTGCGCGAGCCCGCCGCCGTCAAGTAGGCCATGAGCCTCTCTCCGGAATCGCTGATGCGCCGCGCGCTCGAGCTGGCGCTTCAGGGCCTCCCCAACGCGTTCCCCAACCCGATCGTCGGCTGCGTCCTGGAGCGGGACGGCGCGATCGCCGGCGAAGGCGCTCATCTCGCGTTCGGCGGCCCCCATGCCGAGGTGAACGCGATCGCGGCGGCCGGAGACCGCGCGAAAGGAGCGACCGCGTACGTGACGCTCGAGCCCTGCACGCACCACGGCAAGACGCCGCCGTGCACCGACGCCCTCATCAAGGCCGGCGTCCGCCAGGTCGTCTACGCCGCGACAGACCCTTCTCCCAAGACCTCCGGCAAGGCCCGCGCCCTCCTCGAGGCCGCCGGCATCGCCGTGGACGCCGGCCTGCTCGAGCTCCAGGCGAAGCGCCAGAACGCGCCGTTCTTCAAGACCCACACCCTCGGCCTCCCCTGGGTCACCGCCAAGTGGGCCATGACCCTCGACGGCAAGATCGCCACTTCCTCCGGCCTCTCCAAGTGGATCACCGGCGACGCCGCCCGGCAGCGCGCCCGCCGCCTCCGCGCCGAGCACGCCTGCGTCCTCGTCGGCATCGGCACCGTCCTCGCCGACGACCCTTCCCTCGCGGGCCCCGACGGCGTCCGCCCGCCGAAACGCGCCGTCGCCGACGCCAGCGCCCGGTTGCCGCTGGAGAGCCAGATCGTGAAGGGCGCGCGCGAGGTCGAGACGTTCGTGGGGGTGTCGAAGACGGCGCCGGAGGTGAAGGTGCAGCGCCTCGTGGCGGCGGGGTGCAAGGTCATCGCGCTCGAGGCCACGGTGGACGGGATCGACCTCACCGCGTTCCTGCAGGCGATCGCCCCGCAGGCCACTTCGGTTTTCGCCGAGGGTGGCTCGCACATCCTCGGCTCGCTCTTCGACGCCGGGCTCGTGGACGAGGTCTGCGCCTTCATCGCGCCTTCAGTCCTCGGCGGAGCGCTCGCGCCCGCGCCGGTCGGCGGCAAGGGAAAGTCAGGTCCCGCTCTCGCGGAGCGGCTGCTTGAGGTGCGGACCGAGGCCGTCGGCGAGGACGTGATGATCCGCGGGCTGCTCAAGAGCGGATACGGCGGCGTGCTGGCGGGCGTGACGCGGGTCGCTGCCCCGCCGCCCGTTCCGTAGGTCGTCCGCCTGCCCGCCCGCCCCGTGCTAGACTGCCTTCACACCATGATTCCGCCCGTCACCCCTGATGACGAAGCCCGGCGCCTCGCCGCGCTGCGTGCGCTTCGCATCCTCGACACGCCGGCGGAAGAGCGTTTCGACCGCATCACGCGCACGGCGCGGCGGCTGTTCGGGGTGCCGATCGCGCTGATTTCGCTCGTGGACGGCGACCGGCAGTGGTTCAAGTCGTGCCAGGGGCTCGGCGTCAACGAAACGGATCGCTCCGTTTCGTTCTGCGGCCACGCGATCCTGCAGGACAAGCCGATGGTCGTCAGCGACGCCTCGGGGGATCCCCGCTTTCACGACAACCCGCTCGTCACCGGCGACCCGAAAATCCGCTTCTATGCCGGCTGCCCTCTCCGTTCCCCCGACGGTGCAAAGCTCGGCACGCTCTGCCTCATCGGCCGTGAACCGAGAACCCTGACGGCGGAAGAAGTCGTGGCGCTGCAGGACCTCGCCGCGTGGGCCGAGGGCGAACTCTCGCAGGTCCGCCTCGGCGAGACCCAGCTCGCGCTCATCCAGGAACGCGACGATCTCAAGCGCCGCGCCATGATCGACGCGCTCACCCAGGTCTGGAACCGCGGCGCCATCATGGAAATCCTCAAGGCCGAAGTCTCCCGCGCCGCGCGCCAGGCCCACCCCCTCTCCGTCGCCATGGTCGACGGCGACCGCTTCAAGCAGATCAACGACACCCACGGTCACCAGGCCGGCGACGCCGTCCTCCGAGAAACGGCGCAGCGGCTCCGCGGCGCCCTTCGCGCCTACGACGCCGTGGGCCGGTACGGCGGGGAGGAATTCCTCGTCGTCCTGCCGGACTGCGGCGCTGCCCCTGCAAAGGCGCTGGCGGAGAGGCTGCGCGAAGCGGTCTGCGGGGCGCCGTTTGAAGCCGGGAAGAGCCGCATCGACGTCACGGCCTCGGTCGGGGTCGTGACCTCCGAACCGGGAAAGTCGCTGTCGTCGGAGGAGCTCGTCGGCGTGGCCGACGCCGCGCTGTACCGGGCGAAGGCGGCCGGGCGCAACCGGGTGGACGTCGCCCCCTCGCGGTAGTCCGCCCTACGCCGCCCCGATGCGCTTCAGCGCTTCCCGAAGCGCCGCCGCCAGCCGGCGCTTGTCGTGCCGGATGAAGTGCGGCCACTGGCGCTTGAACTTCCCGGCGCGGGCGTACTTCTGGAGTTCCTCGGCGGTCGGTCCCTCGGTGAGGTCGCGGGCGATCCAGTGCGCGGGCCACGGCCGCGGCGCGGGGACCGGCGAGGACGCGTGCCGCGCGTACAGCCGCAGGAGCTGCGGCGGCGGGACGCCCGTGTTGATCACCACCGCGTCGGGCTCGCGGCCGATCATGCGCTTCACCGCCGCGACGTGGGCCGCGGCGTCCATGCCGTCGGTCTGGCCGGGCTGGGCCATGAGGTTGGCGACGTAGACGACGGGCGTGCGCGCCAGGGCGGCCCGGACGCCGCGCGCCGCGAGGACGCTTCCGATTCCCGTCCAGAGGCTTCCCGGGCACACGACGGCCGCCGCCGCTTGACGCAGTGCGTCAACGACCTGGCGGGTGGCGGGAAGCGCCGGCTCGTGGAACACGCGCAGGATCGGCGACAGGTTGCGCCGCCCGATGATCGCCCATTCGCCCTTCACCGTCTTTCCGTCCGCCAGTTCCGCGCACACCGCGGCCGAGGCGTCGCTCACCGGGAGGACGCGCACCGGGACGCCCGCCGCCGCGCCGATCTCGAGGGCGGCCTGGGTCAGGGAGCCGCGAGCCGTCGCAAGCGCGGCGAGCATCAGGTTGCCGGTGGACGTTCCTTCGAGCGAACCCTGCGTGAACCGGTGCCGCAGCAACTCGGCGATGGCATTGCCGTCCGGCGCGATCGCGGCGAGGCAGTTCCTCAGGTCCCCGACCTGCGGTATCCCGAGCACCCGCCGAAGCATCCCGGAGTGCCCGCCGTCGTCCGTGACGCCCACCACCGCGGTCGCCGGGACGCCGCGCAGCGCCGCGAGCACCGCGGCCTGCCCCGTGCCGCCCCCGACCGTGACGATCCCCCGCGCCTTTTTCACTCTCGACCCTCAACGCCGTCTCTCACGCGATGCTCAAGTCCCCGAAATGCGGCAGCGGAAATTCCAGCGCCTGCGCATCCCCGCACGCCCCGCACTTCACCTCCAGCCGGTCCAGGTGCATCCCCTCCGCCCCCGTCACCAGCGACTGCATCTTCACCTCGTACTTCGGCT
>CAVPNQ010000055.1:0-4077 GCA_963706735.1 uncultured Planctomycetia bacterium
CGATGTATTGCTCCGTCTTTCGGGCGGCCGCCGGGCGGCGCAGTCCAGGACGCGACCCTGGCGTTCTACGGCCTGCTCGGCTTCTCGGCCGCCCTCGGCCTCATCGACGCGGCCGTCATCGCCGCCCTCGGCGCTTCCTTCCTCAAGGGCGCCACCGGGATGATCCTTGGCTACGGCCTCGCGCCTCTCATCGCCACCCCGGCCGCCCTCCGCGTCTTCCGCGGGCGCCAGGCGTGGCTTCCCCTCCTGCTGCCTCTCGCCGTCTTCCTCAACGCCCTCCTCGTCGAGTGGGCGGGAGGGTTCGCCGGGCACCCGCTCACCCGCTGAACCGCGTTACTTCTTCGCGGGCGGCTTCTCTTCCTTCTTCGGCGCCTTGTAGTTCACGTCCACCTCGATGCGTTTCCCGTCCCGGATCACCGTGAAGACCTGATTGTCCGACTCGAGAATCCGTTCGCGGAATGCGTCCATGGTGCCTTCGGCGGGAAGGGGCTTGCCGTCGATGGCGACGATGACGTCTTTCGCCTTGAGGCCGGCGCGCGCGGCGGCGTAGTTCGGGGTGACGCTCGCGAGCGACACGGCGCCTTCCGTCTTCTTCAGACCCAGCTCCCCACGCTTCGCCGCGGAAACCTCCGCGGGCTGCACGCCGAGGCGCGGGCCCAGGTCGATCTTGAGCCACGTCGGGCGCTCTTCCATGTTGGCGACGTCCAGCGCGAGCGCCGCGCCCAGCTCCGCGATTTCCTCGATCTTGCCGACGTTGATGAGGTCCGGGTGGTCGAGCGCGGTGTGGTACTCGGTGTGCATGCCGGACGTGAAGAACAGGGACGGCACGCCCTTGGGGTGGAACGAGTACTGGTCGCTCTGCATGAAGACGCCCGGCGACTTCGCGGGCATCTTGAGCTTCATGCCGAAGCGGGCGTTGACGCGCTCGACGGCCTCGCCTAGTTCGGGGCTGCCGTCCTTGCCGAAGACGTCCATCTCGTGGTCCGCGTTGCGGCCGACCATGTCGAAGTTGATCATCGCGGCGGTCTTCTTGAGCGGGAAGATCGGGTGATCCACGTAGTACTTCGAGCCCACGAGGCCCTTTTCCTCGCCGGAGAAGAGCATGAACAGGATGCCGCGCTTCGGCTTCGTCTTGAGCCGTGCGAGAGCGCAGCCCATTTCCACGACGGCGGCCGAGCCCGACGCGTTGTCGTCGGCGCCGTTGTAGATGAGGTCGGATCCGGCGAGCGGGTGAAGCATGCGGCCGGTCCAGCCGCCGGACTGGCCCTTGCCGACGTGGTCGAGGTGCGCCCCGACGACGACGACTTCGTCCGTCTCACCGGGGAGGAACGCCACGACGTTGAGCGTGGGCTTCTTCCCGAACTTCCAGTTCTGGAAATACGTTTCGTCGTCGCCGACGGGCTTGAGGCCGGCTTCCGCAAAACGGTCGGCGGCCCACTTCGCGGCCTTCAGGTGCCCCGCGGAACCGGTGTCCCTTCCTTCGAGCTCGTCGCTGGCCAGGTACCACACCGCCTCGCGGCAGGAGTCAAACCGGATGAAGCGCCGGATGGAGGCGAGCGTGGAGCCGGGACGGAGGACGGCATCGAGCTCTTCGCCGATGCCGCTGGCGGCGCGCTGTTCCCCGTCTTCGAGAGCCTTACGGAGGCGCCGTTCGATGCGGGTGGAGGAGGGCGATTCGGCGGCGAGGGGGAGCAGGAGGCTGAAGACGGCTGCGGAAGCGGCGGCCAGCGGGGCAAGGCGCATGCGAAACTCCTTTTAGGGAGGCCGGAAGACCTGTCATTGTAGAGAACCTACGTTTGAGGAGGCACCGCGTTGGATATCTCGACGAAGCACGCGTACAGGAAGGTCGGTCCGGTGACGGTTTCGACGGGGTCGCAGGCGGACGGGGCGGAGGCGATCGTGGAGGTCGTGATCCGTCGCGACCGGCTGGGTCCGGGGGATCACCTCGAGGACATCCAGCTGGAGCTCGCAAACCTGCTCGTTCAGGCGCTGGAGAAGCGGTACCATCCCGTAAAGAAGTAGCGCCGCGACGCGGGGGGCGTGCGGCCCGGCGGAGAACCCGATGCGCCCGATTTTCGCACTGATGGCCCTGGCGGCCGCCGCGGCGTCGTGCCGCGCGGAGACCCTGGATCCTCCCGAGCGGTTCCTGCAGAGGAGGGACGAGGCCGAGAAACGCGTGTCCGGGTTCCACGCGTCCCTGGGCGAGTACGCGTACCGCGAAGGGCTGCTCGCGATCGCGCGCCGCGAATTCCTCCGCGCGGTGGAGCTGGACCCGGCCAACGCCGAAGCACAGGCGGGCCTCGGCCGCAGACTCGAGCAGGGCAAGTGGGTTGACGACCCGCGCTGGCCCGTCAACCTGACCACCGACCTGGGGACCGAGAAGAATCTCGACGCGATCGCGAAGTACCGCGCGAAACGGCGCCTCATCGCCCGGGAGGCGGCCGCCGAGTACGAGGACCTCGCCGACTTCGCGGCCGACGCCCGCCTGGATCTCGAATCGCGCGCGATGTGGGAAGCGGTGCTGCGATACAACCCCTCGGAGCCTCGCGCGCAGGCGAAGCTCGGCTGGCGAAAGTTCTCCGGCGAATTCGTTTCGGGCGCGGAAGCGGACGCGCGCGAAGCGATGCGCACCCGCGTGGCCGAGGCCCCCGGCGGAAAAGTCGTCACGGAACCATCCGACGTCGAGCAGAAAATGGAGGTCACGTTCTCCAGGCGCAAAAGCTCCCACTTCCAGTTCGAAGGCCAGTACACCGACGGCGAAATCCGCGCGCTCGTGCGCACCGCCGAAGTCACCCGAGACCTCTTCATCGAGGCGTTCCGCCTCCCGAAAGAAACAGAACCCCCCTTCCTCCACGGGATCTTTCTCCGATTCGAAGGCGACCAGCGGCGCTTCCTCGAAAAAGTCACCGGCGCGGGCGCCCTGGAGCTCGAGACGGCGGGGGAGCTTTCGACCTGGGAGGGCACCCGTCCCGACCTGTTTGCCGCCTGGATGGGCGAGCGGCCGTTCGACTCCCTGCGCGACGAAACCGTGCACGTGGTGACCCGGTACGCGTTCCGCAACCTGACGCGCATGGAAAAGACCCCGGCGTGGCTCGACCAGGGGCTGTGCGCGTGGTTCGGGGACCGCGTGCTGGGAAGCGCGACGTCGTGCTTTGCGCGGGCCGAGGTCAAGGCGCGCCGCGACGCCAAGACGACGCTTCGCTGGCGGCGCCTGCTGCGCGAACAGGTGTGGGAAGGGACGTCGCCGCGGATCCGGGACCTGGCGAAGGCGGCGCCCGGCGAGCTGACGTTCGAGATGACGGTGAAAGCGTGGAGCCTGGTGGATTGGCTGATGACGGCGAAGCGGGACCGGCTTTACGATTTCCTCGCGCGCTGCCGGACCGGGTCGTCGAGCAGGGCGCTTCGCAGGGCGCTGGGAGCGAAGGACAGCGACGAGGTGGAGATGATGTGGGAAGCGTGGATCAGCGAGGGGCGATGAGCGTGAGGAAACTGCTGGCGGTCGTGCTCGCGCTGTTCGCGTCCGTCTCCGCCCGGGCCGGCGACGCCGAGGAGGCGGAGTACCAGCGGCGCTGGAAATCCGCCGCCAATGCAGTCGCGCGCCTGCAGCGTTTCGCCGCGCGCTGGTGCGCCGACAACGGGCTGGAAGGCGCGGCGACGAACGAGTGGGAGGAATCGCTGGAGCTGGAGCCCGACAGCGAGGACGCGCGGAAGGCGCTGGGGTTCCAGAGGAAGAAAGGCGAGTGGGTGCGGGACGAGGCCTTCGTCGTCGAGCGCGAGAACCGCGGCGAGGCGAAGGACATTCCCGAGGCGCTGGACACGTACCGGAAAAAACGCTCGGGGATCGTGGCCGCCGCGGGGCGCGAGCTGGCGCCGCTGGCGCAGTGGGCCGCGGACAAGGGGTACAAGGAGCGGGCGAAGCGGCTCTGGGGGCTGGTGCGGACGTTCGACCCCAACAATGCGGACGCCTGCGAGGGGATCGGGTGGAAGCAGGCGGGAGACCGGTGGTTCCCGGAGGCCGAGGCGGCGAAGCGCAAGGCGGCGCTGGACCTGCTGAAGAACGGCGACGGCGGCAAGGCC
>CAVPNQ010000056.1:0-11953 GCA_963706735.1 uncultured Planctomycetia bacterium
TCTCCGGCTTCAGCATCGCCGCCGTCACGCGCGCGTCCGACGACATCGCCCCCAGACGCCGAAGCTCGTTCTCCAGCTCCCGGATGTTCCCAGGCCAGTTGTACGACGCCAGCAGCCGCATCGCCTCCTCGTCGATCGTCGGCCGCGGCAGGTTCGACTCCTTCGCCAGCGTCCCCAGGATGTGCTCCACCAGAAGAGGCACGTCGTCGCGCCGCTCCCGCAATGGCGGCAACGTGATCGTCACCACGTTCAGCCGGTAGAACAGGTCCTCCCGGAACTTCCCTTCCTTGATCAGCCCTTTCAGCTCCTTGTTGGAAGCGCTGATGATGCGGACGTCGACGTGGATCGTGTCCTTGCCGCCGACGCGGCGGAGCTCGCCGGACTGGAGCGTTCGCAGCAGCTTTTTCTGCATCTCGAGCGACATATCGCCGATTTCGTCGAGGAAGAGCGTGCCGCCGTCGGCGAGCTCGAAGAGGCCCTTGCGGTCGCTGGTGGCGCCGGTGAAGGAGCCGCGGACGTGGCCGAAGAGCTCGCTTTCGAGGAGGGTCTCGGTGATCGCCGCGCAGTTTTCGCTGACGAAGCGCGCGGACTTGCGGGAGCCGTTGAAGTGGATGGCGCGGGCGACGAGTTCCTTGCCGGTGCCGGACTCGCCCTGGATCAGGACGGGGACGTTCGTGTCGGTGACGCGGTCGAGCAGGCGGAAAACCTCCTGCATGGCAGCGTTGCGCCCGATGATGTTCGAGTAGTTGTACTTGAGCTCGAGCTTCTGGAGCGACCGGCTCAGGTCGGCTTTCACCTCGGTGAGCTCGGTCTTCTGGCGCTCGACTTTTTCCTCGAGCAGCTTGTTGAGCTTCTCGACCTGTTCCTTCGACGTTCGCAGTTCCTCGAGGCGCTTCTGGTTCTCCTCCCAGAGCCGCGCGTTCTCGATGGCGACGGAGGCCTGGTCGGCGAAGGCCTCGAGCAGGCGCTGGTGGGACTCGGTGAAGAGCCCTTCCTCGAAGCGGTTATCGATGTAGAAGCAGCCGATGACCTTGTCGCGGGCGCGGAGGGGGACGCACAGCAGGGAGCGCAGCTTCAGTTCCGTGACGGACATGAAGGCGTGGAGTTCGCGATCGGTCTGGGCGTTGTGGGCGCGGATGGTGCGGCCCTGGGTGACGGCGGCCTCGGCGATGGAGTGGGAGATCTTGTCCTCGGGCTTTTTCACGTCCTCGCGGTCGAAGTTGCGGGCGACGCGGATGGTGGTGAGTCCGGCGTCGGCGAGGATGATGAAGCCGCGTTCGGCGTTGGTGAGGGCGATGACGGCGTCGATGATGGTCTCGAGCAGGCGCTTGATGTTGTGCTCGGTGGTGATGGCCTTGTTGATCTCCATGAGGCGAAGGAGGGAGTCGCGCATCTCGACGAGTTCGCCCTCGCGCGGCTGGCCCCGGTGGGCGCGCCAGACCTCGTCGAGGATGGTGGCGGCGGCCTCGAGGCCCTCGTCGGCCCAGACGTCGAGGCAGAGGTCGATGGCGTCGCGCAGTTTCTGCTCGGCGACCGGCGCGGGATCGACGGCCCCGGCGTCGAGCGGCCGCTGTCGCGGCGCGGGCAGCCTTCTCCCGGTGGCGAGCGAGCGGCGGGTAAATTTCGGCACCCGGTGCGTCCCGCTGTCGGTCGGCACTTCCCGGTCCCCCGGCTCCCGCTCGAACGCGATCGCCGCGGCGCCGATCTCGATCCGGTCTCCCCAGCGCAGGAAGTGCTGGTTGGTGCGGAGGCCGTTCACGTTCACGCCGTTGGCGGACTCCAGGTCCACCAGCTTCCAGCCCTTGTCCGTCCGCGTGATGATGCAGTGCTCGCGCGAGGCCTTCACGTCCCGGATCTGGATCGTGTTCGTCGGAGCGCGCCCGACCGTCACCGCCTCGTCACCGAGGCGGAGCGTGCGCGTTTCGCCCGTTTCAGTGATGACAAGCTTCGGCATTACCGATCGACCATCACGAACCTCACCGGCCCCGCCGGCGCCACCGCGTTGGACAGCTCGACTCCCTTGACCACCGCCCAGAGCGGCGTCCGCGGGTCCGCAGGGTGAATCCCGATCTCCGTGATACCGGCCTTCTGAAGAGCGGCGGCGGCCGAGGCCACGTCCTTGTAGACCGTGCCGTCGATCGTGATCTCCAGTTCCTTCCCCTTCGCCCCCACGTCGACCTTCTTCGCCTTCTCGGGAAGCGGCGTCGTGACTTTCCAGAGGTCGGGCAGCTTCGCCGGGACGCCGCGCAGGTCGGCCTGGTCGGCGGACGTCGCGAAGTAGACCTTCGTCATGTGCGCCTTGGACATGACCTCGATGATCTTGCGCACGTGAAGCCACGGCGCCTTGTAGTCCCCGTCCACGACGATCGGCTCCGCGCTGGGCGGGGAGTCTTCCGTGCAGATCGCGTCACGCAGGAGGGAAAACGTTCCTCCCAGCGCCTGGAACTCGGGGGGATCCGACGTGGTGCAGCAGCCGCCGCCGGACGAGGAAGCGCCGACGTTCAGGCGGTTGACGTTCGGCCCGTTGTACTTCAGCAGCGAGGTCGTGATCACGCCGCTGCGGTCGATCTTGATGAGCGCGACGGAGGGGGCCTTCGCCGGCGAAACGGCCGCGGGGTCGGCCTTGACGAGCACATGGTCGCCTTCCGGCGGCTCCGGCTTCATCATCGTCCCGGGATTCGACGCCGCCGCCTTCCGCTTCGCCTCTTCCTCTTCCTTCTTCTTCTGGGCCGGCGACTTCATGTCGCAGCCGGCAACCAGCAGGGCCAGCACCGCGACCACCCACCACGCGCGCTTCATTCGCTCTCTCCTTCTTCGGCTTCCTCATCCTCCCACTCGTCGTGGTAGAGGAAGAGCTGCAGGCAGACGCTGCAGAGAGGGACCTTGGCATCCTCGTGAAAACGGACCTCGATGGTGTACGCCTCGCCCGAATCGTAGTCGTAGCACTCTTCGCCGTCGACGCGGGAGCAGACCCAGCAGGCAAGTTCTTCTTCGCCCTCGTCGGCGGGTTCGGCCTCGGCCTCGGCGGGGGCGGCCTGTTCCATCTTGAGGTACATGTTGTCGGCGACGACGGGATCGGTGCGGAGGGGGTGGGAGCTGTAGACGGCTTCCTGGAAGCGGGAGACGTCCTTGAGTTCCATGGAGTCGAGGCCGTCGATCAGGACGTGGATCCAGCGGTTGCCGGTGAACGGGCAGGTGCCCTCGTGTTTCTTGATGAGGGTCTTGGACTTGGCGCTTCCGTCCTTGTAGAGGAATTTGGCATAGGCCTCGTCGACGGCCTTTTTGAGGGTGTCGACGTGGTCCTGGGGGATGCCGAAGATCTCCATGGAGAGGCGCATGCAGGGGGTAGTCTAGTGCAGGTGGGGAGTACGACAACAACGAAACGAAAAACGAAAAAAGAAAAACGAAAAACAAAAAAACGGCCAGGAGCGGGGGGCGATCCCCGGTCCTGGCCGGTACTTTTCGTTTTTCGTTTTTTGTTTTTCGTTTTTCGCTTCGTGGCCGTTTTCCTACGCGATGGGCGCCCCGCAAGCCACGCAGAAACGGTGCCCGGCGATGTTGGCGGTGCCGCACTTCGGGCACGCAACGCTTCCCTGCGCAGGCGGGGGTTGTGCCCCTGCGAAAGCGGGGGACGGGCCGCGACCTACGGGCGGAAGAGCGCCCTCCAGGCCGAACAGGTCGCGGTGGGCGATAGCCGTCATGAGCGTCTGGAGCGGCAGGCCGATGAGGATCTGGCCGAACGGGAGCATGCCGGCAACGAAATTGACGGCGAAGATGACGAGCAGGAGCACGACGATGTCCCAGAACCCTTCCTGCACTTTCTGCTTGGACATGGCCATGGCGTCGGTCGCGCCGAGACCGTGGGTGACGCAGAGCGGAAGGGCGAAGATCCACCAGACGTAGAGGACGAGGCCGGGGATGATGCAGAGCAGCGACCCGAGGAAGACGAGGAACCCGGCGATGATCATGAGGAGCGTCGTGGGTCCGAAGAGCTTGAACCCGTCGAACAGGTCGCGCACTTCGGGCGTCTGCCCGCGCAGCTGCTTGAAGGCCGCGATGTAGAGGCCGGCCTGGAGGGCGCCGATGCAGATGAGGCCGACGCAGGTGAGGCTCAGCAGGACGGCGACCAGGAAGAAGCAGAGGCCGATGAGGAGCCATGCCTGCCACTGGCGCGTGAACAGTTCCCAGGCTTCCTTGAGGATGCCGATGGCGTCGATCATGGGCGCGCGGGGCGCGGAGGGGACGGCCATGCGAGGAATCTCCTATCCGTGGGCCGGCATGTTAGCACCCGGGGTGTCGAACCGGATGTGGTACGCAGGGGCCGGGACCTTTGCAGCTGAAACGAAACGGGCCGGGAAAATTTCTCCCCGGCCCGTGGTGTTCCGTCGGCTGTCCTACCTCAGTTCCAGCGCCTTCGCCCGCTCCGCGATGATCTTCTCCGCGATCTGGTTGGGCACCGGCGTGTACTCGGACGGCTCACTCGAGTACGTCCCGCGGCCCTGCGTCATCGATCTCAGCGTCGTCGAGTACTGGAACAGTTCCGCGAGCGGCACCTTCCCGCTCACGATCCGGTTGATCCCGCTGTAACTGACCTCGTTCACGAGCGCGCGCCGGCTGTTCAGGTCGCCGATCACGTCGCCGACGTTGATCTCGGGACACTCCACCTCGATCTTCATCATCGGCTCGAGCAGGACGACGCGAACGCCTTCGATCGCTTCACGGAACGCGATTTCCGCCGCGCTCACGAACGCCAGCTCGCTCGAGTCCACGTCGTGCGCCTTGCCGTCGTAAAGCACCGCCTTCAGCCCCACGAACGGCCACTTCAGCCGCCCGCCACGCTTCCCGAAATTCTTGAGCCCGTCCTCGACCGCCGGGACGTACTCGGTCGGGACGCGTCCGCCGACGACTTCGCTCTCGAACTCGACGCCGCCGGTGAGCTCGGGGTGGAGCTCGAAGCGGACCTTGACGATGCCGAACTGGCCGTGGCCGCCGGTCTGCTTGACGTGCTTGCCTTCGACCTCGATCTCGCGGTCGAACGTCTGGCGGTAGGCGACCTTCGGGCGGCCGACATCGACGGACACGTTCTGTTCGCGCTGCAGCACCGACACCTTGATGTCGAGGTGCAGCTCGCCCATCCCGCTGATCACGACTTCGCCGGTTTCCTCGTCGGTGTGCCGGTGGAAAGTCGGGTCTTCCTTCACCATCTGCGCCAGCGCTTCGCCCAGTTTCTCGCGGTCCGCCGTCGTCTTCGGCGAAATCGACATCGAGATGACGGGGTCCGGGAAGTTCATGGCGCCCATGAGGATCGGCGTGTCGCGATCGCACAGCGTGTCGCCCGTGAAGGTCAGCTTGAGACCGACCGCCGCGCCCATGTCGCCGGCGGAGAGCTTCTCGACGGCTTCGCGCTTGTCGGCGTGCATCTTGTACAGGCGGTTGATGCGCTCGGGCTTGTTCTTGCGCGAGTTCCACACCACCGAGCCGTTCATGAGCTCGCCGCTGTAGACCCGGATGAACGTGAGGTCGCCGTTCCGGTCGCTGATCGTCTTGAAGGCCAGCGCCGCCAGCGGACCCGACGGTTCCGGCACACGCTCCACATCGGTGTCCGTTCCCGGGAGCTTGCCCTTGACCGGCGGCAGGTCCAGCGGGCTCGGCAGATAGGCGCAGACCGCATCCAGAAGCTGGTGCACGCCCTTGTTCTTCAGCGCCGTCCCCACCAGCACCGGCGTCACCTTGCACGCCAGCACCGCCGCACGCAGCCCGCGCTTCATCTCCGCCGTCGTGATCTCCTCCCCGGCCATGAACTTCTCCATGATCACGTCGTCGAACTGCGACGCCGCGTCAATGACCCCTTCCCTCAACTTCGCGTACTCCTCCGCGAACTCGGGGGGAATCGGGCCCTTCGTGAAGGCATCCTCGTCCTTCTCGTCGAAGTAGATCGCTTCGCCTGCGATCACGTCCACGACGCCGCGGAAGTCCTTCTCCTTGCCGATGGGGATCTGAAGCGGCACGGGGTTGGAGCCGAGTTTTTCGCGGATGGACTTGACGGCCTTGGTCATGTCGCCGCCGATGCGGTCGATCTTGTTGATGAACGAGATCCGCGGGACGTGGTAGCGATTGGCCTGGCGCCAGACGGTTTCGCTCTGGGCCTGGACGCCGGCCACGGCGCAGAACACGCCGACGGCGCCGTCAAGGACGCGCAGGGAACGCTCGACCTCGGCCGTGAAGTCGACGTGGCCGGGGGTGTCCAGGATGTTGATCTTGAAGTTGTCCCACTCGCAGGCGGTCGCGGCGGACTTGATCGTGATGCCGCGCTCGCGCTCCTCGGGCATGTAGTCGGTGACGGTGTTGCCGTCGTGGACTTCGCCCTTCTTATGGATCTTTCCCGAAAAGTAAAGGATGCGCTCGGTGACGGTGGTCTTGCCGGCGTCGATGTGGGCGATGATCCCGATGTTCCGGGTTTTCTGCAGGAAGGCGTTTGTTGTTGTTGGTGTTGTTGCCATGGGGCGGATCAAGCTGTGGGTTAACTAAAAAAATCGCGCCCCCTCACGGTGGGGGGGCGCGGAAGTCGGCGAAGGATAAGGCTTTATCGGCGGGAGTCAAGCGCAAAGTAAGGCGAACTTCTCGACGCCGGAGCGCGTGTTTTGTCGTGAAAAGCGGGAGGCAGTCGCGGGCCTCCATGGGGGGAGGAAGCCCGGCTGACTGAAGCGATATTCGCGAAATTCCGGAAAATGTTCACAAGTCATTGTAGATACATGGGTTATGCACTCGCCAGAACTCCGCCTCCCCCGCCTCCCCCGCCGATAAATCCATCGAAAGAACTTCACCATCTTCTTCGGAGAGAGGAGACCCCTGCCATGCGCTTCATTCCTGCCCCCGCCGTCCTCGCGTTGGCGCTTGCCCTTTCGGGCGGCGCGTTCGCCGATGATCCGGCGAATCCCTCAGGTACGCCGCCCGCCGCGGCTGCCGAGGAGAAGCTCGTTCTCGGCGAAATCACGGCCGCGAACGTCAACGTCCGCGCCGGAAACACGATGAATCACCGCATCGTGTCCGTCGCAAACCGCGGTGACCAGGTCCTGATCGCGGGCGAATCCGGAGACTTCTTCAAGATCCTCGCGCCGAAGAACTCGAGCTGCTGGATCGCGGTCCAGTTCGTGGACCGCGCCGGCGACACGGGCACCGTCCACGGCGCCAACGTGAACCTGCGCCCGACGCCGGACACGTCTCACCCCGTCATCGGCCAGGTCGAGCCGGGCTCGACCGTCAAGATCACCGGCCAGGATTCCATCGGCACCTGGTTCAAGATCGAGCCGCCGAAGGGCGTCTACGCGTACGTCTCGAAGAAGTTCGTATCGGTGAAGGGCGACTACGCCGAGATCCGCTCGGAGGAAGCCCGCAAGGAAAGCGACCGCATCGCCGGCGAGGAGAAGGTGAAGGCCCACCTGACGGCGTGGCAGGAGGCGGAGGCTCTGGTCAAGGCGCAGAACGAGGCGCAGCCGGCCGACCGCGACTGGACCGAGGCGATCGCCGCGTTCGACGCCATCGCGGGTACCGCGGAAGCCAAGACGGCCGCCCGGGCCAAGGACCGCGCGGAGTACCTGCGCGGGCTGCAGGAGCTCCAGGGCCTGGTCAAGTCGCTGGACGAGACGAGCCAGGTTCAGAAGGCTGACTACGAGAAGCGGATTGCGGAGCTGGAGCAGAAGTGGCAGGCGGAGCAGGCCGCGAAGTCCGTGAAGCGCGGGTCCGACAAGAAGGCGATCACTTCCGGCTGGGTTGAAGACGTCGCCTCGGTGTGGGGCCGTCCCGGGACGCACAAGATCGTGGAGGCGGGGGTGACGCTGTTCTACCTGCACAGCGACACGCTCGACCTGCGCCGGTACTGGCACAACCGGATCCGTATCACGAAGGGTTCGATCCACGACGCGCCGGAGGGCTGGGAAGACGGCCCGAAGGTGATCGAGGTTGAGGAAATCGAAGTCCTCGAATAGGTCAGGCGAGCAAGGATGAACAAGCCCCTCCGCGAGGAGGGGCTTTTTTTGTTGCCTGGTGAAGCGATAAAGTGGCATTTCAAACGCCAAAGTGCGGAACGGGATGGCCCAACCCGGTGTCAAGTCATGGCTTGCAGCCTTCTTTCAAAGTGAAATACCAATCTGAAATACCCCTCCCCACCGAAATCATCTTGACTCCCGCCTCCCCCCCTCATTACGATCCCCCGCCTTGGAGTGGCTCAAAAGGCCACGTTTCGCTCTTCACAGGTCACGGCAGACGGTTGCCAGGGATCTCCAAAAAACGATGTCCGGTCTCAGACTTCTCGTCCGCTTCGCGTTCGCCCTCGCGGGTTCTCCCGTCCGCTGCGACCTCGTCGCCGCGACGGCCCCCTTGCGGGCTTCCGCCCTCGGCCGGGAACTAAATCCGCTTCCCACGGGGCCGGAGCTCTCGCTCCGCCTCGCCACCCGCACCGGCTCCCCCGGATCCCGACCCGCTTCCAGCGGGCCCGTGACCCGAGAGCGAACCCGTGCGCGGGCCGCGGCCTGAAACCGGGCATCGCCCTCGCAACCCCCTGCCCTACGAGATAGCCCGGTTCGCCGGGCCTAAGGGGGTCCTGGATGGACATCATCATGCTCGTCGTCGGCCTCGTCGTCGGGGCCGCCCTCGGGGTCGGCGCCTGCTTCGTCCTGGCGCGCAACGTCGTCACCGGCGCCAAGGAAAAGGCGCGCCTCATCGAGTCCGAAGCCCGCGAGCGCGGCGAAGCGGCCGTCAAGGAAGCGCAGCTCAAGGGCAAGGACGAGGTCATGAAGCTCCGCTCCGAGGCCGAAAAGGAGCGCTTCCAGAAGCTCGACGAAATCAAGAACCAGGAGCGGGCGGTCCAGAAGAAAGAGGACATGGTCGAGCGGAAGGGCGAGGACCAGGCTCGGCGGCAGAAGCAGATCGAGGCGACGGAGCAGTCGCTGGCGGACAAGACGAAGGCGGTCGAGGCGAAGCAGGCGGAGCTGACCAAGACGGTGGCGGACCAGCAGAAGACGCTGGAACGGCTGACCGGGATGGGCAAGGAGGAGGCGGTCCGGACGTTCTACGAGCGCCTGCAGCAGGAACTCGCGAACGACGTCGCGGCGCGCATCCGGAAGGCGCAGGAGCTCGCGAAGGAGCGCGCGGACGAGGAAGCCCGCAAGTACGTGATCATGGCGATCCAGCGGACGGCCAGCGACCACAGCTCCGAGAACACGACCTCGACGGTCGATCTGCCGAGCGAGGAAATGAAAGGCCGCATCATCGGCCGCGAGGGGCGCAACATCCGCGCGTTCGAGAAGGCGACCGGGGTGGACGTCATCGTGGACGACACGCCCGGCGTGATCATCCTGTCCGGGTTCGAGCCGATCCGCCGCGAGACCGCGCGCCGCACGATGGAAAAGCTCGTGCAGGACGGGCGCATCCACCCGACCCGCATCGAGGAACTCGTCGAATCCACGAAGAAGGAAATGGAAGAGCTGGTCATGCAGACCGGTAAGCAGACCTGCTACGAACTGGACATCCAGCGGATGTCGCCGAAGGTCCTCCCGATCCTCGGCCGGCTGCGCTTCCGCACGAGCTACGGCCAGAACGTGCTCAAGCACTCGATCGAGGTGGCGAAGCTGGCGTCGATCATGGCGGCGGAGATCGGGCTCGACCCGGTGCTGGCGAAGCGCGCCGGGCTGCTGCACGACATCGGCAAGGCGCTGGACCAGGAGATGGAAGGGACGCACCCGCAGCTCGGGTACGACCTGCTGAAACGCGCGGACGAGCCGTTTGCGGTGTGCGACACGGCGCTGCGGCACCACGAGACGGAGAAGGCGGAGACGCCGTACTGCATCCTGACGGCGGCGGCGGACGCGATCAGCGCGAGCCGTCCCGGGGCGCGCGGCGAGTCGCTGGAGCGGTACATCAAGCGCCTGCAGGACCTGGAGCGGATCGCGACGAGCCGGCCGGGGGTCGAAGGAGCGTTCGCGATCCAGGCGGGGCGCGAGCTTCGCGTGCTGGTGAACGCTTCGAAGATCGACGACTCGAACGCGCTGATCGTGGCGAAGGACATTGCGAAGCAGATCGAGGCGGAGATGACATACCCGGGCGAAATCAGGGTGACGGTGATACGGGAGACGAGGGTGACGGAGTACGCTCGGTAGGAAAACGGCAGGGGCGGGGGGAGGGCGGGGCACGGGATCGGGTGGGCTGGGGATGGGGATCGGGCTGGGGCGGCGAAGCATCCAACGCGCGTTGGGTGCTTCGCTGCCCAAGCCCCCACCCGATCCCCAGCCCACCCAAGCCCCCAACCCGCCCTTCCCCCGCCCCTGCCGTTACCCAAAAAAAGAACCCCTCGCTCACCGCGAGGGGTTCTTCTATCGATCACAACTGTTTACTTCAGGTGCTTGCTCACGAGCTTCGTCATCTCGAACATGGACACCTGCTTCTTGCCGCCGAACACCGCCTTGAGCTTGTCGTCGGCGTTGATGTTCCGGCGGTTCTTCGAATCCTGCAGCCCGTTCTTCTTGATGTAGTCCCAGATCTTCTTCGTGACCTGGGTGCGCGGGAGCGCGGCGCTGCCGACAACGGCGGCGAGATCGGCGCTCGGGGTCATCGGCTTCATGAACGCGGCGCTCGGCTTGCGACCAGCGGGCTTCTTTGCGGCCATCGGTCCTCCATCAAAAGGGGGGCGGAACGGAAGTTGGTTTCTCTCGGGACTGAGGGGGATTTGAGCGGAATCCCCTAGGGACGCAAGGAAAATCGGCTGTTTTTCCCTCGGGGGAGAGTTGTTTTTCCGAGGGAAAACTCGGGAAGCGCCGTTTTTCCGGCGCGGGCGGAGTCCCGGAATCGCCGGAGTCTGTCCCATCGCGCGCCTCGCGGGTAGACTCTCCGGCGAATGAAAATCAAGATCATGGCCATCGGCGACGTGGTCGGAAACCCCGGAAGGGACGCGATCAAGAGCTGGCTGAAGACGGCGAAGCGCGACCAGGGGATCGAGTTTGCGGTGGTGAACGGGGAGAACATCGCGAACGGGAGCGGGCTGACACCGAGCCTGTACGAGGACCTGCTGGTCGCGGGCGCGGACGCGGTGACGAGCGGCGACCACGTGTACAAGAAGAAGGAACTCATCCCGCTGCTGGCGACGAACGCCTGCAAGATCGTGCGGCCGTGCAATTACCCGGACGCGGCGGCGGGCGTCGGCTGGCAGATCTACGAGTCGCGCAACGGGTTCAAGATCGGCGTCGCGCAGGTGCAGGGGCGCGTCTTCATGAACACGCCCGCGGACAATCCGTTCCTCGCGGCGGAGAGGGCGATCGAAGCGCTGCGACGCCAGACGAACATCATCGTGCTCGACGTGCACGCCGAGGCGACGAGCGAGAAAGTCGCGCTCGGGTGGATGCTGGACGGCCGCGTGTCGCTGATCTTCGGGACGCACACGCACATCCCCACGGCGGACGAAACAGTCCTCCCGAAAGGAACGGCCTTCATCACCGACGTCGGGATGACCGGCCCCTACGACTCGATCCTCGGCCGCGACAAGGACAAGGTGCTCCGTCATTTCATGACCACCATGCCCATGCCGTTCGACGTCGCCGACAAGGACGTGCGGATCTCCGGCTGCATCGCCACCGTCGACACCGACGCCTACAAAGGTCAGAAACAGCTGAACCCAGTGTCGTTTTGATCGATCTGTAGACCACCGACAGCATGGCGGCGATGGCGGTCGGCGTGCAGGGTGATCTTTCCCAAGCTGGCATTGCCGATCACGTGCATGTCGTTTGGTCAGAGCCGCGGGACCGGCCGCGTACGCCTGGACGCCAGCAGGGCCTTGGTCTCCTCGATCACCTTTCCGAACGGCTTCGACACCCTCGTTGGCCAGGGTCTGGCCCTGTTCGCCGGCCAGGTTCAGCATCACGTAGAGCGCCTTGCCGTCAGCGCTCTGCGCACCTGCCGCCGTAGG
>CAVPNQ010000057.1:0-24408 GCA_963706735.1 uncultured Planctomycetia bacterium
CCGACGCCAGCCCGTTGATAAACCTCTTCACCACCTCGTCCTGGCTGGCATAGAGCTCCTCCGGCGTCGCGTGGATCCGGATCGTCCCCTCGTGCAGCATCGCCATCTTGTCCGCGATCTTCCGCGCGCTCGCCATGTCGTGCGTTACGATGATCGATGTCACGTTCAGCGTCGTCTTCAGCTTCAGGATCAGCTCGTTGATCACGTCACTCATGATCGGGTCCAGCCCCGTCGTCGGCTCGTCGTACAGCAGGAAGTCCGGGTCCGGCGCGATCGCCCGCGCCAGCGCCACCCGCTTCTTCATGCCCCCCGACAGGTCCGCCGGGTAGACGTTCTCAACGCCCTTCAGCCCCACGATCGCCAGCTTCTTCTTCACGATCTCCAGCTTCTCCGCCGTGGACAGCCGGGAGTGCTCGTCCAGCGCGAACGACACGTTTTCGGCGACGGTCATGGAGTCGAAGAGGGCGCCGCCCTGGAAGAGCATTCCGAAGCGTTTACGGATGCGGAAGAGGTCGCGTTCGTGGAGAGGGACGGTGTCTTCGTCGTCGACGAGGATGGCGCCGGAATCGGGCTTAAAGAGGCCGAGGATGTGCTTGAGGAGGACGGACTTGCCGCAGCCTGAGCCGCCGATGATGACGAGGGCTTCGCCCTTGGGGACGAGGAGGTTGACGCCGCGGAGGACGTGCTTGTCGCCGAGGTGCTTGTGGAGGTTCCGGATTTCGAGCACTAGTTAGCCCATTCCGGCTTGATGGCGGCGAAGGCGACGGTGAGGAAGAAGTCGGAGACGAGGATGAGGATGCAGGAGGTGACGACGGCCTCGGTGGCGGCCTTGCCGACGCCGGCGGCGCCGGGTTCGGTGTTGAGGCCCTTGTAGGCGGAGGTGAGGGCGATGAGGAGGCCGAAGACGGAGGACTTGGCGCAGCCGACGCCGATGTCCCAGACGCGGAGCCAGTCGAGCATGTTGACGTAGTGGAAGTGCCACTCGACCTTGAGGAAGCCGACGAGGATGAGCGTTCCGCCGGCGATGCCGACGAGGTCGGCCATGAGGGTGAGGATAGGGGTCATGAGGACGGCGGCGGCGACGCGGGGGAGGACGAGCCAGCGGACGGGGTTGGTGGCGAGGGCGCGGAGGGCATCGACCTGCTCGGTGACGTGCATGGTGCCGATTTCGGCGGTGATGGCGGCGCCGACGCGGCCGGCGAGCATGAGGCCCGAGAGGACGGGGCCGAGTTCCTTGACCATGGAGACGCTGACGACGGCGCCGACCATGGACGTGATGTTCACACGGCGGAACTGGTTGAAGGACTGGACCGCAAGGACCATTCCGGTGAACAACCCGGTCGTGAGCACGACCGGCGTCGAGCGGTAGCCGATGAGGTAGAACTGGTCCACGAGCACGCGGCGGCGCGGCCAGCGGCCGATGACGGCGCGCATGGTTTCGAGCAACAACAGGAAGACGCCACCCGCGGTGCGGAGGACGTTGGTCAGGGCGGTGACGCCGGGGATGGCGCTCGGCATGGGGCGGGGATTGTACTGCCTGCGCGGGAAATGGCGACTTGAGACTCGGACAGAGGTCGCGCCCGGCCGAAAGGACTTGGCGCCGGGGCGTCAGCCGGGATAGCGGCCGGGCGCTCCCCCCGTCCGAGTCTCAAGTCGCCATTCGCCGCGCAAGCACGAAAAGCCTCGTCCTGAGCAGGCTATGCGCCTGGGACCCGTTTCGGCTTTGGGGGCGGAGTCTCGCGTTTCGGCGGCGTGTAGGCCGGCCCTTTCGGCTTCGCCGGGGGCCTCGGCACGACATACGGCTCCGGACGCGGCGGCTCCGGGCCCTCGTCTTCCTCTTCCTTCGACGTCGTGGGCTCCGGCTCTTCCCGCTCCCACTTCGGCGGCGCCGAGCGCCTCAGGATGCCGACGAATCCTGAGATCGCGCCCCAGAGGAAGAGGCCTATCGGGACCAGGAGCAGGCGGTCCTGGAGCATGGAAGCGATCCCGGTGATGGGAAAGAGCAGGAGGGTGCCGGCGCCGGCGCCGAAGGACTCGCTGTGGACGAGCGCCTGGCGGATGGCGGTCCAGAACAGGAGGCCCAGGGTCGCAAACCAGCAGAGCAGGAACATCGGGCGGCGGGCGAAGCGCTGCAGGTACCAGATCCAGGGGATGGTGAGCAGAAACGTGCCCAGGGTCAGCGCGATGACATCCGGGTGTGACGTGCGAAGGACCGCCGTCGTCCACAGGAAGTACGGAATCGGCCCTGCGAAGAAGGCGATGAGGAAGGCTCGGCGCATCGCTGCTACTTGCGTTTCTTCTTGGACGCCCGGGCCCGGGGCGCCTTCGCAGCGGCCTTCTTCGGTTCCGGCGCTTCGCGAAGCAGGATCAATGTCCCCGCGGGGCCGTCGGCCGCCGCCAGCGGCAGCACGCGCGCAACGACCGCGCGTTCGCCGGACTTCTGTACGATCGCGAGGCGCACGGTTCCCGCCTTCAGGATCGCCTTCTTCCACGCGGCGGACGCACCCGGCGCCAGCAGGGATTCGAACGCCTTCCCGACCGACGTGGCAAGCGCACCTTTCCATCCGCCGTTCTGCCACGACACCTTCCCGCCCGCGTCGAGCACCAGGACGAGCTCGCCGACGAGTCCCGCCAGCCCCTCGAACCTCGCCCGCGCGTGCGCCAGCCCCTCCTCCAGCCCGCGCACCTGCGCCTCCAGTGCCTGCTGCTGTTCCTGCTCGACCCCGCTGTTCATCAGGATCCCCGCCGCGTCGCACAGCAGCTCGATGCGCGCGATCTCGTCCGGCGTAAACCCGTGCTTGCGGCGGCACTCGATGTTGAAGATCCCGACCACCTCGCCGTCGAACTTCACCGGCACGCACAGCTCGCTCCCCGCCGTCTGCCCCCCGCTCACGAACAGCGGATCCGCCGCCACGTCCGGCGAGTAGTACGTCTTCCCGCTCTTCACCACGTGCCCGATGATCCCCGCCGTGATCTTCTGCGTGTATGCCTGCGGATGCAGCCGCTTCCCGCTCTCCGCCGATTCCGCCACCGGCAGCACCATGTCGCTCGCGCGGTAGACGAGAAAGAACGAAGTGTCGTGCCCGCGGCCCAGCGCGCGCCGCGAACGGGTCACGAGGGTCCGGTACATGTCCTGCGCGGCGCCCGCGCGGACCATGTGCCGGGCCACATCCATCAGCTTGTCGACCGACATATCCTGCCCTTCTACGCGCCCCACTTCTGGCCGTCGGGCACATTGAGAAGCGATTCCCCGTCGCCCGAGACCTTCATGAAGGTCCCGGACCCGGTGAGCACGCCCGTGACGAACTCGATGAGCACCTGGCCTTCTTCCTCGGGATTGAAGGCGAAGCGCATTCCTGCCTGGATGAACACGCCGCCGGCCTTAGGCTTGCGGTCCTGCCGCACGTCAGAGCCCACGTCGGAGATGTCGTTGCCGTCCCAGATCCAGCAGTTGACGGGGTCGCCGGTCGTCCGGCCCATGACCCAGTCCGCCTCGGAGTACTCGCCGATGTGGCACGACTCGTGGTCGCCCTTCACTTTCTCCCAGCGCTTCTTCAGTTCCGTCAGGACGGCAGGGTGCATGCGCGTTCTCTCCCATGCGTTGAGGTGTGAAGCGGACATTCTATGGACGGTGAGGGGCGGCGGTGAAGGAAAGACGCTCGTCCCGGGGGAGCGGGGCGTGGATACTGGGCGGATGCCCGAGCCGCCGACGAAGCCTGGAATGACCGCCAATCCCCTGGTGGCGCTGGTGATCGGGGCGTGCAGCCTCGGCTTGCTGGCGTTCGGGGCGTGGCGGGTTGCCGCGGGGAACCGCGACTGGTGGATGCTGGCGGTGGACGGGATCCTGGGCGGTGCGGGAGTGCTGTACGCGATCGAGGTGTTCCGGGAGAGGGGGAAGGGGCCACCGGCCGGATAGCCGTCGCGGAATTACGCCAGTTCCTTCGCGAACTCCCCGAAGATCGTCTCGCTCACGAGGATTCCTGCATCGGTGAGGACCATCGCCCCCGCGTCGCGCTTCAGGAACCCGCGGTCCTGCGCCATCCGCACCGTGCGCGGGAAGACGTCCGACGGCGCCGCGCCGAACTCCCGCGCGAAACGCGCCTCTTCCATGCCTTCGCTGAGCCGCATGCGGCACATGACGGCCTCGAGCATGGCCTGGCCGCGGTCGGGTTCCTCGCTGGAGACTTCGAGGGGCTCGCCGGCTTTCGCGCGGCGGATGTACTCCTGGGGCGAGCGGACGTTTGACCAGCGGCGGCGGCCGTCCCAGCCGTGCGCGCCGGCGCCGGCGGCGAGGACGGGCTCGCGGCGCCAGTACCGGAGGTTGTGCGCGCAGGGGCGGCCGGGGCGCGAAAAGTTCGAGATCTCGTAGCGGTGGTAACCCGCGGCGTCGAGGCGGACCGCGGTGTCGGAAAGGAACTCCGCCTGCTCGTCCTCGGGTTTCTCCCGGAGCAGCCCGCGCGCGAGCTTGTGCGTGAACTCCGTCCCGGGCTCGAACATCAGGTTGTAGGCGCTGAGGTGCTCGGGGGCGAGGTCGATCGCGGCGGCGAGCGAGCGGCGCCACGTCTCGAGCGTCTGCCCCGGCAGCGCGAAAATCAGGTCGAGGTTCACGTTGTCGAAGCCCCCGGCGCGCACCGCCCGGAACGCCGACACGATCTCCCCCGGCGAGTGGATCCGGTCGAGCATCGCCAGCTCCGCCGCGTCGAACGACTGCGCCCCCATCGAGACCCTCGTCACCCCCGCACGCCGGTACTCCCCGAAATCGTGCCGCTCCACCGTCCCCGGGTTCGCTTCCATCGTGATCTCGCGCGCCTCCAGCCGGAACCCCTTCGCCACCCGCTCGAGGATGCGGCCGATCATGGGGGGCGTGAAGAGCGACGGCGTCCCGCCGCCGATGAAGACGGTGTCGATGGCGGCGTCGCCGTGGCGTTGACGCACTGCGTCAATGTCCGCCAGGAGCGCTTCCAGGTACGCGTCGTGCAGCTCGCCCGTCGAGGCGTGCGAGTTGAAATCGCAGTAGCCGCACTTGCGGACGCAGAACGGGATGTGGATGTAGAAGCCGTGCTTCACGCGGGAAGCCTACGCGGGGCGGTCCCGGGGCGGAAGGGCGGGTTGGGGAGCGGCGCTTGTCACGCCCGCGCTCCCGGCAAACGCCGTATGATCCGGGACCCATGACCGAACCCGCCGGCGAGCGCCGCTTCGTGGCCATCCTCTTCGCAGAGTACCCCGGCCTTCCGGCCGCGCTGGAGGCCGATGGCGTCGAGGAAGGGGCCGTCTTTGCCGACGGGTTCTTCCGCCGGCTCAGGGCGGCTGTCGAGGCGCACGGCGGGGTGGTGGACAAATTCTCCGGGGACGGGCTGATGGCCGTGTTCGGGGCGCCGGTGGCGCACGGGGACGACGCGGCCCGTGCCGTGCTGGCGGCGCTGGACCTGCGGCAGCAGGCCGGGGAACTCGGGTTCCGGGCCGGGGTGAATGCGGGTGAGGTGCTCTGGGCGGGGATCGCCGGGGAGAAGGCGACGGCGATGGGGGATGCCGTGAACGTCGCCCAGCGGTTGCAGGGCGCTGCTGCGCCGGGGCAGATCGTGGTTGCGGCCTCCGTCGAGTCGCTGGCCCGCCGCCGGGCCCGCTTCGTCGCCTCCGGGCGCATGCAGGTCCGGGGCCGGGTGGAGCCGGTCGAGACGTTCGTATGCACGGGGAAGCGGGAGGGCGGCACGGGGGCGTTCGCGGGGCTCGATCTGCGGCTCTGCGGGCGCGAGGAGGAGATGGCGCGGGTGGCGGCGGCGGGCGGGCGCGGGAGGTTCGTGTGGATCGAGGGGGAGGCCGGGATCGGGAAGACGCGGCTGCTTTCGGAACTGCGCGAACGGGCGGCATCGCAGGGTTGGACGGCCTGGGGGCGCGCCGCGGAGGGAGGAGGCCTTCCGCTGGCCGCGCCGGGACGGGCCTTGCGGCAGGCGGCAAGGCGGGACGGCGCGACGGACCTGGTGTCCTGGATCGCCGCAGGCTTCGCGCCGTTGGGCCGGGCGGGGATGGAGGAGGAGAACCTCGCGCACCTGGTCGCCCTGTCGATCGGCGAGCCCGTGCCCGGCGCGCGCGTCGCGGTCCTCGAACCCGAACGGCGACGCCTCGAAACGCTTTACGCGTGGGAACGCTGGCTGCGCCTGCGCACGGCCGCCGGTCCCGTCGCGCTCTTCCTCGACGATCTCCATGCCGCCGATCCGGACACTCGCGCCCTCGTCACCCACCTGGGCGCCCGCCTCCGGGACATCCCCTTCTCCGTCATCGCGGCCGCCCGGCCCGGCGCCGCCGCACCCGCCGGTTTCGAGTCCATAACGCTCAATCCGCTCGACGCGGCGTCCTCCGCGGAACTTGCCTCCCTCGCCTTCAAGCGCGCCGCTTCCCCGGATCTCCTCCGTTTCGTTGCCGATCGCTCCGGCGGGAACCCGTTCGCGATCCTGGAGCTGGCGCGGCATATCGAGGGAGAGCGGCTGGCGGACGGGGAACCGCTGGTCCTCATTGCGCCCGTCGAGGGCATTCCGCGCGGGCTCCAGCCGCTCCTGCAGGCCCGGCTCGACGGGCTCGGCGCGGGAATGAAGGAGTCGCTGAAGGCTGCGAGCGTCCTGGGGCGCACGTTCTGGCGGGGCCTGCTGCAGAGGGTCGCCGGGGTCGATGCCGCGGCGTCCATTCCCGCGGCCGAGCGGCTCGGGATCGTGCTGCGCGTCGAGGACTCGACGCTCGCCGGCGACGAAGAGTACGCGTTCAAGGACGGACTCCTCCAGAACGCGGCCTACGCCCTCCTGCCGAAGAAAGACCGCTCGCGCCTCCACCGCGCCGCCGCGGCCGACCTCGAGGCCCTTCCCGCCGCAGGACGCCGCGCCGTGGCACTCGCCGCGGGACACCGCGAATCCGCAGGCGAACCGGTCGCCGCTTCCGCACTCTGGGTCCGCGCGGGAAAGATCGCCTATCACGCCGGCGGATCGGCCGAAGGGCTTGCCTGCGCGGAACGCGCGCGGCTTGCGGACGACACGCCTGATGCGAGGTTGCTCGCTGCGCGCTGCCTTGCGAACGTGTATCGCTATGCCGAAGCGGCCGATGTTGCCGATTCGGTGTGCAAGGACCGGTCCTCCACGACGGTGCAGGTCATGGACGCCCGGCTGGTCGTGGCCAACGCCGAGGCGGCACGGGGCAACCTGGAACTCGCGATCCGCGTCAGCAACGAGATCCTCGCCTCGAATCCGGCGCCTGCCGTGGAGATCCAGGCGCTTCATACGGCGTCGTTTGCGGCCTACCACATCGGCCGCATGGAGCAAAGCCAGGCGCAGGTCCTCCGGATCCTGGAATTGTTCGACCTCAACCCGGAGGCACAATCCTCCATCGGCAGGCTCGATGCGCGGTCGCTTCTGGCCCAGATCTACCTGCGGACAGGACGCGTCGACGAGTCGCTTCGCGAACTCGGGAGCCTCGCCGCCGACAGCCGGGAATCCGAAAGCCCGGGCATCTACGCGATGGTGCTCATCAACATCGGCAACGTGCGGTTTCTTCGCGGCGAGATCGACGCGGCGCGAGCGGCCTACGAAGAGGCGCTCGCGGTCTCCCGCCGGGTCGGCGACCGGGTCCGGGTCACGGCGGCGCTGCAGAACCTCTCGAACATCCGGTGCGCCTGCGGCGACTTCCGCGGCGCGCTGGAGGCCGACCTGGAAGTCCTTCGCATGCGCCGTGAAGTCGGCGACGAGCGCATGATGGGATCGACACTCGTGAACGTCGCAAGCTCACGCCTGCAGCTCGGGGACGTCGCCGGCGCGGAACGCGACATGCGGGAGGCGATCCGCTCCTGCCGCGCCACGCACAATTCCTACGACGAAGCGATGGCGCTGACCTACCTCGCCGAGATCACCGGACGCAGCAGGCGTGAGGTCGAAGCGGCCGAAGCCCTGGGCCAGGCCCTGGCCATCGCCGAGCCCGGCGGGTTCGAGTCCCTCGTCGCCGCTGTGCTCCGGCTCCGCGGATTCCTGTCCCTCGACCGGGATCCCGCCGCCGCCGAGCGCGACCTCCTCGGCGCCCTGGAACGCGCGCGCACCCTTCACGACCCCAGGGTCGAGGCCCTCTCGATGAGCGCCCTGGCCATCCTCCGCGCCCGCACCGGCCGCGGCCCGGAAGCGGCCGACCTGCTCGCAAAAGCGCTGGCTCTCGCCTCCGGAGCCACTGCGTGCCCGGAGCGCCTGCAGGTGCTGGAAGACGCGGCGGAAGCGCACCTTGCGCGAAGGGACGCCGCGGCCGCGCGCGCCGCGATCGAGGAAGGCCGTGAGATCGCCCGTTCGAGCGGGGCGGAGTCCGGCCTTCGACGCTTCGAGGCCCTCGCGGGGCGCCTGGCGGCGAAAGCCTAGGCCGGTGTCCCCTCGATCACGCACACCGGCGACTTCGTCGGCACGATCCGCGTCAGGTTGAATCCCGCGCGGCCGAGCAGCTCGCGGAATTCGCCCGCCGTCCGCTCCTTGCCGCCCTGCGTCATCGCCAGCATTTCGAGGTCCAGCAGCTTCCCGAAGTGCGGCTCCGGGCCGTCCGGGATGACCGCTTCGATGAGGAGGACCTTTCCGTCGCGCGGCATGGCGCCGCGGCAGTGGCGCAGGATCGTGACGCACTGCTCGTCGCTCCAGTCGTGGATGATGTGCTTGAGGATGTGGGCGTCGCCCGGGGGGACGCTCTCGAAGAAGTTGCCGCCGACGCATTCGGTCCGGTTGCCGAGCCCGGCCTGCCCGAGGGGCGCCTTCGCGCCCTCGACGACCGCCGGCAGGTCATAGATGACGCCGCGCATCGTCGGGTTGGACTTGAGGATCGCGGACATGAGCGTCCCGTGGCTCCCGCCGACGTCCACGAGCGTGTGGATCTTGCCGAAATCGTACGCGTCGGCGACCGCGACGCCGATCTGCCGCGTGAACGACGTCATCGCCTTCGCGAACGTCGCCAGCGCCGCCGGGTGCTTCGACAGCCACTCGAACGCCGGCATCCCGTGCGCCTTCCCGAACGCCGGCTGACCCGTCTTCACCGTGTGGCTGAACTCGCACCACACCTGCCAGTACCACGGCTCCGCGAAGAAGCTCGCGAAGTTCCGGATCGAGTTCGGCGTGTCGCTCCTCAGCGTGTCCCCGACCGGCGTCAGCGCGTACTTCCCGCCCGCCACCGTGAATACCCCGAACATCGCCGCCGCCCGCATCAGCCGCTCCAGCGCCCCCGCATTCGTCCCCGTCGCCTCCGCCAGCTCCGCCGCCGTCTTCGCCCCGCCCTTCATCCGGTCCGCCACCCCGATCTGCGCCAGCACCTGCACCGTCCGCGCAATCCAGTGCCCCCCCACCAGCTGCATCATCTGCGCGTCGGGGGGAAGGGCGGGCGGTGTGACAGGGGCCGCGGCTTTCTTCGGTGCGGGCCTCACGGCCGGTTTGCGGGCAGACTTCTTCACGGGCTTCTTGGCAGCTTTGCGCTTCGCCATGGTTTCTCCGCGGGTGAGTATCGACGGCCTCGTCTCTACCGGAACTCGTCCAGCGCCTTGCCGACCCGCTTCAGCCCTTCCTCGAGCTTCTCCTTCGCCAGCCCGATCCCGACGCGGATGTAATCCGGGTGACCGAAGTAATGCCCCGGCGCGACCTGCGCGTCGTGCTTCTTGCGGAGGACGGGCTCGAGTTTGTCGCTCGTGGCCTTCGACTTGAGGCGAAGCCAGGCGATGAAACCGTACTCCGGCTCGATCCACTCGATGTCCGGGCGCGAGGCGACCCAGTTTTTCAGGATGGGGAAGTGGTCGTCGCGGCGCTGTCGCGCGCGCGCCGTGAGCTTGTCGAGGTTACGGTGGCAGCGGATGGCGACGTTGTCGGTGGGCATGGAGTTGAGAACGGAGAGGTAGTCGTAGACGCGGTACGCGCGGTCGACGAGTTCCTTGCGGCCGATCCCCCAGCCGGCGCGGAGGTTGCCGAGGCCGTAGACTTTCGTCAGTGAGTTCGTGGAGATGTACTGCGGCCCGAGCGTCGCCGCGATCGGCGGGCGCTTTTCCCACATCGCGTCCAGGTAGACCTCGTCCACGAGCACCGTCGCGCCGTGCTTCGCCGCCGCGTTGCCGATCTCGATGAGCCGCGCGCGATCGAGGTGCACCGCTGCCGGGTTGTACAGGTCCGTCAGGATCAGCAGCTTCGCGCCCTTCTCGAACGCCTTCCGCGCCGCGTCCACGTCGGGCTGGAACTTGTCCTCGCTTCGGCGCGGGACCTGGATCACCTTCGCCTCGAGCGCTTCGAGAATCTTGCCGAGCGGTTCGTAGTACGGCGTCTCGATCGCGGCGACATCGCCGGTGTTGAGAAGCGCCGCGCCGAAGAGGAAGTTCGCGAGCGAAGAGCCGCCCGTGGGAATGATCTGGTCTTCCTTCACGCCCCAGCGCTTCGCGATCAGGTCCTTGAGCACCGGGTGGCCGTAGTGGTTCTCGCCGTCCCAGTGCGCGTCCTCGGCGGTGACGCCGATTTCCTCGGGGGTCGGCGGGGCCATCGCCGAGTTCGAAAGGTCGAACGTCACGGGGTTGATGTGCTGGTTGACCTTGGCCCATTCCATGTACTTGATGGTGTTGAATCGCATGGCGCGGATTGTAGAGATTGGACGGGGGGCCGTCGCGAAAACGGCAGGGGAAGGGGGACGGCGGGTTCGGGTTTGGGGGGGCTGGGGATTGGGCGGAGGCGGGGGCAAAAGGGCGAACACACATTCCCGGTCGCACACTCCTCGGTCGTGATCTAATTTCGCTCTCGCCGTCCTGGTGACAGCCGTCACCCACAGGAGAATCCATGAAGCTTTCCACGCTGGCCGTTCTGCTTCTCGCGTCCGTTGTGGCTGCGGAAGATCCGGGCGTGTTCGCGGACCTCGGGTTCGACGCCGCCTGCGCGAAGGCGAAGGCCGGAAACCGGATCGTGATGGTGGATTTCTTCACGACCTGGTGCGTCCCCTGCAGGAAACTGGACACGGTCACGTGGCGCGACGCGAAGGTCGTGGCCTGGCTCGGGGAGAAGTCGGTCGCCCTCAAGATCGATGCGGAAAAGGAAGAAGCGTTGGCCGCGAAGTACCACGTCCGCGCCTACCCGACCGTGCTCCTGCTTCGTCCAGACGGCACGGAGATCGACCGCCTCGTCGGGTACCGCGACCCGGAGGAGTTCCTCGAGGAAGCCGGCGACGCCCTCGCCGGGCGCGACTCGATCTCCAGGGCGAAGGCCCTCCTCGTGGGCCACGCCGCCAATTCCCCGGGGCTCCGGCTGGACTTCGCCGAGGCGCTCGCGGGGCGCGGCAGGAACGAAGAAGCGCTGAAGGAATTCCTCTGGTGCTACGACCACGGCCTCGAATTTGACCGGACGTTCGACGGCGCGCGGGGCAGTGCGCTGCTCTCGGGCCTCGCGAGCCTCGCCTCGGACTACCCGCCCGCGAAAGAAGCCCTTCGAACACGCCGCGACGCCTGCGCCGCGCGACTGCTCGCCGCCCAGGGCGGCGTCAACGACGCCATGGACATGATGCGCCTGAACCATCACCTCCAGGAGCAGCCGAAGTCCCTCGAGGTCTACGACAAGCTCGCCAAAATGGAAGGTACGGAGGAACTGCGCGACGCGATGTACGGCGACCTGTTCGACCTCCTCCTCGAAGCGCGCCAGTACGGGGTCATCGCCGGGAAGGCGGAAGAGGCGATCGAGGACGTCTTCTCGATGTGGGAGGAAGCCGCCGCCACCGCCGCCAGGGAGAAGTCCGAGGATGCCGACAGCTTTGCGGAGTACATGCGCGAGGAATTGGTGAACCGCGGTGGGGGGTACTACGAGGCGCTTTTGGGGAAGGGCCACGAGGGAGCCGACGCGCTCGCGGACCGGATCCTCAAGGTGTCTGCTTCGGGCGAAACCTGGTCCGCCCTGATCGGTCACGCCGTCCGCGCCGGCGCAAACGACAAGGCCCGTGCCCTGGCGGAAAGGGGCCTGAACGCGACGACCGGGGAAGATGCGGCGGCGATCCGCGAGGCGGCGAAGTCTATCCCCGGGAAATAGCAGGCGTACCTGGGCGGGACCGCGCCAAGAATCTGGACAATGTATAGGAATTGCTTTAGAAAAAATGCCCCGGGGCATGGACTCGACCCGGCCGATCGTCAGGAGTGGGCGTGACTACGGCTCCATCGGGGAGGCAGATCCGTGCAGATTTCATCCTGCCGTGCGCTGGCCGCCCGCGTCTTGCTCCTGGTCGCCATCATCCCAGTGTTCACCGGCTGCCGGGCACTTCACGCGGACCGGGAGGACTGGACCAAGGAAGAAGCCCTCGACAAGCTGCGGGGCTACTACCCTGAGATCCAGGAAGTCAGCGCCGACGGCATTTCGGTCCCGAACAGGGTCAAGGGCGGAAGCAACCCCCTGATGATCCGCTACGAGGACATCGTCGCGGTCCGCGTGACTCCGCAGACGAAGGCCTTCGTGCTGTGGATTTTCGTCGCGACGCTGTACGGCCCCTTTCTCTACGACATGGAAGTCGACCTGAAGAACGGCCAGACGGTCACCATCATCAGGAAGTGCCGCTGGGCGCTCAGCTTCACGCCCTTCGGCTACTACCCGAACGTGCTCATCCATGGATACGGCCCCGGTTACGCGCTGGACTGGCTCCGACAGAACGCGCAGGAGAAGTGGGAGACCTCCGGGGCGCAGAGCGAAAGTAAGCGGCTTCCGGGAGATACCGAAGTCGACGAATAGGACGAGAGTCGTCCCGCCCGAAGCCCCAGGACCGCCGCGAGGGAGTACAGTGCCCGCCCACTTCTCCCCCGCAAGCCCCGGAGCCCACCATGCGCTTCACCCTCGCCCTGACTCTGCTCATCGCCGGACTTCCGGTCGCCCTCGGCGCCGAAGAAACCCGGGAGAAGACTCTCCCCAACGGCCTGAAGATCATCGTGCACCCGATGAGGGGCGCGCCGCTCGTGACCGTCATGACCATGTACCGGGTCGGCTCCGCGAACGAGAGCTCCGGGCAGACCGGGATCACCCACCTCTGCGAACACATGCTCTTCAAGGGAAGCAAGCGCTTCCCGGACGGCGAGGCGAACCGGGAAGCGGCGAAATGCGGCGGGTACGTGAACGGCTACACGAACAACGACCGGATCACGTTCTTCCACATCGTGCCGCGGGAGCGCCTGGCCGACTTTCTCGACCGCCATGCGGATGCGATGGAGTCCGCGACGTTCGACCCGGCGGAGTACCGGAAGGAAATGGTGGTCGTCCGCTCCGAACTCGAAGGAGACGAAAACAATCCTTCCTGGCTGCTGGACCGTGCGATGTTCGCGACCGCATTCCAGACCCATGGCCTGCACCACCCGGTCATCGGGTGGCGCGCGGACGTCGAGCGGATCACGCCCGAGCAGGTGAAGGCGTGGTACGAGGCGCACTTCCGCCCCAACAACGCCGTCGTGATCGTAGTCGGCGACATTGACGCGGATTCGGCGGTCGCGGAGATCGAGAAGCGCTTCGGCGGTATCGCGCGCGGGACGACGCCGTTTGAACCAGTGGCGGAGCCGCCGCAGGAAGGGGAGCGGCGCGTGACCGTCAGGGCGCCGTCCTCGGCGCCGATGGTGGAGATGGCCTGGCACAATGTGCCGACGGGGCATCCCGATTCGTTTCCGCTGGAGGTGCTGCAGGAGGCGCTGGGAAAGGGGCAGCGTGCGCGGCTTTACCGGGCACTCGTGGACACGGGGCTTGCGAGCGACGTCTGGGTCGGGAATTTCTGGAGCAAGTACCCCACGCTGTTCACGGTCACGGCGGTGGGCGTGCCCGGCAAGGACCCGGCGGAGATCGAAGCGGCGCTCGACCGGGAGATCGAGCGGGTACGCACGGAGGGGATTCCTGCGGACGAGACGGCACGGTGCATCCGGCAGATCGCGCGGGCGCGGGCGCTCTCGCTGGATTCCACGGACAAGGTTGCAGCGGCCATTGCCGATTTCGAGGCGTACTCGACCTGGCGGTATGGCCTGACGTTCGCGGAGGAGGTCGAGAAAGTGACGCCGGCGCGGCTCAAGGAGGTCGCACAGAAGTATCTCGTCCGTGACAACCGGACGGTCGGCCTGTTCCTGCCGGAAGGGAAGTCTGCGAGCCCCGATTTGTCCGGATCGATGGATGAGATCGACCGGGCGCCGAAATCCGCCGCAAGCGCAGGCCGCGCGGCCGTGCCCGCGAAACCGCCGGTGGAATTCACGCTCGCCAACGGGCTTCGTGTCCTTTTCTGGGCGAACCCGTCGAGCCCGACCGTGGCGTTGAAGGCCCGCTGGCCGGGCGGCGTCGCCAACGGCGCGGACCTGCCTGGAGCCGCTTCCATCGCCCTCGAAATGCTCCACGAAGGGACGGTCCCGCACGACAAGGCCGCCTTCGACGAGCTACTCGAGGCCCGCGGATTCACGATCAGCCACAGCCTGCAGTCGGAGTATGCCGAGGCCTCCACGACCGGGCTTTCGCAGGACTTTGAGACCGCGGCGACGCTCTTCGCCGAGTTTCTCCAGCAGCCGCGGTGGCCCGAGGAGGCGTTCGCGGTCGCGAAGGAGCGTGCGATCGGGCGGATGACGTCCGAGACGGACAGCATGGAAAGCACGGGGCACCGCGCGATCGCCAACGCGCTGTTTGCTCCCGGGCATCCGCTGTTCGCCGGCACGCTGGACGCAGCGATCGCCGCGGCGAGGAAACTGACGTTCGAGGGCGTGCGCTCCTTCCACCAGTCGCGCTGCGTGCCGAAATCGCTGGTGCTGGCGATCTCCGGCTCGGTCGACGAAGCGACGGCGCGGAAGATTGCGGAGACTGCTTTCGGCGGCTGGAAATCCGAAGGGAAGGCCGCGCCGACCGTGTTCCCGGGGCCCCGCGAAAAGGTCGAGGAGAAACGGATCGTGGTTTTCGTCGCGGAGAAATCGGAGGCGTTCGGCGCCATCGCGATCCCGTGTCCGCTTCGCCAGAGCGACCCCGGGTTCCCCGCATTCGACGTCATGAACCACATCCTCGGCGGCGGGGACGTCTGGACGACCCGCCTCGGCGTCACGATCCGGGTGCGGAACGGCCTCGTCTACGACACGTACTCCGGCGTCTCGACCACCCTGGGCAACGGGTACTTCTTCGCGCAGTTCGGCAGCAACCCGGAGAACGTGGACAAGGCGATGGCGCTTCTCAAGTCGGAGATCGTGAAGATCCACGACCACGGGGTGACGGCCGAGGAGGTTGCGAACGCGGTTTCCTTCAAGCTCGGCTCGTGGCCCCGCTTCACGGAGACTTCCGAGCAGAAAGCGGAGGAACTTCTCGATGCCGCGTGGTTCGGCCTCGGGCTTGACTCCCTGGCGCGGCGGCCGGAAGCCTACCGTGCGGTCACGAAGGAGATGGTCGATGCGGCCGCGCGGAGGTACCTGGATCCCGCCGCGCTCATCGAGGTGATCTCGGGCTCTTACGGAAAAAAGTAAGGGGAGACGCAGGGAGTTCGCTGGATTCCGCTTCGGCCGCGACGTGTAAACGGATTCTCCGGCCATTGCCTAAAATGGCGGCCGCGACGGAAGCCGCATCGACACGAACCTTTCAGGAGCCCGATATGCGCCGGATCCTCCTGGTCCTCCCCGCGCTCTGCTTTTTCCTGGCGGCGTGCGATTCGAAGCCGGCACGTCCTTCTTCCCCGGCCTCCGCGAAACCGGACGCTTCGGTCCCGGGACCTTCCGGAGCTTCAACGGCCGTGCCCCTGACGCAGGCGGTCCTCACGATCCCCGCCGGCGCGCTCGGCGGCGCGGCAGAAGTGAAAATTGCGGAGAAGGACGCGAAGGCATACCCGGGGGCTGTCGTGGCCGGGAAAGTCTGGGACATCCGCGTGAACGGACGGGAGCACACGGAGTTCCTGCGCCCCGCGGGAATCCGCGTGCCGTACGACCCTGCGCGGGTTCCGGCAGGGATGTTCGTGACGCTGTCGGTCTGGAAGGAAGGCAAGTGGGAGGCCGTGCCGGGGGCGGTGGCCGACGCGGCCACGAACAGCATCGCGGCGCCGGTGTGGCACCTGTCGGAATACGCCCCCACCGTGACGGACGCGGACGTCAGGATCGTCGCGCGTTGGTACGGCACCTACATGATGCAGGCCACCCGGTTCCGGCACCCGGTCGGCCCCCCGAACTACGACATCACCGATTTCACGACCGTCCGGACCGCAAAAGTCGTCGCTCGCGAGGAAGTCCTGACGTTGGGGGACTGGGGCGAGATGCGGCGCTTCGTCGTCGAAAGCGTCACCATCGCGTACTCCACCAGCGGCTGCAACGCCGATGTGAGGGGGAAGATCTACAAGTACCGCGAGCCCTTCAGCGTCTCTCACACCCTGTCCGAGCGCGAACTCCAGAAGCCGATGTGGGAGGGCCTCCACGAGCGCATCGTGGCGCAGCGCCTGGAAGCCGAGCGGTTCAAGGCCGAAGCCGACGCGCTCGAGGCGGCGCTTCCACAGGCCGCGGACCGTTCGACGGCGGAGGAGAAGCTGAAGCGGGCGCGGGAGGACCAGGTGACGGCGCAGCGTTCGGTGCGGTCGCTGGAGTTCAACTCGTACGCGAGCGAGTGCGAATTTAACGCGGGCTCGGGAGACGGCAAGGTGTGGGCTTCCAGTCACATCCAGCATCCGTCGTTTACGTTCGAGGAGACGATCTGGAACCTGGAAGGGAAGCTGTTTGAGCTGCCGAGCGGGCAGGGAACGCCGGAAGTGCACAAGGACGTCCTTGTGGCGAGCCTGGGGGCGACGGGCGCGGAGGGGAGCCTGATCCGGGAGGAGCGGAGCGGGGAGACATGGAGTGAGGCCACGACGTTCGTGCGGGCCGTGATGGACGGGTCGGACGAGCCGAGGGAGCTCGTGGTGAAGGGGGAGGTGCTGCACCGGCTGCTGGTCGCGGGAGCGGAGGCCGAGACCGGGCGCATTGCGGATGTGCCGGGGCAGGACTGGGGGAGCATCGGGCCGCGGGTGATCCCGGCGGCCGGGAGCGTGAAGCTGGAGGCGTTCCTGGTGGATACGCGCCATCCCGTCGAAGAGGTGCCTGTCGCGACGGCGACGACCGGCGCCGACGGCGCGTTTGAGCTGAGAGTGACCGGCAAGCCGGAGCAGTCGCTGCGAATCGTCGCGACCTGGGAGAACGTCGATGCGCAGCTGAAAGAACAGGCCTCGCTTGAGTTTCCGCTGTGCCTGCCCTTCCTCATCGGCGAGGCGCAGGCGGGAGTCGGGCCGCTCATGCGCCTTCCCGCCGTATCCCGCCAGGCGTGGGTGTTCGCGCGCTTCGCGGACGCGCCCACGATGTTCGACCTCGGTTCGTCGCTCCACGGGGGCGTCCTGACCAGCGAAGGGGAGCGGAAGATCGAGGTCAGCTTCAAGGGGGCGGACGCGATTCTCCTGGGGACCTTCGTCCGGCGGGCGACGCATCTCAACCAGAACCACAACACGCTCAAGGTGAAGGTCAGGGCCAGGCTCGACGAGATTTCGGCGCTGTGCCCGGATCCGAAGCCGGCGGACGTGAAGGCGCGGCTCACGGCGGCCGCCATCGGCGAGGACGGGCTCATGGAAGTCGAGTTCAAGGGAGCGGACGTCTGCTTTCTCGCGAGCACGCTGATGGCGCTGGACGCGCTCGGCATCGAGACGATCGCCCTCGACGCGAACGGCCACACGGACCAGCTCCGGCAGCTGGCGCAGGACAGCTACGACAAGTCCGACGCGCGCAGAAACATCGCCGACCCGAACACGCGGGTGGCCTGGGACGCGCCCAATACCGCGAGTGACTGGCCCTTCGTCGACTACGACGCGTCCACGGACAACATGGACTGGCTTCTTTCCATCCGGACCTGGAGGCCGTGGCAGCTGACGGCACACGTGAAGGCGTCGCTGGAAGCGATTCACGACGGCCTGGAGGTGACCGAAGTCACGTCGGGAAACGTCAACGTGTTCGCGGAGGCGGGCTGGCCGGCGCTCTACCGCCATCTCGGCTCCGGTGGGATCCCGGTGATCAGCATCAGCCACGGCGCGACCGGGGGGCACCTGCTGGCGCTTCTCGGAGTCATCCTCAACAACCAGGGGAAGCCGGTGCGCTGGATCGTCAACGACCCGTACGGAGATCTCTCCTGGCACCCGGACCAGAATGGCTACTACGGGGCGATGCGCAACATCGACCTGGAAGGGCATCGAGGCGCGTACGCGCCCTACGGCAATTCGCCGAACATCACGCAGGCGAAGAACTCGGGCATCGCTTCGAAGTACTACATCGTGCTGCGGAAAACGGGGGCGAATCCGGCGCCGGCGGAGTTGAGGGGAAAACTGCTGCCGGGAAGCGCCCGGTAGGGAGCGGGCGAAGGGATGAACGGCCGGGCACGGGCAGGGGCACGCGCACGGGTACGGGAAAGACGCTAAGCGCGGGCGGTCCGGACGCCGGCGAGGAGCAGGACGACGCTCGCCAGAACGGCGGCGCCGCAGACGGCGAACAGCCCCGGCGCGTTCCAGTGATGCCGCGCGAGTCCCCAGCCCGCGATGAGCGGAACCGCAGCCGCGAACGGCGCGACGACAAGCGTGAACAGGCCGTAAAGCGAGGTGACCTCTTCCTTGCCCGACACCGCTCGGAACATCGCGAACCCCGCGGAACTGCGGACGCCCCAGAAGGCGCCGACGCAGAGGGCGGCGGGATAGAGGGAGTGGATGCCCGTGGCGCGCCACGCAAAGAACGAAGCGGCGACGACGGCGAGGCGGCCTGCGACGAGCACGGGCTTGGGGCCGATGCGGTCGACGAGCCAGCCGCCGAGGAGGGAAGAGACGGCCTGGGAGCAGGCGACGATCGACGTGAACTCGGCGCCGGTCGCGGAGTTGCCGCCGAAGTCGGCCGCGCGGGCGGCGTAGAAGCCGACGATGCCGTACTGGGCGCTGAACAGCAGCTCGGCGGCGAGGAAGGCGCGCATCTGGGTGTGCGTCCGCAGCTGGCCGAAGAGTTCGCGGAGGTACGGCCAGAACGCTTCGGGACGCGGCGCGGCCGCCGTCTCGGGCTCGCGGACGGGGATGAAGAAGACGTTGGCGATGGCCATGATCACCGCGGTGGCGGCGATGCAGGCGGCGACGTTCCCGGGCCAGCGGACGAGCACCCAGGCCGCGAGCTGGCCTGCGCCGGCGCCCGCGAGCGTCTGGAAGAAGAAGGTGACGCCGAATCCCGTTCCCATTTTCTTCGGCGGCATGACCTTGCCCATGAACGTGAGCCAGATCGGGATCAGGATGCCGACGGAGAGGCCGAACGCGTACTCGGCGGCGAGGATGCACCAGACCTTGGCGGCGTTGGACGGGACCCAGGCAAGCGCGGCGGCGAGGAGCGCGACGGGAATGACGCAGAGGTAGTGGCCCCAGACAACGACGCCCTTCTTGCGGCGCAGGTGGCCGGTGAAGTACCCCGCGAGCACCATGGGAAAGGTGCTGATCCCCCACTGGGCGGCGAGGAAGCCGATCTGGGTGGGGGAAGCGCCGAGGTCGCGCATGACGAGCTGGATGAAGGAGGCGCTGAAGCCGAAGGCCATGCCGAATCCCCAGCCGGTCTCGACGGCGGTGAGGAGGGTGAGGTTACGGACGTAGTGGCGCTCGCGCTCGTCGGTGGGAGCGGCAGCGGCGGTTGAGGCGGGAGTTTCGAGGGCTTGGGGCATGGGGTCGTCGGGACGCATCGTGTCCGCGATCGTATGACGAACAACCGGGAGGGGGCGAAGGTTCGGGGAATGCTGTGGGCTGTGCCCACCTCGCCTTCGCCTCCCGAAAAAGTCTCGCGCCACGCTCAACCGCGGATACTCTCCCGCGCATGGGCGATTCCTCCGTCCCCGCCTCCGGCGACCGCCTGACCGAACTGGTCCAGGCGGCCGTGTCTGCGTCGCTGGCGCGCCGCACGGCGAACCTGCGGCCGCGCGAAGTGCAGGAATTGACCGTCGAGGCGCGCCACCAGCTCGAGGACCTCGTCCGCCAGCGCGATACCGACTCCCAGCGCATCGCCCTTCTCGAGCGCGCGCGCGAAAAACTGAGAGAAGAGCTGGCCGGGTTGCACACGGAGCTGACGTCCGCGGAGCTGAAACTGGACGAGGCGCGCAAGGCCGCCGTGCGCGCGGAGCAGAAGGCGCTGGAGCACGAGAAGGCGGCGGACGGGATGCGCCTCGAACTGGGGCGCAAGGGCGCGGAACTGGACGAGGTGGAAGGGCGACTGCGGTCCGCGTCGGCGGAAGCGGAGCGCGAGCGTGGCGCTGCGATGTCGATGCCCGAGGGCGTCGCGCGCGGCGAGGCGATGGATGGCGCTTCCCACATGAACGCCCAGGCGGCGCTGCTCGGAGAAGCGCGCGACGTGCTGCGCCGCGACTCGACGGCCCTGGCCGAGGCGCTGCGCGAGCGCGAGAAGGAACGCGACGTGGAACGGGCCGCGCTTCGCGAGGCGCGCGAAAAGGCCGAGGCCCTTCAGCAGGAAGTCGCGAAGCTTGCGGAGGGGGTCGCGCAGAAGCGCGGGATCGAGCTGAAGGTGGGGGAGGAGTGGGAGCGGGCGCGGGCGGAGGCGGGGGGGCTGGCGGAGCGGGTGGCGGCGCTGGAGAAGACGGAGGGGCTGGGGCCGGTGGTCGAGGAGTTGCGTCGCGAGGTCGAGCGGGCGCGCGTGGAAGGGCGGGACGACCGGCTGGCGGTGGCGCAGCTTTCGGCGCAGGTGCGGGACCTGACGGAGACGTCGGCGCGCGCGATGGCGGCGCTGGGGCATTTCCGCGAGACGCTCGCGGCGGTGGAAGCGGACCGGGATCGGCTGGACGACCTGGTCAGGCGAGAGCGGCGGCTGGCGGCGGAGCGGCAGCGCGCGCTGGCGCGGCGGGCCGAGGACGCCGAGGCGCGGCCGCCGGCGGGGTCCGACCCCGCGGCGTGGGAACGGCTGCGCGCCCAGTTCGAAACGCGGCTCAAGGACTACGCGGCGCGCATCGCGGCGCTCGACCGCGAGGCCGACAGCATGCGCCAGGAACTCGACAACGCCCGCTCCCTCCTCGCCCGCGCGACCGTCGAGCGCCAGCAGCTCCGCGTCCGCGTCGAGTCCATGGAACTCGCCTCCGTTTCCGCCGCGGCGGGCGGGCAGATGGAAGCGCTGAAAATCGACCTGCGCCGCGCGGAAATCGACCGTGACGAAGCCAGGCGCGAGGTTGCGGCGCTCCGGGGAAGGGTCGAGTCGGCGGAACTGGGGAGGCGCGCGGCGGAACAGGAGCGCGCGAAGCTGGACGAGGAGCTGAAGACGAAGACGGGCGGCGGCTTCATGAAGCGGCTCGGGCGGGCGTTCGGCGGGGAGTAGCGGTTACTGGCCGAGGCCGCGGACGACGACGATCAGCACCGCGAGGCAGACCAGCATCGCGACGGCGGCGATGACCATCGCGGCCCGCGCCACGCGCGTCTCCTCGGTCACCACGGGAAGCCCGCGGTTTTCCTGCATCACGCCCGCCGAAAGGTGGATGGCGACCGCTCCCGCGGGCGGGAACACCAGCGCGATCATCGACCACGCCAGCGCCTGGTACGCCCGCCGGCGCAACGTCAGCCGCGCCTTCAGGTGCGAACGCTTCCGTCTCAGCCCCGGGGGCTCCGGCGCCTCTTCATCGACCGAAACCTCGCCGTTCCGCGAAAGCATGGCGACGACCTCGCCCGCGCGGTCGTGCGGGACCTGGACGCGGGCGACGGAGCCTGCCTTGAGGGAGGCGCCGCGGGTGGCGTCGATGACGGCGGGGATGCCGGCGCCTTCGCAGAGCTGCCGGATGACGAGGGCGTCCTGGAACGGGCCGACGAAGACGGTGGCCATCGGCCGGGCGCGGCGGGTGGAGCGCGGCGCGGTGTAGGAGCGCGAATCCCAGAGCTCGCACGCCGGGCAGAGGTACTCTTCCGCGGAGAGCTTATGGCCGCACTGCGTACAGATCCGCATCGTTCTTCCCCTCGAGCGCTTCCCGTCCCGGCGTTAAAACGGCGAAAGCAGAGGGTATTCCGCGGCCGTAGCGGGTTCAAGCACAACACGCCGCCCAGGCCGGGACGCGGGCAGCCTTGACCACGCTTCCCCCCCCGGTTATTTTCCTCCCCCCTTCTTCCGGTGAGGCTTGACACCATGCGAATCGGCGTTCTGACAGGCGGCGGCGACTGCCCGGGCCTCAACGCGGCCATCCGCGGCGTCGTGAAGAAGTGCCTCCACCTCGGCTGGTCGGTCGTCGGCATCCACGACGGCTGGGCCGGGCTCGTCCAGGGGCGCGTGGAGCCGATGACCGAATACTCCATCGCCGGGATTCTCGCGCGCGGCGGCACCATTCTCGGGACTTCGCGCACGAACCCGTTCAAGACCGAAGGCGACGTCCAGCGGTGCCAGGACAACATGAAGCGCTTCGGCATCGACGCGCTGGTGGCGATCGGCGGCGAGGACACGCTGGGGGTGGCGGAGAAGTTCTTCCGTCTCGGGTACAAGATCGTGGGGGTGCCCAAGACGATCGACAACGACCTTTCCGGGACGGACTACACGTTCGGGTTCGACACGGCGGTGTACATCGCGACGGACGCGATCGACCGGTGCAAGACGACGGCGGAGGCGCACCGGCGCGTGATGGTGGTCGAGGTGATGGGGCGGCACGCGGGATGGATCGCGACGTTCGCGGGGCTGGCGGGCGGAGCGGACGTGATCCTGATTCCCGAACAGCCGTTCGACATCGAGCTGGTCTGCGACGCGGTGCTGCGGCGCCAGAAGCGCGGGAAGAACTTTTCGCTGGTGGTGGTGGCGGAGGGTGCGCACCCGAAGGAAGGATCGCTGGTGCTGGTCGAGGAGAAGAAGGACTCGTTCGGGCACGTCCGCCTGGGCGGCATCGGGAACCTGGTGGGGCAGGAGATCGAGAAGCGGACGGGGATCGAGACGCGGGTGACGATCCTGGGGCACATCCAGCGCGGCGGCTCGCCGACGGCGACGGACCGGATCCGGGCGACGCGGCTTGCGGTCGGGGCGGTCGAGCTGCTCGAGCAGGGCAAGTACGGCTACATGACGGGCATCCACGGGAACGACATCGGCGCGGTGACGCTGCACGAGGCGACGTCGAAGATCAAGACGGTCACGCCGCAGTTTTTCAAAGTGGCCGAGGTGTTTTTCGGATAGCGGACGCGAGGTCGGGGGAAGCGGGAAGCGGGAAGCAGGAAGGTCGGTTAGTCGCGCAGGCTTCGCTTTAAGCCCAGGCACATCGCGAAGAGTTGGCGGCGTTCGTCCTCTAGCTCGGCGTGGAGCTGCTTGTCGATGTAGCCGAGCCGCTCGCAGATTTCGAGCTGAGTGTCGAGCTCGCACGTGGACGCTATCGAAGTGTCCACGAAGTGCGCGTAGTCGCGAACGGTGGCGCGCCCCCAGCCCTCGGAGATGTTCTTCGGCACGCTGACGCCTGCTTCCCGCTCGATCACTTCTTCAACGACGCTCGCGTTTCCTCAATCTCCTCGGCCGTGAGCGCTCGCCGCGGCATGTCCATTTGCGGAGAGAGAGCGAGCGCCATTTCGAAATCCTCTCGCCAGCCCGGCGCCTTCGCGGCTTCGCGAGCCCTTCCACGCATGAGGCGCAGGCGTGCGCTGTTCGGGTAGAGCTCGACGGCGCGGTCCCAGTCCTTGAGGGCGGAGGGGAGGTCGCGGTGGGCCTCGTGAAAGAGGGCGCGGGTCTGGTAGAGGCCGGCCTGGTGGGGGGCGAGCTTGACGGCGGCGTCGAGGGCGGCGAAGCAGTCGGCGGGATTGTGGGGTGCGCCGTGAACGGCCTGGGCCTCGGCGTAGGGGAGATCCGCTTCCCAGGGATTGGCGTCGCGGGCTTCGCGGATTTCGGTGAGGGTGGCGAGGCCGAGGTGGGGCTCGCGGAACTGGGCGATCTGTTCGGAGGTCGGGCGGGAGCGGGTGCGGTCGAGGGTGGTGTCGGCCTGCATGAAGGGGCCCGCGTGGAGAAGGGCGGGGACGGAGGCCAGGGCGGGGAGGGCGGCCAGGAGGCGGCCGCGCCAGCGGGTTTCGGCGCCGGCCGTGAAGGCGAGGACGGCGGCGAGGGAGAAAACGAGGCCCGGGACGTAGAGGTCGTACTCGACGAGGCCGTGGACGAAGAACGCGGCGGCGCCGGCGCAGGCGCCGGCCCTCGTGAAGCGGGAGATCGGAATCTCGGAAGAGCCGGCGAGGGCGGCGGTGAGGAGGGCGAGGATGATCACGGCGAAGAAGCCGGTGCTGGAGAGGCGGCCGTCGAGGGCTTCGTTGAAGGCGAGCGCGCCGCAGAGGCCGAGGGCGCTGGGCCAGGGGAAGTGATGAGGGGTGAGTGGTGAGGGGGGAGGGAGTTCTGAGTCGTGAGCCGGGCTAAGGAAGGCGCGGAGGGCGAGGGCGGCAATGGAAACAAACAGGAGGAGGCCGAGG
>CAVPNQ010000058.1:0-41921 GCA_963706735.1 uncultured Planctomycetia bacterium
TGAAGGAGTTGGCGTCGAGGATCTTCCCGGAGCGGGCGTCGAGGATCAGGATGCCGTCCTTGGCGAACTCGAACAGGCGGCGGAAACGGGTCTCGGAGTTCCGAAGGGCCTGTTCTGCCGCGCGGCGCTCGGTGACGTCCTCCATGCCCATGAGGATCAGTTCGCCGAGCTCGTCGTTCTTGAGGCGGCGCGCGTTGACCATGAGCGTGCGATGCCCGATGGCCGGGAAGTCGTGCTCGACCTCGAAGTCCTCGAACGAGTGGTTGCTCGGGATGATTTCTTCCAGGAGCGTCCGGAGGCGGGGGATGTTCCAGTGGCCGCCGCCCAGTTCGTAGACGAGCCGGTTGACCGTGTCTTTCTCAGCGACCTGGAACTTGCGGTAGAAGGAGGCATTGGCCGACTTCACGCGCAGGGTGCCGTCCAGGACCAGGAATCCGTGCCGGAGCGTGTCGAGAATCGCCTGCGCATACGCCAGCGCCGCGTCCGCCCGGAGCTGCTGCTTTCTGCGTTCCCCGATGTCCCGGAACACCAGCACGGCGCCTGCCAGCACTCCCTTTTCGTCGCGAATCGGCGCCGCGCTGTCGTCGATGTGAATCTCGCTCCCGTTCCGGGCGATCAGCAGCGTGTGGTTCGTCAGCCCGACGGCGACCCCGTCGCGCAACGCGTGCGCAATGGGACACGGCGTCTTCTCACGGCTGCTTTCGTTGATGATCCTGAAGACACTCTCGATGGGGCGGCCGACGGCCTCCGCCTGCGGCCAGCCCGTGAGCGCCTCGGCCACGGGATTCAGGAACGTGATGCGCCCGCCCGCATCCGTCGTCATGACCGCGTCCGCAATGCTCGAAAGCGTGACGCGCAGCAGCTCCAGCGACGCCGGCGAAGAGGGCATCGCCTGCAGCGCAATGGTCGGGATGACCAGGTCGGTCTTAGGCCTTCTGAATTCCGGAGAATTCTCAGATTCGGGCATGACGGTTGACTCCGACGGTTACCGACGGCAAAGCACCCCTCAGGCTATCAGTATTGCGGACCCCGGACCGGAATATCCCCGGGGCCGTTCGCGCGCGACACGGCAGGCAATGCCCTCTCGTTTTCATCACGGCTCGAGCTCCCACAGCTCCAGGTTCTTGAACGTCACTTCGCCCCCCGAGACGCCGACCGCCAGGCCTCCCTGGTTCGAGGCACCCAGGTGCCCGGTCCACGCCACCACGCCGTCCAGCGCAAGCCGCACAACTCCCCGGTGCACCACGATCTCGACCGCGAGATCGCGCGCGGCGGGAAGCGCCGGGGCAGGGCCGGAACGGACCAGGTCCCTTCCGAGGATGAAACCGCTGGCGGATTTCGCTCCCAGGAGGATCCTGCGACGCCCCTCCCCGGTGCCGATGTCGAAGGCGACCGTGGCGCCGGCAGCGACCGTCATGCGGAACGAGGCCCGGTAGTCGTTCCCCGCCTCCCAGCGCGGCGGCGACGCCCAGACAAGCGCTTCACCCCCGACGATCGAGAGCTCGTTCTGGTTCGATACCAGCCTCTTCCAGTTCCCCCAGCTGACTTTGAAGACCCGAAGGGCCTTCGGGGGCCCGGGAGCCTCTCCCGCCGTGAACTCCGCCTGCCCGTAAACCCTGAGCGAGCGCCACGACCAGGCGCCCTCCGGTGCGAAGCCGATTTCGCCGGACCAGCCCCGGGGAAGGGGACAGTCGCGGGAAACTCCGTTGATCCGGACGCTGATCTTGCCCGAGGCCCAGGCGAAGCGCGCGTCGATCCATCCGTCGGCAGCGGGCGCCGCATCGAAGTTCGCTTCGCGAAGCGGAAGCGCGATCGAGATGTTGCCGTGCGCTTCCGGCGAGAGCACGCAGTCGAAATGTTCCCCCGGGGCGCGCCAGCCGATCAGCACGCCGAACGGCGAGGCGGTGCGGAGCTGCAGTTCGATCACGCCTTCTTTCCAGGAGAGCCCCTTCAGGCGCAGCACGACCGGACCCGCCGCCGGGCGGAGGGACGCGGCCGTGCCCGGTTCCACCAGAAGGTCTCCGGAACGTTCGAAGTCGGCGAGAAGCGCCTCAGGCGATCCGTATTCGATGGCGAACGACGGGGCGTTTCCGGTGACGGATCCCGCGCAATAGAGGGCGAGGTCCCCGGCGTTCGCGAGGCCGCCGCCCCGGCACAGCGCTTCGCGGGCACGGGAGTGATCCCGGGGAAGCGAGCGGTACTTCCGGAGCCAGTCGCGCGAGGCAGATCGAAGGCGGTCAGGTTCCAGGCGGAGGGACTCGATCTCCCGCAGGCCGGTCTCCGCTTCGGTGGAAACCTCCGCCGCGAGAAGCGCTTCCCGATCCGGCTCGATGGCGAGGCCGCGGCGGCGGGCGCGGAGGGCGACCGGCCAGGATTCCTGTGGATTGCCTGCGAGAAGGAGGAGGTCGAGGGCGCCCAGGAGCGCATCGTCGGAAGGGTTGGGTTCGAGGGCGCGGGTGGCGAGTTCGCCGGAGGCCAGCTGTGCGGCGGAGAGGTTCACCAGGATGGAGCTTCCCTGGATGTAGATCTTCCGGGCCGGCTCATCGACGGCCTGGAGAATGCCGTGCACCGAGGAACCGTCTGCAAGCCGGACATCGATGACCTGGCCGCGCTGCAGGAGGAACGTTGCGAAGGCGCTGTCCAGCAGGGAAGCGAGCCGGCGGACGGCGTGGCGCGCGGACTCGATCCGGGCGTGATCGATCTCCGATTCGCCGGTGCCTGCAGCGGCGACGTCGGCTTCAAGGCCGGCGGGGTCGTGCCGGACGAATCCGTCGCGCAGGCCCTGCAGGCCCGAGGCCGGAGACCACCCCGTTTTCTGCTCTTCCCGGACCGGAGGGTCGGGCGTGGGCTTGCGAACGACGGGCGCCGGAAAGACGACCTGGGGAAGCACCGGATCAGGCGGGAACATGGTGGGTGTCGGCGGCACGGGAGGAGTTGACTCCGGACCCAGCGACATGATCGGCGTCACGATCGGTGAGGCCGGCGCCGAGGCGGCGTCGCGCCCGTGGCCGGCGGTGCCGCCACGACGGGACCGCACGAAGATCGTCGCCGCGACAAGCACGACGGCAACGGAAGCGATCAGGGTGAGGGCTCGCCGGTTCCGCGGTATCTCGCTGAGGATGGTCGCGGCGAGGCCCCGGAGGCGGCCCGCCCCCGTATCGAAACCGGGAACTTCCGGCGTCGGCGAAGGCGCTGGGAGCCTGTACGTCGATGCGGCGCTGGGCAGTTTGCCTCCGGGCGCGGGCTGCTGGCCCGGGAGATAGACATCCTCCAGCGCCCGCTCGAGCGCGGCGGCAAAGTCGGCGGCGCTCTCCCATCGGTCCGCAGGATTCTTCTCCAGCGCCCGGCAGATGATCCTCCTCAACGACGGGGGCGCCTGCGTCAACGGCGGAACCGGGTCCTTGATCTGGGAAATGAGAATCTGCGCCTGCGAATCGCCTGTGAACGGAAGGCGCTTCTCAAGCATCGCGTACAGCAGCACCCCGAGCGAGTAGATGTCCGACCGCGCGTCGCCACGCTGGCCTTCGCACGCCTCCGGCGACATGTAGTGGGGCGTCCCGAGCAGGATCCCGGTCTGCGAAAGGTCCTTGCTGCCCGCCTCGTCCCTCGCGAGGCCGAAGTCCGCCAGTTTCGGCTCGCCCGCGGTCGTGAACAGCACGTTCGCGGGCTTCACGTCGCGATGCATCACTCCCACCCGGTGCGCCGAGGACAGCGCCTCGGCTAGCTGCTTGCCGATCCGCAGGCATCGCGCCAGCGACAGCCCTCCCGGGCTCTCCAGCACCTTGTCCAGCGATCCACCCTCGATGTGCTCCATCACCAGGTAGGGAATGCCGTCTTCCTCCCCCGCCGCCAGCACACGCACGACATTCGGGTGGTCGATGAGCGCCGCTGTCCGCCCCTCGCGCACGAAGCGCTCGCGCACGGCCCCATCCGCCACGGCCTTCGGGTGCAGCACCTTGATCGCGACCGTGCGCTTCAGCCGGGCATCGTGGGCGCGGTAGACCACGCCCATCCCGCCGCTGCCCAGCAGGCTCTGGATAAGGAAGCCCCCCAGGGTTCTTCCGATGAGGGCAGGGGGGGGCGGCATTGGATTCATGGCATGCACTTCGGGGCAAACCGCACGATCTCGTCGGCCGTTTCGGCAAGCTTCTCCGCGAGCAGCGTGCGTACGTTCCCCCGGCGGATCACCGTCTGCAGGTTCCACGGCCTCAGCCGGATCGACTCTTCCAGGTCGATGAGCGCTTCGTTCAGCAGGCCGAGCCGCGCTTTCGCGCTGCCCCGCGCCGCAAGCGCCGGCACGTGGTGCGGGCACACCTGGAGCGCTCCATCGAAACCGCGCAGCTGGTCCGCCGGAGCCGCTTCACAGAACCCCAGAAGCCAGTGGAAGATCTCCCGGCCCTCGGCGCGCGGGAAACGGCGGATTCCGTCCCGGCAGATTTCGACGGCCTGCACCGTGTCGCCACGGGCGCAGGCCCCCAGCGCCGAAGTGACCTGCTGCCGGGCTTCGTCCTCGAACCCGCTGCCGAGCTGAAGCGCACGCGCGAGGGACGCGTGGCCCTCCGCAAACCGCAGCCGCATCGCTTCCTCGTACAGGGGGCGCTTCTCGATCGACCACGAAAGATGCTCGAAGATCGCGAGTTCCACGATGTGGCTGCCGAGGTGAAAGTGCGCCGGGCCGAATTCCGGGTCGAGCTGGATCGCCCGGCGCCAGGCGGCCTCCGCGCGGTCGTCGTGCCCGCGCAGCGCCAGCGCGTGCCCGAGCAGGTAGTAACCGAGAGCGAGGTCAGGGCTGAGCGCCAGCGACTGTTCGATCAGAGACTGCGCGGAATCGACGCTCCTGACGAGCTCCTCGCTGGTGGCGTTGCGGTCATATCGGGTCTGTCTCGCCTGCTCGAGCGCCTCTCGCGCACGTTCCAGCTTCTTGAGCGCTTCCACCTGCCCCTGCGCACGTTTCGAGGACAGCGTGTACTCCTCTTCGACCTTGCGGAGTTTGTCGCTCATGCCTGCGCCGGAGAAGTGGAACAGGCGGCGGAAGAAGCGGCGCGCCCGGGAGACGGGGCGCGCCTGGATCGGCTCGCCGGCCAGCCAGCGCCGCAGGTCGGCGGCGAGGGCGGAGCCGTCGGGATAGCGGCGTTCAGGTTTCTTCTCGAGGCACTTGAGACAGATCGTGTCCAGGTCGCGCGCGACCCCCGCGTTGATGGACGACGGCACCGGCGCCTCGTCCTCGAAGATCGCCATCAGAAGCATCTGGACGTTTTCCTGGGTAAAGGGGAACCGTCCGGTGAGGGCGCGGAAAAGGACGACGCCGAGGCTGAAGACATCGCTCGGCGGGCTGGCGGATCCCGGCGCGCTGAGGGCGTGTTCCGGGGACATGTAACTGGGCGTGCCGACGAGCACTCCCGTCAGGGTCAGGGCATTTCCGGACACGGAGCCGTCGCGGGCGATGCCGAAGTCCACGAGGACGGGGCGTCCCTGCGAATCCACGATGATGTTCGACGGCTTGACGTCGCGATGGACGATTCCCTCGCGGTGCGCGGCGCCCAGGGCTTCCGCGACCGAGGCGACGACCTCGACGCGGCGGCGTTCGGGAAAGCCCGGGTCGCCCAGCAGCTGCTCGAACGATTTTCCGGGGACCAGGTCCATCGTGAAGTAATGCCGCCCCTCGGCCTGGCCGATGTCGAGAATGCCGACGATTCCCGGGTGCCGGAGCCGCGCCGCCGCCCGCGCTTCTCGCAGCAGGCGTTCGACTCCTTCACCTTCCATGTCCTTGCCGGTGCCGAGGAGCATCTTCAGCGCCACCGGCCGGCCGAGGTCCGTGTCGATCGCTTCCCAGACGATTCCCATCCCGCCGTGCCCGAGTTCGCGGCGCAGCATGTAGCGGCCGAAAGGGACCGGCTTGCCGCTGAACGACGAATCGGGGGTGAATGGAGCGCTGCCGGCGGGAGGCGGCGTGCTGCCGGAGAGGCGGCTGTACTTCATGGCATGGAGGTCCCCGCCGCATTCGGGGCAGCGCGCGTCCTCCGCGGACTCCGCGCCGTTCACGCCAAAGGCCTTGTCGCAGGGAGAACAGGTCAGCAGGCGCATGCCGCTCAGGGGCGTCGGGGCGTTTACGAAGTCCCCGGGGCACCCGGCGGCAGGCGCGGGAGGTGCCAGGGGGGCGTCGTGCAGTCGCGCGTCGTCGGCCTGCTCGCGCGTCAACAGCCCCTGTTCCTGCAGGTCCACGATCCAGTCGCGCTTCACGCTCGCCCGCCCTTCCGCGGGCCGGCGGCCGCTTCGGACGCCGGGATTTCCTCGACCAGAAGCGCCACCTGTTCGGCGAGCGCATCGAGGATCGCGGTCTCCGGGGAACCGGGGCCCTTCCCGCTTTCCTGCCCGGTCACGACCAGCATTCCCAGGTCCTGGGATCCCCGTTTGAGTGCGCGCGTCCAGGAGGCCGCATTTTCGCGCGATGAGAAGGCGGAGGCCCTGGCCAGTTCGCCCCGGGTATCACCCGGCGAAGCGGTTTCCGGCAGGGCGTGGGAGACGATGGCAACCCCGGTGCCGTCGGGGCGGTAGACGGCGATCCGGCGGGCGGAGATGAAATCGCGGATGCATTCGAGTGTCCGTTCGAGCCGGTCGACGGGACGGCCGCCGGCGCCGAACTCCCGGATCACCTGCATCAGAAGATTCATGACGCGGTAGTCCCGGCTCGGCTCCCCCGAGAAGATCCCGCGGAGCGCATCCGCTCGCACTCCCGCGGCTTCCAGCGTCGGCGACCACGCCGTCACCCGGTCTCGTCCGTCGCGCTTTGAAGCGTAGAGCGCCTCGTCGGCCTTCTTGATGAAATCCTCGTGTGAACGGTCCTGCGCCGCCTCGAACGCAGCGGCGCCGACGCTGATCGTGATCCGGGCGGGCCCCTCACGGGCGAACGTCTCCTTGATTGCCTTCCGCAGAGCCTCCCCCACGACCACGGCCTGCTGCAGGTCGCAGTCCGGAAGGATCACGGCGAACTCTTCGCCGCCATATCGCGCCACAAGGTCGCCGGGCCGGCTGCGCGCCTTGAGCAGCCTGCCGGTGCTCCGCAGAACCTCGTCGCCCACGACGTGCCCGTGCGTGTCATTGACGGTCTTGAAGAAGTCCAGGTCGAGCATGAGCAGGCACAGCGGACTGCCCTCGCGGCGGGAGCGCTCCGTCTCGAAGGTGAGGGTGTGCTCGAAGTGCCTCCGGTGCGCCAGGCCGGTGAGCCCGTCCGTGATCGCCTCCTTGTATATGGCGGCATTCACAAGGGCCGCGGCGGCCAGATTTCCCATCGCGCCGTAGAGAGCGTAGTCCTCCGCCGAAAGGTTCTTCCCCGCATCGGGACGGTCGATGTAGATCACCCCGATCACGTCGCGACTGCGCATCCATGTCCGCCGCCGGTTTTTCCTCGCGGTCTGCCCGGCCCTCAGATCCGTCACCGTCATGGGCAGGCAGAGCGCCGCCCGGATTCCAAGCCGAAGCATGCTCGACTCCGCCGACAGAGGCAGGCTTCCTCCTACCCTCACGTAAACGCACTTCCGCTCCGCCATCGCCTGCCGGACCAGCGACATCGCAATCTCCGGCGCCCCGCCCGCTGCGATGGCTTCTCCCGAAGCGTTGCGGCCGACCCGCATCTCCAGGGAGCCGGTGTCGTCGATGAGGAAGAGGAAACCGCGAGTGGCGCCCAGCAGTTCGATGGCGGCACTGACGATCGAATCGAGGATCTCCTCGAAGTCCAGGGTCGCCAGGAGGCGCGACACGCTCGTGAGGGTCTGAAGGCCGAGGTTCCGCCGGGCGGTCATCCCGCCGGTGCTCGTGGAATCTTCGAAGGAGTTGCTCTTCATGGCGAAGCCGTGTGAGCTGTCCTGTGTCCCGCAGGCCGGCTTCCTTCAGTTTCAAGACGACAGGTTGGCATGATTCGCTCCAGGACTTGGGTCGGGAACACCTGAGACCGCCGGTCCCGGATCAGAATCCCCGCGGATGCACCAGGGCATCCGCGGGGAGACCGTCCAGAATCGTTAGAAGAGAACTTCGACTGCCCAGGCTTTCCAATCCTTGCGGATCGCTTCGGCATCGGCCGCCGAGCGCGCCTTCAGCGTGAGGATGACGTGGCCCTTCTTGACGTGATCCTCGATCAGCTTCACGTGCTTCTCGGGGATCTCCAGCCCGGCGAGACCTCCGATCAGGCCGCCGACCGCGCCACCCGCGCCGGCCGCCGCAAACGCCGCGACGATCGGGCCCGCGATGACGATGCCCAGGCCGGGCAGCAGGATGGACGCGCCGACCGCGAGCACGACCGCAAGAGCTCCCGCCGTCGTGCCGATGGCGCCGCCGATCGCCGCGCCTTCGAGAGCCTTGTTCTCGTTGGGCTGGCGCTGGACGATGAAGTGCTTCTTGTGGAACTCATCGGAAACGGCGACGGAAAGGTCGGTCGTCTTGTACCCGCGGGCGATGGCCGCGTCCCACGCCCGGTCCGCCGAAGCGCGGTCCGGGAAGACTCCCGTCACGATCGTCGAGACCACAACCACCGGCGGACTCAGGGGAAGGCTGCTGACAGGCACGTTCATGGGTATCTCCAGAGATGGGCGCGGCGTGAAAGCCGCGCCGGACTGAACGACGTTCCGGCGGGAGGCCCGCCGGATCTACTCCTTGATCGACACTTCGAAGGTCTCCGTCACGGAGAGCCCGTCGGGCCCTTCCGCGGTCACCTTCACGACGTGGCCGGAGATGAGGCCCGAGTCGTTGGCGGCGAACATCGTGTAGTTCACGATGTAGTCGCTGTCTTTCATCTTCTTGTCCTTCTCGATGACCTTCACGCCGTTCGGCAGGTTGTCGAACCGGATCGCAACGTCGGAGCTGATGTTCGAGCGCCAGACGGTGATCGCGACCTGGTTTGTGTCCCCGCGCTTCAGCGTCTGGTTTACCGGCTTGAGCATCGAGAGCTTCTTGCCGCTGTCGCCCTTGGCCGAGGTCGAACTGCAGCCGAGGCCGGGAAGGACGCAGGCGAGCAGGAACGCGGGCAGGACGAAGAACGATTTCATGGTGGATCTCCAGGGAAAGGTGGGCGAATCGGGCCGGGCGAAGTGCCCGGCCCGTGTTGCGGGCTACTTTTCGGTCACGGTGATCTTGAAAGTCTCCGTGGCCGTCATGCCGTCCGGTCCTTCGACCGTCACCTTGGCGACGTGATTGGCGACCAGGTCGGCGTCCGGGGCGGAATGAAGCGTGTACGTCCCGATGTTCTTGTCTGCGTCGATCTTCTTGCTCTCCACGACGGTCGTGCCCTTCGGCAGGTCGGAGAACTTCACGCTCACCGCGTCGGCGAAGTTCGACCGTGTGACCGTGATCGAGATGGTGTTCGTCTCGCCGCGCTTCAGGGACTGGCTGGTTGGCTGGAGAAGCGTCAGCTTCTTCCCGGTCGGCCCTTCCACCGAGGTCTGTTCGCATCCGAGGGCGACAAGCACGAGCGCGATCGCGGCGGCACAGCGTGTGACGAGCTTCATGATCAAGGTCCTTTCAAATGGAGTTCCGGGTTGAGGTCAGGCGAGCCCGATGGGTTGAGCGGGGGGCAGGAGAAGGTCGGTCAGACGACGCGGCGTCCGCTGACGACGCGGACGATGATGACGATGAGCGCGATCACGAGGAGCAGATGGATGACGCCCCCGAGGGTGTAGGAGCTCACCATTCCGAGAAGCCACATGATGATCAGAATGACGGCGATGGTTTCGAGCATGAGAGGTCTCCTGAAGGGGAGCAGACGGGTGGATCGGAGTCACAGGCGAGGAGGACAGAAAGCAAGGCACGTGCCGTGAGACGCTGAGGGGCGTACGCCGCAGGAGAGAGGTTTGGGGGACCCCGATCGAGTAAGTCCTACCGGGTAGTTCTGACCCCCGGGCTCCCGTTGGCCGCGCGCAGCCGGGTAGGCCAGGCGGCAGATGGCTGTCGGAACCGCAAGCGGCGTCGGCGTGGCCCCTGCGGGCCTCGCCGACGCCGCTGTCATTTGGCCGGCCTGCTTCAGGCTGTTCGCCGTCGCCCGCCGGTCAGCATGCTGATGACCCCGACGAACAGGGTCGCCCCGATGATGGCCCAGACGATCGGCATGGTGACGCCGCCGATGTTCAGCAGGAAGATCTCGGGGAGCCCGAATGAGCGTGCTATCCAGGTGCCCAGGATCGCCCCGACGAAGCCGACGGCGATCCCCGACAGGCAACCGCCATGCGTGTAACCGGCGATCGCCTGGGCGATCCCGCCGATCACACCCGCGACGCACAGGAGAACGACCAGCTCGAGAATGGTCATGGCTCAGGCCCTCGCGGACTTGCCGCCGGGGATAAGGAAGCATGCGGCTCCAGCCACGATGCCGATCACTCCGGCCCACAGCGGAACGTCCACGTGCTCCTTGTCGCTGTACCGGATCTGGAACGGCCCGATGTCCGTCTTGCTCGTCGACTTGGTGTACGTGAAACCCTTGTAGACCAGCCCCAGGATGCCCAGGGTGATCAGGACGAGGCCGAGAATTCTTGTTCCGGTCATGGTGAGTCCTCCGAGTTCCGCGATTCTGTTCCAGGGACGTCTCCGGCTTCACGACCCGCGCGCTACTTGCGGCGGAAGAGCAACCCGGCCAGGAGGCCGGCCCCGACGCCGACTCCTGCAGCCACGAACACGGACTTCCAGGGCGACTCGGTCACCGTGTCGTTCACCGCGTCGCGCGTGTTCCGCGCCATGCTTGTGGCCCCTTCCTTGATCGCCGCAATGCGTTCGGCCGCGGCGTCCTTGATCGAGTGCAGCTGGTCCGCCGTCGCCTCCTTCAGCACGCTTCCGATTTCCTTCAGGTCCACAACAAGGTCCGAACCCTTCTGGCGGAGCTGGCCTGCGTAGTTGTCCCGAGACATGATTTTCTCCTTTTCCGAGAGTTGAAAACTTCGACAGCGGGGCGGGTCGTCGCGGATCAGCGAACAGCGCACCCGCAGGACATGAGGTATTCGCAAGCGCCATGCCGCCCGGGTTACCCGCGGAACCGCGCTTGCCGGCCATCCGGACCGGAAGAATTTACCGGAGTCGGAAATTGCTGGTCGGATTCGCCCTGCGGCGGGTCCGAATTTCAAAGTCGGCTGACGGGGCACGATCCTTGCGATCCCGTTCGGGCTGAAACCGGCGCCCGTCCAGGGCCGATCACAGTCCCGAGGAATCAAACCGAGGAGACATACAAATGAAAGTACGAGACATTTGCTCGCTGGACGTTCGTTCGTGCCGCCCGGACAGCAATCTGGCCGCGGCGGCTTCGATCATGTGGGAGCGGGACTGCGGTGTTGTGCCGGTCATCAACGCGAAAAACAAGGTCGTGGGCGTCGTGACGGATCGCGACATCTGCATGGCCGTCGCGACGCGAGCACACCTGGCGTCGGAGATCAGGGTTGACCAGCTCATGAGCGGCAAGGTGCATATGTGCCGGCTGGATGACGACATCAAGTCCGCGGTTCACACGATGACCACCAGCGCAGTGCGGCGCCTGCCGGTCCTCAACGACGCGGGAGAACTGGCGGGCGTCCTTTCCCTGTCCGACGTCGTCCTCGCCTCGAGGCACCCGAAGCTGGCTGAAACGGGCGACCTCTCCTGGTCGGAATCGGTCCCGCTGATCGAGGCCATCTGCCGTCCGCGCGCCACGGCGACGGCCGAACCGGCGCAGAGGAAGCCCGCCCTCGCCGTCGCCCGGTCCTGAACTGCATCGCAAACCTCGGCGGACGGCCCGCAAACGGCCGTCCGCCGATTCAGTTCCCGTCGACTTACTTCGGCTTGTGCGGCCCGGGCTTCGGCGGCGACTCATGCTTGCCGGGCCCCGGCTTCTCGTCGTGAGGGCGCGGCGGGGAAGAGTGCTTCGGCTCCTCGCGGCGATCTCTCTCGATCGTCACTCCGAAGTGCCCGTGATTCGATTCCACGTAGATGTGGCTCTCAGGGCGGGCATGCCACTGGCTGTGGTGATAGTAGTGCCCACAGCCCGCCCGATGCGCGTGGCGCTCGACGATCAGCCATCCGTGCCCGTCCCAGTAGTGCCCGCAGCTGTGGTCGTGAACATGATGCCCTTCCGCCCGCACCGAAACCGTTCCGTGATGGCATCCGGCCAGCCCAAGCGCCATCACTCCCGCCAGCAGAATCCGGATCATTTGAGGCTCCCTGTTTGAAGAAGACGCTCCGACGGATCGCGAACAGGACGAACAGAGGAGGCGAAGCGCCGGAGCGGACTTCGTGGTCTGTTCGACAGGGATACCTTTAGCAACGGCCATGCCGTCACAAGACGAGCTGGACAGGGGATTTAGTTCAAATCTCCCGTAGGAATTACCCTCGGGAGGAAGAATTGGGGTCATGATCGACGCTCAGGAAATCCCGCAAGCCGCTCGCGGTCTCAAGGCTTCTCCCGCCACTCCACCGCCCCCATTTCCGGGTTGCCGACCAGCGTGTAGACAAGGCTCACGCTTCCGACCGTCTGGTGGCGGTCCTGCTCCACGAACTCGTAGTACGCGTCGCGGCGCGAGACGGTGTACAGAACCGAGATGGCATGCGGGCCCCAGATCCGCGCCGTCGCGCCGAGCTGAAGGCGCAGGACGTTCTCCAGCCCCTGGCTGTCGTCCGACCCGACGCCCGAGATCATGTATTCGCGCCCGGACAGTTCGATGCTCGCGATGTCCGAGAGAAGAAGGCGGACGCCCAGCACCGCTTCCGGGGCCACCCCGTAGTGGTAGTCGCGCTCCCCGCGCTTCGCAATCGTCCCCGCGGCGCCGAAACCGACGCCCACCAGGGCGGTGTACTGAAGCGCCACCTTGCTCGAAAGCCACCACTGGGCCGTGGTGCCGAAGGCGAGCCCGGTATTGGAGGCGCGGAAAAGCCCCGGCGAGATGTAGTCGTACAACCCGTAGAGTCCCCAGATTCCCCGGTACGAGGACCCCAGGTCGTAGTTGTCCCCGACGATGAATCCGCGGAGAAGCAGGCTTTGAAGGAGGGCCTCGCGGATCGAGCTCACTTCGACGTCCAGCCGGAAGTAGTCGAATGGCCGCGTGTACGAGTACCCCGGTTTTCCGGGCTGCCCATAGGTGACGGACAGGTCGGCGATCGCCGCGCCATTCGTGAAGCCGCCTGGAACTCCCTTCTTGGAGACGTGGGCGTTCCACATCCCGCCGATGGAGAATCGAGCGAACACGGGCGGCGAGTGACTCGGGTACACGGTGTCGAACATGTGCCCGAATGCATTGCGGTTGAGCCCCGTCGGCGGGGAGATCACGGCGGCCGCGAGTTCGCGGAGGACCCCGGGGCTCTTTCCGTCGGCACTCTCGAGCACCAGGTTGGCCAGGCGGTAGAGCGCTTCGCCGAGGAAGGTCCCGGCGAGAGTCGTCGTGATCTGGTCGTTGATGGAGGGTCGCGTCGCTTCACCCGCGTATTCCCACAGGGTGCTGCCGGCGAACGTGAAGAAGAAGGACTCGTAGAACGAGAGGCCTGCCGACCGGGCGAAGCCGTAGTAGATCGATCCGCCGTACGGGTGAAAGAACTGGTTCATCTCGTAAGCGTCGTCGTCGAAGACCCATCCGTGGCGGACGTTGTAGCTGAATGTCTTCCACGAGGAGTCGAAGTCCGTGGACTCGAAGGCGAAGCGGTCCACCGCGCTGAGGACGGCCTCGTAGGCCAGGATTTCGGCCGCGGGAATCAGGTAGTTCTCAAGCGACAGCCGCGATTTCTGCTTCTCGTCCTTTTCAATCACCCGGGGAGGCGTCGACTCATCCGGCGCAGGGTCCTCAGCGGTGGCTGTCAAGTCGGAGAATGCGACGCACAGCGCGAGGGAGACGATGAAGCGCATTATTCGGCCGCCTTGTGGGGCAGGATGGGCGCGGCAGGCATGGGAACTCCCGGGAAAGGTGCAAGACGGCGAAGCAAGGACACTCCGGCGCCAGTCAGTGATCGCAATGGGCGTGCCCGTACCTCAGGATGATTGCGCGGATACGGACGGCCGCTGGATTCCAAAACCAGGAAAGTCCTGCCCGGTAGGAACTTCCTATCCGACCGTTCAGGGCGCGATCCGTGCCTGCAGGACGGCGCGAATCCGGGCCACCAGCTCGGCCAGGGGAATCGGCTTGGACAGGAACGTCCTGCCGGACGCGTTCTGCCCCGCTTCTTCTTTGCTCACCAGGGAGGTCAGGAACATCACCGGGATGTGCTTCAGGAGCGGGTGGCTCTCCAGGTCGGCGGCCACTTCACCGCCATCCTTGAAGGGCATTTCCACGTCCAGCAGGATGAGGTCGGGTTGAAACTCGAGGCAGCTCTTGATCGCATTCCGGGAACGTTCCTCGTACATCACCTCGAACCCGTTCAACTCAAGGCCCGCCTGCAGGACAAGGCCGATCGCCGCTTCATCGTCCACGACGAGGATCTTTGTGTTCTGGTCAGTCATTGCGCATTCCTTTCACAGGAGGTCTCCGGGGTGAAATCCAGAAGGGGCAAGGTCAGCCAGAAGGTGCTGCCTTTGCCGACTTCGCTCTCGATGCCGATGCGTCCGTCGTGGGCTTCCACGGCGAGTTTGCAGAATGTCAATCCCAGGCCGGTTCCGACGCGGCTGGTACTGTCCTCGACCTGGCCGAACTTCTCGAAGATCCGCTTGTGGAATTCAGGAGCGACGCCGGTTCCCGTGTCCGTGACGGCGACGCGGACTTCACCGGTGGACGGTGTGAGGACGACGCGGATGTCGCCGCCGGCAGGGGAGTACTTGAAGGAATTGCTGAGCAGGTTCTGGAGCACGCGGCGAATCAGGCCGGCGTCGGCCGGGACGGTGACGGACGACTCCGGCGCTTCGAATGAAACCGAGAGATTGCCCGGCAAGGGCCGGCTCGATGCAAGGACGTCACGGATGAGGGCGGTCAGGTCGCACGGCTTGAGCTGGATTTTCATTTCACCGGCGCCCAGTTTGCTGACGTCAAGGATGGAGCCGATCATCTGCAGCATCTCTCTCGCGCTGCGCCGGGCGACGGAGACGAGTTTCCGGGTGCCGGGAGTGAGTTGAGGCGCCTCGTGGATCTCCAGAATGTCCAGGAACCCGCAGATAACCGCCAGCGGGTTGCGCAGGTCGTGGACGATCATGTGGGAGAGGTCCTGCCGCAACTGCTCGAGCCGGCGCAGCTCGAGATGGGTCCTGATGCGGGCGAAGACTTCTTCCAGGTGGAATGGCTTCGTCACGTAGTCGACGCCGCCCACGCTGAAGGCCTTCAGCTTGTCGATCGGTTCATTCAGCGCGCTGACGAAGATGACGGGGACCTCCCGAAGCGCTGCATCCGACTTGAGCTGCGTGCAGACCTCGTAGCCGTTCATTTCGGGCATCGAAACGTCCAGCAGGATCAGGTCCGGCAGTTCAGCACGGGCCGCCTGAAGGGCCAGCCTGCCGCCGGACACCGGGCGCGGGCGGTACCCGCGGTCCGCGAGCATTCTCTCCAGCAGCAGCAGGTTGGCCGGCGTGTCGTCCACGACCAGGATGTTGGGGACCTTCAAGGGTGAATGAACCGTCATGGCCTGTTCTTCTCCGCGAACTCCAGCGCCGTGTACAGCGCGTCCATGAACTCGCGGACCTTGATGGGCTTGGTGAGATACCGGAAGAAGCCGACCTCAAGCCCCATCGCGATGTCGCGAGGCATGGCGTTGGCGCTGAGCGCAAGGACCGGAATGTGGGCCGTCGCCGGGTCGTCACGCAGGATCTTGAGGGCTTCAATTCCGCTGATGCCGGGCAGGTTGATGTCCATCAGGACGGCCGTCGGCAACGTGGCGCGGGCCATCTCGACGCCCAGGGTTCCGGTCACCGCTGTCAGCAGCCGCAGGTCCGGGCACCGGGCGATCAACTGCTCGACCAGCTTCATGTTCGCAGGGTTGTCCTCGACATACAGAAGCGTGCGCGGCTTTCCGCCGGCGGGCGTCGGCAGCGGGACGAAGCCCTCCGGTTCGCCGCCCTGGACGGCAAAGCTGGGAGCCGCGGTCGATACCAGTTCGCACCAGAACACGCTTCCTTCGCCCACGACACTCGTCACGCCAATGACGCCATCCATCAGTTCGGCCAGCCGCTTGGTGACCACCAGGCCGATCCCCGTGCCGGCCACCCCGCCCGCCTCCTGCCCCAGGCGGTTGAAAGGCTGAAACAGCCTCCCGAGGTTCTCCGGGGACAGCCCCTCTCCTGTGTCCGCGACGCTGATGCGAATGCGCTTCGGCGAAGTCGCCACGCAGTCCACGACGACCGTCCCACCCTCCCGGTTGTACTTGATCGCGTTGGAGAGCAGGTTGATGACGATCTGCTTCAACCTCGTCCGGTCGGCGCTGACAAACATCGGTGCATCGAATCGCGGAAAGGTCATGCGGATGCCGCGGAGCTGCGCCTGGGCATCCATCATGGACTGGCACTCCGCCATCACCTCGGCCAGCGACACCGATTCCGGGGAGAGCGACACCTTGCCGGACTCGATCGTCGCGAGATCCAGGATCTCGTTGATCAGCTTCAGCAGGTGCCAGCCCGCCTGCAGGATCTGGGCGATGCTCTCCTTCTGGGAGACCGTCGGTGCCGGGGAAGCCGACTCCATCAGCTGGGCAAAGCCGAGAATCGCGTTGAGCGGGCTGCGCAGTTCATGGCTCATGCTCGAGAGGAAGTCCGACTTCGCCAGGTTCGCCGTCTCCGCCGCCGACTTGGCGCCTTCAAGCTCGACGTTCGTTTCCTGGAGCTCCTGGTCGAAGCGCCTGCGCTCGGTGACGTCCCGCGCCGCGGCGAATACGCCCTGGAGCTTCCTGTCCCGGTCGTAGAACGTGGTCGCGTTGTAGGACACGACCGTTTCACGGCCGTCCCGGGCGCGCGCCGTGAGCTCGTAGTTGGTGACCTTCTTCTCGCTCAGCACCTGCTTGATCGCCGCCTCGGCACGCTCCGGATCGGTGAAGTAGTCCTTGAACGGCGCGCCGATCAATTCGTCCCGCGTGCAACCCGTCAGCGCTTCCATCTGCTTGTTGACGTCCGAAATGATGCCCGACGGGTCCGTCGTCATGATCGCGTCGATGTTGGATTCGATCAGCGACCGCGTGTAGAACTGCTGGTCGCGCAGGCGCTGATCCAGCTTCTTCTGCTCCGCCTCGACCTGCTTGCGGGCCGTGTTGTCCGTGCCGATCAGCAGGTAGCCGATGATCGTGTTGTTCGCGTCCCGCAGCGCCGTGACGGACACGACGGCGGGGAAGCGGCTGCCGTCCTTGCGGATGTAGGTCAGCTCGTAGATGTCCTCGATTCCGCGCGAGGCCTTGAAGACGAGGGCCTCGAAGCCCGGCGTGATCGTGGTGCCAAGCTCGACGCTGAGCGCCTTGGCGCGCGCGATCACTTCCTGCGGATCCGAAATGTCGGCAGGCGTGATCTTGTTCATCACGTCGGCGGCCGCGTAGCCCAGCATGCGCTCGGCGCCGACGTTGAAGATCTGGATGACGCCCTTCGCGTCCGTGGCAATGCTCGAGAAGTTGGCGCTGTTGAAGATCGCGCTCTGCAGGGCGCCGGCCTTGAGAAGCGCCGCTTCGGCCTGTTTGCGGGCCGTATTGTCGGTGCCGATCAGCAGGTACCCGATGATGGTTCTCTGATCGTCGCGAAGGGCCGTGACCGACACGACAGCGGGGAAGCGGCTGCCGTCCTTGCGGATGTAGGTCAGCTCGTAGATGTCCTCGATGCCGCGCGAGGCCTTGAAGACCAGGGCCTCGAAGCCGGGCGTGATCGGAGTGGAGAGCTCGAGGCTCAGCGCCTTCGCACGCGCGATCAGCTCCTCCGGGTCTGAAATGTCGGCCGGCGTGATCTTGTTCATCACGTCGGCGGCTGCATAGCCCAGCATGCGTTCCGCGCCGACGTTGAAGATCTGGATGACGCCCTTCGCATCCGTCGCGATGCTCGAGAAATTGGCGCTGTTGAAAATCGCGCTCTGAAGGGCGCCTGTTTTCAGCAGGGCCTCTTCGCGCCGGACCTCGGCGATGACCTCCACAGTGCCTGCTTCGAGGCGCTCGAGGTCTTCCGGCGACGGCAGGACTTGTGTCACGGTGTGACGATCTCCGAAGAGTCGACGGCGTTCGCGCGGGTTCGTGGCGGTCGGGCGGGGAAGTCCGTGGATCGCAGGTTTTCCGTCAAGGGTGCCGGGCGTTGGTTCCGTTGAGACTCCAGTGCAAGAGTCGTACCGCGCGTCACCGCGCGCGAATCCGGCCGGCGAGGCACGTTCACGCGAATTGGTGACCGCTCGCGTAAATGTGACCGAGAAGATCAGGGAGGGAGCACGTCGGAGGGGCCTCACGGCCTCCCCTGCTGGCGCAGGAATAAAAAGGAATCCCCCATCCACCGGAGGCGGATGGGGGATTCGCGAAATGCGCTGCCTGCACTAGGGTCTGGTGACCGTATTGCTGTCGAGGGTCACAGCGGCGCTGTTGCAGAGCGCCCGGCCGTCCAGGACGGCGCCGGTCAGGAGGCTGACGGACGCCTCCGCCATGACGGTTCCTTTCCAGACGGACGTCGTGTCGAACGTCGCAGAACTTCCGACCTGCCAGAAGACATTCTTCGCCTGGGCGCCGCCGCTGAGAACGATCGAAGTGGCGGGATCCGACTTGAGCGTCGTCCCGATCTGGAAGATCCAGACCGCGTTCTCGTCGCCCTGGGCGTCGAGGGTAAGAATCCCGAGCGGCCCGATTCCCACAATCTGGGCGGAAATCGCGGTCGTGTAGAGGCCGGGAGCGAGCGTCAGCCCGCCCAGGTCGCTGGGGCAACTGATGGAATCGACGGACCTTCCGGCGGCGTCGATGTATGCGTCGCTCAGCGCGAGCTTGGCCGCGGCGGCGATCGGGCCGGGACCGTAAATCGTCCCGTTCACCGTGCCGGGCGTGGCCAGGGGCGCTTCCGAAAGCCCGACGATCGCGGAGCTCGGGTCCAACCCGACATCACCGTTGACGACGGTCGGGCCCGTGTTGGTGATCGTGGAGCCGGCGAGGATGGCGAAGGGATCGGCCTCCGCAAGGACGACGGGCAGTTGCCCGGTTCTTGCCGCCGCACCCGTCGTGAACGTCCAGACGTAGTTGACGAGGATCGAGTTTCCCGCGAGGTCCTTCACGCCCGTTGTCACGGTTGCCGTGTACAAAGTGGCGGGCAGAAGGTCGCCGGCGGGGATGAAAGTTGCCGACGTTCCACGACACGGGAGAACGACCGTGCCGGGGACCGAGGTCGCCCCGGCCTGAAGCGTGAAAGTGAACGTGCTCGTGGTGAATGACTCCGAGTCCATCGGCTCATCAAAGAGCGCGGTGACCCTGGTGTTGATGGGGACGCCCGTGGCCGCGGTGATGGGGATCGTGGCCGTGACGCTGGGAAGAACGACGTCCGTGAGTGCGCCCGTCGTGAAGCTCCACACATAGGAAAGCGCCATCGGGACGCCGGCGAGGTCTTCCACGGAGGTCGTAATCGTGGCCGTAAACGTGGTGAGGACGGCGAACGGGACCGTGGGACGGAAACTGGCGACATGGTTCGTCACGTCGTACGTGACCGTTCCGGCCACGGGAACGAGCAGGGCGTCGGTCACCAGGAAGGACGTGCCGTCGATCGTCAGGGAATCCATCGGTTCGCTGAAGTACGCGACGATTTTCCGGTTGGTGGCGACACCGGTCTCGCCCGCGTCCGGAATTGTGCATTCCACCGTGGGCGCGATGGCGTCCGCGGATGCTCCCGTCGTAAACGTCCAGACGTAATCGACGAGCATTTCGTTGCCCGCGAGGTCGGTCACAGTGGACACGATCGTGGCGGTATACACCGTGAAGGGGACGAGCGGGGCATCAGGCAGGAAGTACGCGACCTGGTTTACGGCGTCGTAGGAGACGGTCCCCGAAACAGGAATCAGGAGGGGGCCGCTCGCCAGCAGGAAAGACATGTCGTTGATGGTCGAACCGAGCATCGCTTCGCTGAAACAGGCGGCGATGCGCCGGTTTGTCGCCACGTTGGAGGGGGGCGGATAGGACAGCGGCCAGATCACCGCGTCGTTGTCCGGGACCGTGCACTCGATCGTGGGCCGAACACCGTCTGCCGACGTTGTGAACGACCACACCTTTGAAACCAGCATCGCGTTGCCCGCGAGGTCCGTGACCGCGACCGTGATCGTGGCGGTGTACACGGTGCTGATCGCCAGGTCGGCGGACGGCTGGAAGGTAGCAATGAAGGTGACCGCGTCGTAGGAAACCGTGCCCGCCACGGAAACCAGGGCGGCGTCCATGACCGTGAACGAAGTCGCGGGCGAGTCGATCGTCGAAGCGAGCATCGCTTCGCTGAATGTCGCGGTGATGGCGCTGTAGGTGAGCACCCCGGTGGCGAGGTCAGCCGGAATCGTCGAAGTCACCGTGGGAGGCGTGGTGTCGAGTTCCGTCGTGAACGTCCAGACGTAGTCGGCGGCCATTGCGTTGCCGGCGACGTCCGTGACTGCCGTCGTGATCCGCGCCGTGTAGAGCGTGTTGTTGAGGAGCGGGGCGAGAGGCAGGAAACTCGCCGTGCGCGATGCCACGTCGTACGAGACGGTCCCCGTCACGGGGAGCATCGCGGCGTCGCTCAGCGTGAAGGATGTCGCGCTGACCGTCGCGCCGTTCATCGGTTCGCTGAAGGTCGCGGTCAGGGTGATGCCGACGACCACGCCTGTGGCGCCGTCGGCGGGGACTGTGGAACTGACAGTGGGCCGGGTTGTGTCCGGTGTGGCCACGGGCGGCGGCGACCCCGAACCGTTGCCGTTTCCGTACTCGGCGTCTCCGTGGTGATTCTTGCGGTGACAACCGACGACGGCCAGAAGTGCAATCATGATGATCGTGATTCTTCGCATCCGACACCTCTCTTCTCTTTGTGACATCGAGTTCAGTGGGTTCTTATGACTTTCCGGTCTCCATGCACTCGCAAGGCCCGTACCGCTGGATTTGGCGCCGAATCGGCCCCGGAAGGCCTGTACGGGACGATTCAGCAGCGACCCGGTAAGCGTGACTGTGAAGGCGTTTCCGAATCGGCCTCAACCCCGGCGGCGCCACCTGGGAGGGCGACCCACAAAAAGAGAAACCCCCATCCACCGTGCGGCGGATGAGGGTTTCCCGGGTGAAGAGTGTCCGGCCTACGGCTTGGTGATGGTGGCGGCGTCCATGGTCACCGAAGCGGTCTGCGTCAGAGCCCTGCCGTCCAGGGTGGCGCCGGTGTTCAGCGTGATGGAGGCTTCCGCCAGGATATTGCCCTTGAAGATGGACGTTGTGCCCAGGGTGGCTGAGGTGCCGACCTGCCAGTAGATGTTGTTCGGCAGGGCGCCGCCGGCCAGGACGATGGACGTGGCGGGATCGGTGGTGAGGGTGGAACCGATCTGGAAGATCCAGACTGCGGTGGGGTCACCGCCCGCGTCGAGGGTGAGGATCCCGAGGGGGCCGGTGCCGGAGATCATGACGGAGGTCGAGCTGGTGTAGAGACCGGGAGCCAGCGTCAGGCCGCCCAGGTTCCCGGGGCAGCTGATGGAATCCACGGAGCGAGAAGCGGCGTCAAGGTAAGCGGAGGTCAGGGCGAGCTTGGCCGCAGCTGCGACCGGATTGGCGACTTCAATCGTGCCGATGACGGTCCCGGGGCCCGTGAGCGGGAAGACGGCGAGCCCGCCGACCGAACTGCCGGGACTCAGGCCGACGTTGCCGGTGATGACGGTCGGGCCGGTGCTGGTGACGGAAGCGCCTGCGAGGACGGCGAAGGGGTCGGCGGCCCCGAGAACGAGCGGCGACGGCCCGACCTGTGCCGTGAGGCCCGTCGTGAAGCTCCAGGTGTAAGCAACGACCAGTGCATTTCCGGCAAGGTCCGTGACCCCGATCGTCACCGTGGCGTCGTACGTCGTGCTGATGGCAAGATCGACGTCCGGGGTGAAGGTCGCGAACGAACCGGGAGAGGGGCAGGTCACGGTGCCTGAAATGGGGGTGATGCCCATGTTCAGCGTGAACGTGAACGTGGTCGTCGTCAGCGTCGAGGCGTCCATCGGTTCACTGAAGAACGCCGTGACGGTCGCGTTGATGGGTACGCCGGTGGCGCCGGAAGCGGGATTGGTGGACGTCACCGTGGGCGGTGTGCTGTCGGTCGCAAGGCCGGTCGTGAAGGACCAGACGTAGTCGGCCGACATGGGGTTGCCGGCTGCATCCTTGACGGCAACAGTGATCCGCACCGTGTAGGTCGTGCCCGTGGCGAGGGCAACATCGGGATCAAAGGTCACGCTCTGGTTCGTCGAGTCGTAGGAGACGGTTCCCGCCACGACCGCGGTGCCGGGGCCGGTCACCAGGACCGAGGCCGAGGTGATCGTGGAAGCGGTCATCGCCTCGTTGAAGTACGCGACGATCTTCCTGTTGGTGGCCACGTTCGTGTCCCCGGAAGCGGGGACGGTCGAAATGACGATGGGCTGGATGTCGTCCGCCGTCGTGGTGAACGTCCACACGTAGTCAACGGCCATCGCGTTGCCGTTCTCGTCCGTGACCGCCGTCGAGATCCTGGCCGTATGAACGGTGGCAGGCGCGAGGAGGGCCGAAGGCGTGAACCGGGCGGATTCGGTGGCCACGTCGTACAGGACGGAACCGGCGACGGGAGTGGATCCGGGCCCCGTCAACGTGAAGGACGCCGCGGAGACGGTCGGGGCGTCCATCGCCTCGCTGAAATTCGCAACGACCGTACTGGACACCAGCACGCCCGTGGCGCCCGAGGCCGGAACGGTGGATGTCACTGTCGGCAATGCGTCATCTGAGCCTCCTCCCCCGCCACTATGATGGCGACGGCGGTTACAGCCGACGACGGCCAGCAGGGCCATGACGACGATGATCGTTCTGCGCATGAGGTTGCTCCCCTTCCGGAATTGAGTTCGATGGATTTCTGAGGCTTCGGCATCGAGTCCGGTTCGCAAGGCCCGTGCCGCGCTCCTGTCTCCCCGGTCCGGCGGGGAAGAGCCTCGGGATTCGCCGAGCAACCGGAAAGAACGCCCGTGTAACTTCGCCCTGCTTCCGGCCCGGCATCGGCACGCGAAGCCCGCTGAGAACGTGAACAGAAACCTCCCTGCCGGCGCGCGGCGCGGGTCCGACCGGCGCGCGGGCGGCTCGGGGTTTGCTCACGTGGATCCCGGTCCCAAAAAACTCGCCCGGGTCATGCGCCCGGGCTCTCTCTTCAGCTGGAGGTGCCCCATGCGTCGTTACAGGAACTACTTCCGATCCGCTCCTCTGCTTCTTCTGCTCGCCGGATGCAACCAGGGAACTGTCCACGTGACGGAGTCGACTCCCGAGCGTCACGTGGTCGTCGAAGAACGCCACCCCGCGCCGGCGATCGAGGTCGTCGTGGACGTTGAAGAGGACGATGTGAGCTACGTCGTGTATCGCGAGTACTACGAGTGCAGCGACGAGGAGATCACCTTCATCCCGTACTACCGGCGCTACTACCTCCTGGACGACTGCGACCTGTTCTTTCTCTTCCATGTCGCCCGCCACACGCACCGCCCGATCGACATCGTGATCCGTTCCTACTACTACGATTGCGGCCGGGACTACGACCGGTTGATCGTCACTTATCGCGTTGACCGGTCGATCTTCTTCGTGAACCTGCCCGGCTCGTACCACCCGGATGGACACTTCGATCGCCCGTACCGGCTGTACCGCGAGCACGGCATGGAGAGGGCGCGCTTCACGAACGTGGAGTTCCGCGCGCTGGTTTCCTTGAAGATCGGCGTCGAGTACCAGGGTGTGCGTCCGGAGCAGGTCGTCGAACGCATCCGCGAGCAACCTTCAGCGCCGCACCGGGCGATTCTCCGCTCCCGCGAGTCGCTCGGGTCGGGGGGCCGGAACGTCCAGGGCAATGCCGTCACGGTCAAGGCTCCGCGGCCATGGACGATGCCGGAGAAGGAAAAACAGAATCTCCGCCAGGACCGGCGCCAGAAGGCTGTGGTGCGCGAGAAGGAGTTCGAGGGCAAGCACGGCCAGCGGGTGGAAGAGGTCCGACAGGTAGAAGGGAAGGGGCGTGAGAAGGACCCGAAGAATCCGAGGGACGTTGAGCGTGAGAAGGACCCGAAGAATCCGAGGGACGTCGAGCGCGAGAAGGACCCGAAGAATCCGAGGGACGTCGAGCGTGAGAAGGACCCGAAGAATCCGAGGGACGTTGAGCGTGAGAAGGACCCGAAGAGCCCGAAGGACGTCGAGCGGGAAAAGGACCCGAAGAGCCCGAAGGACGTCGAGCGGGAAAAGGACCCGAAGAACCCGAAGGACGCCGAGCGGGAAAAGGACCCGAAGAACCCGAAGGACGTCGAGCGCGAGAAGGATCCGAAGAGCCCGAAGGACGTCGAGCGCGAGAAGGATCCGAAGAACCCGAAGGACGTCGAGCGGGAAAAGGACCTGGAGCGCCAGAAGCAGCTTGAACGGGAACAGCAGCTCGAACGCGAAAAGGAACTCGAGCGACAGAGAGAACTCGAGCGACAGAAGGATCACGAACGCAAGAAGTCGCCCAAGGACCCGAAGTAGCAGCGTCGGGAGGAAGAATGAGTTCTCGCGGTGCCGAGTCGGGTCATCCGCCTCGGCACCGCTCTCCCGGCCGGACGGTCCGCCGTCCGGCTCTCTCTCACACCCCCAACTCCCTTGCACTGGAGACCATCATGGCTATTCGCAGGTGCCTGACAGCCGCCCCCATCCTTCTACTGCTCTCGTCGCTCCCGGGCATCGCCGAGGACCCCGCGCGAGAGCCGGAGGAAGCTCCCCGCATGCTTCATCTCAACTCCGGGATCGAGATCGAAGTGAAGGTAATCGAATTCACGGACGCCTTGGTCGTTGTGGAGTTCGCAGGCGTCCCGGGCTCCCGGGGCTCGGTGGCCCATAGCGCCATCGTCCCGGCAGATCTCTTCGGCCTGATGGTCGAGAGGATCGATCCGAAAACCGCCGAGGACTGGATAAGCCTGGCGAATTCGGCGAAGACCCTCCGACTGTTTGTCGACCAGGTCTGGTCGCTACGCAATGCGGTTGCGCTCGCCCCCGGGCGCGCCCGGGAGATCGGCGTCGATGTGGAGGCCGCCCGGCAGGAATGCGCCAAGGAAAGGCTCGGCCGGGCAAAGGAGTACCTGGCGGCAGGTGAGCTCGATCGCGCTCGCCGGTACCTCAGGACCATCCTGACCGAGTACGGCGGTTGCGTGGCGACTGAAGAAGCCGCAACCCTGCTCAAGGAAATCAACAGCGACATCGATCGCGAAGAGGCCAGGGCCTCCACCGTGATCGTGGCGCGACGGAAAATCCAGGAAAGCCAGGTGGACCTTCAGGCCGTTCAAGAACTCACGGAACGTGGTGAAGGTTCCCTGCGCGTCGGACGTGGATTGCTCGAGCGCCCCGGCGACTCCATGGGCCGGTTCGACGAATCCCAGGCCCTCTTCGAACGTGGCTGGAAACTGCTCGACCGTTTCGCCATTCCCGCCACGCTCTCACCAGGGCTGCAGGAATCGCTCGTCACGGAGGTCGGGCGGCTGAAGCAGGTCCTTCGCGACGACCTGGTCGCAGTCCACCTCGAACTCGGACATACCTGGCTGGCGCGATCGTCGATTGTCCGCGCCACGGCACATTTGCGTGAGGCCGCCGCTTTGGATCCGGAGAAGCCAAGCGTACTGGTCCTTCGAATGGCGATTGCGCTTGCCCGTTCCACGAGCAGCCGGTAGCCCCGCACAAAGCGGAAGCGGTCGATTCCCCCTCGGCCGCTTCCGCCGGGCACGCCGTATGCACTGTGCTCGAGGATCTTGCCGGCAGTCCGCTGGCAAACGCTTCAGGAGAACAGCCATGGCCAAAAAATCACGTGGTGGACGGATGACGGCAGCCAAGAAGAGGGCCGCGAAGTCGCCCGGAGGCAAGGGCAAGGTCCGGAACCGCCCGGCCGGCGCGCGTGTGATGAAGACGTAAGCCAGGTCGCGTCCGCAGGCAACCTGGGGACGCGTTGCGCGCGTCCGAACTCCCCGTCGCGCGATTCAACTGGCGCGGCGGGGATGTTCTGACCGGAGAGGTCAGGTCTACGCGGTAAGACTGTCCGGCGGGGTAAGAAGGTGTCTTGCCCGGACCGGGCCCGTTCGCTGATGACACGGCACGCGCGTTGCGATCTCTTCCTCTTACCCGCAGCGATTCTCGAAGCGGGGCGATGCAGGGGAGGATTTCATGACGTTTCATTCCGGCAGTGTTCTGCGGGCATTCCTGTTCCTCGGCCTTGGGGCCGTCGCCGGAGCCACGGGAGGGATCGTGGCGTACAAGAAGCTCCATCCTCCGGCCGGGACTCATGCGCAAGGGGGAGGGCCTCCGGAAAGCCGTACTTCGGCTCCGCCGGTGCTGGCCCGTGAGGAAGACGACGGGGATCGGAAGCCCGCCGTGAGCGAAACGCCCGCACAGCCGGATGTTTCGACGAGCACGGTTCCTGACCCCGTCACGGTGAATTCAACCGTTGCCGGCGACTCGATACCGCCGGAGGTGATCGCCGCGAAGGCGCCCGGGGGCGCCGCCGGCAAGTCGGCCGCCGTCCTGGACTTCTTCGGCGTTCCCGTCGGCGAAGCGGCTGTCGCGGCCGACACGGGTGCGCATGCAGGCAGCGTGCGGCTCCGGCTGATGGAGGGTCGCTGCGTCGCCGGTTTTGACGCGAAGTCCTCGGTACTCGACTTCACGGGCTGGACCAAGGCCCTCTCGGGTGAGCTGACCTACAAGCCGAACCGCCCGATCGAAACAGTGCAGGGAACGGTCACTGCGGATCCCAATACCCTGGACACGGGGGACGACGAACGCGACAAGGAGTTGCGCGAGAAGCATCTCGAGACTGCGAAGTACCCGGTGATGAAGTTCGAGATCGCCTCGGTCAAGCAGACCGGCGGCGACACCGCGGACATGACCGGCTCGATGGAATTCCACGGCGTGAAGAAGGAATTAACGATCCCGTGCTCGTTCAAGCTTCGCCTCGATGGCTACGCCTTCGCATCGGGCGAGATCAAGGTGAAGATGACGGATTTCGGCATCGAGCCCCCCGTGAAGATGGGAGTCATCAAGGTCGCCGATGAGATCCGGATCTGGTTCGAACTCTGGGCCGAACCTGTGAGAGAGGTGAAGAAGTGAAGCGGAACCTGACATCACTCACGGCGGCCGTGCTCCTGGGCGGGTGCTCCATCTTCGCGCCAAATCCTCCTCCCGAGATCGTTGCACCCCCGCCGGCCGGGACCGGCGAGGCCGGCGGAACGCCCGTCGTGTCTCCGGACGCCCCGAAACCAGGGCCGTCCGGCCAGGAGATCGCGGGCTGCTGGATCTCGAAAACCGTCACGGGACCCGGCGCTTCCAGCGTGCGCCAGGTCGAGATGATCTTCGACTCCAGCGGTGTGCTGAGTGGTGCGATGCTCGTGGAAGCCGAAGGAAAGAGGCGCTTCGCCGCCATGGACGGGACCTGGAAGAGCGAGAAGGGCAATCTCGCGGTGACGTTTACCGACGGGCGCACCCGGAGCTGGACGGTCGCCTGGGATGGCGGGGTGATGATCCTGACGGATGGCGAAGCGGAGATGCGGCTGGAACGGATGCGCTGAGACCGCGACCAAAATCCTCCCTGCGGCGCGCGGCACGGGTCCAACCGGCGCGCAATAAAGGGTTTGAGTCATGCCGAGGCTTGTGGTGCGCGCCGACCGGACCCGCGCCGCACGTCCTCGGTCGGGTTTTGCTCGCGGTCTCAGCGCATCCTGCCGGGTTTCACGGGGGAAGTTAAGACTGTCCGCCGCCCCTTGCCGAGCGAAGCGCTGCGATGCCGATCACGCCGCTGACGAGCGCGACGATCACCGGGGGCACCCAGAGGTGTCCTGCATCGACGATCGTCTCGAGCCAGCGGTTGAATCCGATGGCGCCGAAGACCAGCGCGATCACGACGCCGGCCATGCCGAATGCCAGCGACACGGCATTCTTCACCAGCGCCCGCCTCGCCCTTTCCACCGCCCCCCCCAGGATGTCGCCGCAGAGTCCCTGGGCGAACTTGAGGGTGCGGTCCATAAGGCTCTCGAATTGGGAACTCATCATTTCCTCCTGAGCCAAGAGGCCACGAAGAAGCCGATCACGAACGAAATCGACAGGCTCGCCACGGGCTTCTCCTTCGTGAACGTCTCGACCTGCTTGAGATTCTCGCGCGCCCAGTTCTTCCAGTCCGTGAGCAGCGCGCACGCCCGGCAGCAAACGTCCTCCGGATTGCACGAGTCCGCTTTTCCTTCTTTCGGTTCCTCGGTCATGAATCCCTCCCTTGGCTGTCCTGTGAACTCCGGTTCCAGCGGCTTCCAGCCTGCCGCCGCGTCACTTCTTGCCCTTCGTTTCTCCCAGCATCCAGTCCAGCAGATCGGCAAACGGCTTCGTGGCCACCGGTACAGGAAGGGGCAGCGTGACCGGCTCGGTCCACGTTCCTTTCACGACAACGGCGACCAGGAGATTCTCCGAGATGAAATCGGTCGCCGGGTTGATGGCTTCGCGCACGGTTTCGACGCCGAGCGGGAGTTCGCCCACAAGTCGCGGGATGAACTGGAAGTCCACCTCGTGGCTCGCGAGGAACAAGTCACCGTCGCCGAACAGGCAGATTCCCTCGGTCAGGACGTAGAACCGGTCGAAGTGCAGCTGGTCCTTCAGGACGCGGAAGTCGGTGCGGCAGGCGCTGACGACGGAATCGCCGGGGAGACTGAGGCGCAGGACGTTGAACACGGAGAGCAGCACGGGGAGTTCCAGGAGCTTCCCCTGCTCGACGTCAATCCACCCCGCGCCGATCGCCCCCTGCCCCGGGCCGCCTCGCACGAGCGACAGGAATCCGTCAAGCCGTCCCTCGAGCCGCTTCGACTCGAGCGCGGTCCCGCGCGACATCTCGCGGACGCTGGCTTCCGCCACGTTGATCTGGACCGACCAGTCCTTCTCTCCCTCGCGCCCGATGAAGCCCGAGAGCGACGCGCGGCCTCCCAGCGCGGGAGCCTCCACGACCGTCCATTCGTACCGGTCCGGAAGGATGCGGATGGGAGCTTTGATCGGGCCGAAGGTGGCTTTGAGGAAGGACGTGTTGAAGCGGAGCGTGCCGTCCTCGACATCGATGGCCGGCGGGAGGCGGATCGGCTTCGCGGACCGTGGCGGCGCTTCCGGCGGTCGCCTGAGGATCTTCTGGATGTCGAAGTGCCCGTCGGGATCGAGGGTGACGGTGACATCCGGGCGGACGACGCGAAGGGACTCGATGGCGGGTTTCCCGAAGCCGAAGATGGGGCGGTCGAGGCGGACGACGACCAGGTCGGCGGTGCCGTAGACGTGGCCGGGACGGTCCGCGAGGGAAACGCCGTAGAGGCGGATCTCGTGCAGCCCGACGCTGGCCCACCGGATGTTGAGATGCGCATAGGAACGATCGGCGAACCAGGTCGAGAGGTGTCGTCGCACGGCCCAGGGCAGGATTCCCCAGGTGACCAGCGCGAAAAGTGCGAGAAGCGGCAGCACCCCGAAGAGGAGCACGCGGCGCAACAGGCGGCGGCGCGAGAGAGGGACGGGCGGCAGCGGTGTTTCGGGAGGCATGGGTTACCCGGGAACCGGCAAGGCGGCCTCCGCTGTGGCCGGCGCAACCGGTGCCGTTCCCGGCGACATCAGCCGTTTCACGACTTCGCGGCATTCCTCAAGGGTCGAGGCCGAGTGAAGCAGGGGCGAGCCGGGAGCGGGGGGCGTGGCGGCGGTCCGGTCCGCGGGGAGCCGTACGGAGATGATGGGAACGTCTGCGAAGCGCGCGCGAATGCGGCCGGCCAGGTGCTGCAAGCGGCGGGGAGAGGAGGGACGCACATCCACCACGCAGATGGCCGAGGGACTCGGGAGGTTCTCGGCGTGCGCCGTGACCGCCTCCGGCAAGCCGGATCGTGCGCTGATCCCCGCCAGTTCCAGCACCCGGATCAGCATGTGGCAACAGGCCGCGTCGGCCTCGTCCTTCACCGGGACGCAGAGGATGTCCCCCACGGGTACGACCGGATCCTTCGCGGCAGCCTTTGCCTCGTCGGAGACCTCTTCCACGAGTTCCTCGATGTCGCGAATGATGCGCAGCGATTCGTCCTGGTCCAGGTCACCTTCGCGCCGGTTCCGCTTGACCAGTTCCAGAACGGGGACCAGCGAGGCGTCAAGGGCCTCCGCGAGGCCGGAGCGGGTGCGCTCCTCGGACACCGCTTCCCAGGCGGCGTCGTGGTCCGAGGCGAGAAGCCGTGGGTAGAGCCGGGTTGCGAGGGACCGGTCGACCTCCTGCGCCATGAGGACGTGGAGGAAGTTCAGTTGGGGGAAGTGTTTGGCGAAGACGAAGACGCAGACGGTGAGAGGGGTGGCGAGGATGAGGCCTGCGGGGCCCCAGAGCCAGGTCCAGAAGGCGGCGGCGGCGAGGATGGCGACGGCGGAGAGGCCGGTGTTGCGGCCGTAGACGAGGGGTTCGATGACGTTGTTGGCGAGGAGTTCGACGCCGACGAAGAAGCCGACGGTGGCCAGGGGGAGGGTCCAGTCCGGCGAGACGGCGAGCGAGAGGCCGATGGGCATGGTGGCGGCGAGGATGGGGCCGACGTAGGGGGCGAAGCGGAGGAGGCCGCAGAGGAGGCCCCAGATGAAGGGGTTGGGGATACCGAGGAAGAAGAGTCCGATGGTGATGACGGTTCCGTAGAGGGAGTTGAGTGCGAGTTCGGCGAAGAGGTATCGGCTGACCTTGTCGGCGGTTTCATTCAGGGCCTGTGAGGTGACGCCGAAGCGGCCGCCGCCGGCGACACGGAGAGCGCGGGCGTGCAGGTCCTGGCGTTGAAGGAGGATGAAGCCCACGAGGACGACGACACCGCCTGCGGAAAGGAGGAACTCGATCGAACGGCCGGCGCCTTCACGCAAGGGATTCAGGTCACGCACCACAGGAAGGGGGGCGGGTGACGGGGGGACTGCCTTCGGATGAGCGGGAGGGTCCCCGGGCTTTGCCGTTGTCGCGGGGTCATCGCTGGCCCGCGCGAGCTCGCCGGTTGCGTCCTGCCACTTGCGATCCAGCTTTCGGATCACTTCGAACTTCTTCGAGAGATTGCCGCGGTATTCCGGCAGCCGGGTGACGAGGTCGGCGGCCTGCCCGACGAGGAGGAGGACGGTTCCGGCCGCGAGGGAGACGCCGAGGACGACGACGGCCAGGACGGAGCCGACTCGCCCGAAGTGCCAGCGTTCGAGGAGCGACGCGAGGGGAGCGACGGCGAAGCTGATGAGGATCGCGAGGGCGATCGGGACGAGGAGGGGAGAGGCGAACGAGAGCCCGGCGACGACCACGGTTGCGGCCGCCACCCGAACGATGTTTGAGGAGGTGCGGGCGGCCGGGGGCATGGGGAGGCAGGGGAGCAAGCCTCGTGCCCGCGGGTTCAGGGTGCGAAGGGGAGGGAGTGTCAGGTCTACCCGGTAAGAATTTCCGGGCGGTACGTTTTCCGCGGGAAATACCTACCGCGCGGGTCCTGCGGCGGTTAGTTTTCCGCCGCGATGACACTCGTGTGTCCCAAGTGCGGGCGGGCGTTCGAGGGGACGGCTTCCGCGAAGCCGGCCTGCCCGGGGTGCGCGCATGTGTGGGATTCCGGAAGCGACTTCGAGCGCACGCTTGTTTCGCAGGACGACCGGAAGGCGCTGGTGCTGCTGCAGGTGACTCACGGCGGCGGCAAGAAGGAGGAGATTGCGCTGTCCGGGGAATTCACGCTCGGTCGCGCCCCGGAGAACACGCTGGCGGTGAACGACCTCAAACTGTCGCGGCGGCATCTCGCGATCGAGAAGCGCGGGGAGTCGTGGTGGGTGAAGGACCTCGGGAGTTCTTCCGGGACGCTCGTGAACGGGCAGCGTGCGGTGGAAGCGAAGCTCGCGCCCGGCGACCGGATCGACGCAGGGGACATGAAGATCGAGTTTGCGGTTCGCTTCACGGACACCGGGGACACGGCGCGGAAAGTGAAGGTCAGCGTCGTGGACGCGCCGGCAGCCGTCGCGGGCGGGCCGCTTCCCAAAGTCGCGATCTCGAAGGACCGCGTGGTGATCGGGCGCGGGGCGGAGTGCGACCTGGTGCTGGCGTCGCCGGTGATTTCGCGGAAGCACGCGGCGATCGTGAAGGCGGGCGGGAAGGTGACGCTGGAGGATCTCGGGTCGCCGAACGGCGTGTTCGTGAACGGGCGGCTGGTGAAGTCGGCGGCCCTGGCGAAGGGCGACCGGATCCGGATCGGCCCATACGTGCTGACGTTCGACGGGTCGGACCTCGCGCAGGAGGACTGGTCGGGGAAGATCACGCTCGAGGCGCGGGCGATCGGGAAGAAGGCGGGGAGCCTGGACATCCTGAAGGACGTGTCGGTGGTGATCCGGCCGAACGAGTTCGTGGGGCTGCTGGGACCGTCGGGCGCGGGGAAATCGACGTTCATGGACACGCTGAACGGGTTCCGCCCTGCGACGTCGGGGCAGGTGCTCGTGAACGGCGAGGACCTGTACCAGATCTTCAACGCGTTCAAGACGAACATCGGCTACGTCCCGCAGGACGACATCATCCACCGCGAGCTGACGGTGCACGACGCGCTGTACTACACGGCGAAGCTGCGGCTGCCGGACGACACGAGCGAAGAGGAGATCGAGAAGCTCCTGGACGAGGTGCTGAAGACGCTCGAGCTTCACGAGCGGAAGGACACCCGGGTGAGCGCCCTCTCCGGCGGCCAGCGCAAGCGCGTCAGCGTCGGCGTCGAGCTCCTCACGAAACCGCCGCTGCTCTTCCTCGACGAGCCGACTTCAGGCCTCGACCCCGGCACCGAGGAAAAGATCATGATGCTCTTCAGCGGTCTCGCGAAGGGCGGGCGGACGGTGGTGCTGACGACGCACGTGATGGAGAACATCGAGCTGCTGGACCTCATCGTGGTGCTCGTGAAAGGGCGGCTGGCGTGGTACGGGCCGCCGAAGGAAGCGCTGGCCTATTTCGACATCCCGAAGATCACGAAGATCTACGACAAGCTGGAGACGGCGAAGCCCGAGGAATGGGCGGAGCGGTACCTGAAGACACCGCAGCACCGGAAGTACGTGGTGGAGCGGCAGGAGGCGTCGGCGGCGTCGGCGGGGACGCAGCCGCGGCCGCGGGAGCGGAAGGCGCCGGCGCCGCATCTCCAGACGATCGCGCTGCTGCGGCGCTACTGGGCGACGCTGGTCGGCGACCCGAAGTCGCTGCTGGCGCTGCTCGTGCCGGGGCCGCTGATCGGTTTCCTGATGACGCTCCCGTTCGATTCGTCGAACCGCTTCCAGCACAAGCAGCTGCTCGTGTTCATGATGATCACCGCGGTGTTCTGCGGGTGTTTCAACTCGTTCCGCGAGATCGTGAAAGAGAAGGCGATCTACAAGCGGGAGAGGATGGTGAATCTCCAGCTCGTGCCCTACCTGCTGTCCAAGCTGATCGTCCAGTCCGCGTTCCTGGTGGTCTCGACGTTCGCGCTGGCCGCCGTCGTGTGCCTGTTCGAGACGATCAAGGGACCGTTCGTGTTCCACTACATGCTGCTGCTCCCGGCGGCGATTGCCGCGAGCGCGCTCGGGCTGATGATCTCGGCCCTCGTGAGTTCCTCCGAGAAGGCGATCGGCGTCGTCATCGTCGTCATGATCATGCAGATCATCTTCTCGGGCGGCATCGCCGAGCTGAGCGGCTTCTCGAAGTTCCTCGGCGTGTTCATGATCGCCTTCTGGGGCTACGACGGGCTGATGCAGAACGTCGGATTCAGCGTTGCGGATTCGGCGGGCGAGGAGAAACTGTTCTTCATGGTGCCCTCGGGAGTGGAAGCGAACGCCGCGTGGATTTTCGGCGACTTCGTGATCCTCGGCTTCTTCACGGTCCTGTTCTGCGTGGCGACGGCGTTCATCCTGCGCCGCCAGGACGTGCGCTGATGCTGACCTGCGCGAAGTGCGGCAGCGGCGTCGGGCTCCCTGCCGATCCCCGGGCGCTGGCGGCGGACTGCCCGAGGTGCGGATCGAAGGTGGACCTGTCGTCGATGCGGACGATGGCGGACGCGCCCGTGGCACCGCCGCCCGGAGGCGGCGACGCCCTTCCCGCAGGAAAGGTCGTGAACGGTTACCGCATCGAGCGCCTGCTCGGCCGCGGCGGGATGGCCGTCGTCTACCAGGCGACGCAGCTCTCGCTCAGCCGCCCGGTCGCGCTCAAGGCGCTTCCGCGCCACCTCGCCTCGAACCCCGCGTTCGTGGCGCGCTTCAATCGCGAGGCCGGCGCGCTCGCTTCGCTCAGCCACCCCAACATCATCGGGATCATCGACCGCGGTTCCGAGGGCGAGCTGTACTACTTCGTGATGGAGTACGCCGACGGGACGGACCTGCAGGCGCAGATCTCGAAGACGCGGCCGGCGCCTGGGGAGGCCGTGCGGATCGCGACGCAGGTGCTGTCGGCGCTGGAGTACGCGCACAAGCGGGGCGTGATCCACCGGGACATCAAGCCCGGGAACATCATGCTGACGCTGGACGGGGCGGTAAAGGTGATGGACTTCGGGATCGCGCACCTGGCGGGCGGGCAGGGGACGTCGATCGGCCTGACCATGGCGGGCGCGCAGATGGGGACGGTGAACTACATGGCGCCCGAGCAGCGGGTGGACGCCGGAAGGGTGGACGCCCGCGCCGACCTCTACGCCGCCGGCGTCGTCCTCTACGAGATGCTCACCGGCCAGCTGCCGCTCGGCGCCTTCGAGCCCGCTTCCCGCGTCAACCCGCAGGTCGATCCGCGCCTCGACGCGGTGATCCAGAAGGCGCTCAAGCCCGACCCGAAGGCCCGCTGGACCAGCGCCGCCGAGATGGCCGCGGCCCTCTCGCCCCTCGCGAACGCCGCGCCGCCGACGGCCGAAGCCCGCGCGGCCGAAGCGCCCTCGATGTCGCCGTGTCCCTTCTGCAAGTCCGAAAACCGCGCCGACGCGAAGTTCTGCCTCAACTGCGGGAAGACGCTGATCGAGACGTGCCCGAAGTGCCGGAAGGGGATGCGCGCGCAGTCGAAGTTCTGCGACTCCTGCGGCACGAACGTCTCCGAGTGGGCGACGAAATCGAAGGAGGAGGCGGAGGCGCGGTTCGCGGCGGCGGCGAAGCTCGAGAAAGAAGGGCGGCTCGCGGAAGCGCTGGCCGAGCTGGCGGGCGTGATGGCCGCTGAGGGGAAGGAACTCGACGGGCTGCGCGCGAAGGCGAAGGACCAGCGCGACCGGGTGCAGGCCGCGAAGGACGCGCAGGACGAGGCGTTCCGCAAGGGACAGGCGCTGTACGACGCGAAGGAGTACGAGAAGGCCGTGGCGGCGTGGGCGAAGCTCCCGGCGGGGCTGGCACACGTGCGCGAAGCAGTCGCGGAGGCAAATAAAAAGATCGAGGCGCGCGACCGCGCCGTCCGCGAGGCCGGCGAGGCGTTCGCCTCGGGAAAATGGGACGAGGCCATGTCCGCCTTCGAACGCGCTTCCGCGCTCGCGGCCGACCCTTCACCGTTCAAGCCGAAGATGGACGCCGTCCGCGCGAAGGTCGGCGAGGCCCGTTATGCGGCCGCCGCGCAGAAGGCCGCGCAGGCGGCCGACGCGGCCGCGGCGATTGCGGCCTGGACGGAGGCGCTGAAATGGAGGCCGGGCGACCCGGCGGCGACCGAAGGATTGCGGCGCGCCGAGGGCCAGAAGCGGCAGGCGGACCGCGCCGCGTTTGCGGCCAAGGGCGACCAGGCGTCCGGCGCCGGCCGGAAGAAGGAAGCCGTCGAGGCCTGGGATCGCGCTCTCGCTCTCTGCGGGCCCGAGGACGCCGCGCTCAAGGGCGAACTCGAGGGCAAGCTCCGCAGCGCGAAGGTCGTGCTCGCCGCCGAGCGCCAGAAGCTCGTCGTGCTCGCCGCTGTCGGCGGCGGCGGACTGCTCTTCGTCATTCTCGTCGTCGCGATACTCGTCGCGGTCCTGGGGAAAGGGTGCGACTCGGGTTCGAGCGGGAGCGGAAGCGGCGGTGGAGGCGGCGGCGGGACGCCTGCGCCCGCGGGACCGACCGTCTATTCGAGCCCCGAGCAGCTCTTCGACGCGTTCAAGTCCTGCATCCAGTCCGGGGACATGGACAAGCTGTGGGACATGAACAGCCGCGCAACCAAGGCGATGTCGTCGCGCGCGGCCTTCGAGGAGCAGGTGAAGGGCGGGTTCCAGCCGTGGAACCCCCAGGGCCTGAACGCCGGGCTGATGAGGAGGACGCAGACCCGGAATGACGGCGACCGGGCGGAGGTGTACTGGGCGTATCCGGTGGAAGGGCAGTACATGGACAGCCCGCAGCCGAGCATGATGGTGAAGGAAGACGGCGGGTGGAAGTTCCAGTAGGGGCGCGCGGCAAGACCCGACGGTTCAGGCTGCGTCGGCCCAGGAATGATCTGAAATTGAGTTTCCTTCATGCGGGCCGACTCCGCCCGACCCGCCGGGTCTTGCCGCGCGCCCCGGCTGCCATGAACCAGCGACGCTCTCCTTCACGCATGTTTGAGCCAACCGTGGCCGCGTGAGAGCGCTGTGTCCGAAAACGGCACTCCATTGATGCGATATCGGAGGCGGACAGTGAACGGCTACTGCGGGATCTCGGTCGTAATCACCCGCGGTTCCCCGGCCGTCACGAGCACGTTGTCCTCGATGCGCACGCCGCCGACCTTGCGCCAGCGCGCGAGCCCTTCCCAGTCCACCGCGTCACGGAACTTCTCGCGTTTCTCCGCGTTGTCGAGAATCGCCGGGACGAAGTAGATCCCGGGCTCGATCGTCATCAGGAACCCTTCCGCCACCGGCAGGTCCACCCTGACGCGCGCGCCGCAGCAGAACCGTCCCTCCTCCCGGCCGGGGGCCCTTCCGCCGACGTCACGGACGCCGAGGCCGACCATGTGGCCGATGCCGTGCGGGAGGAACAGCGCGATGGCGCCGGACTCGGCGAGCCCTTCGGGCGAACCGCGGAGGATTCCGGCGTCGCGCAGGCCGGAAGCGAGCACTGTCGCGGCGGCGCGGTGGACGTCGTGCCACTCGGTGCCGGCGCGGCAGCGGCGGATCCCCTCGGCGTGGGCGGCGGCGACGGTGTCGCGGATCGCCTGCTGTTCGGGGGTGAAGCGGCCGGAGGCGGGCCAGGTGCGCGTGACGTCGGCGGTGTAGCCGGCGATGGCGCCGCCGGCGTCGATCAGGACGACGTCGTCGGGGGCGATCGCGCGGGGGCCGGGCTCGAAATGCAGGACCGCCGCGTGCGGGCCGGTGCCGACGATGGTGCCGTATCCGGTTGTCGCGGCGGCGCGGTGGACGTCGTGCCACTCGGTGCCGGCGCGGCAGCGGCGGATCCCCTCGGCGTGGGCGGCGGCGACGGTGTCGCGGATCGCCTGCTGTTCGGGGGTGAAGCGGCCGGAGGCGGGCCAGGTGCGCGTGACGTCGGCGGTGTAGCCGGCGATGGCGCCGCCGGCGTCGATCAGGACGACGTCGTCGGGGGCGATCGCGCGGGGGCCGGGCTCGAAATGCAGGACCGCCGCGTGCGGGCCGGTGCCGACGATGGTGCCGTATCCGGTCTCCTCGGCGCCGGCGTGGAACATGGCGGCCTCGAGCTCGATCTGCAGTTCGCGTTCGGTGAGTCCGGGGCGGAGGATCGCGCGGGCCTTCGCGTAACCGGCGGCGGTCGCCGTCACGGCGCGGGCGAGGATCGCAAGCTCCGCGGCATCCTTCGGTCGCCGTGCGGCGTCGAGGGCGTCGCGAAGCGCGGCCGAAGCGCCCTCGTCGCCCTTCACGTCCTTGATCGGCGAGCCGAGGGTGGCCACCTTGCGGCCGGCCCGGGCCTTGAGCCAGTCCGGGAGTTTCGCAACGTCCTCGCCGGCGGGGGCGACCGGGTCCCCTTCCCAGAGGCGCTCGTCGGCCGTGACCGGGCGCACGAAATGCGTCCAGCCCGCGCCCGGTTCCCACGCGAGGATGCCTCCGGAGCGGCGCGCCCCCGTGAGCCAGAAGTACTGCGGGTGCGGCAGGAACGCGTACGTCTGGTCCAGCCCGCCCGGCTTGCCGACCGGGCTGCCGGCGCCGATCAGCACCGTCGCGCCGCTTCCTTCGAACGCCCGCGCGGCGCGAGTCCGTCGCGCCGCAATCGCCGCTTCGTCGAACACGCTCATCCTTTCCTCGCTTCCGCGATGTCGGCACGGATCTGCGCGACCAGCGCTTCCGCGCCGTCGAACTTCCGCTCGTCGCGCAGTTTGCGGACGAGGACGACCTCGAGGTCGCGGCCGTAGAGGTCGCCGGACCAGTCGAGGACGTGGGCTTCGACGGTGTCGGCGCGGCCGGCGCCGAAGGTGGGGCGCTGGCCGATGTTGACGACGGCTTTGCGCGGCTGGCCGTCGATGAGGCACGACGCGAGGTAGACACCGCGGGGCGGGAGCAGTTCGTGGTGCAGGTCCAGGTTCGCGGTGGGGACGCCGATCTTGCCGCCGCGACCGTCGCCGTGGACGACGGTGCCCATCAGCGAGGGCGCGCGTCCGAGCATCGCCGCGGCGTCGTCCAGCCGGCCGCTCGCGATCGCCATCCGGATCGCGCTCGAGCTGACCTTGGACCCGGCACGCACGACTTCGGGGCCGCGCCGCACCTCGACGCCGTGCTTCTCACCCCACGCCCTGGCCCGTGCGTAGTCGCCGGCGGCGTGGAAACCGAAGCGCTGGTCGAACCCGAGGATCAGCCCTTTCGCGCGAAGCTCCGTCCCGAGGAAACGATCGAGGAACTCCTCCGGCGAGAGCTTCGCCAGCTCGGTCGTGAACGGCAGGACGAGAGCCAGGTCGGCCCCCGTCCGCTCGATCTGCACCAGCCGGTGCTCCATCGATGTAATCGTCGCCACCGGCGCGCCGCGAAGGACCACCTGCGGATGCCGGTCGAACGTCATCGCCACCGCGGTTCCCCCGAGCTGCCGCGCCCAGGCCACGACCTCCGCCAGGACCGCCTGGTGCCCGAGGTGCACGCCGTCAAACACCCCGAACGCCACGACGGGCGCAGGCAGCGAAGCGAACCGGCCCTCAGGCAACCCGATGTGCCGCTTCATCGTCACCGGCGCCCGGCGGCGGCCGTCTTGCCCGCCTTCTCGAGCGCCCGCAGCGACCGCGCGTTCGCCGCTTTGTCGAGGGCGGAAAAGTGCTGCATGATGAGGACGCCGTCGAGGTGGTCGATTTCATGCTGGAGGACGCGGGCGAGAAGTGCGTCTGCGTGGACGGTGACGGCCTCGCCCTTGAGGTCGAGGGCGTTGACGGTGACCTTCTCCGAGCGGGTGACCTTGCCGTTGACGCCGGGGAGGGAGAGGCATCCTTCGGAAGCGGTGGCCTCGCCCTCGCGGCCGACGATCTCAGGATTGATGTAAACTCTTTCTCCATCAGGACTTCCGGGCGTGATGTTGACGCAGATCAGCCGGCGGCCATAGCCGACCTGCGGCCCCGCCAACCCCAGCCCCCGCGCTTCCGCCATCGCCATCAGCATGTCCTCGGCCGTCGCGCGCACCGAGTCGTCCACCGCCTCGATCCGCTCCGCCGGCGTCGAAAGCGTCGGGTGCGGCCATTTCAGGATCTTCATCCCCGCATTCTACCCGTGAATCCGCCTTCGACCATCCCCCGCGGTATGCAACGCCAGCCCCAGGCGAGAGCGTTAAATCGAGGTTTTCCGTTTACGGTTTGCCGTTTCCTTGAGAGTTCGCCGTCTGGAACTTGCCGGTTCCCGGGCGGGCCCCCGGCCCGCCCGCGCTCTCCTTGACTCCCGATTTCCACCCGCGTACGATTCACTGCTTGCCACCCGGCAGAATTCCTGGAGGAGTAGACGCTCATGGCCGATGTCGACAAGCTCTTCGAGAAGGGTTCCGAGGCCTTCAACAAGAAGAACTGGGATTACGCGATCGAGATCTTCAAGTCCATCGCCCTGATGGATCCCAACCACGTGAAGGCCCGTCAGGCTCTTCGCATGACGTGCATCCAGAAGTGCCAGATTGCGGGATTCCCCGGCAAGCTTTCGTCCTCGATGTACGGCGGCAAGACGATGGCGCAGATCGGCATGACGAAGCCCGCTGACAAGCGCATCCAGCTCGCCCAGGAGTACCTGGTCGGCGACCCCATCCACATCGGCGTCCGCGTCGCCCTCGGCGCGGCGCTTCGCGACGGCAACTACGTGGACGGCGCGATCGCGGAGTTCGAGCACGTGCTGGCGTCCGACCAGAACAACGTGGTCGCGATGAAGTCGCTGGGCGACCTGTGGCAGAAGAAGGGCGACACGAAGAAGGCGATCGACTACTACTCGAAGTGTTCGCAGCTTGACCCCAGCGACCGGGAAGTCACGAGCGGGCTCAAGAACCTGATGGCCCTTGGCGCCATCAAGGAAAGCAACATGGAGAACGCCAAGTCCTTCCGCGACAACATCAAGGACAAGGACGGCGCTTCGAGGATGGAGCAGGAAAAGCACGGCATGAAGACGGATGCGGAGGTGGACGAGGAAATCAACCGGATGAACCAGCAGGTTGCGGCGGACCCGACCAATCCGATCCATGCGAAGACGCTGAAGAAGGTTGCGGAGCTGCAGAAGAAGAAGAAGGACCTGGACGGGGCGATTGCGACGCTGGAGCGTGCGAAGGCGCTGGATTCGGCGGACGGCACGATCAAGTTCAAGATCGGCGACATCAAGCTGGAGAAGCTCGACATCAAGGTGGCGGCGGCGAAGCAGGCGGCGGGCGGGGACACGAACGATCCCGGGTTCAAGGCGGCGTACACGGAGCGCGTGAAGTTCTGGGTGGAGGAGTGCCAGAGGCGCGTGAAGGACCACCCGACGGACATGTCGCTCAAGTACGAGCTGGGGCGCGCGTATTTCGCGGCGGGCATGATCGACCCTGCGGTGGGCGAGTTCCAGCAGACGATCAAGGACCCGAAGCGCAAGATCGACTCGATGACGTACCTGGGGCGCTGTTTCCACCACAAGAAGATCTTCGACCTGGCGGCGACGCAGTTCACGAATGCGCTGACGCTGGCGCCGACGCCGGACTGGGAGATGCAGCTGCGCTACTACCTGGCGGACTCCTACAAGGCGCAGGGGAAGATCGAGGACGCGAAGGGCGAGTACAAGAAGATCATGAACATCGACATCAACTACAAGGACGCCTCGAAGAAGCTCGAAGAACTCGGGTAAGTGCTGGTGGAGGGTTGCCTGATCGCCAGCGCCGCCATGGGCGCGCATGTCTGTTACGTCTACGTGCGCGGTGAGTTCATCCGCGAGCGCGAGCATCTGCAAGCCGCCGTCGACCAGGCCTACGAGGCCAAGCTGATCGGCAAGGACAACGTCCACGGCTATCCGTTCGACATGTACGTCCACCACGGCGCGGGCGCGTATATCTGCGGCGAGGAAACCGCGCTGCTCGAAAGCCTTGAGGGCAAGAAGGGCCAGCCGCGCCTGAAGCCGCCGTTCCCGGCCAACGTCGGCCTCTATGGTTGTCCGACCACGGTGAACAACGTGGAGTCGATCGCGGTCGCGCCGGATATTCTGCGGCGTGGTGCGGCGTGGTTCGCCGGCATCGGCCGCGCCAACAATGTCGGCACCAAGCTGTTTGGCATTTCGGGCCATGTGAACACGCCCTGCGTCGTCGAAGACGCCATGGGCACGCCATTCCGCGAACTGATCGAGAAGCACGGCGGTGGCATCCGCGGCGGCTGGGACAATCTTTTGGCAATCATTCCCGGCGGGGCGTCCTGTCCGCTGATCCCGGCGGCGGACTGCCAGGACCTCATTATGGACTTCGACGGCACCCGCGCGGTGAAGTCGAGTTTCGGCACCGCCGGCATGATCGTGATGGACAAGTCCACCGATGTGATCGCGGCCATCGCGCGCATTTCCGACTTCTTCAAGCACGAGAGCTGCGGCCAG
>CAVPNQ010000059.1:0-38026 GCA_963706735.1 uncultured Planctomycetia bacterium
CGACGAATTGCTGCTGCTGCCGAATGAGCGGCTAAACAAAGCATGTCACCAGAGGGATGGCGGTCGGATTCATTGGAACGTTTGCGTTGTTTTCGAAGAACCTGAGTTTCGACGGCCCGGTCCTCGGAATGCTGTCGTCGTTGCTGAGTTTGATCTTTTGTTCGTGGGCGACAGTTTTGATCAAGCGCGATCTCAACGATATCCCGCCCGTGCAACTTTCAATACTGCAAATTCCTTGCTCGGGGTTGTTCTGGCACCGCCGATGTTTTTTGAATTTCCGCTCGTTCAACTTTGAGTTTGACGCCGCGAGCTTGGGAGCGCTTTTTTTATCTGGCTATTTTGGGAACCGGAGCGGCATTCATTGGCTGGTACTACTTACTCAAGCGCGTGTCGGCAGTTGCGCTTTCGCTCATGACATTCCTCAACTGCTGGTCGCAATTGCGCTTGGATACGTGCTTCTGAGCGAGAAACTCGAGAGTCATTATCTTCTGGGCGGAGCGCTGATTTTGGTTGGTATTGATATGGGCGTTTCGTCGCATGGCCTTTGATGAGGCAACGCGGTCGTGCAGCGGTGGACTGGAGGAGGCGGTTGCGGCCGCCACGGGAGTGTCCATGGGCACGGCCCACAACTTCGCCGCCTTCTTCGTCAGCGGATATGGCAACGCGGCGCCCCTGGAGCAGTTGCCCCTTGAGGGAGTCAGGGAGGTCCAGGTGGAAGGAGTTGCCTGCTGGCAGGTCACGACTCGACGGGCTGCGCGCACGCCGGAATTCAAGGCGTGGCAGGAGAAAGTCCTGGCAGAGGAGGGCTGGAAACTCGAAGACATCTCGAACTTCATGGTTGATCGCCACAGGGACACAACGCTGTCGATCGGAAAGGCAGATCTGCTCATACGGCGAATCCAGGAGGGCGAGGACATCGAGACCCGACGGAACATCCAGGCGAACGTGCCCTTGCCGAACGACTTGTTCGACAATGGCCCGCGCGCTCACCTTCCCTTCGGGTCTTGATTGTGGCCCGCGTGCAGCGAGCAGAAGCAGAGAATCCAGCGTCGGGTCTGGAGTAGGATGACCCCGTGCCGAAGCGCGCGCCACGCCCGACGTTGTCTCCTGAGCTCTCCGCGGCGGAGTCCGTGAATGGGGTCGAGCCGCACATCGTCAACCTGTTCTACAACACGATGCTGCCGGCCGTGATCGATGAGGGCTGCAACTGGGGCTGGTCGCGCGAGCGAATCCGGCGATGGAAGGCGGTGCCGCGGGACAAGTGGCGGGAACTGATCCCGATCACGCGCCCCGGGGAGGAAGTCCTGCAGGTCCGCTTCCCGGGCGGACTGACCCTCCGGAAGGGCGACACCTTCGAAGTGTGGAAGATCGACGCGCGGCAGGGAATTGCGGCGCAGGAAGCCACCCGGGAGGTCAGGCAGATCCGCTCGGAAGAGGATGGGTCCTGGACCATTTACGCTTCCGAGCGGGACTTCTTCGATGAGATCCGCAAGATCGCGCGGGCTCCGAGCGGCCGGCTTGCTATCGCGCACGACTCCTGGGGTCGATCGGACCTCGCCACCCGCATTCTCGGCGACCCGAGGGCACTGGCTGCCGTGAGGCCGCCCGGCACGCCTTCGCCCGGGGACTGGAAACGACTGGAAGAGAAACTCGGGTGGTCGTTTCCAAAGGACCTTCGCCCGTTCTTCGACCGCTCGCGCCATCACGAGTTCTGGGATACGCCGATCTTCCGCGAGTTCGCGTCGCTTCGTCACACCTATGCCGGTTGTCCGCTTCGCTTCCTGCATCTGGCAGACGAGGGTAGAAAGTGCGGCGATTCGCTCGGGCTGTACGTGCCTCGCGACGGCGCCCCGCCGTTCCTGGCTGCTCACGGCCACGAGGAGACTCTGACGTGGCCGGTCACGGCCAATCTCAAGGGCTTCGCGCAGGATCCGGATGCCTTCCGCGGCTGGCCAGACCAGCGGATGAAGGAGTCGAAGCAGTTGAAGGCGCGCCGAGCCCGGCTTCGTGCTCAGGGCGGCAAGCCATGGGCGGGTTTGTACGCGAATCCGAAGGGCGCCTGCCCCGAACGGGAACTCCTCAAGGATCTTGTCTTCCAGCGGTCGCACTTCGAAACAGATCCAGATCGGTTCTTCCCTGCTTTCCTGCGCCGATTCGGCGCGGAGGACGAGGTTGCTGCCTGCGTCCGGCAGCACCTGACGAACTCAAGGAACTGCATTCGCGTCGCGACCTGGATCGCGCTTGCAAAGGCCCTGGACAAGCGGTCGGAGCCTCGACTCGCGCTTCAGGCCTGCCAGAACGCGATCACGATGCACTTCACCGATGCCTGGGAAGACCGCGGTCGCGCCATGTGGAAATCGATCGGCCGGATTCTTGATCGGATGGAGCCGTTGGCGAAGCGCGGCGGAGACGCGATGGATCGGGCCATGATCGCGGTTCATCGCGCCTGCACGAGGCGGTGACCTATCTTTTGCCGTCCGACCCCCCCCGGGCCGCTTCGGCTACTCCTCGAAACTCGCCACTCCTGCCCTCGCGCACGCGGCGGAGATCGTCCTCACGCCGGCATCGTATCTCGGCGGCTCCTACTTCTTGCCGATCCTCTCCCGCACCTTCTTCTCCAGCTCCTCGGACCACGGGAGGATGCCCGTCGTCTCGTCCGCGAGGGTGTAGTCCGGGCCGCCGGCGCCGCGGGCGTTGGGGATCTCGTTCAGGAAGACGAAGTAGCGTTCTTCGCGGGTGGTCTCGAACATCTGGTCGCGGGAGACGAGGGCGGTGGTGAAGTAGAGGTCGCCGTTGTATTGGTGAGTCTTCTGGCCCTTGAGGATGCCGTCGACGTTCCATGTGAGGAGCATCGGGTCGCCGATCGTCTGGGAGCTGATCTTCCCGAGGCCGATGAACGACGATCCGGCGACGAGGCGGTCGAGGTCGGCGCCATCGAGCACCTTCTTGCGCCAGGCTTCCCGGCGCGCCTCCTCGTCCTGCTTCTCCTTCTTCGCCCGGGCCTCGAGTTCCGCCAGGGCTTTCTCCTGCTCCTGGATCATCTCGAGCACCCTGGTGCGCTGGTCGTCGCCGGCGGGGAACACGCAGACCGGGGACACGACGAACACGCCGTCCTCGCCCATACTTCCGCCAAGGATGAGGCGATCTCCCTTCTTCGGCGCCTCCAGCGGCCTCTTCCCCCACGCATCCCTCATCTTCTCCGCGCCGCCGCCGACCCAGTCGATGCTGTGGGGCATCGGCCGGAAGATCGCCTTGGGGCGCTTGACGTCCTTGTCGCCGCGCAGGACCTCGGTGACCTCGATTTCCGCGACGGGCGGGTTGGCATTCGTGGGGTCTTTCGTCAGGACTTCGCCGACGGTCACGACGACGACGTCCCCGTCCGCGAGCTGGTGGATGAAGGGCCTCCCCGCGTGGGACAGGGAAGCGCACAGGAACGCCAGGGCGATCGCGCAGGCGGCGAGCTTCATGGGAGCTCCAGGAGTGGAAGGACCGGGAACACGGCGGGCGAGCATCGGATTGGACGCGCCGGAGGGGTGGCGGTTCCACGGATTCATGCCTGCTGTCGTGTCCCTCAATCTCCCCCTCCCTCGAACGGCTCCACCCCCGCCTTCGCGCACGCTTCCCGCATCTCCTTGCGCAGCAGCTCGAGCAGTTCGGTGTCGCCCGCGTCGCGGAGGATCTGCGCGCCCCGCCGCCACGCCTCCCTCGAATCCTCGATCCGGCCTTCCTCGATCTCCAGCCCCGCGAGACCACACATCGTCAGCCCCTCGTGCCGCGCGTTGCGGGCGGCGCGGAGCAGCTCCAGCGCCCTCCCGAACGCTTCACGCGCCTCCGTCCGCCGCCCCGTCTCGACCAGCAGGCGCGCATAGTTGCCGAGGTGGATCCCCTCGGAAGCGCCGTCGCCGAGGGAGCGGTGCAACGCCAGCGAAGCCCGGAATGCGGCCTCCGCTTCGGCATAACGGCGGGCGCCGAAGTGAAGGCCGGCGATGTTTCCGAGCAGCGCGGCCTCGCCGGCGCGGATGCCGAGCTCGCGGAAGATCGCGAGCGCAGCCTCGTTGAGGGCGGCGGCGCGGTCGGCATTCCCGAGCAGCTGCTGCAGGTTTCCGAGCGCCTGGAGCGCGGCCGCCTCGGACGTCCGGTGGCCGGCGCGGCGGAGAAGAGGAAGCGCGGCGTCGAAGGCGGGAAGCGCTTCCGCCGATCGGCCGCTCTCGGCGAGGAGCGTGCCCAGGGCGGTGAAGGCGATGCCCTCGCCGGCGGGGTCCTCCCGGCGGCGCGCGAGGGCGAGGGCCTGGCGCAGGGCGACCTCGGCATCCCCGGTTCGGGCGATGGAGCGGAGGAAGGAGCCGAGGTTCGTGTGGGCGGCGACTTCGTTGCGCGCGTGGCCGGCCGCGCGGGAGGCCTCGATGGCGTCGCGGAAGAGCTCTTCCACGCCATCGAGGTCGCCGCGGTGCTGCCGGGAGAGGGCGAGGTGGCACAGGACGGTGCTCTCCTGGGAGCGGCGGCCGGAGGCGCGATGAAGCGCAAGGGCGCGCTGGAGGTCGCGCTCGATCTCGTCGCGGCGGGCAGGGTCGCGGAGGAGCACGGCGAGGACGGCGGCGCGGTCGCCGAGCGCGAGTGCCTCGCACGCGGCGTTGCCGGCGGCCGCGGAGTCCCGGATCGCGCGGTCGTAGAGGTCCACGGCGCGCGTGACGGCGGCGCTGCGGCTGAGCCACGAGGCCGCGCGGCGCAGCGCCTCGCAGGCCTGGGGAGGCGGCAGGTCCGCGGCATGCTCCTGCCAGAGCCGCGCCGCGTCCGCGCTCCGCCCGGCCTTCTGCGCGTGCTCGGCCGCCCTTCGCTGGTAGACGCGCACCGCGTCGGGCCGCACCGCCGCCCCCGCGAGCCGCGCATGCCAGGCCAGCTCTTCGGAAAACACGTCCGAGGAGTGCGGGCGCGCCAGCGGCGTTTCCGGAGCGGAATCCAGCCGCGCGGGCTCGGGAGGCGCGCCGCCCGCGACGCGCTCGATCGCTTCGAACGCCAGCCCGTGCAGCCGCGCGCGGTCCGCGGGCATCTGGAGTTGATAGGCCGCGTCGCGGAGGAGCGCGTGACGGAAGAGGTAAGCGCTTTCAGCGTTCTCGGCATTCATCCGTCGCGATGATATCGGCGGCCTCCGCTGCGCCGCCTGGAAAGGAAGATTCCGCGCCGCTGCTACTTCTTGCCGATCGTCTCCCGCACCTTCTTCTCCAGCTCCTCGGACCACGGGAGGATCCCCGTCGTCTCGTCGGCGCGCAGGAGTTCGGTGACCTCGATCAGAATCCGGCACGCGCGCCGTACCGGCCGCGGCATGAGGCGAGGAAGGCCTGGCATGTGCGAACCGCCGCATCGTCGGTTGATCGTTCCCTGGCCACGAAGAGGAGGAAGCGTTCCAGGACGTCCCAGAAGTTGTCGCCTGAGGGCGCTTCGATCTTGTCGCGGTGGTAGACGAGGCGGTGCATGAGCCAGACGAGGTGGTTCCGCTCGCCGCCCAGAAGCGGCCTTTTGAACACCCGTTCAAAAGTGAGGAGCCAGCTCGCGGCGAGGAGGTGGCCGGTCCTGCTCGCCGCGTGGAGTCCCTGGAGGGAGGCTGCAAATCGCTTGAGGGTGTCGCCGGTGGCCGCTTGCCCCGCTTCGTCGATGACGCGGCGGATTTCGAGGGCCATGGCGCTGCGATGGTCGCGGATGCTGTCGATCCTGTGCCCCACTTCCGAAGGAGAATAGAAGTAGAAGGCAGGATTCGGACTGATCTCGAAGTCGCGCTCCTGGTCCACAATGATCCGAACTGCGGATCTATCCATGTCAGGGATCTCCGGGCCTCGAAGAACACTGTCGATCACCGACTCCACCCCGAACCTGCCGAGGTAGTGCAGCGCCAGGCCGCGCGTGTGATTCTGCGTGCCTGGATTCCGGATCACCCGGAGCAACGATTCGGCGCGCTGAAGACGTTGATGCGGGCGAATGAGAGACATGCCGAGAATCGCGCTCGCGCAATTCAGGAACGAAACGCTCAAGCGATCGTCGCTGGCCGCCTCGCCGAGGATGTTCAGGAATGAGTACGGAAAGGAGGCCATGGTGGAGTCGCCGAAGTCCCAGATTCGACGATAAGCACCCATCGGGATGAAATGGCGGGCACCCTCGAACAGCGTACCCCCGAATTCCTCACGGCCCGACTGCCCCAGGACCAGCCACGCGTGAAGCACGGACCAGTGGCCGCAATCGAGACGCTTCCAGCTTTCCGGATCGCGGCACAGCTGTACGAGGCGCGGGGCGAGCCGGTCCAGCCGCCTCAGGCACTCCTGTGCCGCGGCCAGGGGGAGACGTTCCTCGAATGTGGAAAGTGCGTCGCACAGCTGGTCGTCATCCAGCCGAGTCCAGTCCAACGGCGCACAATCGGGATGGGTACGCGAGCGAGTCATAGGAGAGCGTGAGTCTAACCTTTCGTTTGCGGGGGCATCGAGCGCCGCGAGGTTGGTGAGGACTGCCGCTTCGGCACGGGAGGCGCCGGACTCTCGGGATCCGCGGTGTGGTTGGACGCAGGTTTGACTCACGGAGCGGCTAGCGATATACTGCCATCCGGATTGGGGATTCCCGGTCGGCAACCGGCCCCGGCGGAGACGCCGGGGCCGATTGTTTTTCAAGGGAACACTTTGAGCCCCCAGCCTTTGATTTCGCCGCCCGCCGACCGGTCCATCTTCTGAGAAATGACATCGAAGGCCCTGTTCGGCTGCGCAGGGTTCATCACGTAGCGGCCGATAGGCCGGGCGATCAAATCGGCGATCTGGAGACCGGGGGCGTTGGAAGACTTCGGAATGAAGACCGGCTCGAGTCGCGTCCCGGGGTTGGTCAACATCAACGCGTCGCTGACCCTTCGGAATTCCAGCTCAAGCTCGTCGTCCTCCTTCTTGCCCCTTCGCTCAAGGATGATCGGAACGCGGCCGGCCTGACTGGCGTGAGCCCGGTTCAGGGCGTAGAGCACGCGCTCCATGCCGAACTGCAGCGCGACGTGGTAGGGGCTGGAGGGATTGGCGTACTGGCGCACGAGGGCAGGCTTGTCTATGACCGACGCCACGACCCTGAACTGGAGCGCCGCGATGAGGTCGGTCAACTCCGCGACAAACGCGGCCTTCCGGGCGGCGTCGCGCAAGACGACCATGTCACCCAGATCCTTCCGAATGTCGCGCTCATGCAGGATGACCTGGTCGTGCCCGAAGTGGCGGAACTTGAACTCGGTCAGGGCGCGGACCGTGGTTGTCGCGTACTCGGCCTTGTCGAAGATGCAGAAGGCAAGCACGAAGACCGGGTACGTCGGGTCTATGGAGAGAAGCCCGTGGTCTCCGCTTTCATCGACGAAAACGGTGGCGGGGGAGTGGTTCATTTTCGCGAGTGTTGGCGCAAAATCATATGCGAAGGGCTACTCATTCCGAGTGGTCAGGTCCTTGCCGAGTCACTATGTACATCTACGACTCTTCGCCACGATTCGACATCTTCCGGCTGACCGCCCTTCCCGCGCCCTTGGATTCACCGCGACGCTCTAGTCGCCGGTACGCGGGGAAGCAGAGGGATTCACCGGGGAGCCGCCCGCCCTGCTGGCGCCGGACTCCCCGACCCACTCAACCCCCGCTCTCTCGCACGCAGCTTTCATGCGCGCCGTCTGCTGCGCGAGCTCGGCCGAGTCGCCGATCTCTTCCAGGATCGCGGCGCCCTGGCGCCAGTTCTCGCGCGACTCCTCGAAGCGCCCCAGCTCCAGCAGGACCATCGCGCGGCCGCACTGGTGGGCGCCTTCGAAGCGGCGATGGCCGAACCGGCGATGGATGTCGAGGGCCTGGCGGAAGAGCTCTTCGGCGCGCGGGAGGTCGCCCGAGGCGGCGCAGAGGCCGGCGAGGTTGCCGAGGGCGACGCCCTCGACGCGGGCGTTGCCCGATTCGCGCGCGAACGCGATCACGTGCGCGTACGCCTGCGCGGCCTCGGCGGTGCGGCCGGACATCCAGCAGAGGCCGGCGAGGTCGCCCATCACGCGGGCCTCGAGTCGCCGGTTGCCGGCCTCGCGGTGGAGGTCGAGCGATTCCCGGAGGACCCGTTCGGCTTCCTCGATCCGCCCGGCGCGGGCGTGGCCGGCCCCGAGGTTGCCGAGCGCCAGTCCCAGCGCGTAGCGGTCGCCCGAGGCCCGGAACGAAGCGATGGCCTCCGCCCGGTGTTTTTCGGCGAGCCCGGCGCGGCCGGTGTCGTCGTAGAGGGTGGCGAGCCCCTCGAGGATGACCGCTTCGCCGGCCGGGTTCCCGAGTTCACGCTCCATCTTCAGCGCGACGTCGAAATGGCGCTCGCTCTCGGCGACGCGGCCCGCGATCCCCGCGTGGCGCGCGAGCGTGACCAGCGCGACCGCCTCCAGGCGCCGGTCGCCGTGCTCCTGGAACAGGCGAAGCGCTTCCCCGAGGAGCGCGCTCGCGTCCGCGGCCCGACCGGATTCGACCGCCGAAATGCCGGCGCGGTGCAGCGACCTGCCCCGCTCCACGCCGCCGACGAGCCCCGCGTGCTCTTCCCAGAGCCGACCCGCGCCGGCGTTGTCCTGCGCCCGCTCCTTCTGGATCGCCGAGCGGCGCAGGTAGGCGGCGCGGGCCGCGGCGAACGCCGGGCGCGACTCCCCGGCCAGCCGCGCGTGCTCGGCGAGTTCCCACGCGAAGGGATCCGTCGGGTGCGGCGGCGTGCCGCGGCCGGCGTACTGGTCCAGCGCGTCCTCCGGCGGGCGGCCGCCCGCCAGCGCCTCGATCGTGGCGAACGCGAGTTCGTGAAGCCGCGCGCGGTCGGCCGGCATTTGAAGCTGATAGGCCGCGTCTCGGAGGAGGGCGTGTCTAAAGAGATAAGCGGATTCAGAGTTCAACCCCGGTGATCCTCGACTCCCCGGGCATGCCGGGTGGCCCGACCCGCCAAAGCTCCGGACGCGAAGCGCCGGAGCGAAGGCGGGTGCCTGAAAAGATAGGAGGTTTCAGCGTTCAAGTCCTGTGATCCTCAACACGCGCGGCGGAGCGGCACCAGGAGCTGGAGCTTCGTCGGTAGACGGGTCGTCCCGCGAACGACTTCACCACCGAGTCACAGAGACTCAGAGAAAAACTGCTCAGAGAAGCAGGAAACCGGCGAGCTGTGTCCTGGGACAAAGAAATCATTTTTCTCTGTGTCTCTGTGCCTCCGTGGTGCGCCTTTGCCGTTACCTCACTCAAACGCCCGTTCCCCCGCCTTCGCGCAAGCCTCCCGCATACGCTCCCTCAGGCCCTCCAATGCCTTCTCAAATCCCAGCTCCGCCATGAGCGCGGCCCCGACCCGCCAGGGACTCGCCGCCTCCGCCGCCCGACCCAGCGCCAGGAGGCACAGCGCGAGTTCGCAACCGTGGGACGCCTCCATGCGGCGGTTGCCGACGCGGCGGTGGATCTCGACCGCCTTCTCGAGAAGGGAAGCGGCGTCCGCGGGGCGGCCGGTCTTCATGAAGAGGTTCGCGAGTTCGCCGAGGGCAACCCCCTCGAACCGGCGGTTGCCGACTTCCCGGTGGATCGCGAGCGCTTCAAGCAGCCCCGCCTCGGCGTGCGCCGGGCGACCCTGTTCGAGCCGGACGCTCGCGAGGTTCCCGAGCGTGACGCCCTCCGAGCGCCGGTTGCCGACCTCGCGGTGAATCGCGAGCGCGCGTTCGTACACCTCCTCGGCCTGCTCCCGCGTGCCCGGCTCCTGCAGCAGTACGCCGAGGTTGCCCAGCACGATCCCCTCGGACCGCCGGAAGCCGACCTCACGGTGGATCGCCAGCGCCTGCTCCAGCGCTGCCTTCGCCTCTTCCCCGCGCCCGGTGTCGAGATACAGCCCGCCCAGGTTTCCCAGCACGATCCCCTCGTACGGGCGGCTCCCCCCGGCCCGGTGCAGCTCGAGCGACTTCAGGAACGCCTCCTCCGCCTCGCGGCTCTCGCCCGTGTCGCTGAGAAAACTCCCCAGCCCGCCCAGCGCCATCGCCTCCGTGCGCCGGTCCCCAGCCCGGCGCGCGACGGCCACCGCTTCCTCGAACGCCGCCCGCGCCAGCTCCATGCGCCCCGTCTCCCGGTACACCGTCCCAAGCGTCGCCAGCGCGACGCCCTCCGACCCCGGCCGCCCCGCCGCGCGCAGCAGCTCGACCGACTCCCTCAACGCCCGCTCCGCGTCCTCCCCGCGCCCCGTCTCCTGGAACACCATCCCCAGCGTCCCCAGCACCTGCCCTTCAAGTTCGCGACGCCCCGCGCGGCGAAACAGGTCGGCCGATTCGCGGAGAAGCGCCTCCGACTGCGCCGTGCGGCTGCGGTGCCACGCGGCAAGGCCCGCGCGCTGAAGCGCCGCGGCGCGGTCGGCCCCCGCCCGCCTCCCCGCGAGACGCATCCACATCCCGATCGCCGCCTCGTGCCGGAACATCCGCCCGGCATGCTCCGCGGCGCGCCGCTCGAAAAGCGCCGCTTCCCGATCCATCCCCGCCTCGCTCGCATGCCACGACAGCTCCTCCGCAAACGGGTCCGTCGCGTGCGGCGGGACTTTCGGCGGATCTTCCGCAAGAAGCGGGGGAAGCTCCGGCGGGCGGCCGCCCGTCAGTCCCTCGATGGCCGCGAACGCCAACCCGTGCAGCCGCGCCCGGTCGCCGGGAAGCTGGAGCTGGTAGGCCGCATCGCGGAGGAGCGCGTGCCTGAAGAGATACGCGGACTCCGCCGAGGGCGGTCCGGGCGTGCGAGCCGGGTCGATGGCCGCGTTCATGGCCGGATGGTAACCGCCAGGATCGCAGCGAAAACGATCCCCGGTCCCGGTATCCTGTGGCGCATGACTCGCGAGCGAATCCGTCGCGCCCTTGCCCTTCTCGTCGTGGCCGCGCTCGCGGTCGGCGTGGCTTTCTTCCTGCGGCATCGACAGGACTCAACGTCCCCCACGGAGGGCGCACCGGCGGCGACGCGCGAGGGTGTTGAAGCGGCGGCGGCGCCGAAAGAAGTCGCGCCGGGGGACACCGCGAAGCCCGGGCCTCTGCCCGACACGAAACACGCTTCCCGGATCTCGGGCGTCGCGCTCTACGACGACGGGACGCCGGCGGAAGGACGGAGGGTGCTGCTCCATCCAGGGAAGCGCCCGGAGAAGTGGCCCTGCGCGTGGTGGTTCGAGCGGGAGGCCCGCGCGGCGAAGGACGGCGGGTTCGCGTTCGAGGACGTCGTGTTCGCGGAGGCGATCGAGGTTGTCGTCCCGACGTGCGACCCGAAGGCGAGCCCGAAATGGGGCGGGACGGTGGAGCCGGGGAAGGACGTCGCGGGCCTCGTCCTCCGGCTCCCGCCGGTGGCCACGTTCGTCGTCACGGTCGTTGACCCGGCCGGCGCGGTCATCGAGGGTTCGGCCGTCACGATCTACCCGGGACAGGACATGGGCAAGGTCGTGACCGCCGCCGACGGAACCGCGCGCTTGGAGGTCAACGGCGTCACCCAGGTCGCGGTGAGCGCCGAACCTCCCGCGGGCCGCGAGCTCCGCTACCTCCGGACCACCAAACACTGGGCCGACGCCACCCGCGGCGCGTTTCGCCTCACCCTCGACGAGGCCGGCGTCGCCAGCGGGCTCGTGCTGACGCCGGAAGGGGAGCCTGCGCCCGCGATCCGGATCCTCGTGAGCCAGGGCGGCGGCCCGATCAGCACCGCCCTCTCGGGCCCCGACGGGCGCTTCGAGTGCGCCATTCCCCTCAAGCCGGAATACTCCGGGCCCGTCCACCTGGTCGTCGAGCCATACCGCGACGTCGCCCCGGAAGTGCGCGCGCCGGACGGACGGGTGCGGCGCGTGAAGGGGGATCTGCGCGACGTGCGCGCCGGCGACACGGGGCTGCAGCTCCGGCTCGAGTGGGTGGACGAGGCGGCGCTGGAGGTCCTCGTGCTGTCGCCCGACGAGCAGCCGGCCGGGGGCGCGACGGTCTACGTCTACGAGCAGCAGGTCGGCGAGCCGCGCATCGGCGTGACCGGCGCCGACGGCCGCGCGACGTTCGAAGGGCTCCCGCGCGTGGAATTCACCATCACCGTCGAGCCGCCGAAGACGCCGGAGGCCGCGGACTGGATGATCTCGCTGGGCCCCCCCGGGGGCGCCGTGCCGGGCGACGAGCTGGTCGAGATCGGCCTGCCGCGCGGATGCCGCGTGAAGGGCCTGATCCTGCGACCCGACGGCTCGCCCGCGTCCGGGGCAAGGCTCCAGCCGAGCCATGACGCCCTCGGATTTTATCCGTGGACGCCCCGCGGCGGTTTCACCGCGGGCCCCGACGGCCGCTTCTCGTTCCTCGTCCGCCCGGACATCGCGAAGGACTTCGAATTCCGCGCGTTCGTCGAAGCCGAGCGTCTCCAGTGCGAACGGACGGTCGACGCGACGGACCTGAAGGAGGACCTCATCGTGCAGCTCGTGAAGGAACCTTGAGAACGTGAACAGAAACCTCCCTGCGGCGCGCGGCGCAGGTCCGACCGGCGCGCGAGGAGGCTTCGGGCCGCGCTGAGGCTTGTAACGCGCGCCGCCCGGACCCGCGCCGCACGTCCTCGGTCGGCTTCTGCTCACGTTCTCAAGATCGCGCCCGAGGGAACGGGCGATGTTTGCCCGGTCGCCCTGGCGAGGCGTGCATGCCGGAAGAGTTACGCGGCCTCGGCGTGCATGGTCACCTTGTCCCCTCCCCGCAGACCTCCCGCATGCGCGCCGTCTCCGCTTCCAGTTCGCCGGGTCGCCCGATCGCCAGCAGAATCGCCCTCGCTTCGGCCCAGGCCGCTCGCGCCGTGTCGAGCCGGCCCCCCGCGGCGTGGAGTCTCGCGCGGTCGCAGAGGACCGACGCCTCGCCGCGACGATCGCCGACCTGGCGGTTGATCGCCAGCGCTTCTTCCAGGCACCGCTCGGCCTCCTCGCGGCGGCCCGTCGCGGTGAGAATCCGGGCCAGTTGGGCCAGGGCCTGGCCCTCGAAGCGCGCGTTGCGGGTCTCGCGATGGACGGCGAGCGCTTCGCGCGCGACCTCTTCCGCTTCCTGCAGCCGTCCCGCCCGGGATCGCAAGCCGGAGAGAACCCCGAGCGAGATGCCTTCGGATCTCCGGTCCCGGATCTCCCTGTGAACCGCCAGCGCCTTCTGGATGGCATCTTCCGCGAGCGCCCCGCGGCCTCCTGGAACAGCGATTCCGCGGCGGCGCTTTCGCCGCCGAGGTAGGCCGTGTGCCCGGCGCGACCGAACGCCTCTGCGCGTTCCCGGCCCGTGCAAATCTCGGCGAGCCTCCGCCACGCCTCGCTGGCCGCCTTGTGCCGATACTGCCTCTGCTCGTGCTGCGCGCCGCGCTGCAGGTAGGTCCTGGCGACCGCTTCCCAGCCGCTCCCGGCGCGATCCGCATGATCGGCGAGCTCCAGCGCATACGGATCCGTCGCGTGGACGCGCCGATCACGGCCCTTCGCGTAGTTCAACGCTCCCGGATCGTCGGGCCGACCCCCGAAAAGGGACTCCATGACCTCGATCGCGAGGCCGTGAAGTTGCGTGCGGTCGCCGGGAAGATGGAGCTGGTAGGCCGCGTCGCGGAGCAACGCGTGACGAAACAGATAGGCCGTTTCCGCGGAACTCATACGCGGCTCCGCCCTGAGCGAGATTCGTCGAAGCGCCGCAGGCGATTCGACGAACGAGTCGAAGGGTAGGCCGCGTCGCGGAGCAGGGCGTGCCTGAAGAGATACGCGGTTTCAGCGCTCACGCGCGCATCGTAGCGCCGCGCCAGCCCGCTTCGCTGGCATTTGGATCCCGCCTCCGTACGATGATCCCTTCAAAGGAGACCCTTCCATGGACGCCCGCCACCTCTGCACGGTCGTGCTCGCCCGCAACTACCGCAGGCTCGTGGACTGGTACCGCACCACGCTCCGGATGAAGGTCCGGCGAGTCGTGACCGGCGGGTACGACTGGACCGAGCTCGAGCGACCGGGATTGCGCATCGGGATCGCTTCGGCCAGGCAGATGGGGGCGGCGCTGCCGCGGAAGCGCGCAAACGCGGTGGTGCTGCACCTGGTGTCGAAGGACGTGCCGGGACTGCTCAAGCGCGCGAAGGCGTGCGGCGGCAAGGTGCCGTTCGGGCCGACGCGGAACGCGAAGGAGGGGTACTGCTACGGGGCGTTCCGGGACATCGAGGGAAACGACGTCTGGGTGATCGACGTCGAGTGGGATGGCTCCAGCACGCGGTGACGGACGCGGACTCGCCGGACCGGGCGGATGCCGCGCGCCGCAGGGCGGTTTCTGCCCACGTTCTCAGTTCTTCCCGGCCGCAGCGCCTACTTGCTCGATGAACTCCTTCGGCCCCAGCATGCCCGGAAGACGGGCGACTTCGGTGCGGTCGGCGCGGAGGAGGATGGTGGAAGGGAAGTCCTTGATCTTCAGGCTTTCGAACGCGGACTGCTGGTGCTCCTTCTCGATGCGGACGGCGATGAATTTCTCGCGGACGAAGGCGTCAACCGAGGCGTCGGACAGCGTCCCGCTGTCCATCTTGAGGCAGAGGAGTCAGTACTCGGAGCCGGCCTTGACGAGGACGAGCTTGCCCGACTGTTTCGCCTCGGCGAGCGCCTTGTCCAGGTCGCGCCCCCAGGTCCCGAGTTTGGATTCGTCGGGCTTGAGCGCATTGCGGGCGACGAGATAGCCGCCGACGCCGAGGACGAGCAGGACGAGGACGCCGACGCCGATCCGGCGGGTCCAACTGCGGGGTTTGTTTGCCATGGACGGAGTCTAGGCCGGGCCATCGAACCGCGTCAACACGCTCCGTCTTACGGTGCTTCAGCGAACGGTTTCACTCCCGCCTTCGCACACGCTTCGAGCATTCCCGCCCGCAGGCGCTGGAGTTCCGTTACCTCGTGAAGTGACTTGAGGATGGCCATTCCATTCCGCCAGAGGTCGGCCGCTTCCCGGACCCGGTTCAGCATAAGGAGGCAGAGAGCGAACTCGCATGAATTGCCGCCTTCGAAGCGTTTATTGGCGACATGACGGTGGATGCCCAGGGCGGATTCGAAAGCGGCTGCGGCCGCCTCGAGCTGTCCGGAGTTGCGGTGGAAGACGCCCATTTTCCCGAGGACGACGCCTTCGCCGGCCCGGTCGCCGATCGCGCGGCGAATGGCGAGCGATTGCTCGAGCGTTTGCGCGGCCAGGAGCATGCGGCCCGAGGCCATGTACGCGTCGGCCAGGTTCCCGAGCACGACGGCCTCAAATCTCCGGTTGCCTTCCTCGCGGTGGATGGCGAGGGCGCGTTCAAGAGTCTGCTCGGCCAGGGCGATACGGCCCTTCGTTGAGTGAAGGGTTCCGAGGGCGCCCAGCGCAACGGCCTCCGTCCGGCGGTCGCCGGTTTCGCGAAGAATGGTGAGCGCCTGCGCGGCGGTTCGTTCCGCCAGCTCCCGGCGGCCGGTATGGGCGTAGAGGCCGATCGCGTTGGCCAGGGCCATGCCCTCTCCCCGGCGATTGCCGACCTCGCGGTGGATGCGAATCGTCTCCTCGAAGGCCTGCTCGGAGCGCTCCACGCGGCCGGATTCCCTGTAGACGAGCGCCAGGTTTCCCAGCGTGATGCCCTCACTCCGGCGGTTGCCAACCTCACGGTGAATCTCGAGCGCCTGATCGTACATTCGCTCCGCCTGCTCGACGCGGCCGGTCTCACGGTAAACATTCGCCAGGTTCGAGAGCGCATTCCCTTCGTCCTTGCGATCCCCGATGACCCTGAAGATCGCCAGCGCCTGCTCGTTCGTCCGCTCGGCCTGCTCGACGCGGCCGTTTTCCCGGAAGAGCCCGGCAAGGTCCACCAGCACGGAACCCTCCTGCATGCGCTCCCCGGCTCCCCGAAAGAGCGTCAGGGCTTCCTGGAAAAGTCGCTCCGCTTCCGGCGGACGGCCCCCCACGAAGGCGGCGCTGGCGGCCCTTCGAAGCGCCTCCCCACGGGGCGATCCGGCCAGCAGGTCCGCGAGTCTCGTCCAGCACTCGCAGGCCGACTGGTGCCGGAACTGTTTCGTTGCGACTTCCGCGGCGCGACGCAGATAGAGAGCGATCGCTCCGGACGGAACCTGTGCCGCGTCCCCGGTTTCCGTCGCCAGCCGCGCATGCTCCGCCAGGTCCCGCGCGAACGGATCCGTCGGGTGCGCCGCGAACGGGGCGGACTCCACGGCGCCCAACGGCGGCGGCTCCGGCGCGCGCCCGCCGCACAGCTCCTCGATCAGCTCGAACGCCAGACCGTGAAGCCGCGCGCGGCTGCTTGGCAATTGAAGCTGGTACGCCGCCTCGCGGAGAAGCGCGTGTCGGAAGAGATACGCGATTTCAGCGTTCAAGCCGAGTGCTCCTCAAGACGCGAGGATCGCCTACCGGATCTCCACCGTCCGCTTCGCGTCGTGCCCGTATCCCAGCAGGCGTGTCTCGACCTTGTCCGAGCCTTCCGTCTTCGTCAGGATCACCAGCCCGCCGCTGGGACCCTTCTGCTGCAGCGTGCGGGTCCAGGCGATGGGGAAGGGGACTTCGTCGGCGTAGACGCCGGAGAGGGTGGCCTCGACGCTCTCCTGGCCGTCCTCCGTCGCGTGGACGATTGTCGTGATGCAATTGCCCGCGAGCGTCTTTCCGTCGAGCGTGGCCGACTCCGGGGCGACCTTCACGTCCAGGCGATGGCCTTTCGAGACCTTGGGCGCGGCGCCCGCCTCCCCGATCGATTTCACGTACAGCTCGAGCGGCGCTTTCCCGGGGGCGGCGCGCCAGCAGCGCTTCACCGCGCCCGTCGCCGGGTCCAGCGCCAGCACGGTCGTCTCCTCGTTCGACTTCGACGTCACTTCGACCCACGCCGTCCCCGGTTCGACCGCCACGCAGGCGTAGCGCAGCACGTGCTCCGGCTCGGAGTCGCCGTCGTACGTCGTGGCGTATTCGGCCCAGTCGCCCGCGGAGAGGCGGGAAACGTCGTAGCCGGCGAGCAGATCGCGGTCGATCGAGGTGTCCTCGTGGACGACCTTGCAGCCGGCGATGGAAGCGAGAAGGAGGGCGGAGGCGAGGAGTCTCATGAGAAATCCTGGAAGGGGTGGGAGGGGGATGTTAGCGAAGGAGGAGGTCCGGGTCACGGGACGTAGCCGGACCGGGATCATATCCATCCCCCGCGCTCTCAACGGGATATCATCCGCCCATGGCGAAAATCGAGCCGGAGAACAAGGGGGTTCCTGCGACGGATGCGGAGTGGAAGGCAAAGCTGACGCCGGAGCAATACCGTGTCCTGCGTCAGGGAGGCACCGAGCGCGCCTTTACCGGCGCCTACGACAAGACCTTCGATGTCGGCGAGTACCGATGCGCCGGTTGTGGCGAGACTCTCTTCCGCTCAGCCGACAAGTTCGACTCGGGGTGCGGCTGGCCTGCGTTCTCCAGCGCTTCCGGCGAGGCCGCCATCGTCCAGCTCACCGACGACAGCCACGGTATGCACCGCGTCGAGGTCCGCTGCGCGAAGTGCGGAGGCCACCTCGGCCACGTCTTCGACGACGGTCCGGGGCCGACAGGGAAGCGGTTCTGCATCAACTCGGCGTCGCTGAATTTCGAGAAGCAGAAGAAGTAGTCCTGCGGGCCGAGCATGCGCACGCACAGCGCGCCGTCGGGTATTCTCGGGCGCGCCCAGTACCAAGGCACTCTCAAAGACCGTCGATTCAGCACCGGAGAGCATTTGTCCAACGACCTCGAACTCTACGATCGTCACGCCGCTGAATGGTGGGTGCCGGACTCGCCCGCGTTCCGGACCCTCCACGCCATCCACGAATTCCGCGCCCCGATGCTCTTCGACTGGCTTGGAGAGGCTCCGCACGGTCGCGTGATCGACGTCGGCTGCGGCGGCGGATACTTCGTCGAGGACTTTGCCCGGCGCGGCGCCCGCGTCCTCGGCGTGGACCTGAGCGCCGCCAGCCTCGCGACGTCCCGGCAGCACGCGGCGGCCGTCGGCACTTCGGCCTCCGATTACACCCGCGGCGACGCCCTCGCCCTCCCCGTCCGCGACGCCTGCGCCGACGGCATCCTCGTCTGCGACCTGCTGGAACATACGCGCTTCTGGAAGCGTGTCGTGGGCGAGGCCGCGCGTGTCCTGAAGCCCGGGGGCTGGATGTTCGCGACGACGCTCAACCGGACGTTCCTGGCGCGCGTCGTCGCGGTCTGGATCGGCGAAGGCCTCGGCTTCGTGCCGCGCGGCACGCACGACGCCTCGATGTTCATCCGGCCCGCCGAACTCATTGAAGCCGCAGCCGCATGCGGCCTCACCCTCGAACAGCAGATGGGCGAGAGGCCGCGGATCCTCACGACGCTTCGCCGGGGAACGGTGATCCTGGCGAAGAGCCGAATGATGGGGGTCACTTACAGCGTGCTGTTTCGGAAGGGGTAGGGGTGCGAGTGGCGGGCGGCCAGTGGCGAGCGGCCAGTGGCGAGCGGCCAGTGGCGAGCGGCCAGTGGCGAGCGGCCAGTGGCGAGCGGCCAGTGGCGAGCGGCCAGTGGCGAGCGGCCAGTCGTGAGTGGTGAGTATTCGGAGCGCGAGAAAAATTCGGGCGCTCTCAAGACTCGATCCGTGGGGCCGATTGCGGCCGTCGGACTGCCACCCGAATGTGTGCCTGCTGATCGCCGGATGAAACGTGCGTGAACGCCGTCGGCGCCGCTCCAACGCGGGTTAGCCTCCTCCCTGAACGCCGCCTCCCGGCCACCATGACTCCACATCTCGAACAAGCTGCCGATCTACGAAGATCGCCCCGCCCGATGGTGGGACGCGAAGAGAACGGCGCTCAGCAGGCTTCGCGAGACGCAGCGCCGCGGAACCGCCCCGTGGCCCTCGCCGCGGGGATCGTCTGCCACCTGTCGTTTCTCGCCGGCGTCGGCTCCATGGTCGCCGGGATCTTCACCGGCCTCCGTTTCGGCCGCGGGCCCTTCACCGGCGCCGCCGCCGTCGCAGCCAACACCCTGCTCGTCCTCCAGTTCCCGCTTCTCCACTCGTGGCTCCTGTCGCGCCGCGGTGCCCGCGCCCTCGACGCCCTCGCGCCTCCGGGCCTCGGCCGCACCCTCGCCACCACCACCTTCGCAACGATCTCTTCCCTCCAGCTCCTCGCCGTCTTCGCCGGGTGGTCTCCCATCGGCGCCGCCCGCTGGACCGTTCCCACCCCATTCTACGCCGCCTCCTGCGCCGCGTACGCCCTCTCATGGCTCTTCCTCGGCAAAGCCATGCTCGATGCCAACATCTTCGTCCAGTCCGGCGCCCTCGGCTGGCTCGCCCTCCTCCGCGGCCGCGCCCCGGCGTACGGCCCCATGCCTGAACACGGCACCTTCCGCCTCTGCCGCCAGCCCATCTACCTCGCATTCGCCCTCGCCCTCTGGACCGCCCCCGTCTGGACCTGGGACCGCTTCGCCCTCGCCGCCGCCTGGGGCGCCTACTGCGTCGCCGGGCCGATGCTCAAGGAAGCGCGGTTCGTGCGGTACTACGGCGAACGGTTCCGCGAGTACCAGCGGCGGCACCGGTACCTGTTGCCCCTGGGCGCCAAAGCGAGCCCGGAATAGCGCGTCCGCCGCTCGTCAGGCCCCGTTCCCGTCGAAGGGCGCCACTCCCGCGTCGGCGCATTCCCGAAGCATCGCTTTCCGTAACTGGTCCGCCAGCACCTCGTCGCGCAGCTCCTTCAGCCCTGCGTAGCCGCGACGCCAGAGGTCGCGCGCTTCTTCCCGCCGGCCCCGCTCGAGCAGCAGCAACGCGTAGTCGCAGGAGTGCGCCCCCTCCGATCTCCGGTTGCCCGTTTGGCGGTGAAGCTCAAGGGCCCTTCTGAACCCTTCTTCCGACGTCTCGAGCCGCCCCGCGGTTCGGTGCGCGATCGCGAGGTTTCCCAGCACGATCCCCTCGCCCGCCCGATTCCCCGAATCCCTGTGGCTGGCCAGCGCCGCCAGGTAGGTTTTCTCCGCAAGCTCCTGCCGGCCCGTCTCGTTGTAGAGAACCCCCATCCCCGTCAGGATGCTGGCCACGTTCGAAGCGCTGCCGGTTCTGCGCGCGAGCTGAAGCGCCTGCCTGTAGACCTCCTCGGCCTCGCCGACGCGGTCGGAGGATCGGCACGCGCTCGCCAGGATTGCCAGCGCAATGCCTTCCGAGCGCAGGTTGCCGACCTCGCGGTCGAGCCGAAGCGCCTCCTGCAGCGTTTCCTCTGCGGCCTCGAGCCGGCCGGTTTCCAGGTAGAGGATCCCCAGGTTTCCGAGCGCGATTCCCAGCGCCCGGCGGTCATCCAGTTCGCGAAGGACGGCCATCGATGCCTCGAACTCCCGCTCCGCTTCTTCGGGGCGCCCTCGCGTCCGAAGAAACGAGGCCAGGTTTGAGCGCGCGCCGTTCGCGGCCCTGCGGTCGCCGGATTCGGTGAGAAGTGCGATCGCCTGGCGGTAGGCCGATTCGGACGGATCTCCGCGGTCCATTTCGTGGTGGAAGATCGCCAGGGCCCCGAATGCCAGGCCCTCCAGCCGCCGTTCGCCCGCTTCGCGCTGGATCGCGATGGCCTGCTCCAGGAGCGGCCCCGCGGCGGCGGCCCGTCCGCCGCGGATCGCCGCCAGAGCGGCCCTCCGAAACGATTCGCCCTTACCCGCACCCTCGAATTCCGCGGCGAGGAGCTGCCACAAGCGGCACGCGTCCGCGGGGAAGAAGTTCCGTTCCGCGTGTTCCGCCGCGCGGCGCAGGTAGAGCCGCCGGACGGCCGGGAAGCCTGGGCCGGCGCCGAGCCGGGCGTGTTCCGCAAGGCTTTCGGCGAACGCGTCGGACGGGTGCTCGGCGCAGGGAAGATCTCCCGGCGACTCGAGCGCCGGGGGCTCCGGCGGCCGCCCCCCCGACATCGCTTCGATAGAGGCCAGCGCGAATTCGTGAAGCCGTGCGCGGTCGCCGGGAAGCTGGAGTCCGTACGCGGCTTCGCGCAGGAGCGCGTTGCGGAAAGCGTAGGCGAGTTCACCTTGCACGGCGGGATGATACGAGGTTCTGTGGACGCCGTCCCTCGCGGCTACTTCTTCAGAATCTCCGCGATCTCCTTGAAGATTGGCTCGTGACACGCCGTGTGTCCGATGTCCGGCAGCATCGTGCGCGTGTAGTTCGTAAACCCCGCCGTCTTCAAATCCTCCACCGCCGCGTTCCAGCTTCCGGTCAGCATCTCCAGGTGCCCGTCCTTCTCCCCCTGGAACGCCCGGATGGGCAGGTCGCGCCCACCCTCGCCCGGGTTCCGGTTCCCGCCGCCGTAGTTGGCGCACGCCGGGAACGCGCCGCGCAGCTCGGACGGCCGGTGGAACGCTTCCCACCAGCAGATGATCCCCCCGCCCGAATAGCCCGCGATGAAGAACTTCTCCTCGGCGTTCCACTCGCGCCGCACGTCCGCCAGCGCCGCCATCAGCCCCGGGTCGTCGAAGTCCATCGTGTTCTTCGCCGCCCACTCCTTCTTCAGCTCCGCCGAATACCACGGGTGCTTCCCCTCGCGCGGCCCCCCGGCATTCGAAAACGAGCACGGCGTCAGCACGATCACCGGCACGTCCTTGCGGTAGCCCGCGAATCGCGCGCACTGGTCGCGGTAGCTGCACCCCGACCCCTCGCACGCCACCAGCACCGGCCAGGTCTTGTCGGGCGTCCAGCTCGGCGGCAGCGACAGGAAATACCGCATTTCGTGCGTCGAGGCCTTCAGCAGAAGCGGCTCGGTGAGGGACGCTTTCGCCTGCAGTTCGCGGGCCAGCTTCGCGCGCGCCGCGTCGGGCGGCAGCGCCTTCTCCTCCTGCTCGAGCAGCAGCCCCGCGCGCTTCCAGTCCTGCGCCTTCATCGCCGCCGCGAGTTCTGCCTGGTGAAGAGCCTGGTTTCCCTTGGGGTCGAGTTCGAGCGCGCGCCCCCAGGCGGCATCCCGCGCCGCCGCGTCCTTCGCGACCACGGGATCCTGCGCGATCTGCCGCCACAGCCCGCCCGCCTGCTTCCTCGTCGCTTCCAGCTTCTTCGCGTACTCCTTCCGCGCCGAGTCCAGCGCTCCCGTTCCCACCTTCTCCGCGGCTTCTCTCGCCCCCTTCGCCTTCACGTTCGCCGGGTCCGCTGCCAGCGCCTCGTCCGCCGCGAGGAGAGCCTCGTCCTTCAGCTTCCACTTCACGCAGAACGTCGCAAGCCCTTCCCACGCCGCGCCGATCGCCTTGCGGAATTCCGACTCGCGCGTGGCGGGCGGGGGAGACTCTTTCGGAGGCGTCTGGGCGGCCAGGGAACAAGCGCCGCCGGCGAGGATCAGTGCAGCGAGGAGCCGGGGCATGATCAGGCCTTTCCGAGTTGCCGGGCGATCCCTCGGTCCACTGCCTCGGCGAAGGCCCTCAGCTGTGCCTCCGGGATCAGCGGCGCGCCGAGCTTCGCCGTCAGCGCTTCCCGGCGCGCATCGTGTTTCTCGAGCAGGTCCACGAGGCGGTCGAATCCCAGGTTCGGGAAGCGGTTGATGTAGACGCCCTTCTTTGCGTCGTCGCCCTCGCCGCGGCCGTTGATCGTGGTCATGAGGAAGGCATCGTCCCACTCGGTCACGAAGTCGAAGGAGGTTTCGATGAGGCCGAAGAAGAGGCCGCCCCAGGTGTCGCCGGAGTCCCGCGCGTAGCCGCGGCCGAGGACGTCGGGGAAGCGGGCGCAGACGAGGTCGCCGACGGGGTGGAACCCGAGGGGCGCGAGCTGGCGATCGACGGCATCGATCCGTTCCGCTTCTCGCGGGCGTTCTGCGCGGATGTCGGCACGGTCGATCGGGCCGGCCTTTCCTTCGAGCAGGCGTTCGCGGGGGGCGGAGGGCATGGCGGGGATTGTACGAAGCGGGGGGTGTTGTGGCGCGGGGCAGGATTGTGGGAGGATTTCATGCGCATGCCCACCCGCCCCCGCGAATGGTTCGACGATGACGCCTTCTGGCGCGAGACCTGGCCGTTCATGTTCCCGCCGGAGCGGTTCGAGGCGACGCCCGCGGAGATCACCGCGCTTCTCAATCTCGCGAAACCGCGAGGCAAGGCGGTGCTCGACCTGTGCAGCGGGCCTGGAAGAGCCTCGGTGGAACTGGCGAAGCGCGGGTATCGCGTGACCGGTGTGGACCGGACGCGGTTCCTGATGGCGAAGGCGAAGGCGCGCGCGAAGGCGGCGAAGGTGAACGTCGAGTGGGTCGCCTCCGATATGCGCGACTTCGTGCGGACCGGCGCGTTCGACCTCGCGGTGAGCCTCTTCACCTCGTTCGGGTACTTCGACGACAAGGGCGAAGACGTCCTCGTGCTTCGAAACGTGCTCGAGTCGCTCAAGCCGGGCGGCGTGTTCGTGATCGAGCTGAACGGCAAGGAACGGCTCGCGAAGATCTTCCAGCCCACGACGTCGCAGCGGCTGCCGGGCGGCGGCTGGCTCGTCGAGCGCCACGAAATCTTCGACTCCTGGACGCGCATCCGGAACGAGTGGGTCGTCATCAAGGACGGGAAGTCGCGGACGTTCCGGTTCCACCATACGGTGTACTCCGGGCAGGAGCTGAAGGACCGCCTCGAGGCCGCCGGGTTTGCCGACGTGCGGCTCTACGGAAGCCTCGCGGGGGACGATTACGGCGTGAACGCCACCCGGCTCGTCGCGGTGGCGCGAAAGCCCCGGTAAATCCTCACTTCTCCGGACGCGTTTCCGAGACTTCCTTCCACCGCGGATCGGACATGAGCGGCGCCAGCTCCGCCGACGAGGATTTCAGGTCCCCGGCGTCCAGCCCGTACTCCAGCGCTTCACGGATCGCGCCCAGCCCCGCGTCCACGTGCTCCTTCCGGACCGCGCTTCCCTCGGCTTCACCGGCCGCCAACCCGGATTCTGCGAGCGCCAGGACCTGCAGGGCGTCCAGCATGCGCGGGTAGATCCGAAGCGCCTCGCGGCATGAGCGGACGGCGTCGGCGAAGCGCTTGTCCCGCAGGGCGCGGATCGCCGTCCGGGTTTCGCTGTTGGCCGAGGGGTGCTGCCGGATCCACTCGCGGGTGAGCGCGGCACGCTCCTCCTCGCTGCCGATGCCTAGGTCCCTGACTTCGAAGGGCGCAAGTTCGTGGGGGAGCGCCCGGCGCGCCGAGGGGACGGGGTCCGTGGGAACGGACCGGAACCCGCCGCTCTTCCACGCGAATACCGCCGCCGACCCGTCGGATTTCCAGGCGGCCCACTCGACCTGGCTCCCGGTGTCCATCTGCGCGAGCCGCAGCCCGGTCGCCGTGTCGAAGAGCCGCGCCTCGGTCGGCCCGAACACCCATACCTTCGCGCCGTCCGGGCTGGGTGAGGGAAAAATCGGCTCGATGCGCGGCCACGCCATGATGGCGAGCCCCTTGCCGGTGCGCGTGTCCCAGCTGCGGCACGTCGCGTCCACCGCCGTCGAGACGCACCGCGAGCCGTCCGCCAGGAACGCCACGCCGAGCACCGCTCCACTGTGCCCCTCGAGCACGTGCAGTTCCTTCCCGTTCCGCGCATCCTGGATCGTCGCGTGCCCATACGCGTTGTTCGCCGTGAGCACCATCGTGCCGTCGGGCGAAGCGACGTAGCGGACGAAGCGCTTCCCCGGCACCACGGCCCCGATGAGATCGCCGCCGACGGTCCACGCCCGGATGGAGGACGACTCCTCCTGGCTGAAGTGCGCGGTCGGCTGCCGGCAATCGCGCGAGAACCAGAGGCTCCCGGTGGAGGGAACTTCGAGTTCCTTCAGGAGCTTCCCGGATTTCCCGTCGAGGATGCGGGCCGCAGGCGGGCTCACCGTCCACTGGAGAATGTTGCCTCCGGGCAGGAACCGGGCCAGCGCCACCGTGGAAGGGCCGTCCACGAGCGTGCGCACCGTCGAGCCGGTCGCGGCGTCCGCGTAGGCGATTCCGCCGCCGGGCGGCAGGATGAGCAGCAGGCCGCGGTCGGGATCGACGTCCGCGATCAGCCCCCCGTCCCGGGGCGAAGGGACGACCGGCATCTCGCTTCCGGGATTCACGTCCCACACGGCGGCGGTCATGTCGCTGGAAGCGGAGACGAGGCGGAGGCCGTCGCGGCTGTACTCGGCGTGGTTCACCGTGTACGAATGCCCCTGATACCGCTGCACCGCTTCCCCCGTCGCCGTGTCGATCGTCCAGAAGTCCGGCGTGTTGTTCCACGTGACCTCGATCACGCGCTTCCAGTCCGGAGAGAACCGGCTGGGCTGGAGCAGCCCCCTGTAGGGCATGGTGCGCTCCAGCTTCCCGTCCGCGAGGATGTAGATGCGGAGACTCTTGTCCACGCGCGTCGCAGCGCGCGTGCCGTCCGGGGAGACGACGAGATCCTGCCCGTTCTCGCCCAGACCGGCCGCCACGTCGAGGCGGGCTGTCCCCGTCGCGGCGTCCCAGGTGCGAAGCGCGCCGTCCGCACCGATCCCCACGATCTCGCGCCCGTCGGGCGTCCACTGCGCCGCCGGGATCGCCGCCCTGTGCTCCATCGTGCACTGAAGCGCGCCCGTGGCGAGGTCGCGGATCTCGACGCGCGCCTTCGACGCCACGGCGGCGCGCCGCCCGTCCGGCGCGATCGCCACCATGGCCGCCGCGGACCCCTTTTCCCCCAACATCGCCTTCCGGCCGCCGTCGCTTCCCCAGGAACATGGTTCGGCCCCCTTCCCCCAGCTCACCACTGTCTTTCCGTCCGCGCTCCACGCCCCTTGCGGCCGGGTTCCGTACCCCCGAAACGCCGCGAGCGCGCTTCCGCTGGCGACGTCCCAGATCCGCACGGATCCGTCCTCGGAGGTCGAGAGCAGTCGCGACCCGTCCGGGCTGTACGCGAGCGACCTCACAGGCCCGGTGTGACCGTCGAGGCGCCGTACCGGATCACCGGACTTCGCGTCCCAGATCCGCACCGCGTTGTCCTCGCCCCCCGCGGCGACGCGCGTCCCGTCGGGCGAGAACGTCGCGGTCGAGAGATACGCCTCCGCCCCGTAGAGCCTCCGGCGCTCCGTGATCCGGCTCATCGCGTCCAGCACCGCCGAATTCGTGTCCGCCGACGGCTCCATCTCGGCCCCGCGCAGCGCCAGCCAGAGCGCCTGCCCCGGGTTCCTCGACACCTGCACCTGCGCCTTCGCCGCCAGCCTCAACGCCTCCGCCCGCCGCGCCGCCGCCTCCGCTTCCCGCGCACGCGCCGTCGCCTTGTCCGCCTGCACCGTCGCCAGCTGCTCCGCAGCCCGCGCGTTGCGCGATTCCTGTGAAGCGCTCCTCGCGTAATACGTGGAGGCGATCGTCCCCGCGATCATCGCGAGCACCGCTGCCGCGATTCCCGCCGTCCCGCCTTTGTGCCGCTTCACCCACCGCGACACCTGCTGGAATCCCGTGTACGTGTACGTGGACAGCGCCCGCCCGTCCCGGAACGCCAGCACCTCCTCGGCCAGCACCTTCGCCGAGGCCAGCCGCTTCCCGCGATCCTTCGCCATCGCCCGCAGGATCAGCGCTTCCAGCTCGCGCGGCGCCTGCGGCTCCAGCGTGCTCACCAGCGGCGGCTCCGAATTTGCGACCGCCCGCACCACGTCCATCGCCGACGTCCCCGTGAACGGCGCCACGCCGGTGACGATCTCGTACAGGATCGCGCCCAAGGAATACACGTCGCTCTTCGCGTCCACGTCCTCCAGCTGCCCGCGCGCCTGCTCCGGCGACATGTAGCTCGGCGTCCCCATGATCGCCCCGTCCATCGTCAGCTTCGACGACCCCGTCGCCCCCGGCGTCGCGTTCAGCGTCAGCGTCACCCGCTCCACGTCCTTCCGCGCCCGGTCCTCCGACCCCGCCACCCGCGCCAGCCCCCAGTCCAGCACCACCGTCTCGCCGAAATCCCCCAGCATCACGTTCGACGGCTTCAGGTCCCGGTTCACCACCCCCCTCGTGTGCGCGTACGCCAGCGCCTGGCACACGTCCACGAACGGGTCCAGCAGCTTCAGCCTCTTCGCCAGCTTCTCCCCGTCCGCCAGCCGCTCGTCGCGCTGGATCGACGTCAGCCGCTTCTCCATCGTCTCCCCGCGCACCAGCTTCATCGTGTAGTACATCTGCCCGTCCGCACGCTGCCCCAGCTCGTGCACCGGCACGATGTTCGGATGCTCCAGCTGCCCCGTGATCCGCGCTTCCCGCAGGAATCGTTCGACTTCGTCGGGTGAAGCGCCGCCGGCGAGGATTTCCTTGAGCGCCACGTTTCGGCCGAGCGTCACGTCCCGGGCGAGCAGGACGCGCCCCATCCCGCCGCGCGCCACTTCGCGCTGCACCTGGTAACGGTCGTCGGGACCGAGTTTCGGCAGAAGGGAAGGGCCGGAGGACGTCGAGGCCGGGTAGGTGGACGGCCCCTGCACCGTCTGGATGCGCGCGAAGTCGATGTCCACCACGACCTCGCCCGCGGCGATGTTCGAGGCGTGCTCGCCCCACCACGCGCGCTTCTCTGCATCCGGAATCGCCGACTGCAGCACGAGCAGCTCGGCCCGGCTGTCGTCGCGCTTCAGCGCTTCCCACTCCTCCTCGATCGCCGCCCGCTGGGCGGGCGCCAGCCGTTCCCAGGCCGGTCCGAGGGCGTCGTGGCCGAGGGAAGCGCCGCTTCGGAGGGCGGCGGCGGAGGACCCGCGGATGCGGGCGAGGGCCTGGCCGGCTTCCTCGGCGGACAGGACGCCGCGGTTGACGGCCAGCGCGAACAGGAGGAGGACGTGGCGGGACTCGTTCAAGCGGAGGGAAGTATCGGCGGGGTTGAGGGAGAAGGGAAGGATCGGTCGGCATCTGTCGATGCAGAAGGCCTTGAAGGACATCGAGGGAGTGGTCATGAAGTACTCCGGGAACCTCGGGGTCGCGCAGAAGATGATCAGCGAGAAGAAGAGCGTCGCGGAGATCGACAAGGCGGTGAAGGTGGACGACGCGCCGGCCACGGCGGCGCTGGCGGTGCTGCGGAAGTAAGGTCCGGTGCGAAAGAGACGCTTCACAGGGCCGGGCTATCCAGCCCGGCCCTGACTTTGTACGGGCCCTCGCCTTTAGCCTTCAACCTTCGACCTTAGACCTTCGACGCCGTTCCCCTGTCCTTCGTCGTCCCTCGCCTCCAGCCACTTCAACAGCGGTGGCAGCACGAGCAGCGACGCGAACAGGTAGCAGAGCATGCCGACCGAGAAAGCGACGCCGAGGCTGCGCATCGCGCGGTTCTGCGAGAACGCGAGGCTGCCGAAGCCGACGATCGTGGTGAGGCTGGTGAGCGTGAGGCTGGGCCAGAGGGACGAAACCGTTTCCATCGCGCTGGATCGGCGGAGTTCGCGGAAACGCTCGACGAGGTAGAGGCCGTTGTCGGTCGCCATGCCGGCGAGGATCGGGAACGCGATCAGGTTCATGTAGTTCATGCGCATGCCCATGAGCTTGAGGCAGGCGAGGAACCAGAAGGTGCCGATGAATGCGGGGAGGATCGAGACGGCCATCCACCGGAACGATCCGTAGAGCACCCACGCGAGCAGGATGCTGACCCCGCCGCCCGCCAGCGTGGACCAGAAGATGTCGGGGCCGATGCGGTCGTCCACTTCCTGGATGATGGCCGAGAACCCGGAAATCGCCGCGCCGGGGCACGCGCCCTGCGCCGCGGCGCGAAGCGACGCCAGCACGCGGTCGCGCTCGGCGCGCACATGAAGCGGCCGGTCGGGCGTGAACCAGACGAGCGACCGCACGGCGCCGTCGTCGCCGGCGTCGAGGAAGCGGCCGCGGACGGAGGAGAAGAACGGGTCGGTCATCGCGAAGGGGCGGAGCGGCTCGCGCGTCGCGAGGAGGCGGCGGAGCCAGTCGCGCGCGCCGTCGAACGCCGCGCCGTCGAACCCTTCGGCCTCCAGCGCGCGGTCGAGGTCCGCGATCACGCGCTCCACGTCCACCTTCGCCAGCCGCGCCGCCGCGCGCCGCTGCTGCGCCGCGGACGGCACGAACGGCAGGATCGACTGCACCGTGCCGCCGGGCAGCGCGCCGACAGCGCGCGCGACCGCTTCTGTCTTCTCCATCGCCTCGTCCTCGTTCGCGCCGCGGACCACGACGAGCACCGGGTCGTTCCCCGTCCCGAACGCCGCCCGCATCCGCGCTTCAATCGCCAGTAACCGGTCGTCTTCCGGGCGCAGGTTGTTCATGTCGGTCTCGCGCTCGGGAAACCCGAGCGGCGGGCGGGACATCGCGGCCAGGGAAATCGCCGTGAGTGCAGCGGCGATCGCCATCGTCGCCGCCGGTCGGCCGACGATCAGCCCCAGCGTCACCCGCGTTCCCGCTCCCGTCATCAGCAGCAGGCACGTCGCCGCCACCACCACTCCCAGCGCCGACAGCAGCTGCACAGAAAGCGCGAAGTACCCCGCGAACAGGACCCAGCACACCGCCAGCAGCCATCGAGGCAGGTCGCGCTTCTTCCCGTCGTCCTTCTCGAGCCTCGTGAAGAGCGGGATGACCAGGAACGTCGCCGCGAACACGAGCAGCACGCCGCCGCCGACCAGCGTGCCGAATTCGCGGAGGCCGCGGAAGCGGCTGACCCAGAGGCACAGGATTGACGCAGCCGTCGTGATCATCGCGATGAACGCCCCGGGCCCCGTCCCGCTGTACGTGCGCAGCGACGCGTCCCGCACCGTCGCGCCGCGCTCCCGCTCGTACCGGTACCGGTGGAACATGTGGATCGTGAAATCGATCCCCATTCCGCCCAGCAGCCCCGCGAACCCGACCGTCACGACCGTCAGGTGCCCGTACGCCATTCCCGCCAGACCGAACGTCCACAGCGTCCCTGCCGCCAGCGACGCCGCGCCGATCAGCAGGCTCGACCACCGCCGAAGCGAGATCAGCAGCATGATCAGGACCGGCGGGATCGACGTCAGGATGTTCATCCGCAGGTCGGCCTTGATCGCCGCTTCGCTCTGCACCGCCACCGGGTACCCGCCCGCCAGCGACACCCTCCACCCCGCCGCCCCGGGCACCTCCCGCCGCCCCTCCGCGATCGCCGCTTCCGCCAGCGCCACCAGCCGCCGCGAGAACGCCACGTTCTGCGGCTGCGTCGCCCCCTCGACCGTCATCACCAGCGCCGTCCGCTCCGCGTTGAACCAGTAGCCGCTCGCCACGTCGTAGTTCCCCGCAGGCCGCCCCGCCGCCAGCCGCTTCACGAAAAAATCCTGCGTCAGGCTCAGCGGGTCCCGCGCCACCAGCGCGTCCGTCATCCCCAGCCCAGGCCGGCCCAGCCGCTGCCGGTTCCTCTTCACCTCCGCCCGGATCCCGCCGGCCTCCAGGCGCTTCTCGAACGCGTCCATTTCCTCGTCGCCCAGCAGAAGCGGCCCGTGCCCGGTGACGAGTTCTCCCATGAAGCGCTCCGACTCGCCGGAGATCCGCCACTCGACCGCCGAAACTTCGGGCCGCCCCCTGAGCCTCGCGCCCACGGCGTCCGCGAACTTCATCGCCGCCGCGTCCGTCGCTTCTCCGTCCTGCTTCTCGAACAGCAGGAACATCTGTCCCGTGAACGAGAAGTTCTTCACGACTTCCTGAACGGCGGCGACGGAAGGGGAGTCCGCGGGGAGAACGTCGGAGATGTCGCTGGAGAACTGCAGCTGCAGCATCGCGAGAACCGAGAGGGCGGTCAGCAATCCCAGAAGCGCGGCGGCGGCGCGTGGCCGGTGCCAGGCGAAGTCATGAAGGGCGGCGAAGAAGCGGCTCACGCAGGGATCATAACGATGCCCGGCGAAAATCTCGCGAGGTCGGGCTGAGTCCGCCCCGGTGTGCAAAAAAAGACGCCGGGCAGGTATCCCGCCCGGCGTCTCGATCGATTCCCGTCAGCCGACTACTCCTTCGGCTTCTCTTCGCACTTGCCGCTCTCGGGGCAGCAGTCCTTTTCCAGCATCGCCGTGATGTCCATCTTCCAGGCGTCCTTCTCCTTCACGAACGCCAGGGGCATCCCCATCGGGCAGGTCGCCGTCGCCTTGTCGCCGTCGATCTTCAGGTCCTTCAGCGCCATCGGGTCGGCTTTCTTCTCGTCCGCTGCGCCTTCCTTCTTCTCCTCGGGGCAGCAGCCGCCTTCCTTCGCCTTCGCCATCGCGGCTTTCGCCTTGGCCATCAGCAGGGCCACCATCAGGTCCTTGCCGGACATCTCCTTCACCTGCTCCGCCGTCACGCCCAGCATCTTCTGCGTCTCTTCACACTTGCTGACGCCATCCTTGCACTCCTCGCCCTTCTTCGCGGCGAGCTCCTGCGACTTCGTGCTCAGCTGCGACCAGAGCGCTTCCTTGTTTCCCGCGTGCATCGCGCACGCCACGGCCGTGAAGCACTCCTGCGGCGTCGTGGCGGCCACGACTTTTTCTTCTTCCTTGTCCGCGGGGCAACAGCCGTCGCCGGCGAAGGCCGGGGCAGCGAACGAAAGCGCACAGCCCAGAACGGCCGCGCCGAAACGGAGCGACCACGTCGAAAGCATCGTCATGTGTTTCTCCCAGGGTTTTTGATGGTCCGCACACGCGTGCGGGACCGGAATGTTAGCACAGAAATAACGGGGCAGACGGTTCGGTCATTCCCGCAATCCGGCGCTAATTCGGTTTCTCCAGGATCTCGTCCCAGTTGTCCGGATTGTGGTAGCCGCCCTTCGTCGCGTCGTACGTCTCGAGCGGCATCTGGTACACCGTTCCCGTGTCGCGCGACTCCATCTCCTCGTACCCCATCATCCCTTCGCGCTGCCCCTGGAAGATCCGGTCCTCGGACAGGCCCTTCTCCTTCCAGTAACCGCGCAGCGCCTCGTGGTCCATGGGGTTGTTTTTCGGAAGCGTCACCTTGTCGAGATTGGCGAGTTGCCGCGGATTCGTGACGACGATCGAGTTGACGATCGCGATGAGCCAGGTCGAGTCGTCATCCCATCGCCGGGCCTCGCACGCGTAGTAGCCCATGGCGGCGTGGAATCCGTTTCCGTAAGACTGGACGCCGGCCGTCGCCTTGCGGCGGGCCCTGAGGCGGCCGTAGGTGTACTTGAAGTCGCGCTCCGCCAGTTTCCATGGGATGTTGCCGAACCCCATGACGTCCGGAAGGCGCTTCTCCGAAACCACCTTCGCGTCCGCGATCCCGGCGAGCTCGTTGACCCGGTCGATGACCTGTTCGGGAGTCGTGCTGCCCGGATAGTTGAAGACGACGGCGACGCCGGCCCCGGCGGTCTCGTCCGGCGCGTAGATGTCCACGCCGTTGGCCGTCTCGTTGAACTTCCAGCCTTTCGGCATCGACCAGGCGAAGTACCGACCCTGCTGTCTCACCAGCGGCGGGCGTTTCACGGGGGGATCCTTCGCCGGGGCCGGATCAGGGCGAGAGGCGGGTGCGGGCGGCGCAGGAGCGGCGGATGGCGGCGCCGGGACCGCAGGCGACCGGGAAGCGGCGTTTTCGGGCTCGCTGCGGCCGCAACCGGCCGCAAGGGCAAGCGCCAGCAGAAAACCGGACACTCGGCGGCGCGTCATCCCCGCTACTTCTCCGCGGCTTTCCACGACACCAGTTCCAGCTTCAGCGTCCTGCCCGTGGCCGAGGACATCCACACTCCGACCAGGCCCAGGTTCTCCTCCGCGCAGATCCAGTAGGCCAGGTTCAGCTCCGGCGTCGGCGCATCCTTCGGCGTCGTGATCGTCAGCTTCCAGCACTTCAGCGTCTTCTCGCCCACCTTCAGCTCAACGTCCTTTTCCAGCGTCGCCCGCCCGCGCTCCGGGAACATGATCGGCGGAGGCTCGAGCCAGCGGTTCGAGGAGAGAAGCGGCGGCAGCATCACGCGCTTCTCCACGAGCTCTTCCTTTCGGTCCAGCTCGATCCTGCGCTCCCAGGCCACGACTTCGGGCTCCGGCGTGTGAGCCACGACCACCATCGTTCCCGTCAGGGGGACTTCGGCCCCGGTTCCTTCGATCTTGAACGTCCGCGTCGCGCCTTCCGTCATGTGCGCGCCGATCGAGCGCCACGTGCGCATGAATTCGTCGAAGCGGTCCTCGGACTTCTGCTGGGGCTCCTCCTGGCTGCCCGGGACCGGGTCGTCGGCGAGGGCGACGAGGGACAGGGCCAGGAGGGCGGCTGCGGCGGAGTGGCGGATGCTCGCGTTCATGATCGCCATTTTACCCGCACGCCCCCTCGATGGACGGCCAATCCGGAGGTTATCCCGCCTTCGCGCCCGCCGTGGCCTCCGCCACCTCGGCCTGGACCGGCGCGGGCGCCGGCGCAGGAATGGCCCCGCCGAGCGCCATGCCCTGCTGCTTCGCGCCCCGCTCCATCTGGTCGATCGCCACGCGGATCTTCCCGGCGACGTACTTCGAGAAGGGCCTGAAGTGAACGTACAGCGCGCAGAGGGAGCCGATGTAGCGGATCGACTTCGGGTTGGTGAGCAGCGTCCCGATGAACGTGCGCCAGTGATGCCACGCCGTCGAGGGCCGGCAGCCCAGGTTCCACCCCATCTTGAAGAACGCCTTCGTCTCTTTCCACATGTGGCTGAGAGTCGGCTTGTAGACGCGCTTCGAGGAGTCCAGCATCTTCGCCGTCTTGCGGACGCGGCCGTAGTACGACTTCGGCGCGAACGTCGTTTCGATGATCTTCAGGTAGTCGCGCAGGATCTCGATCCGGGGCCGCAACGGCTCGAAGTTCAGCCCCGCGGTGCACTGGTCGCCGTCGGTCGCGACCGCGACGTCGAAGTTCTCGTGCAGCCGCCCTTCCTTCTTCAGGCGGCGCGTGAGCTGCGTGTTCGGGAGCGCGAACATCAGGCCCGCCATGTTCACGGGAATCCCCGTCAGCTCGATGCAGTCGATGATCGCCTGCGCGACCGACCCCTTCTCGCCGTCGCACCCGAGGATGAACCCGGCGTTCACCCACATCCCGTGCTTCACGATCGTGTGCACGCTGTCCGCGATCGACCGCCCCGCGTTCTGCTTCTTCTTCATCGCGATGAGCGTCGCTTCGTCCGGGCTCTCGATGCCCACGAAGACCGCGAAGAACCCGGTCTCCTGCATCAGCGTCATCAGCTCCTCGTCGTCCGCGAGGTTGATGCTCGATTCGGTCGTGAATTCGAACGGCCACTTGCGCTCGATCAGCCACGCCTTGAGCTTCGGCAGGAACGCCTTCACCAGCTTCTTGTTGCCGATGAAGTTGTCGTCCACGAGATCCACGTGCCCCCGGTACCCGAGGTCGAAGAGCCTCTGCAGCTCGGCGATGATCTGCTCGCCCGACTTCGCCCGCGGCACCCGCCCGTACAGCTCGATGATGTCGCAGAACTCGCACATGAAGGGGCATCCGCGGCAGAACTGGATGCCGATGTGGTTGTAGGCGTCGAATTTCAGCAGGTCGAACCGGGGCACCGGCGTCTTCGACATGTCCGCGGACCTCGGGTCCACGTACACCGGCTGCGGCGTCCCCGCGGCGAAATCGGCCAGGAACTTCGGAAGCGTCACCTCGGCCTCGCCGAGCACCAGGTGCGACGCCTCCTTGTAGATATGGGGGCTCGACGTCACGTCCGGCCCGCCGCACAGCACGATTTTTCCCTTCTTCCGCGCCGCCCTCACGACCTCCAGGCAGTCCAGTTGCTGCGGAAGCATCCCGCCCGTCAGCACCACGTCCGCCCAGTCGAGGACCTTCTCGTCCCACTTCTCCACGTTCCGGTCCACTAGCTTCATCTCCCAGTCCTGCGGGAGAAGAGCCGCGACCGTGCACAACCCGAGGGGCGCGGCGGGGTACTTCGCGCCGACCAGTTCGCAAGTGTCCCGGTAGTTCCAGAACGAGGCCACCTTGAACTCGGGATGGACGAGTAGGGCGCGGGTCATCGGAGCCTTTCTGACGGCGGGGATGGGAACGGCCGGACCGTTGGGGCAGGAGTATAGCAAGTAAAAGGTATCGAAAGGCTTACGACTCTTTTCCGAGCTCCTCGTCGATCTCCTTCAGTCCCTTCTCGATCTCCTTGTCCAGCTCGCCCTTCTCCTCGTGGACGGCCTCGTCGTCGATCATCCGGTCGATGTCCTTGTCGCTGAGGATCTTTTCGGCGTCCGCGTCGGAAGTGCTGAGGGTGTCGGACATGCTTTCGACGACGATCTGCATGCGGTCCTGGAGGGTCTCGGCCTGCATCATGGCGCGTTCGAAGTTCTTCTGCGTCTTGGCGAGGTCGGTCGAGCCGTAGACCTCGGAGATCGACTTGGAGACTTCCATCATGGCGCGGGCGAATTCGCCGTCGGACTCCGCCTGGTTCTTGATCTGCATCGCGGTCTCGAGCGAAAGGAGCTGGCGCTCGCGCATCTTCTTCGAAAGCGCGGTCTTCTTGAGCGCGCTCTTGATGAACTTGAGCTGGTCGTTGTCGCCGATGCGCTTCGCCTTGCGGGCCTTGTCGATGTATTCCTTCGTGTGCTTGTCCATGTCCTTGAGGTTGCGCTTGATGGAAGCGATGCCCTTGCGGACCTCGAGGTCGCGTTCGATGCGTTTTTCTTCGCGGGACTTGAAGATGCCCATGCTTTTCTCCGTAGGGTCCGGCTGATTCTATCGCAAACCGTGTGATCGCAGTCGCCCGGAGGGCGACCCCTTGACCTTAACCTTTCCCTTTTCCTTAACCTGCCTTCGTCCGGAGGAACGGCAGGTTACGGGAAAGGGAAAGGTTAAGGTTAAGGGCCTCGCCGCTTCACTCCACCTGTGCTTCCTTCCACTCGTTGTACTTCTTCACGTCCGCCGCCGTCGTCTGCGGGTTCAACTTGGCGATCGCTTTCTGGAAGTCCGCCGTCGTCAGTGGCCTGACCTTCAGCTGGTGCTTCCTCACCTCGTCCAGCCCCTTGTCGATCAGCCCGGGAATCTCCCGGTTCATCTCCGCCACCATCCGCGTCGTGACTTCCTTGCACAGCCGCTCGATCTCCCGCCCGCTGTACCCCTCGGTCGCCGTCGCCAGCTGCTGCGGATCCCCCTGAACCTGGAAACCGCGCTTCTCCAGGTGAATCCGCAGGATCTCCCGCCGCGCGACCACGTCGGGAAGCGGTATGAGGATCTTCTTCTCGAAGCGGCTGAGGACGGCCGCGTCGAGGTCCCACGGGCGGTTCGTCGCCGCGATGGTGAGCACGTAGATGTCCCGGCGTCCCTTCGCCTCCATCCCGTCCAGCTCGGAGAGAAGCGTGGACAGGATCCGCCGCTCGGGGCCCGAGTCCTGGTCGTCGCGCTTCCCGGCGATCGACTCGAATTCGTCGAGGAAGACGACGGCGGGGGAGGTGTCGCGGGCGGTGCCGTAGAGTTCGCTGATGATCTTGGAGGACTCGCCGAAGTACTTCGAGAGGATCGAGGAGACCTTGACGTTGAAGAAGACGGCCTGCACGTCGTCGCTGTTGCGGATTGCGTGGGAGGTGGCCGCGGCGAGGAGCGTCTTGCCGGTGCCCGGGGGGCCGTAGAAGAGGATGTTCGTCCAGGCGGAGAGGTGCACGTTCGCCGGTTGCTTCGCGAGCGTGATGCCGAGCGCGTACTTGATTTCCTCCTTCGTCGGTTCCAGTCCGCCGATGTCGCCCCATCCGATCGAGGACGTCTTGATCAGAGACAGCACCGCCTGTTTCACCTCGCCGGCCTGCTTCGCCTGCTTGCCCTCCGGCGCGCCGCCATTCGCAGCCGGCGCGCCCGCCGGCGCTTCGTCCCGGTCTTCCCGCGCCCCCGGCGCCTCGATCTCCCCCGACCTCAGCTTCTTCGCGACCTCGCGGTACTCCATCGCCTTTTTCTTGCGCCTCATCTCCGCGTCGCGCCCGATCGCCTGCTCCGCGTAAATCGACATCAGCGCCGCCGCCTTGTCGTACGCCGCCGCCGCGCGGTCGAATTCCCGCGCCTCGTACAGCTCCTTCGCCTTCGTCAGCGCCAGCTTGATCGGCGAATACAGGTCCATTCCTACGCCCTCCCCGCTTTGCGCCGCTTCCCGACCACCGCCGCCGCCGCGGACAGCGCGACCAGCGCAAACGGGAACGCCAGCGGGATCACCGCCGTCGCCGGCATCTTCTTCTCCCTCAGCAACGGCCACGCGTGCAGCAGGCTCGGCAGGTACAGGAACAACACCCCCGCGACGCACGCGCCGAACAGGATCGGCACGTCCCGGCGCCGGACGCGGTGCAGGCTTATGGAAGCGAACATCGCCGTGAGGCCCACGCCGCAGGCGGACACGTAGTCGTTCAGGAAGAACCCCATCGACTGCGCCACCGTCGGCGCGTCCATCCGCGCGTACGCTATCGCGCTCCATCCCAGCAGCCCGAACGACGGCACCGCCGTGCACCACGCCACCACGCGGAACAGCTTCCCCCACGCCACGCTCAACGCCGATGCGGGGTCGTACTTCGCCGCCGCCCACATCGCGATCGTCGGGTCGCCGCTCGTCGCCACCTTCATGGAAGGGTCGCTCTTCATGCGCGCGCTATTCGGTTTCCTCGTCGGCCAGCGGCTTCTCGCGCGCCTTCTTCTCCGCGAGCTTCAGCCCCGTGTCGAACGAGTCGATCTCCCCGTCGTCCATCTTCTGCCAGATGTCGATCAGCTCGGCCCCCTCCTTGCCGACCTCGCTGATGATGTCCTTCGAAGGGTCGTTGGTAGCCTCGGCAATCGACTCCAGGCGCTCCATGTAGAGATCGTAGGAGATCTTGTCGTCCTCGAGCAGGCGCTGCAATTCGCCCTCCTCGGCCAGGTTCAGGACGGACAGGAATCCCTTCTTCATGTCCTCCTTCCGCTGGATCGCCGTGCGGATCGCCGCAATTGTCACCGCCTCTTTGCCAAGCCGGTTCAACTCGCGCTCCGCCAGCCCGAGCTCGTTCTTCTTCTGCTCGAACTGCCGCGCGAGCTGCTTCCGCCGGATCCCGGATTTGAGCTTCGAGCCCTTCCGGAAGATCTCTTCCTTCTCGCGCTCCATTGCCTCCATGCGCGCGATGGCCTGCGTTTCGCGAAGTGAAAGTCGGGCTTCTTCGCGTTTCACTTCTTCCAGCTTCAGGTCCGCAAGCCGCTTCGGCCGCTTGAACAGGTCGATCAGGCTCATGGCGTGGGTTCCTCGGGTCGATCGGGACCGGTGTGACGGCTAGGAGACTTCTTCCTCTTCCTCGTCCTTCTGTGCCTTCTCTG
>CAVPNQ010000060.1:0-81880 GCA_963706735.1 uncultured Planctomycetia bacterium
CCGCCGGGAACACGTCGATGATCCGGTCGATGGTCTTGGCGGCGCTGGAGGTGTGCAGGGTGCCAAACACCAGGTGCCCGGTTTCGGCCGCGGTCATGGCCAGGCGGATGGTTTCCAGGTCGCGCATTTCACCCACCAGAATCGCGTCCGGGTCCTCGCGCAGCGCCGACCTGAGCGCGTTGGCAAAGCTTTGCGTGTGGGGCCCCACCTCGCGCTGGTTGATCAGGCATTTCTTGGAGTCGTGAACAAATTCAATCGGGTCTTCCACCGTCAGGATGTGGCCGAACTCGTTTTCATTGAGGTAGTTCACCATGGCGGCCAGCGTGGTGGATTTGCCCGAACCCGTGGGGCCGGTCACCAGCACCATGCCGCGCGGCTTGAGCGCCAGCTCGGCAAAAATCTTCGGGCAGTTGAGTTGCTCAAGCGTCAGGATTTTGCTGGGAATGTTCCGGAACACCGCGCCCGCGCCCCGGTTCTGGTTGAAGGCGTTGACCCGAAAACGCGCCAGCCCTTCAATTTCAAACGAAAAGTCGATCTCCAGAAACTCTTCATAACGCTTGCGCTGCGCATCGTTCATGATGTCGTACACCATGGCATGCACCTGCTTGTGGTCAAGCGGCTCCACGTTGATGCGTCGCACATCGCCGTGGACGCGAATCATGGGCGGCAAACCGGCCGACAGATGCAAATCCGACGCCTTGTTCTTGACGCTGAAGGCCAGCAATTGGGTGATGTCCACAGGGGTCCCTTTTGTTTGTTACGCTCGGCAATTATGACCAGGATTTCAACACAACTCAGCGCGGGGCCGCCGGAATCGAGCCGGCCGAGGTCGGTCAGGAGGGTGGCGAGGGTTGCCGGCGTGGCGCCGGTGATGTCGATGAGCGGCACGGAGGACTGGAGGACGTTGCCGGTGGAAGCGACGGGTCCGCCGCCGTTGAAATTGCCGTCGATCGAGAACTCGGACGTGGCGTTCGCGATCGTGAGCGAGCCGAGCGGGATGGTGATGTCGGAAAGCGACGCGCTCGGTGTGATCGTGAACGTCGAGAGGTCCGCGAGCAGGCCCTGGACCCGGAAGCCCGTCGAGGGATCGATCAGAAGGCTGTTCGAGTTGAGCCCGAACGTGCCGTCCCTCGTGTAGAGCTCCTGCCCGTTGCCGTCGAGCACGACGAAGAACCCGTCTCCGTCGATGGCGAGGTCTGTGGCGACCCCGGTGGCGACGAAATTGCCCTGCAGGAAGTTCATGCGCGTATCGGCCACCTGCACCCCGAGCCCGACCTGGGACGGGTCAACGCCGCCGAGATTCCCGGACGGCGCCGATCCGAACCCGAGCGTCTGGCTCAGCAGGCTCGCGAAATTCACGGAACTCGACTTGAAGCCCGTCGTGTTCACGTTCGCGAGATTGTTGCCGATCGAGTCGATCTTCACCTGCTGGGCCCTGAGTCCGCTGATCGCGGCGTTCATTGCCCTGATCAAAGCCATGACAGTACACCTCGAAAGCGGGGTTCCTCGGTCGCTCGGAACCCCTTCCTGAGCCTCCCTTTCGGGGCCAGCCCAAACCAGGCCGTCATCCGTCACGTTCCTGACCCGCTCAAGTCGGCCTGGTTTGGCCCTGAGCGAGCCGAAGGCGAGTCGAAGGGCTACTCCAGGATCACGGTCGAATCGATCTCGGTGAAGACCCTCTCCTTCAGGTCCGCCTTGTCGATCGCCGTCACAACCGTCTTGTTCTGCACCGACACCAACAGTCCGATGTCTCGAAGCAGGAACAGCGAATTCCGGCTGCCCTTCTCCGCCGCTTTTTTCAGCGCGCCGTCGATCAGCTGACGGTCCCGGTCGCTGAGCGCGATGCCCCGCGACTGAAGCCGCTGCTGCGCGTGCGCCGACCACTTCAGCCCCTCCAGCTTCGACTTCAGGACGTCGGCGAACTTCGGCCCGCCCGCGGCCGGCGACTGCCCGGCGCGCTGCGGCGCGGCTGCGTTCCCGAGGCCCGGAATGTTGCGAAGAGGATCCATGGTTACGCTCCCGTCTCCTCCGCGGGCGCCGGCAGGAACACCTGCGCGACGGCGGAGAGGGACATCGTCTGGTCGCCGACAACGAGCCGGACCTGTCCGTTCAGGACCACCACGCGGGACACGATTCCTCCACCTTCAAGGCCCTGGTCGGTGATCCCGATCACGGCTTTGCCGATCATGGAAGAAGCGTTGGCCAGGTCGCCGGAGTGCTGAAGGCTGCGAAGGGAATCGGTCAGGGTCGCGTAGCTCTCGATCTGGTTGAGCGTGGCGATCTGCCCGAGGAACTCTTCGTTCTTCATGGGCTCCATCGGATCCTGGCTCCGAAGCTCGGTGATGAGCAGCTTCAGGAAGTCGTCGCGGGTGACCTGGGCACGCGTCGAGGCGGAGGTCGCGTTCATCAGCGATTCCGTCGGCGACATCGAGGTCACGTTCATGTGAGTCTCCTTCCTAAACGGTCACGTCGAGCAGGCGGGGGATGAGGGCCTCGGGACGCGAATCGGAAGCGGTCTCCGCTTCGACGTCGCCGAAGAACGCCGCGGGATTCGAAGCGAACCGCGCTTCGGACCCGTTTCCATCTCCCTGTGAAACGGACACGGACATCCGGCCGAGCGTGAGGCCCTGGTCCTCGAGCGACTGCCGGAGGTCGTTCGAGTGCTGCTGGAGGGAGTGCCGTGCGGACTGGGAGTCGGTTTCCATGCGGGCGAACACGACTCCGTCGCGGACGGCGACTTCGATCCGGAGGGGACCCAGGTGAGGCGGGTGGAGCAGGATCTTGATGCGGCCTCCTCCCATGGAGGCCTGGGCTTTCACTGCGGCGGCCACGCGTTCGACCGAGGACGGCGCGAGCGGGCCCGCCGGCTGCGCGGAGCGGAGCACGGGGGTCGCAGGGCCGGCCTGGGGGCCGGAAGCGGTGACGGCGGGGGACTGGGAGTCGGCGGCGGCGGGCGTCGCGGCGGAAACGCTGGTGTTTCCTGCCGTGAGCGCCGGCGTGGCCGGCGGCGCGGGCGTGGCGGGGGAAATCGGCGCGGCGGCGGCGTTCCCGGCGATGGCCGGGGTGCCCGACGACGGCGCGATTTCTCCGCCCGTATCCGGCGGGGTCTCAAGTCCCTGCGGTGAAACGACGATGAACGATCCGGAAGAGGCCACGAGGTTCCCGTCGGCCGGCAAAACCGGTGCGACGGTCGGTCCCGTGGAATTCGCTGCGGAAGAAGCGGACGGAACGGACGGGGCGATGCTCCGGCCGGTGTTCACTTCTTCCACGGACCCTGCCGGGGACGCCGAAACGTCGCGAGGCGCGGGGGACGGCGTGGTGCCCTTCTGACTGTCCGGGGAGCGGGGTTCCACCTGCTGACGGATCGGGGGATTCCGGTCGATCGCCGCGTCTTCCTGCGAAAACCGTGTCCTCGGTCCATCCGTGCCGCCGGGACGGACTGCGTCCGCGACGTCACGACCGGCTTCTGGCCGGTCCTGGTTCCCAGCTTCCCGTGCGACTTCCGGCGCCTGGCCCGCCGGAAATGCCGCGAAAAGCGTTCCCAGCATGGAGGAAAAGGCCGTCGAAGCGGGACGGTCGTCCCGTGTCGCCGGTGCCTGGTCCGCCTGCCGGATTCCTGAAACTGACTGTGTCTGCATTGTCTTCACCTCCTTTCTCAGCAAACGACAGCGTTGAGTTGTGAGTATTGAGTGTTGAGGGACAGCCTCATCACTCACTACTCAAGACTCATCACTGCTTTCCAAGTGCCTCCTGCACGTCCTTTGCCTTCTTCGTGTAGTCCGTTTCACCCTTCTGTCCCATCGCCAGAAGGGCGCTCAGGATGTCCGCGGCCTCGAATGGCTTCATCGCGCGCAGGTACGTCACGATTTCCGTCGTTTCCCAGTCCGCCATCAGCGTGGCGGCCGTCTTCGGGACGTGGTTGCGCAGGACGTCGAGATTCGTTTTGAAGCGGTCGCTGGGCGCGGGCGTGACCGAGGCTGCAATGCCGCCGCTCGACGAAGCGCCGCCCGACACGGTTCCCGCCGCGGGCTTCTCGGTCGCGGTCTTTTCGGCCGTCCGCTTCTCGGCGCGAACCCGGTCCGCCTGCTGGCGCAGATCCCGCTCGCGGGCCTCCGCCATCGTCACGAGCGTTTCCAGTTCGCGGAGGTCGCCCGGGGTCGGTCCGGCCACCGGCGCCACCGCAACGGCGACAGGAGCGGCCGGCGGCGGTTCGCCCCGAATGCCGCGCACCGCAGCGTCCAGGCGTTCGCCCGTCAGGAATCCGTTGAAGGCCAGCGTGCCGATGAAAATCACCACCGCGACGCTCGTCACGACGCAGAAGATCACTCCCACCCGACCCGCCGTCGCAAGGAACCGGTTCATCTCACCCCTCCCGCGGCGCGCGAGGCGGCCGATGCCTCGTCGATCGCGCGCTGCTCGTCCTTCAGCACTTCCACCTGCCATTCGGCCGCGCGACGTTCGCGCAGCCGGTCCAGCACCTTCCGGTCCTTCATCGCGGCCGCCAGCGCTTCACGCGCCTTCCCGGTCGCAGTCTCCAGGTCGCCCAGCCGGCCTTTCTCCGCCGCCAGGCGGCGCGCGATTCCCGCCACGTGACGCTGGTGCGCCAGCAGGTCCGCCACCCGCAGCTCACGGCCGGTCTGCGCCGCGCGGAGTTCGCCCAACGCCTTCAATTCGTCCGCCGCCGTCCGGTTCACCGACTCCCGCTGCTTCTCCGCCGCCATCCGCGCTTCCCCGAACGCACGCTTCGCCCCGTCCTCCGCCATCCGGCGCAGGTTCAGGAGCGAGTCGAGGCGGAATTCGAAGCGCTTCATGATTTGTCCCCGATCGCGCGCAGCGCCGCGACGGTCGCTTCCAGCGGCGCCTTCTCCATCAGCGGCTGCTTGAGGAACGCGTTGATACGGTCCATCGAGGCGATGGCGCGATCGACTTCGGGGGAAGCGCCCTTCTGGTAGGCGCCGACGGCGATGAGGTCCTCTGCGCCGCGGTGAGCGGCGAGGAGGGCGCGGACGCGGTCGGCGGCGGCACGGTGCTCGGGGGAGGCGACTTCGAACATGAGGCGGGAGATGGAGGCGAGGACGTCGACGGCGGGGAAGTGTCCGCGCTGGGCGAGGGAGCGTGAGAGCCAGACGTGTCCGTCGAGGATGCCGCGGGCGGCGTCGGCGACGGGCTCGTTGATGTCGTCGCCCTCGACGAGGACGGTGTAGAGGCCGGTGATGGACCCGGAATCGGCGCGACCGGCGCGCTCGAGGAGCTTGGGCATGGTGGAGAAGACGGACGGCGGGTAGCCGCGGGTTGCGGGGGGCTCGCCGGCGCTGATGCCGATCTCGCGCAGGGAGTTGGCCATGCGGGTGATGGAATCCATGAGGAGGAGGACGTCCTTGCCCTCGTCGCGGAAGGACTCGGCGATGGCGGTGGCGACGAAGGGGGCGCGGGCGCGGAGCAGCGCGGGTTCGTCGCCGGTCGCGACGACGACGACGGCCTTGCGCAGGCCTTCCGGGCCGAGATCGCGCTCGAGGAAGTCGCGGACTTCGCGGCCGCGTTCGCCGACCAGCGCGACGACGACGACGTCGGCGGCGGTGTTGCGCGTGATCATCCCGAGCAGCAGCGACTTGCCGACGCCGCTTCCAGAGAACAGGCCGAGGCGCTGGCCGGCGCCGAGGGTCGCGAACCCGTCGAGGGCACGGACTCCGGTGGCGAGGGCCTTGTCGATGCGGCGGCGGGTGAGGGCGTTGGGGGGCGGGGCGTAGACGGGGACGCGGGTGGCGACGTGAAGGGCGGGCCCGCCGTCGATCGGCTGGCCGAGGGCGTTGACGACGCGGCCGAGAAGTTCGGGGCCCGCGGGAACGGTGGCGCCTCCGGGGACGGCGACCACCATGTCGTGGCGGCGCAGCCCGCGCGTTTCGCCCAGCGGCATCAGCAGCGCGCGGTCCTCACGGAAGCCGACGCATTCGGCGCGCACCCGCTCCGGCCCGACTTCGCAGACGGCGCCGACGGGCACCGCGATTCCTTCGGCTTCGATCACCAGTCCGACGACCCGCACGACGCGCCCCGACAACAGGACAGGGGAGTTCTCGTCGATGCGGTCGGAAGCGGTGGTGAGGTAGTTCATGGGCTAGTGCGCCTCGCCCAGCAGGAGCTTCTCGATCTGCGCGAGCTGTTCGTCGATGCCGGCGTCGGCGGAGCCCTCCGCCCACGAGACTTTTGCCCCGCCGCGGCCGACCGACTCGTCCTCGATCACGCGCGCGATGTCGAGCCCGTCAAACCGCGCCGCCAGCTCCGGCGCGAACTGGTCCATCAGCACCCGGTCCGCCGGATGCACCCGGATCTCCAGCCCGCCGCGCTGCGCCGCGAGCGTCACCGCCGCCGCGACGTTCCCGCGCACGATCGACTCGTCCACCCGCACCTCGCGCTTGATCACCGCCCGCGCGATCGCCAGCGCCAGCCGCATCACACCGGATTCCGAGCCCGCCGTGGCGCTATGAAGCGCTTCCTCAAGGGCAGGCCCGAGCTTCCCGAGCAGCTCCTCGACGCGCGCGGCGCCGGGCGCCAGGCGCGTCTGCGCTTCTCCCAGCGCCGCCAGCCGCGACTCGGCACGCGCCTTCTCGACGCCCTGCTCGCGCCCCTCCGCCACGCCGCGCTCGATCGCCGCCGCCCGCTCCGCCTCCGCCGACCGCACGATCCGCGCCGCTTCGTCCTTCGCCGCACGGATGATCGCATCCGCCTTCTGCCGGGCCTCCTCCACGTGCGCGGAGGCCTCGGCTTCCAGGTCGCGGATCTGGAAGGGTGACAGGGCGGACGTCGCTTTCGGCTTCAGGATTCCCATGGTTCTCCGTTAGACCACGATCTGCGAGCTGCCGCGGCCCTCGATGACGATGTCGCCGAGGTCCTCGTACTTGCGCACCACGTCCACGATGCCCTGCTGCGCCGCCTCGACGTCCGACAGCCGCTGCGGGCCCAGGTACTCCATCTCCTCGCGCAGAAGTTCCTGTGCGCGCTTCGACATGTTCCGGAAGAACTTGTCCTTGAGTTCGTCGTCCGCGATCTTGAGCGCGAGGGCGAGCTGGCCGGTCTCGACGTCCTTGAGGATGATCTGGATCCCGTGGTCGTCGATCCGGTTGATGTCCTCGAAGACGAACATGAGCTTGCGGATGCGGTCCACCATCTGCGGGTCCTCTTCCTCGAGCGCGTCGAGGATCGAGCGTTCCGTCGAGCGGTCCGTGAGGTTGAGGATGCTCGAGACCGCCTTCACACCGCCCGCGCGACGCAGGTCTTCCGCGAAGAGCGACGACAGGCGCTTCTCGAGCGCGCCTTCGACCTGCGCCAGCACTTCCGGGCTCGTGACTTCCATCTGCGACACGCGCCGCACGACCTCGATCTGCCGCGACTGGGGCAGCCCCTGCAGGATCTCCGCGGCCTGGTGGGCAGGGAGGTAGCTCAGGATCAGCGCCACCGTCTGCGGGTGCTCGTTCGAAAGGAACGTGGACAGGTTCTGCGGGTCCGCCTTGCGCAGGAACCCGAACGGCGTCGACCGCGTCGCCGCCTCGATCGTCTCGACGATCTTCTTCGCCTCGGCCGGATCCAGCACCCGCGCGAGCAGGTCCCGCGCCGCCGGAAGCCCGCCCTGCGCCGTCACGTCCAGCTGCATCGTGTGGCGCAGGAAGTCCTCCAGCACCTGGTCGCGCTCTTCCCGCGTCACGCCCTCCAGCTTCGCGATCTCCACCGAGACCTCGCGAAGCATGTCCTTGTCCATCTCCCCCAGGATCTTGGAAGCGAGATCGGGGTCGATCGACACGAGCAGCACGGCGCTCTTGCGCAGGCCCGTCCGCTCAATCGTTTTCGTCGGGCTCATCACTCACCTCGCACGATCCAGTTACGGATCAGGTTTGCGCCGGCCTGCGGGTTCCGGCGCATCATGTCGGTCACTTTTTCCTGCAGGCGGGCGCTGCGGAGGTCCGCCGTCGCCGTCGCGGGGTCCATGGAAGGGCCTTCCGGCGGGATCGCCAGCTCGGCGCGGACGCGTTCGATTTCGTCCAGGACGTCGCGCGGGACGGAAGCGCGCACGATGCGCCAGATGAAGAAGAGGCCGACGAGCCCGAGGAGAACGAGCGCGCCCTTCTCGCCGTACCGCGTCGCGATTTCGCGCCACTCCGAGGAGGGGGTGAGCGCGGCGACCGCGACGGGCTCGGGGAACGACACCGGGTGCATTTTGATCTGCGCGACGTCCACACTGCACGCCCGCGCGACCAGCTGGGTCCAGTCGCGAAGGTTGTTCGTCAGGTTCTCCTGCGTCGCTTCCGACGTCCCCGCCTTCGATCCGTCCGCCGCCAGCGCCGCTTCGGCGTACGGCACCACCACCGCCAGCGTGATCGCCTTGATCTTCCCCGGGGGAGTCACCGTGTGCGTCTTCTCCGACCCGAACACGTTGTCGAACTCGCGCCGCGACGTCGTCTCGTTCGCGGCCACGAATTCCGGCGTCGCGCCCGTCGTGCCCGGCTCCGCCAGCCCGCCCGGCTCCAGCGCGTTCGCCACGCCGGGGACTCCGCCCACCGACACCCCGGGCTTCTCCGTCGTCTCCGAAACGCGGATCGCCGTCTCCGGCGCCAGCGCCTTGTTCGTCTCCTTCTCCACGCTCTCCATGTCGATGTCCACGTTCGCCTGCACCGACACCTTCGACAGGAACGACAGCGCGTCCTTCGCCTTCTTGGCCGCGAACTCCTCGTGCTCCTTCTTGAGCTGAAGCGCCGTGCCCGCGAGCATGTGCGCCGTCTTCGGGTCCGGCACCTCGTACGAGTTCATCGCCGTGTCCGTGATGATCACGGCCTCGGGCGCGAGGTTCGGGATGCTCGCGGACACCATTTCCGCAATCGCCCGGCCGTTCACGTCCCCCGGCGTCCGGCCGCGCTTAAGTTTCAGATGCACGCTCGCTTTCGCGGGGCGCGCGTTGATCGTGGTCTCGGGGTCTTCACCCGGGGCAATCTGAACCGCCGCAGCCTCGACCGCGTCCATCGAAGCGATCGCGCCCTCGAGGCGGCGGCGAAGCGTGTCCGTCCACTGCAGCCGCTGGCGCGCTTCCGTCGTCGTCCACACGTCCTGCGTCCAGAGCCACTCGAACTGGTTCTTGCCCTGGGGGAGCACGCCGTCGCCGTACAACTGGACGAACAACTCGTCGCGCTTCTCAGGCGGCACCAGCACGACGCCGTTCTCAAGGCGATAGGGGATGGCCTTGGCCTTCAGCGATTCCAGCACGGCCGCCGTCACGTCCGGCGGGGACCCTGCGGGCGTCAGCGGCACCATCGCCCGGCCCGGCGCGGCGGCGAAGAGCATGAAGAAGGAGATGACCACGACCACCGCCAGGAGCGCGAGCGAGACGCGCTGTGCGCCCGAGAGCTTGGCAAGGAGGGCCCGCAGGCGGTTCAACTGGTCCTTCAGGATGTCCATGGTCTGCTCCGGGAGGGGAGTTGCGAGTTGCGAGTTACGGGTTGCGAGGAACGGCCCGCTGAAGGCCGTCCCTCGCAACCCGTAACTCGCAACCCGCAACTGCAGTTAGATCCTCATCCGCTGAATCTCGTCATACGCGTCGACAAGCTTGTTCCTGATCTGCATCAGTGCTTCGAACGCCAGCTCGGCTTTCCGTACGGCCGTGAAGACCCCCGCGACATCGTCCGTCTGGCCCGTCGCCAGCGCGGCCTGCGCGGACTCTGCGTCCTTCTGCAGGGCGTTGACCTTCTCGATCGATTCCTTCAGCACGTCCTTGAACGCCTTCTCGGGCGCCTCCGCCTGTCCGGCGATCCTCGGCCCTTCAGGACGGATAGGTTGCGGTCCGATCGGCAGCACGAAGTCGCTCACGCGAGGATCCTCAGTGCCGCGCTGAACAGCCCTTTGGTGGCGTCCATCGCGGTGACGTTGAGTTCGTAGGCCCGGGTCGCATCCATGAGGTTCACCATCTCGACCAGGGGGTTCACGTTCGGCATCTGCACGAAACCTTCGGCGTTCGCGTCCGGGTGCCCCGGGTCGTGATTGAGGCGGAACGGGGAATGGTCGGTGACGACTTGTTCGACATGCACACCGGCCGAGCCGGGATGGCCCTTCGCCCCGACCCGGAACACCACGTCCTGGCGGCGGTACGGGCTGATGCGGCCCATCGCGTCGCGCGTCGTGTGCGCGTTCGCGAGGTTGTTCGCGATGACTTCCGTGCGCATCCGCTGGGCGGTGAGCGCGCTGGCCGAAACGTCGAGGGCGTCAAGCATGGTTTAGGCGCGCTCCCTGATGGCTTTTTCGATGAGGTCGTACTGCCGCGACAACAGCTGCGTCATCGCCGTGTAGAACGCCGCGTTCTTTGCCATCTTCGCCGCCTCGATTTCCGGCGTGACATCGTTCCCGTCGTGCCCTGGGATCCCGCCCGAAGGAATCGGGTCGAGGAAGCGCAGGTCGGCGCGGGCCGGGAGGGGAGCGGCGTCCGGGCGGGCGGGCATGCCGCCGAGGACGACCGGCGCAGGCGTCTTTCCAGCGCGGCTGGCCCTGCGAAGCGCCGTCTGGAAGGCGTCCACGGACAGGTCCTGCGCCCGGAATCCCGGCGTGCTCGAGTTGGCGATGTTGTTGAGGATGACCTCGTGGCGCTTCCAGGAGAAGGCGAGGGCCGCCTCCATCGTGGGGATTGCGCCGGCGTTCGTGATGTCCATCGGTCAATTTCCTCAACCTGTGTTCGGTAGACACGGAATCCCGACTGGCAGGAAGCAAACCAAGGGCCGGGGGGGTGGCTTTCTGGATATCAATCTAACCTGTTGTGGGTCAATGGCTTGCGGTTAGACCGTCCGGAACGCTTCCTCCCGGGGATTTCTCTTCTTCTAGTTTCGGCAAGAAGTGCCGGCAAACTTCGCCGGTTTCCGGGCGGAGTGCTTCCTGCCCGAATGGAAGAGGCAGTCGGATTTCAGCGACTTTCAGAAGAGGAACAAAGGTTGGTAAATCGCAGTAAGATTCCTATAGATCCCGCCAGAGCAGCGCGCGGGCGAACGTCGGGAGCCGCCACTTTTTCCCGCGAAATACCCCGGGATCGTTTCCTCGGCGCGGACTTCCACCGAGGCAGGCTCACCCGCCCAGTCCCCACTTCTTGACCTTGTCCCGCAGTGTCCGCTCCGCGATCTGCAGCGCCGCGGCCGTCCGCTGGCGGTTCCCGCCGTGCGCCTGCAACGCCGCAGCGATGGCGCGCTTCTCGATCTCCTCCATCGTCAGCCCCTCGAAGGCCGACACCGGGGCGGGGGAGGGGGCCGAAGCGGACGACGGAGCGCCGAGCCAAGGCGCGATATCCGCCGCGCGGATGGTGTCGGCGGCGACGAGGACGCAGGCGCGTTCGAGGATGTTGAAGAGTTCGCGGATGTTGCCGGGCCAGCGGTAATGACGCAGTGCGTCAATGGCGTCGGCGGCGAGCTTCTTCCGGCCGTGCAGGAAATGCGCGCAGAGGGCCTCCAGGTCGTCGAGTCGCTCGCGCAGCGGAGGGACCCTGACCGGCACGACGTTGAGCCGGAAGAAGAGATCTTCGCGGAAGCGGCCCTTTTCGATTTCCGTTCGGAGATCGCGATTCGTGGTGGCGACCACGCGGACATCGGCGCGGCGCGCGATCGAGGAGCCGACGCGCTCGAAGGAGCGCTCCTGCAGGACCCGCAGGAGTTTGGCCTGGAGGTTCGTGTCGATCTCGGAGACTTCGTCGAGGAGGAGCGTGCCGCCCTCCGCGAGTTCGAAACGGCCCTTGCGCTGGCGGTCGGCGCCGGTGAACGCGCCTTTCTCGTGGCCGAACAGTTCGCTTTCGAGGAGGCCGGCTGACAACGCGGCGCAGTTCACGGCGAGGAACGGGCCGTTGGCGCGCGGGGAGTCGGCGTGGATGGCCCGGGCGACGACCTCCTTGCCGGAGCCGGTCTCGCCGAGAATCAGCACCGTCGCGTCGGTCGCCGCGATCCGTTTCAGTTCGTCCTTCAGCGCCTTCATCCCCACGAGCGCGGGCCGGTCCACCGCGACCTGCGCCCGCAGGGACTCGTTTTCGCGCGTCAGCCGGCCGTGTTCCAGGGCGCGTTTCGCGAGCAGCTCGAGTTCCTGGGCCTTGAACGGTTTCTGGATGAAGTGGAACGCGCCGAGGTGCATGGCCTCGACGGCGGTCTCGATGGTGCCGTAGGCCGTCATGACGATGACGGGCAGTCCCGGGTGGATCTTCTGCAACTCAGCCAGCACCTCGAGCCCGCCCATCGGCGCCATCTTGAGGTCCGTGATCGCCAGGTCCGGCGCCCACCGCCGGGCTTCCTCCATCGCCACCGGCCCTTCCGCGAACGCTTTCACCTCGTGCCCGGAGCGGGAAAGCGCTTCCGAGACCGACTCGCGCATGATCGGGGTGTCTTCGACGAGCAGGACGCGGCTCACGGGGCCTCCGGGAGTTCGACGGTGAAGATGGCGCCGCCGTCGGGGTGGTTGGCGCCGGCGATGGTGCCGCCGTGGGCCTCGACGATGCGGTGGGCGATGGCGAGGCCGAGGCCGGTGCCGCGGGAGCGGGAGGTGTAGAACGGGGTGAACATTTTGGGGAGGGCGTCGGCGGAGATGCCGGGGCCGTTGTCGCGCAGGGTGATGCGGATGCGGCCGTCCTGCCGGGAAGCGGCGATTTCGAGGCGGCCGCCCTCGGGGGCGGCCTGGGCGGCGTTGACGGCGATGTTGAGGAAAACGCGCGACAGCAGCGCCGGGTCGGCGTGGACGGGGAGGGGGCGGGCGACGTCGCGGGCGACCGTGATCTTTTTTTCGGCCAGCGTGCGCTCGGCGCCCTGCAACGCATCCTCGAGGATCTCCCCGACCTGGCAGGCGCGCGCCTGCGGCTGGAGGTCGCGCGCGAAGTCGAGCATGTCCTCCACCAGCCGGTCCAGGCCGCGGAGTCCGCGCATCATCTTCTCGAGCGTCGTGCGCGCTTCGCCCCCCGCCGGAAGGTCTTCCTCGAGGATCGAGGCCCACATCTGGATGCCGCCGAGCGGGTTGCGGATTTCGTGGGCGAGGCACGCGGCCATTTCGCCGATCAGCGCGAGGCGGTTCTTGCGCGCCAGCTCCTTGTTCTTCTCCTCGAGCTCGCGCGTCAGGTCCGCGACGCGTCTTTGAAGCGCGTCGTGCGACCCCTTGAGCCGCTCCGAGGTCTCGTTGAAGGAGCGCATCAGCTCCATCAGGGCGGCGACGTCCGGCTTCGCGGGCTCGGCCTGGGGGCTCACGATCACTCCTTCCGGTCCACGAAGCGCGGCGCCGCGGGGGCCGCCGGCCGGCCGTACGCCGCCGCGGCGCGCCGCGACTCCGACGCGGTCTTCATCTCCTCCGACACCGTCGCGCGCGCGCCCTCCGCCAGCTTCCGCGCCTCTTCCTCCGACTTCATCACCGCCTCCAGCACCTTCGCGGTCGCCTCCAGCTCCGCCTCCACCGGCGCCGCCTCCCCCGCGGACAGCCCGCCGCGGATCGCTTCCCACTCCTCGCGCATCCCCGGCGCGGCCTGCGCCAGCCGCTCGAGCTCGGCCATGACCGCGCGCTTGCGGTCCACGAGTTCCGCCAGCCCCGCACCGTCTCCGGCGATCACCGCCAGCTGCTCGCGCGCCAGCTCCGCCAGCCGCTCGTACCACGCCCGGCGGGCCCGGAGATTCCCGGCAAGCGTCACGGCGCGCGCGGCGAAGTTCATCGGCCCGCCACGAGCCGCTCGAGCAGCCGCTCCGCGGCCCGCTCCCCGCGCCCGCCCCCCGACGCCGCCTTCCACGCCTCCAGCGCCGCCTTCGCGCGCTCCCGGAACCGCGTCGCCTGCTTCGCGTCCCCCAGCTTCTCGTGGCAGTCCGCCATCCGCGCCAGCGCCACCGCCGTCTCCCCGCCCCCGTCCGTCGCCCACGCCTGCCCGAACGCCTCCAGCGCCGCCGCGGTTTCCCCCATCTGCCAGAGCGACTCCCCGAGCAAGAGCGACACCCGCCGCGAATCCCGCTCGCTTTCCGCGTCGCGCGTCCTTCCAGGAAGCGACAACGCCGACTTCAGCCTCTTCGCCGCCTCGTCCCACGCGCGCCGCGCCATCGCCAGCCGCCCCAGCGTCGCTTCCGCCTCGAACCGCTGCGACCAGGCGGCGGGGAAGCGCCGCGCTGCCTCCGCGAGGTTGCGCTCGGCGCGGGCCGCGCGCTCGGACGCCTCCGAGTCCTTCCCGGCCGCGCGCAGTCCCGACGCGATCCGGGCCTGGACTTGCCCGAGCGCGAACAGCGCGTCCTTCCAGCGGGGCGCCTCCGGCGTCACGTTGTCGTACCCGAACAGGAAGTCCGCGAGCGTGCGCTCCGCCTCCTCCAGCTTCCCCAGCGCTTCCTGGGATTTCGCCAGGGCGTAGAACACTTCGTGAGCCCATTGCGGCGCGTCCCGGTGGTCCACGAGGAACTTCGCGAGCACTTCCGCGGCTTCTTCGTGGCGGTTCAGTTCCTGAAGCGAGCGCGCCGCCAGCCACCGCGCTTCCGCCCCGCGGTCGTCGCCCGCGTCGAATTCGTGGGAGAGCCGTCGAAGCGGCGCGACGGCCGCTTCGTAGAAACCGCCCAGGAAAAGTTCGCGTGCGCCGAGGAAGCGGTTGTCCGCGGAGTGGGTCTTGAGGATCTTCGGCCCGTCGGCGGCCTGCAGGCGCAGTTCGGCCGAGCGTCCGTGGAGGGCGCGGGCCTCGAGCTGGATTTCCGCGGCCGGCGTGCCGGCCTGCTCCGATGCGAGCGCGCGCTGGTCCGCCAGCTCGGCGCGGCGCGCGGCCACGGCCGCCGCCAATTCAAGCGCTGCCTCGCTGTCCCCCAGCGAAAGGGCGAGCCCCTCGGCGGCGCGCGCGAGGCCGGGGAGGTCGTTGGGATCGGGCCCGTACTGGAAGAGGTTTTCGAGGTCGGTCAGGGTCTCGCTCGCGGACGCGAGGGCGTTGGGGAACGCGCGGGGCCCGAGGTGGTCGAACGCCGCTGCGTACGCGGAAGCCGCGTCCGCGCGCCGGCCCGCATCGACCCGGCGGCGCGCGACGCGCGCCCGGGCCGCGAACAGCGCTTCCGGCGACGCCGGGAGATTGCGGAACTCGGCGAAATCGGGCTGGAACAGCGGGTCGTCGGCGAGGGCGTCGGCCTCGAGGAGGGCGATCCCGGCGCGTTCGCGGAGATCGGCGCCGGGGCCGTGCAGGAGGAGGGCGCGCAGCAGGGTGGCGGCATCGGTCGCGCGGTCCGCCGCGAGGAGCGCGGTGGCGCGTGCCAGGCGGGCCTCGGCCGATTCGCGTTCTCTGCCGGCTTTCTTGAGGTCCTCCGCGGCGCCGGCGAGCTCCGCGTCGGCTTCGGCTGCGCGACCCAGCTTCGCGAGGACCCGCCCGAGGGCAAGCCGCGACAGCCCCTTCTCGGCTCCCGCCGGATCGGAGGCCACCAGGTCCGTCGCGGTCGCAATGGCCCGGTCGCGGTCTTCGGCATTCCCGCCCGCCAGCGCCAGCGCAAGGTCGCGCCGGCCGTCGGAGCCCAATTCGCGCGCCGTCTCGAGGCGCTCCAGCTCGGCGATCGCCTCGGCCGCATACCCGAGCGCCAGCATCCGCCGCGCCGCGGCCAGCCTCAGGCTCCGCGCTTCCCGCGCATCCGCCCCCATCGCCGCCGCCTGCGTCGCCCGCCACGCCGCAAATTCGAGCGAGCCCACGCTGGGGTTCCTCTCGCGGCTGCACTCCTCCAGGCGGGCCGTGGCGGCCAGAAGCGCCGCTTCACCCGCGACGGTGCGCAGGTCGGCGGGAGATTCAGAGGAGACCGGGCGGCGCGACACCACACCCTCGGCCCGGGCTCGCGCTTCCCCGAACCGCCCCTCCGAAAGCGCCCGTCTCGCGCGGCCCAGCTCGGCGCGCTCGGCGGCCGCGCCGGCGCCGCCGCCGGCGAGGATCCAGAGAATCGGAAGTGACCCGATCGCGAGGAAGAACAGCACGACCCGCCAGCGCGCGAGGTTTCGCAGCGAGGGAGACGGCGCTTCGGCGGGGGACACCACGGCTCAGGCCTTCGGCGCGTAGTATTCGGGGAACTTCTTCGCCATCATTTCGCGGACTTCCAGGAGCTGGTGGTGCGCCTTGAGCATCTTGATCCACTCGACGATCTTGAAGACCTGTTCGTCGTAGAGGCGGTGGCCGGAAGCGGTGGTCTCGGCGGGGTGGATGAGTCCGAGCATGGTGTAGTTATGGACGGTCTGGCGGGTGAGGCCGGTGTACTGCATGACCTCGCCGATCTTGAAGAGTTTGCGTGGGCCGGAGGACGGGGGGGCCGTGGGGGGCGGCGGCGGCGGGGTCGCGGGCGCCGGGGCGGCGTCCTTGGGGATGCGCGTCGTCCGTTTGGTGGGGCTGTCCATGGCTTGGAGGGTCTCCGGGAGGTTGGGTATCAGAGGAAATGGTACGGCAAGACAAGGGGGGGCGGGCGGGCAGATTTACATTATGTGGCTTATAAAATGTAAAGTGTAAGGTAGTATCGGCCTCTGGTGCAGGAGGGCTGAAGGGGCCGGTGGGCCCCCTATCCGTTTCAATCCTCTTTCATCCGCGACCCCGCCGTTCCTATCCTGCCTTTCATCCCAACTCTATCCCGTCCTTTTCCCCACCCGCGTCTCCACCACGCGTTTTACATCCACCCGAATCGGCCCGAAATTCAGCAGCAACCCCACCTCATGCCCGCTGCTCCGCATGTATGCACCTAACCTGGCTTCATGCCCCGGGAGGATCCCTTCCCGAGCCTTGGTCTCGACGACCACCACGCTCTCGACGATCAGGTCGGCTTCGCACCAGCCGACTTTGACCCCGTGAAAGTGAACGGGGAGTTCCGCCTCGATTCGGACTTGAATGCCTTCCTCTCGCAGGACGAGGGCCAGGGCGTTCCGGTAGACATGTTCGAGGTGCCCCGGGCCGAGGGCGTTGTGGACTTGAAAAGCGGCGCCGATGATGCGGGAGGTCAGGTGTTCGTGGGATAGCATGATGATGAGTCCTTTGATGTTCAAGAGATGTAACAAGGATAAGGCATTAAGAGTGCTACGTCAAGGGCGTTGGATGAATTAAGGGATAAAAAACGATAGGAACGGCGGGGTCGCGGATGAAAAGGGATGAAAAGGGGTACGGCTTCGACCTACACCCTGACCTCCAGGTCGTCCCCCGTCGCGAGCGCCACACCCTTCAGCGCCGGCTCGACCTCTTCCGCCAGGAACAGGTCCACCTGCTCCGGCGCGCGCCCGACATAGCGCTTCGCGTCCAGCAGCTCCGACGCCCTTCCTTTGATGGCCGCGAACGCCGGGTCGGCTTCGAGCCGGTCGAACAGGTCGTTCGCCTTGCCTTCCTCGCGCACTTTCGCGACCGCCGCGACGGAGGCCTCGCGGATCTTTTCGTGAAGCTGCTGCCGGTCGCCGCCCGCTTTCACCGCGGCCATGAGGAGGTCCTCGGTGGCCATGAAGGGAAGCTCCTGGCGGAGGTAGTTGTCGATGACCTTCGGGTAAACGACGAGTCCCTCGGCGACGCTGACCACGAGATTCAGGATCGCGTCGGCGCCCAGGAACATCTCGGGCACCGTCAGGCGCTTGTTCGCGGAGTCGTCGAGCGTCCGTTCGAACCACTGCGCGGCCGCCGTGAGCGGCATGTTCGTCTCCAGCGAAATCACGAACCGCGCGAGTCCCGCGATCCGTTCGCTCTTCGCCGGGTTCTGCTTGTACGCCATCGCGCTCGAGCCGACCTGCCCCTTGCCGAACGGCTCCTGCATCTCGCCGCGCGACTGCGCGAGGCGGACGTCGTTCGAAAACTTCGCGGCGCTCTGCGCAATCCCCGAAAGCGCGGCCATCACCTGCGCGTCCACCTTCCGCGAATACGTCTGCCCCGTCACGCGGAACGCGCTCTCGAACCCCATCTTCTTCGTCAGACGCCGGTCCAGCTCCTCGACCTTCGCGCGGTCCCCCCCGAAGAGCGCCATGAACGACGCCTGCGTCCCGATCGCCCCCTTCACCCCCAGGAACCGCAGCGAATCCCTCCGCGACGTCAGCTCCTTCAGGTCGATCAGCAGGTCCTGCAGCCACAGGCACGCACGCCGCCCCACCGTCGTCACCTGCGCGGGCTGGAAGTGCGTGAACCCCAGGCACGGCGTGTCCTTCCACTTCTTCGCGAATTCCGCCAGCGCCCGGCACGCCCGCGCCACCTTCGGGATCAGCAGCGACAGCGCTTCCCTCATCACGATCAGGTCCGTGTTGTCCACCACGAACATGCTCGTCGCGCCGAGGTGGATGATTCCCGCCGCGCCAGGCGCCTGCTCCCCGTAGTGCCGGATGTGCGCCATCACGTCGTGCCGCGTCTCCCGCTCGATTTCGCTCGCGCGCCGCGCGTCCACCCGGTCCCTCGCCGCCTTCAGCTCCGCAATCTGCCCCTCCGTGATCGGCAGCCCCAGCTCGCGCTCCGACTCCGCCAGCGCAATCCAGAGCTCGCGCCAGGTGGTGAAGCGCTTCCGGTCCCCGAAGAGCTCGATCATGCGGCGGCCGGCGTAGCGCTGCGTGAGCGGGCTGGTCCAGCCGGTCATGGTTCCGCCCTCCAGGGAGTCGGCCTGCCGCGCGTGGGACGGAAGGGGAGTCAGGGGCCTGGAGGCGGGCCGGGTCCCCTTACGGACTTCCGGCTGGTCGTACGCCGGCTCCGCGCCGGTCGTCATCGGGGGCGGCGGGTCGGGCTTCCTGAAAGACCGCGTCGCTTCGTCGCGGTTCTTGAAGCGCCGGAAGAACTCGTTGAGCCCGAGAGTGTCGAACGTCGCCTGGACGCGCGCCCCGACGCGCACGAGGGCGACGTGGCCGCCGGCCGTCTCGACGTCGTCCGCGAGCGTGACGAGGAGGCCCATCGCGGCGCTCGACAGGAAATCCACTTCTTCCATGTCGATGATGAACCCGTTGACGCCCTCGCGCTGCAGTTTCTCGAGGGCCTCCTGGAGGTAAGGAGTCCCGGTCTGGTCCATCGAGCCCTTCAACTCGACCAACCGCGTGTTCGAGTCCGCCAGGATCCTCGAGACGGCGATGTCGAATTTCCGGTCGCTCACTGGATCGTCGCTCCCCGCGCCGGCAGCCAGAGGGCGACCGCGACGTAGAAACCCAGGAGGACGAGCAGCAGGGTGGAAGCCAGCCAGAGGCGCGTGAGGCGCCGCGGCAGGACGATTTCGGCCAGGACGAAGGCGCCGAGGGGGAGGAAGAGGAGGGAGCCGAACTGGGTGACGGCGCTGAAGAGCGGCTTGGAGAAGGCCGGGAGCTCTTTCCCGCCGATTTCCAGCCGGGCGGCCAGCGCGTGGACGTGGTAGACGCTCCACCCGGCCAGCGTGCCGTAGAGCAGCATGGCGAGGCCGAGGTAGGAGTAGTGCACGGCCGGGTCCGCGCGATCGTCCCCCGCCTGCGGAGCTCCCGCCCCGGGCAGCCCCGCGGGCGCCGATCCCGCCTGTCCCGCCGTCATGCTTTCTTCAGTCACGCGGCTTCCGGGCTCCCGCTTCTTCGAGCATCCGCGCAAATCGCGCGGGCTCCATCTTCACTTTGCACGCCAGCTTGCCGTCGATGAACGCCACCGGCACCGACTCCGCGTACTGCGCCGACAGTGCCGGGTCCTCCAGCACGTTCACGACCTCGACCCGGAACCCGTACCACATCAGGAACACCTCGGCTGCCCCTTTCATCTCGTCGCAAAGGTGGCAGCCGGGGCGCGAAAGGATCCGGACGCAGACCTCAGTGTCTCGGGAACTCAAACTTCGCCTCGTTCTCCTTCCACCAGGCTTCCCACTTCTCCGCCGCCGCGCGGCGTTCTTCCGTCGAGGAGTACGTCTTGTACCCCAGGTCGAACCCGGTCGCCCATTTCAGCCCTTCGATCGCAGGCGTACGGATCGTCATGTCGGGGCTGTAGAGGAACTGGATCAGCGTCTTGATGCCGTCGCGGCACTCCGCGCGCGCCAGGGCGTCCGCCAGCATGACGCGCCAGGCCTCAGTGCCCTCGGTGGCGTGCTTGAGAAGCGCCTGCCGCGTGATGTCGTGCGGTTCCCACTGGCCCATGATCTTCAGCAGTTCGCCGCGGACGCTTCCGTCGCTCAGGTACGGCTCGAGGGTCGGCGCGGCGTCGGCGGGCTTGAGCTTCGTCAGGATATAGATCGCGTTCGGGCGGGAAGGAGCGGCCGGATTGCGGATGAGGCGGACGAAGTGGTGGATGAGGACGTCCTTCTTTTCGAACGCCGCGGCGAGTTCGAGGGCTTTCTCCGGCGGAAGCGTCGGGAGTTCCTTGAGGTACGCCTCGAACTTCTGCTGTGTTTCCGGGTCCATCGGGACGTTGTTAAGGGCCCGCTCGATGTCATCGCCCGTCATCGGCCGCGATGGCGGGGAAAGCGAGTCCATTTTCTTCTGGAGGTCGCCCATCCGGAAGCTCAGCGCCTTGAGTTCGCGCTCGAGCTGCTCGACGTGCTGGATCATGCCGTTCACGGCCTTGTCGGACGCGATCTGGCGGTCCTCGACGGCGTCCATGCGCCCCGAGACTTTCTCGACGTCTCCGTTCGTGGCACATCCGGCGACCAGGCAGGCGAAAAGCGCAGCGGACAGGTTCTTCACGGGCACTCCTCCAAGTCGCGGCGACGGCCGCGTCGATCCCCCCGGGGATCAGGCTCGAAACGAAGGGGGGGATTCTACCCGAAAGGAGGCCGATTGCCAGAGCCTAGGCGGGAGTCAGCTCATTTCCACTTGATCTGGACCTCGCGCTTGCCCTTCTTGACGGTCCCCACGACCGCCGCCGTTTCGCCTGCTTCCTGCAGGCGCCGGACCACCGCCTTCGCGTAGTACGGATCGACGATCAGGATGAGTCCCAGGCCCATGTTGAACACGCGGACCATCTCGTCGTCGGGAATGTCGCCCTTCTCCTGCAGCAGGCTGAAGATCCGCGGCACGGGAATCTCGCCCACCTTGATCTCGACGTCCACGTCCGGCGGGATCACCCGCGGGACGTTCTCGACGATGCCGCCGCCCGTGATGTGGGCAATCGCCTTCACCACCTTCTTCGTCCGGTACGGCGCCAGCACGTGCTTCATCGCCCGCACGTAAATCCGCGTCGGCGTCAGCAGCTCTTCCCCGAGGTTTCCTCGCAGCCCCTCGACCCGGTCCGAGTACTTGAGCCCCTCCTTCTCGATCAGCACCTTCCGCACCAGCGTGAAACCGTTCGAATGCAGCCCGCTGGAGGCCACGCCGATCACCGTGTCGCCCACCTCGACCGACTTGCCGTCGATGATCCGGTCGCGCTCCACGATCCCCGTGCAGAAGCCCCCCATCTCGTATTCGCCCGCGCCGTAGTCGTCCGGGTGCTGCGCCGTCTCGCCCCCCAGCAGCACACAGTCCGACAGCTCGCAACCGCGCACGATGCCCTTCACCACGTCCAGCATCATCTTCTCGTCCATCGGCCCGATCGCGATGTAGTCGAGGAAGAACAGCGGCTCCGCGCCCGACACGATCAGGTCGTTCACGCTCATCGCCACCAGGTCGATTCCCACCGTGTCGTGCTTGCCCGTCTGCTGCGCGATCTTCAGCTTCGTCCCCACCCCGTCCGCGCACCCGACCAGCACCGGGTCCTTGTAGGCCTTCTTGAAGAGGTTCGCGGGTCCGTTCAGCGCGAAGAACCCGGCGTAGCCCCAGTCGTTCTGGATGACGCGCGGGTTGTACGTGCGGCGCATGAGGCCGAACAATTTGTCGATGAAGCGGTCCTTGGAGACCGTATCGACGCCGGCATCCCTGTAGGTCATGCGCGCCATGAATCTTCGCTCCTGGGGTTGCTGAAGGGGCGCGATGCTACTCGACGCTTCGAGGAGTGTTGAGGATTCAGCACTTTCGTTCGTGCTGCAATTTCGTGAACTTCTCGCCGATCGGGACTCGGTAGCGGCCGTCGAAGCAGGCGCTGCAGTAATGCTCCTTCGGGTTCGTCACGGAGCCGAGGAGGCCGTCCAGGGAGAGGTAGCCTAGCGAGTCGAGGTCGAGGTGGCTGCGGATCTCGTCCACGTTCATGCGCGCGGCGACGAGTTCCTCCGGGCTCGGGAAATCGATCCCGTAGAAGCACGGATGCGCGATCGGCGGACAGGAGATGCGCATGTGCACCTCCGTCGCGCCCGCCTGCCGGAGCAGCTTCACCCGGCCCCGGCTGGTCGTCCCGCGGATGATCGAGTCGTCCACGACGACCACCCGCTTCCCCCGAACGACCTCGCGGATGACGTTGAGCTTGAGGCCCACGCCCGAGATGCGCGCGCCCTGGGTGGGCTGGATGAACGTGCGGCCGACGTAATGGTTGCGGACGAATCCGTGGTCGAGCGGGATTCCGGAAGCGTGCGAGAAGCCGAGGGCGGCGTCGTTGCCGCTGTCGGGGATCGGCACGACGATGTCGGCCTTTGCCGGGTGCTCCTTCGCCAGCGCGCGGCCCAGGTTCATGCGCACCTGGTGGACGTTCTCGCCGAAAACCAGCGAATCGGGGCGTGCGAAGTAGACGTGCTCGAACACGCAGTGCGCCGGCGTCTCCGCCTTCTCCGGGAAGAAATACGAGCGCTCGCCCTTCGCCGAGAACTCGACAACTTCCCCCGGCCTCACGTCCCTCACGTACTTCGCCCCGACGATGTCCAGCGCGCACGTCTCGCTCGCCACCACCGGCACCCCGTCCAGCGTCCCCACGCACAGCGGCCGGAACGCGTGGCGGTCCCGGATCGCGTACATGCGGTCCTGCGCCAGGATCAGAAGCGAGAACGCGCCGCGAAGCTGCTGCAGCGCGCGGATCATCCGGTCGTCCTCCGAGCCGTCCCACGGCTGCGCCAGCAGGTGCATGATCGTCTCGCTGTCCGTCGAGGTCTGGAAGATCGACCCCCGCGCCTCGAAGTCCCGCCGCAGCTGCCCGCTGTTCACCAGGTTCCCGTTGTGCGCGATCGCCATCGGCCCCGCCGCGTAGTTGAACAAAAGCGGCTGCGCGTTCTGGATCGTGCTCGATCCCGTCGTGCTGTACCGCACGTGCCCGATCGCAACGGGGTTGCGAAGGGAAGCGAGGACGTCGTCGGTGAAGATCTCGCCGACCTGCCCCATTTCGCGGTGGGCCAGCAGGTTCGACCCGTTCGTGGAGCAGATCCCCGCGCTCTCCTGGCCGCGGTGCTGCAGGGAATACAACCCGTAGAACGTCTTGTGGACCGCCTCGGGGTGGCCATAGATGCCGAACAGGCCGCAGAACTCCTTCGGCCCTTCGCCGTTCCCGTCGCGTTCGTCGCTCATGCGGCTTCCTTGAGTTCGCGGGCCACTTCTTCTTTCCACTTGCGCCACGGGTCCAGCGCCAGCGACTTCCTGAAATGCCGCTTCGCCAGCCTGGGCATCCCTTCACGCTTGTAGGTCATGCCTATATGGAAGTGGGCGTCGGGGTCGTCGCGGTCCATGCGGAGGACGGACCGCAGTTTGAGCCGGGCGCGCGCGTACTCGCCGCGAAGGTAATACCCGAAGGCGCTCAGGAACCTCTCCCGTTTTCGCTCTTCCAGCGCCTTCCGGCGGCGCCAGACGAGGATGCGCAGGAGGTCGAGGACGGCGTAGAGCCAGATGATTCCTGTCGCGACGGCGCAGCCGCGGGGGTCGATGCGGGGACCGAAGGCGGAAATGACCGGCGCCATGGCGGTGGCGTTGGCGAAGAAGGCGAACCACACGAAGAACCAGAGTCCCCGATGGATGCGGCCGAGGATGACCTGTCCGGTGCCGGGCACGACGAAGCCCAGGCACGCGGCCAGTTTCGTGGTTCGGGAGAAGTCAGGCATCGGCGCGGTCGGCTCCTCGCCGGGAATCGGCCCGGCAGCCGTCCGGGTTCGTCAGGCCCGCCCTCAAACCCTACTTCGACATCCGCATCGCGGGGATCGGGTCGGACCCTGTGTACTGCCTCTCCCAGGTACGGATGTGATCGATGCGGGTCGCGCGCTCCGCGACCTGGAACTCTTCCGCGCTGATCGCAACCGCCTTCATCGGCGTCGTCGCCGCCTGGCCGTTCTTGCGCGACGGCGTCCAGTCCTCGGTGAACAGAAGCGAAATGCGGTCGGCAGGGACAAGCGCCGCCGTCCGCCCCGGGGGAGCCGTGTATTTCTTCGTGTTCCCCGTGCTCCGCACCAGCTCCGGCGGCAACTCCGCGACGGGCGCCGCCACCTCGACACCAGCACCCACGGAAACCCCGTAGTACTTCTTCAGCGCGGCCTGCACCTCGGCCTCGGGCGCCACCACCACCTTGACCTTCAGCCCCGTCGCCTTGCGCACGTCCACCACCGCCGCGCGGTTGAAGAAATTCGACTTCGCAATGAACACGATCCCCGCCGCCTTCTCGACCGGCACAATCTCGTGCTTCTCCGCCAGGTCCTTGGGCACGCAGGCGATCACGTCCGCCGCAATGTTCACCCCCGCGATCGAAACGTGCGGGATCTGGTAGGTCCCGGCAAGGAAGCGCGCCAGGTCGCTCCGGGAGGGCGCCCCCGTCCCGAGCAGCGCCGCCAGCACCGGCGACCCCTTGCGCTCTTCCCCAGCCCGCGCGATGTCCTCGGCCAGTACGGAGCCCTCTTCAATCAGGATTTCGCCGACGCGCTGAAGGTCTTCACCGGCCATGTGCATCTCCGGAGGAGTGTGTTCGAGGAGACCCCAATTATAAGGGGAACCAAGCGTTGCTTCCAATTCAATTCGCCCCGATCTCCCGGCCTTGGGAGGATTTGAGAGGTGGGAAGGGCTTGGGGGTGCCGCGGCGGCACATGAAAGCGTCCACCCTCACCCACACACCCCGCGCCGCCGCGGAACCCCCAAGCCCTTCCCACCTCTCAAATCCTGAATGATTTGACCCGCCCCTCCCGACGCTGCTAGGATTTCCGCGGCGTCGCGTTGGCCGCGCCCTCGGCGGGGGCGGCAGGCAGGCGCCAGTCCGGGCGGGGCGCGCCCTCTTCCCGGCCGTTTGGCCTGTTCCTGGCGTCCGACAACTGGAGGATGCATGCCGGATCTCACCTGGGACGTTCAGAAGGTCAGCCCGCAGACCGCCGTGATCATTCTCGCGGGCTCGATCGATGCCAAGACCGTGCCCTCCTTCCAGGAACAGATGAACAAGGTCAAGGACGACGGGGTCATCAAGTTCGTCCTCGACATGGAGAACATCAAGTACGTGAACTCCACCGGCCTCGGGTTCCTCGTGAACCTGGCCGACTCCCTTGACCCCCGCGGCGGCGGCATCGCCCTCGTCAAGCTCCACCCCAAGGTCAAGGTCGTCTTCGACATGCTCGGCCTGAACGCGTTCTTCAAGATCTTCGGGAGCCGCAACGACGCCGTCGCATCCATGACGGGCGCCGTGAAGAAAGAAGCGGAAGTCCAGGTGGCCGCGGCCAGCGTCGCGACCGCGACGGCGCCTCCGCCTCCCGCCCAGCCGCCGCCGGCCACGCTCGCCAAGGCCGGGGCGACCCAGTCGTTCGCGCCCCCGCAGGGCGAAGAAGTCGCGGTCTCGGGCCAGCAGCTCGAGTGCGCTTCCTGCAAGGCCACCCTGATCGTCCCCGAACCGGGGAACTACAAGTGCCCGCGCTGCAGCGCGATCTTCACCTACACGCGCGACGGCAAGGCGAACTTCCTGCCGCGCCGCCGCCTGACGCCGATCCAGATGACGCTGACGTGCTCGCCGGAGTGCACCGAAGGACTGGTGACGATGGCGGGGCTGCTTGCGAAGCGGGCCGGGTTCAACGACGGGCTGGCGAAGTCGATGGAGGCCAGCGTGCGGGAATCGGCCTCGACGATCTGCGACAAGGCGTACGGGGCGAACGAGCAGGCGACCTACCAGGTGCTGATGGTGGCGAGCGACAACGAGGTCTCGATCAAGTTCAGCGACTACGGCAAGAAGATCGAGCCGGACATGAAGGATTCGGGCGGGAAGGCCGTGTTTACCGTGACGCGGCAGGCGATGGATGTGTTCGACCTGAAGTCGCACCCGAAGGGCGGGAACATCCTGACGCTGAGCAAGAGGGCCGGAGGGTAGGGAGCTGGAAGCAGGAAGAAAAGATAAGACCCGCGGAAACGCGGGTCTTTTTTTTTAGGCCCGCAGGTCGCGAAGGGCTTGAAGGGTCAGGAGAACGCCGATCACGACGATCAAGGCGCTTGACGCCACCGCGAGGCGCTTCAGCCACGGCCCGCTGCCCGTGAGATGTTTCGCCATGAAGCGCTTGGCCGTGATGAGCAGGATGCCGATCACGGTGAGGACTCCCCCGAGGCCGAGGGAGAAGGCCGTGAGGAGGACGAGCCCCCAGCCGACGCGCTGGACCGAGAGCGAGAGCACGAGGATGAGGATGCCGGCGGGGCAGGGGACCATGCCTCCCAGGATTCCCGTGGTGACCAGGTCCCAGGGCGTGATCTTCGGGGCATCGACCGGCTGAAGGGTCTCGATTTCGGCGGCATCGGTGGCGGCGTGGGAGTGCGCGTGGTCGTGCCCGTGAGAATGGTCGTGCCCGTGTGAGTGCGAGTGGCCGTGCGCGTGGTCGTGGTCGTGGTGATGGTCATGCCCGTGCTCATGCCCGTGGTCGTGGCTGCCGATCACGCCGTGCAGATGGTCGTGCCCGTGCGAGTGCCCTTCCCCCGGCAGGTGCGTGTGCCCGCCCGGCCCGTGGGAGTGGCCGAGCCCGTACCGCCAGCGCGAGTAGAACAGCCAGAGGCCCATGCCGATGATCGTGAGGCCGCTGAAGAGCGAGATCCACTTTGCCACGCCCTCGTCGTTCACCTTCCAGAGCAGGAGGGCGACGCCGACGGCGAGGACGACGCCGACGTGGGAGAGGGTAACGGTGAGGCCGAGGAGGACGGCGTGGCCGACGCGGCCGTGGGAGCCGACGAGGTACGCGGCCACGAGGGTCTTGCCGTGGCCCGGCCCGACGGCGTGGGCGGCGCCGTAGCAGAACGCGATGGCGATCATCATGATCGCGAGGCCGATGGGCGGGTCGCGCTTGCCCTTGATGAACTCCCGGATGCGGTCGTCCCAGGCGCGGTTCAGCTTCTCCAGCCAGCCCCGCGGAGGCGGCTTGTCGAGGATCTGGCCCGTGGTCATGTCAACCCACTTGCCGTCGGAAGTGAAAAAGTCGCCCGGGCGGTCCAGTTTTGCGGGGACCTCGAACCACAGCGGGAGGATGAACCCGGACTTGGCCATGGGGGCATCGCGCCCCGCCGCGACGGATTCGAACGATTCCGTGGACCCCGCGGGCTGTCCCAGCCTGATGTCTCCCTCGCGGATGACGCGTCCCACGAGCCGCGTTGACTGCTCCCACGCGTTGTTGAACGTCAGCACCAGTTCGCGCTTCACGCCCGCCGCCGGCGCGAAGTCCTTCACCGTCCACTGGAAGTTCAGCTTCACGCGCCCGTCCGTCGTCGCCCGGTCCCCCCCGAGGTCAACCGTCTCCTTCTCAAGCTTGAGGACCAGCGGCTGCATCTTCCCGTCCGCGCCCGTTCCTTCCAGCAGCAGCCCGTATTCCACGATCAGCGCCCGCGTCCCGACCCGCACGGCCTCGATTTCCTCGTCCGAGATCGTCTTGTCCTGCGACTCGTCCGCCCGCTGCCGCCACTCCCACGCCGACAGGTCCGTGAACTGCATCCACACGTCCAGCAGCAGCTTGTCGCCGTGGATCTGAAGTTCCACCGACGTCGAGAAACCCTTCACGCGCGGGTCCGTCAGGTCGTGCATCCACATTTCTTCCGGGCCGACCCGCGGAGGATCCGCCCACGCGCCGCACCCCAGCGCCGCCGCCACCACCCCCGCGAAAAACCGCTTCATCAAGCCGAGTATGTTCCCGCTTTCCCCGCCCGGCAAGCGCCCGGATTCCTCTCGACTTGCCCGGGGCGCTCGGGTAATTTCTAGCTATGAGCACAATCGCCGGGCTGTTCGGCTTGGGCAGCACCGAAATGATCGTCATCTTCGGGCTGGCCGTTCTCCTGTTTGGCGCCGCGCGTCTCCCGCAGCTCGCCCGCAGCATGGGCAAGAGCATCAACGAGTTCAAGCGGGGGATGGCTGACGGGGGTAAGGAAGCGGAATCCGCGGCGGAGCCGGGGAAACAGGACGGCGCGGCGGAGAAGAAGGACTGAGACCGGTTCGCGGCCGGCGTTCGCGGGCCGCGCGGCAATTGCGGATGCTGTCCAGCCCTCCAGCGGCGTGGGTGCGCCTGCCTTTGCGGCAGGGAAGGGGCGCCCGTTGCCCTGAGGGAGGCGCGTGATGGAAATCGCGCTGCTGGCGCGCAAGCTCGACGTGCGCGGGACCACGATCTACACGCTCAACCTGGCCACAGAGCTGGCGGCGCAGGGGCACGGCGTACGCCTGATCTGCGGCGGCGGCCGGCTCGAGAAGGAGTTCGCGGGCGCGAACGTCCCCGTCATCGTCTTTCCGGGGCTCGGCGACTCCACGGACCTCTTCCTCACACGCAAGATCGCCCGGCGCCTCCGCGAAAAACCGACGACCCTTCTCCACGCCACCGGACCCGCCGCGGCGTCCACCGCCGCAAGCGTGGCCAAGGCCGTGGGCCTCCCGTACTTCCTGAGCGTTCATTCCCCGCTGGAAGAACCCCACCTCGCGACCAGTTCCAAGTTCCTCCGCGGGGTGCTCGTCGCCAGCGAGTCCGTCCGCGAGAGCCTCGTCAACCAGACGCGCGTGAAGAAGGACCTCATCCGCGTCGTGCTGCCGGGCGTCAACGTGAAGCGCCTGAAAGAAACGCCGCCATTTGCGGGGGAAGGGGCGCCGGTGGTAGGGATTCTCGGGCCGCTCGAAAACGTCCGTGGCCACGACACCTTCCTCGAGGCGGCGAAGCTCATCCTCGCCTCGCAGGCGAACACGCAGTTCCTGGTGATCGGGGAAGGACCCGAGGAGGACCGCCTGCGGAAGAAGACCGAGGAACTCGGCATCCGGAAGAACGTCACGTTCCACCCCGATCCTGACGCCTATTCCTCGGTCCTCAGCGGCGTGGACGTGTTCATGATGCCGTCCCTCCAGATCGGGCTCGGCAACACCGTGCTCGAAGTCATGGCGTCCGGGAAGCCCGTCGTGGCGAGCAGCGTCGGCGGCGTCTTCTACGTCATCCGCGAAGAGGAGACCGGGCTGCTGCGGCCAAAGAACGATCCGCCCGCCTTCGCGGAGGCGATCCTCGTCCTCCTGCGCGATCACGCCAAGGCCCGCCGCATCGGCCACGCCGCGCGCGTCCAGGTCGAGCAGAACTTCACTTCCGAGCGGATGACCTCGGAGACGATCCAGGTGTACCAGCGGGCGCTGGAGGCTGCCGCGCCGAATGGATAGCCGGGACTGCTCCGTGATCGTGGTCTCGTGGAACACGCGCGAGCTGCTGGAAGCCTGCCTTGCCAGCATCGTCGCGAAGGCCCCGGGTGCGGAAATCGCCGTGGTCGATAACGGCAGCACCGACGGATCCGCGGACCTCGTGCGCGCGAAGTTCCCCCAGGCCGTGCTCGTCGCCAACCCTTCCAACCGCGGCTTCGCCCGCGCCGTCAACCAGGGGATCGAGGCGTCCAAGCGGCCCGTCGTCGTCCTCCTGAACCCGGACGCGACGCTCACCGACGGCGCTCTCGACGAACTCCTCCGCGTCCTCGAGTCCGACCCGGACATCGGCATCGCCGGCGCCCAGCTCCTCGACGAGGACGGCGATCGCCAGCACTCCTTCGATAACTTCCCGTCCCTCGCCACCGAGTGCCTCAACAAGTGGCTCCTCCGCTCGCTCTTCCCGGGCCGCTTCCCCGACAAGCACCGCCAGTTCGACGCCGTCACCGACGTCGACAGCGTCATCGGCGCCTGCCTCGTCGTCCGCAGGTCCACCATCGGCCGCGTCGGCGCCCTCGACGAGCGCTTCTTCGTCTTCCTCGAGGAGACCGACTGGTGTCTCCGGATGAAGCGCGCCGGGCTGCGGGTCGTGCATGTCCCGTCGTCGCGCGTCGTCCACCTGCAGGGCCGCGCGAAGGCCCGCCGCCCCGTCCTCTCGCGCGTCGAATACCTGCGGTCGCTCTTCATTTACTTCCGCAAGAACTCCGGCGTCGCTTCGTGGGCCGTCCTCCACGCCGCGCGATTCTTGAAATCCGCCGTCAACGCCCTATTCTGCGGCATCGGAATGATCCTCACTCTCGGCCTCGTCCCGTCGCTCCGCCGCCGCGCCTCGATTCACATGGGGCTCTTCGGCTGGCAGCTGCTGGGCTGTCCCGCCGGGATCGGCCTTCAGCCGCCTGATCTTCCGCCTGCGCGGCCCGTGCTGCCGGGAGGCGCCCGATGAGCGACTGGGCGGATCTCGACATTGCCGGCGCGCGCTGGACGGTGGACGCTTCCGATTCCGAAGCGACGCAGCCCGCGTTCCTGCAGAAAGTGCTCGACGGCGCGGGCGACGTTCTCAAGGAAGTCCGCATCAAGCGGCTATTGCGCGTCCGGTCCGCGGGCGGCCGGCCCTACCTCGTGAAACACTACCGCGGCCGCTCGTTCCTCGACTCGCTGAAGAACTTCTGGCGCGGATCGCCCGCGTTCGAGGAGTACGAACTGGTGCTGGAGGCGATGAAGCGGGGGATCCCGACGGTTGCCCCGGCGTTCTTCGGCGAGCGGGGGCAGGATTCCTGGATCGGGTTCCCCGAGCTGAAGGACCTCATCCCGGCGGATCGGTTCCTTCGTGGCCAGCGGAACGACATCCCTTCCACCGGCGAGTCCCGCAAGCGCGTCGTCCGGTCCTACGGCCGCTTTGCGCGCCGCGTTCACGATCTCGGGCTCGACCAGGACGACTTCGACCCCAACAACGTGATGTTCCGCGTGACGCCGGACGGCTCCCCGCAGTTCGTCATCGTCGATTTTGAGCGGGCGACGTTCACCATGCCCGACCTCCCGCGGAGAATCTGGCTGCTCGCGAAAATGAACCGCTTCGATGGCGCCTCCGCCACCGACCGCATGCGCTTCCTCGCCGGGTACTGCGAAGGCTCCCCGCGGATGGACCTCAAGGGGACGGCGGTGGCGATCCTGGCGGAGCATCGCAAGGTCCTCCTTCGCGACCTTTCGCGCGGCTCGCGCCACGCGACCGAAGAGTCCCGGAACATCGGGCGCCTCGAGACCGGCTACTTCCGCAAGAAGATCGGCCGCGAAACCGGCGACGGCCTCAACGAACAGCAGGCCCGCGAACTCGCGACTGCCGCGCCCGCCCTCTACGCCGAACCCTACGCCATCGGCCCCGGCGGCTCCCGCGTCTTCCGCGTCGAACCCGGCGCCGAGGCGGGCATGTGGCGCGCCGCCAACGCCTGCCTCCGCGCCGCGCTCCCCGTTCTTCCTCCGCTCTCCCACGGCTCCGGCTGGATCGCCTTCGCCGGCGTCGGCCGCGATCTCCCCGAATTCCTCGGCGCCCATCGCGGCCGCCCCGAGTTCTCCCGCGCCCTCGAGCAGCTGGGCCGCTCCTTCGGCCGCTTCGAGTCCCTGGGCCTCGACGTCCCCGGACCGTTCCCCCCCGACCCCCTCTCCATTTTCGTCCACGACGGCCGCGTCCTCTTCACCTGCCTCGGCCCCCTCGGCGAACCTTCCGCCGTGTCCAGGACAGGCGTGGAAGAGCGCCTTGCGGCCGTGACGGCGCCGTTGCGGAAGCGGTTCGATCTGACGCCCGAGGATGAAGCGCGCTTTTCCGAGGGACTCCGGCGTGCCGGTGGCCTTTCGTCCGAGCGCCAGAAGCCGCACTAAGAACGCGCGAAGAAAGAGAGCGACGTCGGCGGTCGGACCTCGCTTCGCGCCGCCGCCGAACGTCCGGCGTCGTCGCTTCGCTCGCCCCGACCGCGCGCCGTCACTCTCTTTCTTCGCGCGTTCTCGAGACGTGCGGCCGCGAGGACCTGAGGAGAGCCCGGAGTTGTTGCAGGGAAAGAGGGCGGATGGCGGTCGAGCAGTGAGCCCCCGCACGAGTCGCGCGCGCAGCGCGCGACAAGGTCCGCCCGAAAAACCTCCCGAACCACTCCAAAAGCGGGTGATGGGGCTCGAACCCACAACGGCCAGCTTGGAAGGCTGGCGCTCTACCAATTGAGCTACACCCGCGGCTGCGCGAGTCGCGATTGAAAGAGGGGCGAATTCGGGGGCCGGATCTCCGCGCGGCGTACGGCCGCCGCGCTCCGTCCCGGCCCCGTCGAATTCGCCCCTCTTTCAATCGCGACTCGCGCAGCCGGAGAACGGCCTCCTCGGCCACGCTCTCCGGCCGTTCTATCGCGGACGTGAGTGAGACAGGGCGCGCCCGAAGCGGAGCGGCGTGGGGGTGGAGCCGCGGCTGTTTGCGGCTCCACCCCCCGCCGCGAAGCGAGAGGGCGCGCCCTGTCTCACTCACGTCCGCGATGGGCAGAGAGGGATTCGAACCCCCGAAGGCATAGCCACCAGATTTACAGTCTGGCCCCTTTAGCCACTTGGGTATCTGCCCTCAAATTCAAGTCGCGGATCGTGCGGCAGGCTCCGCGTCGCACGGGCCGGGAAATGCTCCGGCCCGGCGACGCTGCGCCTTCCGCACGATCCGCGACTTGAATTTGAAGAAAACGGCGATGTCAGTTGTCAACCTGGCCGTACATTCTATTTGAGGTGCGGGGTTCGTGGGTCCTGATGTGGCGGGGCGCATGTCCGCTGTCTCATGCCGACCAGCTTGCGCACCCCGCCACATCAGGACCCCGAACCCCGCACCTCAAATAGAAGCTGGGTGCGGGACTTGAACCCGCAACCCCCTGTTTACAAAACAGGAGCTCTGCCGATTGAGCTAACCCAGCAGGCGGCGCGAATGGTATGCGCCCTTTCGCCGCGTCGCAAGATTGTATCGCTCTTCACCTCGCGGAAGTTCGCGCGACTTCCTCCCTCCCGGGGCGAGCGAAGCGACGACGCCTGCCTTTCGACGGCGTCGCGCAGCGAGGTCCGGCCGCCGACGGCACTCGACTTCTTCGCGCGGTCTGTCGGTAACTTGCAGCCCTTCCACCCCTTTGCTACTTTGCCGCCCCCTTCAGAGGAGAGCCCATGTCCCGCAACATCTACATCACCGCCACACGCCCGAACGAAGGCAAGACGGCGCTGACCCTGGGGTTGAGCGCGGCTTTCGTGAAGAAGGGGAAGCGGATCGGGTTCATCAAGCCCGTCGGCACGGCCGACATCGAGACGGGGAACAAGCGCGCGATCGACGAGGACACGCTTCTCATCGAGCGGGCGTGCCGCGTGCACTGCAACATCGAGGACATGAACCCGGTGACGCTGAAGCCCGGGTTTCCCGACCAGCTGGCGTCGCCGGCGGCGCGGCAGGCGATGATCGACCGCGTGAGGCGCGCGTACGACCGGGTGGCGGAGGACAAGGAGTTCGTCGTCATCGAGGGAACGGGGCACGCGGGCGTCGGGTCGAGCTGGGGCATCTCGAACGCCGAGATGGCGAAGCTGCTCAACGCCAAGGTGCTGCTCGTCTCGAGCGGCGGCGTCGGGCAGCCGATCGACGACATTCTCCTGAACAAGAAGTTCTTCGAGTCCCACGGTGTCGGGCTGCTGGGCGTCGTCATCAACAAGGTCTACCCCGGCGAGATGGAGAAGATCGACAAGGTCGCCCGGAAAATCCTCAAGGAACACGACGTCGAACTGCTGGGCGCCGTGCCCTACGAGCGCGACCTCTACACGCCCACCGTGCTGCAGATCCTCGAGGAACTGCGCGGCGACCTCCTCAACGGCGAGTCCGCCCTCAACACGCGCATCGGCAACGTCCTCATCGGCGCCATGACCCCCCACAACGCCATGGACAAGTTCGAGGGCAGCTGCCTCCTCATCACTCCGGGCGACCGCGAAGACATGATCCTCGCCGCCCTCTCCATGACCCTCGTCGACCAGAAGAGCCGCTTCTCGCTCGCCGGCCTCGTCCTCACCGGCGACATCTACCCGCGCAAGAACATCCTCGAGCTCATCCGCAGGACGAGCGTGCCGGTGATGGTGGTGAAGAGCGACTCGTACGCGACGGCGAACCGGGTGAACGGGCTGGTGGTGAAGATCAGCCCCTGGGACACGGCGAAGATCAACCACATCGTGGACCTGGTGGGGAAGTACGTGCAGGTGGATGAAGTCTTGAAGCGGATTGCGGCGGCGGACACGAGCCGGAGGGTGAAGGGTGCCGACAAAAAAGGCGAATAGCGCGGCGAAGGCGGTGCTGGACGTCGCGGTGGGCGGGGCGTGCGGGAAGATGGGGGAGCGGATTCTCGCGATTCTCGCGGGCGAGGCGGGGTGCCGTCTCGCGGCGGCGATCGAGCGGGAGGGGCATCCCGGGCTGGGGAAGGACGTGGGCGAGGCGATGGCGCTGCCGAAGCGCGGTGTCGTGCTGGAGTCGCGGCTCGCGAAGAAGGCGGACGTGCTGATCGACTTCTCGCACTTCTCGGCGACAGCCGGGCGGCTGGCGGAGTGCGTGAAGCTGGGCGTGCCGATCCTCGTGGGAACGACGGGGCTCGAGGAGGCGACGCGCGCGCAGCTCGAGGCGGCGGGGAAGAAGATCCCCGTGTGCGTGGCCTCGAACGTCTCGATCGGCGCGAATCTGCTGTTCCGTCTTGCGGCCGAGGCCGCGAAGGTGCTCGGCGAGGCATACGACGTGGAGATCGTCGAGGCGCACCACCGTATGAAGAAGGACTCCCCGTCCGGCACGGCGCTGACACTCGCGCAGCGCGTCGCTGCAGCCCTCGGGCGCGACCTCGAGAAGGAGCGTCGCGACGGCCGGCGAGGCGACGTCGGCGCGCGCACCCGGTCCGAGATCGGTATCCACGCCGTCCGCGGAGGCGACGTCATCGGCGACCACACGGTTCATTTCATGGGCCTGGGCGAACGCATCGAAATCACCCACCGCGCTTCCACCCGCGACACTTTTGCCAGGGGAGCCGTCCGCGCCGCCAGCTGGCTAGCCACCGCCAAGCCCGGCTTCTACCGCATCGAGCAAGCCCTGGGCCTGCAGTAGTCCCAAATAGGCGGTTCGGGAAACGAGGATCGGGCTGTGGCACGTCCGGGCGGAGCGGTCAGACGAAGAAAAGTTGTCTCATACCCAAAGAGAGCGACATCCGGACGGGCCACAGCCCGATCCTCGTTTCCCGAAACGCCTATTTGATTTTGTCTTCCATCATGCGGCCGGGCTTGAAGGTCACCACTCGCTTCTCAGCCACGAAAACCTCGGCGCCCGTGCGGGGGTTGCGCGCCTTGCGGGCCTTGCGCATCTTCACCTCGAACACGCCGAAATTGCGCAGCTCGATGCGTCCGTTGGCCAGAAGCGTCTCGAGAATGGCGTCGAAGGTGCCCTGGACGACTTTCTTCGCGTCGACCTGGGAGAGCTGGAAGCGGTCGGCGAGAGTCTTGACGATGTCCTTCTTCGTCACGGGGCTCCTCCTTAACTTGCGGCGGGACGTCGCTTCTAAAGCACGAAACTTGAACGGTTTAAGGCTGTAGGGGGAACATAAGCCTTTGCCGGGGGGCGAGTCAAGCGGCATTTTTTCAGGAATCGTTCACAAGTCGTTATGGCCAAGGGATTTCGTGGAGACGGGGCCTTGCGTGCGCGCAATGCCTGCAGGGCGTCGCTTCGCCGCAACCCGCGCTGCCGCGGCATTTTGCGCCTTGCGCCTGCCTCTCCGACTATCATCGAGGCGTGGAAGCGTCCGCCAAGGTGTCGTTGTCGCTGAAAGGCATGACCTGCGCCTCGTGCGTCGGTCGCGTCCAGGTGGCGCTGCGCGGCGTGCCGGGCGTGACGCGCGCGGACGTGAACCTGGCGACGGAGCGGGCGTCGGTGGAAGGCGCGGTGGATCCCGCGGCGCTGGTGGCGGCGGTGGTGGGGGCGGGGTACGAGGCAGCGGTGGTGGTGGAAGGGGCTCCCGCGGCGGCGGCGGAGAGCACCGACCTGCGGCTGCCGGTGGCGCTCGCGGGGGCGGCGGCGCTGATGGTGCTGTCGATGGACGAGATGTTCCTCGGGCACGGGAAGCACCTTGTCCCCGACCCGCCGCTGCGGTGGATCCTGCTGGCGATCGCGACGCCGGTGCAGCTCTGGTGCGGCTGGCCGTTCCTGCGCGGGGCGATCGCTTCGGCCCGCCATTTCGCCGCAGACATGAACACGCTGGTGGCGACGGGGACGTGGGCGGCATTCGGCGTTTCGATCGCCGCGTGTCTCGGCTACGGCCATGGTTTTTATTTCGAAACGTCCGCGGTCATCATCGCGCTGATCCTGCTCGGCCGCAGCCTCGAGCACCGCGCCCGCCGCCGCGCCGGCGCCGCGATCCGCAGCCTCATGGCTCTTCGGCCCTCGATCGCGCATGTCGTCGTGGCGGGCGGCGAGACGGACGTTGCGGTGGAGCGCGTCCGCCGGGGCGATCTCTTGCGCGTCCGTCCCGGCGAGCGCCTGCCGGTGGACGGCGAGGTCGTCGAGGGCGAGTCGCCGATCGACGAGTCGATGGTCACCGGGGAATCCATGCCCGTGACCCGCCGCGCTGGCGACCCCGTCACCGGCGGCACCGTCAATGGAAGCGGTTCGATCCTGTTCAAGGCAACGCGTGTCGGCGGCGAGACGCTGCTCGCGCAGATCGTGCGGGCCGTGGAGGAAGCGCAGTCGCGCAAGGCGCCGGTCGAGCGCCTCGCCGACAAGGCCGCGGGCGTCTTCGTGCCGTTCGTGCTCCTCGCCGCCGCCGTGACATTCGCCGGGTGGTGGATCGCCAAGGGCGACCCCGCCGCCGGCTTCATGCCGGCCGTCGCCGTCCTCGTCATCGCCTGCCCCTGCGCCCTTGGCCTCGCCACTCCCACCGCCGTCATGGCCGGCATCGGCCGCGGCGCCGAAAAGGGAATCCTCATCCGGGGCGGGGAAGCGCTGGAGGTGGCGCACAAGCTGAAGACGATCGCGTTCGACAAGACCGGCACGCTCACCGAGGGGCACCCCGAGGTCGTGGATGTCCTCACACTTCACCCCGACTTCTTCCCCATGGTCCTCGCCGCCGAGAAACGCAGCGAACACCCCCTCGCCCGCGCCATCGTCCGCTTCGCCGAAAAGAAAACCTCGGGCGCCCCCGAGCCCGACGACTTCTTCGCCTACTCAGGAAGCGGCGTCGAGGCGACGATCCAGGGGCGCAGCGTGGTCGTCGGTTCGCTGGAATTCCTCGCCGGCCGCGGCCTCGACGTCGCGCCCGCCGGCGTCTTCGCGAAGCGCCACCGCGAGGCCGGCCGCACCGTCGTCGCCGCCGCGCTCGAAGACCGCCTCCTCGGCGCGCTCTCCATCGCCGATCCCGTCCGCCCCGCCGCGCGCGAGGCCGTCGCTTCGCTCAAACGCCGCGGCCTCGACGTCGTCATGATCACCGGCGACAACAAGATCACCGCCGAAACCGTGGCGAAGGAAGCCGGCATCGATCACGTCGTCGCCCAGGTCCTCCCGAAGGAAAAGGCCGCCAAGATCAAGGAGCTCCAGGCCGCGGGTCCCGTCGCCATGGTCGGCGACGGCATCAACGATGCCCCCGCCCTCGCCACCGCCGACGTCGGCATCGCCATGGGCACGGGCACCGACATCGCTGCCGAAGCGGGGCACATCGTGCTGGTGCGCGGCGACATCCGCGACGTCGAGACCGCCATCAACCTCAGCGCCCGCACGCTTCGCACGATCCGCCAGAACCTCTTCTGGGCTTTCTTCTACAACCTCGTGCTGATCCCTGCGGCTGCGCTAGGGTGGCTCAACCCGATGCTCGCTGCGAGCGCGATGGCGTTTTCGAGCGTGAGCGTGGTGATGAACTCGCTCAGATTGAGAAGGGCCTGATCCGGAGCCGTTTCCCGTACCCGTGCGCGTGCCCGTGCACGTGCCCGGTCGTTCGTTCGCGCGGCCAGTGCAGAAGCAACGTTCGGGCACAGGCAAGGGCCACCCGTGCCAGCAAGGGTCTCAGTCGATTTGTCATGAATTGCGAATCTATCTAATAGTCTGAGCCGTCCTCTCCCATATTTTCCTCAACACCGTCTCCAGCCGATCCCGCACCTCCTGGTCCGGGTGGCTCTTCATCAACTCCGCGACCACCACCGCGGCCGGCGCACCCTTCGCCACGATCGCATCGCTCGCGCTGATCCGCTCGTTCGTGTCCTTGCTGACCAGATGGTCCGCGAGCGCGCGCACCTTCTCCTCGTCGCCCTTCTCGAGCGAGGGCGGCTTGCTCTCCGCAAGCTCCTTCAGGATCTCCTCGATCTCCGGCCGCATCACATAAACGTACTCGAACGTCACCCGCGGGTTCTTGAACTCCCGAACCCGGACGTGGACGTAGCCGCCCTCACCGCTCCGCAGCCGGAAGCCATTCGTCTGCGGCTGCGTCTCTTTGACGTCCACCTCGCCGGGCGGGAGAGCTTCCGCCAGCTCCTTTCGCTTCGTAGGGTCGATCTTCCCGAACCCCTCGGGCACTCCAGCGGCGATTCCGTGCAGCCCGCGGATGGTGATCATCGACGCGCCGCCCATGGAGCGGACGATGGTGACGTCGCCTTTGCTGCCGGCGCCGGCCTTGTCCTCCTCGAACCTCCACGTCTCGCGGCCGAAGCAGTCGAGCTCGAACTGCCCGATCTTGAAGTACGGGGGGAAGGAACCGGTGGCGCCGCGGATGATGATCTTCTCTTCCTTGTTGATCCTGGCCCGCACTTCCAGCGAATACAGCGTGAACCGCGTCGCGTCGAACGTGCAGGTGGCCTCGCCAGTCTTCGCGATCTCCTTCTCGGTCCCGGGCTCGATGAGGAAGACGTGGTACTGGTCGGCGTCCTCGTTTTTCGGCCAGGTGACGGTGAGCTTGCCGTCCTTGAAGGTGCTCTTGAGGTCGTCGGCGGTGGCGGGAAGGGCCATGAGGGCGGCTAGGAGGAGGGCTTGGCGCATGGTCGGTTTCTCAAGAATCGGGTTGAGATACTGCAGTGGCGGCGTCCCTTCGCAAGTGATTGTACGCACAAGGCTTGCGTTTCGCGAAACTCGACTCGTTCCCGCCCTCCTGCTGGACTTCGCCCACCTGCGAAAATAAAATCATCGCTTCCCAATTTCCTCCCGGAGACCCCCCGCCATGATCAAAGTCTCTTCCGTCAAGCGCCTCGACCGCACGGACGTGCTCGTCGTGTTCGCCGAAGAGCCTGCCTCGAAGGACGTGAAGCCGGTCTTCCGCTGGGACGTGCTGTCCAGCGACGCGAGCCGGCGGCTGGCGGGCGCGCTCGACAAGGAGGGATTCCGCGGCCGGGTGGGGCAGACGTTCGTGTGGCACGCCGGGGATTCGCACGCGGAGCGGGTGATCGTCGCCGGGGTGGGCAGATCGGCGACGCGCGACGTGGACCTCACGATCCGGGCCGCGGGCGCCGCGGCGAAGAAGGCCAAGGAGATCGGCGCGACCAGGGTGACCGTCGCTCTTCCGCCCTCGGGCAAGCTCGGCGACGAGCGGAACGCGCAGGCCGTGACGCAGGGGCTGATCCTGGGCGCGTACGAATTCAACGCCTACCGCCAGGCGAAGGACAAGAAGGCCTACGAAGCCGCGGAGATCATCGGCGCGCCGGAGCGCGCGGTGAAGCTTGGCGAGATCTTCGCCCGCGCGACCGTGTACGCGCGCGACCTCGTCAACACCCCGGCCGGCGACTGCGCCCCCCGCCACCTGGCCGAGGCCGCGAAGAAACTCGCGGGCCCGAACGTCAAGGTCACCGTCTGGGGCCAGAAGGAAATCGAGAAGAAGGGCATGGGCGGCCTCATCGGCATCGGCAAGGGCAGCGACGAGCCGTATCACTTCATCATGCTCAAGTGGGAAGGCAAGAAGGGCGCCAAGAAGGTTGCCGTCTGCGGCAAGGGGATCACGTTCGACTCGGGCGGGCTGTGCATCAAGCCGGCGGACGGGATGGGGACGATGAAGTGCGACATGAGCGGGGCGGCGGCGGTGCTGGCGATGTTCAGCGTGCTGCCCGAGGTGAAGCCGGACTGCACGGTGTACGGCTACATCCCGGCGGCGGAGAACATGACGGGCGGGAGCGCGGTGAAGACGGGCGACGTGCTGCGCACCGCGAGCGGGCGGACGATCGAGGTGAACAACACGGACGCCGAAGGGCGCGTCGTGCTGGCCGACGCGATGACGATCGCGCGCGAGGACAAGCCGGACGAGATGATCGACCTGGCGACGCTGACCGGCGCGTGCGTCGTGGCGCTCGGCGACCAGGTCGCGGGCGTCTTCTCCAACGACGACACCCTCGCCGCCGGCCTCGACGCCGCTTCCAAGCGCGCCGGCGAGCGCCTCTGGCGGATGCCGATCGTGCAGGAGTACCGCGACCTCCTCAAGTCGGACATCGCGGACATCAAGAACAGCGGCGGGCGCTGGGGCGGCGCGATCCAGGGCGCGCTGTTCCTGCAGGAGTGGGCGGGCGACCAGCCGTGGGCGCACCTCGACATCGCGGGGCCGGCGTGGACTGACAAAGGACTGTCGTTCTGCCCGCCGGGGGGGACCGGCTTCGGTGTCCGGACATTGCTCGAGTACGTGACCGCGCAAGGAAAGTAAGTTGCGAGGTGCGGGTTGCGAGTTGCGAGGGTCGCCGGATGGTGCTGTTCGCGCCGGGCCTCCTCGGTCGGCACTTGCTCGCGATCTCCGGGCTTCCGGCGACGGCTTGCGGCACCCGGGGAGAGCTTTACGGCAGCAGAGGCCGAGAAGAAACGATCGGGTCGGGCGGAGTCGGCCCGCAACAGAAAGGCCCCTCAAACCACCGTCACTGGGCCGACGCAGCCTGACACGCAGGTTTCTTCTCGGGCTCTGACTGGTCAAGGCCGCTCCGGTGGGGCGCGCCGATAGGAATGCTTGCGATCGGGTTGACGTCGCTCGGGATTGCGGTCGCGATGGGGCTGAAGGGGTGATTCGGCTCAGTTTTTCCGGATCAACATGACGCCCGCGGCGAGCAGCACGGCGCCGAACGCTCCGCCTCCCAGCATCCACATCGAGCGCTGCGATTTCTTCGCGTGGGCCTCGTCCCGGGCGCGCTTTGCCTCCGCAGCCTTCGCTTTCTTTTCCGCCGCCGCCTGCACCTTGCGCTCCGCCGCCGCGCGCGCCGCTTCCTCCTGCGCCGCCACCTCCTCCTGCATCGAGTTGCGCAGGCCGTGCTCCGTGGGCTTGACGCGGGCGACTCCGCGTTTCACCAGCTCGGCGGAGACGTCCTCGAACTGGACGTTCGGATTTGCGACGACCATCTCGCCTTCGACGGCCTCGAATGTCTTCTGCCACGCGGCCGCGTTCTCCAGCTCCTTCGTGACCGCCAGGATCGCTTCGCTCGCGTCCTTGTGCGCGAGTTGTCCGTGCCGGTGGCGGGATTCCAATTCCCAGTGGGCGTAAGTTGCATTCAGGCGGGAGTAAAGGAGGGATTTGGCGGGGTGCCCCAGCTGAAGGGCGCGCGCCCAGGACCAGAACGCGAGGTTCAGGTGCCCGCGGTGGTGAAGGTGGTCCCCGAGGACGAAGTACGCGTCCACGAACGTCTTGTCCGAGCGGATGAGGGACAGGAGGTGCTCTAACTCCTCGTCGGTGACCTTTCCCGATCCGCGGCTGCTCTCGCTGTAGGCGCGCCCGAGGAAATCGGCCGCCGGGACTGCTTCCGGCGCGGCCGCCAGTTCCGCACGCCACCGGAGCATCTTCACGTAGAAGTCGCGCATCCCGAGGTGACCCTCGGGCTTGATCTCGAGCGCCTTCGCGGTGTAGTCGGCGGCTTCCTGGAAGCGGCCCATCTTCTTGAAGAGCACGCCGAGGTTCGAGAGCGTCTCGTAGCGCTTCGGGTCCTCGGATTCGAGTTTGCGGAACACCGCGAGGGACTCGTCGTAGCGGGAAAGTTTCAGGAGGGCGACGCCCATGTCGTTGCGGACCTGGACATCGACGTTGTCGGTGCCGAGGACGCGTTTGCAGTCGGCGAGGCGGGCTTCGTAGTACCCGGATCCGTGGTGTTCGAATTGCCCGGTGATGAGGTCGAAGACCAGCGGGAGGTTTCGGGTTTCGTCGCGGATAGTGTCGCGGTCCCAGACGCAGGCGGTGGCGGTGGCGGCGAGGAGAACGAGGGCGCTGAGGCGCAGCATGGGCGGGCTCCCGGAAGGGGACTGCGCGTGGAAACGGCGGGGAGCGCGCGTGGTTCGGAAATTCCGGCTTACTTGCGGACGGCGGACAGCGCGATGTCGAGCACCGTCTGCTTTCCCTTGCCGCCGCAGCCGTTGCAGCGGAGGTCCACGACTTCGCCGATTTTGACGCCGGCGATGCCGTGGCATCTTTCGCACGTGCGGATGGGGACGAACGCGGCGAGGCCGGCGAGGACGGCGACGGCGATGCCGGCGATGAAGGGCTTCCTGCCCTTGCCTGAGGTGAGGCGGTCCGCGTTGCGAAGGCTCATGAGTGGAATGCTACCGCCGCCGGGGTGCGGGTACAATCCCGCCCCCGATGATCCCTCCTTCGCTGTGTGTGTTTGCCCGGCGGCCCGAGCGCGGCCGGGTCAAGACGCGGCTGGCCGCCGAGATCGGCGACGACGCAGCGCTCGAGGCCTATCGCGAATGCCTGCGCGGGACCTCGGAGCTGTGCGCGAAGGCGGCGCCGCAGGGGTCGAACCGGGGGCTGTTCGTGTTCGGGACGCCGGACGGATGCTCGGTGGACATGGCGGCTTATTTCCCGAGATGGAGCGCGTTCATGGACCAGGGAGACGGGACCCTGGGCGAGCGCATGGCCCGCGCGTTCCGGCGTGTGGCCCCGGCGATCCTCATCGGGACGGACTCTCCGGACCTGCCGCTCGAGACCGTCGAGCGCGCGTACCGCGACCTGGAGACGCACGACCTCGTCCTCGTGCCCGCCGAGGACGGCGGGTATGTGCTCATCGGCCTCCGAGAACCGCACCCCGAGGTGTTCCGCGACGTCCCGTGGTCGTCGCCCGACACGCTCAAGGTCACGCTGGAGAGGGCGAAGGGCCTCAAGGTCGCCGTGCTGCCCCCGTGGTACGACATCGATACGAAGGCGGACTGGGAGAGATGGAAGCGCGGCGCCGCTGCGAAAAAGGCATGAGCCGCAGAGGGCGCAGAGGACGCAGAGAAGAAGGGCGTGTGGTGGCCAGTCCACGCCAGGGTCTTTCTCTGTGTCCTCTGCGGCTCACTTCCGTTTCTCGAGTGGCTGCTTGAGCGAATCTCCGAAAATCGCCGTCGTCATCCCCGCACTCAACGAGGAGAAATCGCTGCCTCTTGTGCTCGCGGCGCTTCCCAGGGTTGACGATGTCATCGTCGTGGACAACGGGTCCACCGACGGCACGGCGGCCGTCGCGGCGGCCGGCGGCGCGCGGGTGGTGCGCGAGCCGCGGCGCGGGTATGGCAGCGCGTGCCTTGCCGGGATCTCGGCGCTGCGCGACCCGGACGTGGTGGTCTTCGTGGACGCGGACTTCAGCGATCACCCGGACGAACTGCCGAACCTCGTCGCGCCGATCGCGGAAGGGCGTGCCGATATGGTCATCGGGTCGAGGGCGCTGGGGAACCGCGAAAAGGGGGCGCTACTGCCGCAGGCGCGATTCGGCAACATGCTCGCGTGCTTCCTGATGCGCGTGATCTACGGGCACCGGTACACCGACCTCGGGCCGTTCCGCGCGATCCGCTTCGAGTCGCTGAAGAAGATCGGGATGCGCGACCGCAATTTCGGCTGGACCGTCGAGATGCAGATCCGCGCGCTGCGGCACGGGCTGCGCGTGGCCGAGGTCCCCGTGAGCTACCGCAAACGCGTCGGCGTCTCGAAAATTACCGGAACACTCTCGGGCACGATTCGTGCAGGGTATAAAATCCTCTACACCATCTTCCGCCATGCGCTGTCGCGGAAGGGGTAAACGTCAACCATGCTGACCCTCCGTAAAGCGGCTTTCCTCCTCTTCGCGCTCGCGGCGCTTCCGGCGCCGGCGGCGGAACTCTGGTACAAGGACCGGGTGCTCTTCGACGACCTGCCTGCCCGGGAGGTGGAGGAAGGGGCGGCGGTGACGTTCAAGGTGATCCCGCAGGGGAAGTTCCGATACGGGTGGTGCGCGGTGACGTACCCGGACGGGACGACGGGGAGCTTCGAGGACGCCGAAATAAAGAACGGGAAGGCGACGCAGAAGCTGAAGTTCGACCAGGGGAAGGGGAAGTACGTCGTCGAGTTCCTCATGGAGTACGACCGCGGCCCGGCCGTCGGGGCGATCTTCCACTACTGGGCCGGCGTCCCGGCGGAGAAGGAGGAGCCCACCGACTACAAGTGGGACACGCGGCCGGCGGACGAGATCGAGAAGGACGTGTTCGAGCGCATCAACGCGTTCCGCAAGACGTGCAAGGCCCCCGAGGTCGCCTGGGACGACCGGATCGCCGTCATCGGGCGCGAGCACTGCGAAGACATGATCGAGGGCCAGTACTTCGCCCACATTTCGCCGACCCGCGGCGACCTCGCGACGCGCGCCAAGGTGAAGTACGGCTGGAAGAACGTCATCTGGGGCATGCCGGGGCGCGGCTACGTCTCCAAGCCCGACGGCCCCGTCTTCATCGGCGAGGATATCGCCTTCGACAACAACGGGGCGGCGGCGATGGAAGCGTGGCTCGGGTCGCCGGGGCACCGCGCGGTCTTCATGAACAAGTACGTGACGCACTGCGGCGTCGGCGTGAAGAAGTACGAGGCGATGGAGAACGGTTTCCTCGTGCGGAAGATCTACTTCGTCGCCGCCTTCGCGCTGTACGCCGACACGAACATCGAGAAGCAGGAGAAGGAAGCCGAGTTGCGCCGCCTCGAGGCGAAAGCCCTTCCGTCCTTCGAACGCGCGCAGGCGCTGGAAGCGGCGGACCCGCCGGGCGCGGTGAAGGCGTACGAGGAGCTCGCGGCGAAGTACCCCGGCGCCCCGAGCGGGATCAAGGCGGCGGCGAGGGCCAAGGAGCTGCTGGCGTCGCCGGACTGGGAAGCGGTGGTGAGGAAGGCGGACGGGCGGCGCGAGGCGCGGCAGTGGCTCGACCGGGCCAAGATGCTGATCGACAACAAGCGGCCCGACAACGCGCGGACCTGGCTGGAGAAGGTGATCGCGCAGCACCCGGAGACGCCGGAGTCGGAGGAGGCGAAGCGGGTCATGAAAACGCTGGAGCCGTAAAGTATCTGCCGACGTTTCTGAGAAGTCTGCTTTTCATCTGCGCACAAGACGGAGACTTCAAGTCGGATGGCGTGGCTGTACGCAGATGAAAACAGATTCTGCAGAAACGTCGGCAGATACGGCATCGGCTCAAACCCCGGCCTCCGAATTCCGCAAATATCTTCTCTTCAACACAATACTCCCGGCCCTTCCCCGTTCCTGATGCAAGGGGGAGTAACCTGACCTCACTCGGGAGACAGACATGCTGAACCGAATCTTCGCCGGACTGCTCGCCGCCGCGTTCCTGGCGAGCCAGGTCAGCGCCGGCGGGCCGCCGCCGCCGCCTCCAGGACCGCCGCCCGGACCGCCGCCCGTGGGCGAACCCGGCGAAGGGAAGCCGAAGCCGCCGCCGCCGAAAAAGAAGAAGAGCAAGAAGGGGAAGAAGCCGCTTCCGCCCCCTCCGCCCGGAGAGGGAGAAGAGGGCAAGCCGCCGCACCCGCCCCCTCCGCCGCCGGATGGCGGAGACGGCGAGAAGCCGCCGATGCCCCCGCCGGATGGGGAGGACGGGAAGGATCACAAGCACCCGAAGCCGCCGCCCCCTCCGCCGAAGGAGGGGAAAGGTCCGAAGCCGCCGCATCCCCCTCCGCCTCCGCCGAAGGATGGCAAGGGGCCGAAGCCGCCGCATCCTCCTCCGCCTCCTCCCGACGGTGGAGAGGGCGAGAAGCCGCCGATGCCTCCTCCAACGCCCCCGCCTGACGGCGAAGGTGACAAGCCGCCGATGCCTCCGCCCGAGGACGGCGAGAAGCCCCCGATGCCTCCGCCGGATGACGATGGGGGCGACGAGGACGGCATGGAAGAGCTCAAGTAGTCGTAAGTCGTTTCAGAGAAACCACTTCGGGCCCGGCTTCGGCCGGGCCCTGTTTTTTTGTAACATCTCGTAACGATTCCCCACCCGGACGTCCTTCTCTCCGTACGGGGGGGACCTGACACCGAACTCCAGCGAGGCCAAACATGAACCGATTCCTGACCGTCGCCGCACTCGCGCTCGTCGCTTTCGCCCGCATCGCCCGCGCCGAAGATGGCGGCGAGAAGCGTCCCGATGACGGCAAGGCCGAAGAAAAGGAACGCAAGCCTGACGAGAAGAAGGCGCGCGAGGAACGCGCGGCGGCCGAGAAGCGGGCTGCCGAAATGAAGCGCTGGACCGACGAGAAGAAGAAGTGCGAGCGCGACGGGCACCATCGCTGCGCGGACGAAGGGCGCCGCAAGTGCGAGAACCGCGACTGCGAGCGCGGCGGCCACAAGAAGTGCGTGGAAGAAGTCCGGGGGAAGTGCAAGCGCGCCTGCGAGGAGATCCGCGCCAAGGCGAAGAAGGAAAAGGGCGGTGACGTGAAGGCGGGCGAAAAGGGCGGCCTGGACATGAAGCCCGGCGACATCCTCCCCGCCGGCAAGAAGGAGCGCGGGGACGAGGACGGGAAGTGCGAGCCGCCGACGGACGGGAAGAAGGAAGAGGGCAAGGAGTGCGAGCCGAAGGAAGAGGGCGGCGAAGCGAAGGAGAAGGGCGCAGAGGAAGGCGACGGAGTCGGCGACCTGAAGTAACGCGCGCGAGCGGAAACAACGAAGGCCCGGCGATGAGCCGGGCCTTTTTTCGTGGACTGCGCTTCCGCCCTACCGGATCGCGGCGATCGCCGCGTCGCACCACTCGATGACCTTCGACGGGCAGATGCCCAGCGCGATCGTCGCGCCCGCGGAGAGGGCCAGCCCGAGCGCCGCGCCCCAGCGGTCCTCGCCCTTCGCGAATTCCTCGCCCTTCTCGGGCTCGCGCATGTACATGGCGACGACGACCTTGAGGTAGTAGTAGGCGCTGACGATCGACGCGGCGATGCCGGTGATGGCGAGCCAGAGGAACGTGCCGCCGGAAATCGCTTCACGGAAGATCAGGAACTTGCCCATGAACCCGGCGGTGGGCGGGATTCCCGCGAGGGAGGCCATGAAGAGTGTGATGGCGGCGGCGGCGGCGGGGCGCCTGGCGGCGAGGCCGGAGAGCTGGGAGATATCCTCGAGTTCGCCGTTTTCGCGGGCGAGCAGGGAGATGATGCCGAAGGAGCCTGCGGTCATGATGGTGTAGGCGAGGACGTAGAAGAGGACGGCGGAGGCGGCGCCCGGGGAATCGCTTGAGACGACGACGCCGGTGAGGATGACGCCGGTGTGGCCGATGGACGAGTAGGCGAGGAGGCGCTTGAAGTTGGTCTGCGCGAGGGCGCAGACGTTGCCGACGATCATGGTGGCGGCGGCGACGAGCGCGAGGGCGCCGCTCCACTGGACGCTGATGTGGGGGAAAGCGATGGTGGAAGCGCGGATGAGCGCGGCGAAGACGCCGGCCTTGACGATGCCTGCCATGAAACCGGTCACGGGAGCCGGCGCGCCCTCGTAGGCGTCCGGCGTCCAGGCGTGGAACGGTACGGCGCCGACCTTGAAGCAGGCGCCGATGAGGAACAGGGCGATCCCCGCGGCCAGGAGCGGGGTTTCGGCGGGCACGCTGGCCAGCGCGTCGAGGCGCAGGAGTGCCGACTGGCTGGGCGCCTTGAGGATGCCGTCCGCTCCGCCCGTCGTGACCACGGCGCCGTAGAGGAGCGCGATCCCGAACAGGAGGAATCCCGTGGAGAACGCGCCCATGATGAAGTACTTCATCGCGGCCTCGGCGGACTTCTCGCGGTCGCGCGTGATGCCCGTGAGGCAGTAGACGGCGATCGACATGATCTCGATGCCCAGGAAGATGGTCATCAGGTCGTTGGCCTGCGCGAGCATGACCGCGCCGGCCGCCGCCGTGAGCATGAGGCCGTAGTACTCGCCGAAATCGACCTTGGCGGAGCGGACGTAGGAAGCGCTCATCAGGACGCCGAGTGCGGTGGCGACACACGCGCACAGCCCCATGACGACGCCGAGGCCATCGACGCGGAGCGCCCCGCCGAACGCTTCTGCGTTGCGCCCCCAGAGCGACAGCAGCGAGATCGCCGCGGCGATCGTGCCGCCGAGCGAGATGAACGGGAGCGCACCCCGTTCGATTTTCTCCGAGAACAGGTCCGCCGTGACGACCACCGCGGCGCTTCCCAGGAGGATCAGCACCGGAGCAAACAGCTGGATATCGTGGGCGCCGAGGATCATTTGTGCGGCTCCCTGGGGCTTCCTGCTCCACCGGCAGCAGGTTCGCGCGCCTCCGGCTGTCTTCTTCGATGCGGCGCTCATTCTCGTTCTTGATCGCCGAGCGGATCTTCATGTTGTAGCTCTCGACGGTCGGGGCGACGCGGCGAAGGAAGACGTTCGGCGCGACGCCGATGGCGAAGATGAGGAAGAGCAGCGGCAGCAAGGTCGCCCATTCGCGCCCGCGGAGGTCGCCGAGGTTCTCGTTCTCCTCGTGCGTCACGCGGCCGAAGAGGACGCGCTGGGCCATCCAGAGCATGTAGGCCGCGCCGAGGACGACGCCCGAGGAGGCGAGGATGGCCGGAAGCGGCTTCGCCTCGAACGATCCCAGGAGGATCATGAACTCGCCGATGAATCCGTTGGTGCCGGGGAGCCCGATCGAGCTCAAGGTGACGATGATCAGCACGACCGCGTACCAGGGCATGATCTTCGCGATCCCGCCGAAGTCCTCCAGCAGGCGCGTGTGGCGCCGCTCGTAGAGGACGCCCACGCACAGGAACAGCGCGCCGGTCGAGACGCCGTGGTTCACCATCTGCAAGATCGACCCGGTCAGCGCCTTGTCGTTCCAGACGAACATCCCGAGCACGCAGAAGCCGAGGTGCGCCACCGAGGAATAGGCGATCAGCTTCTTCATGTCCTCCTGCGCCAGGCACATCAGCGACCCGTAGATGATGCCGATCACCGCCAAGGCGATCATCATCGGGGCATATTCGGCCGCGGCTGCCGGGAAGAGCGGGATGGCGAAGCGCAGCAGGCCGTAGGTGCCCATCTTGAGGAGCACGCCGGCGAGGATGACGGACCCCGCGGTCGGCGCTTCGACGTGCGCGTCGGGGAGCCACGTGTGCAGCGGCCAGATCGGCACCTTGACCGCGAACGCCAGCGCGAACGCCAGGAAACACCACCGCGCCTCGGTCGCGGTCAGCGGCAGGGCGACGTTCCCGGACGGGTGGAGGGCGGCCCGCATCGTCTCGAGGTCGAACGATCGCGCGCCGGACTGGAAGTAGGCGTAAAGGATCGCCACGAACATCGGCAGCGAGCCGACGATCGTGAACAGGAAGAACTTCAGCGCGGCGTAGACGCGCCGCCGGCCGCCCCAGACGCCGATCAGCAGCAGCATCGGGATCAGCATCGCTTCCCAGAACACGTAGAACAGCAGCATGTCCTGCGCGATGAACGACCCGATCATGGCGCTTTCGAGGATAAGGAACGCCGCCATGTACTCCTTCACGCGGTCGGTGATCGACCAGCTCGCGAGGATGCAGACCGGCATGAGAAGGGTCGTGAGGAGGACGAGCAGCACGGAGATGCCGTCCACGCCGACCTTGTAGGTCAGGCCGAGCGCCGGGACCCACGCGCGCGTCTCGACGAACTGCATGCCGGCGTCGCCCGGGCGGAACTCAGTCCAGAGCGGGATCGAGACGATGAACGTGAGGAAGGCGGTGAGAAGGGCCGTCAGCCTGGCCTCGCGCGCGTTTTCGCGCGGCATGAGCGCGACCAGCAGCGCGCCCGCGGCAGGGAGGGCCAGCAGGATGGAGAGGATGGGAGCGTTCATGCCGCCCCCAGCACGTAGAGGAAGTAACCGAGCAGCAGCATCGCGCCGGCCAGGAACCAGACCGCGTAGGTGCCGACCGCGCCGTCCTGCATCCGGCGAAGCGCTTCCGACACGACCTCGGCGATGAGCGCGGCGACGTTGACGACCATGTCGATGATGAGGACATCGACGAAGATCCAGAGGAGGAGGGCGGTGGTCTTGATCGGGCGGAGGATCATGCGGTCGTAGGCTTCATCGATGTAGAACTTGTCGCGGACCAGGGTGTAGAGCTGCCCGAGGGCCGGCGACTTCTGGATGATCGAACCCGGCAGGCCGGGGTTTTTCGTGTAGACCCACAGCCCGACGCCGCTGGCGGCGAGAGCGATCAGGGTGGAGACGACCATGAGGCCCATTTCGGCGCCGTGGTGCGAGACCTGCGCGGCGGTGGTGATTTCCGGGTAGGGGGCGAGGACGGGCTGGAGCCAGGCAGAGAAGTGCGCGCCTCCGTGCAGGACGTGGGGGACGTTGAGGAATCCCGCCGCCACCGAGCAGGTCGCGAGGACCGCGAGGGGAAGCGTCATCGTCCACGGCGACTCGTGCGCGTGCGAATGGACTTCCGCAGACCCGCGGGAGGCGCCGAGGAACGTCATGGCGAGCAGGCGGAACATGTAGAACGCGGTCATGAGGCTGGCGACGGAGCCCAGGAGGCCGAGGATGAGGCTCTGGCCGACGTGACTCCCCGTGAGGACCCCTTCCCACGCGCGCCACAGGATTTCGTCCTTGGAGAAGAACCCTGCGAAGGGCGGGATTCCGGCGATGGCGATGGTGCCGACGAGCATGGTGGCGAACGTGGCGGGGAGTTTCGACTTGAGGCCGCCCATGCGGCGCATGTCCTGTTCGCCGGACATGGCGTGGATAACGGAGCCTGCGCCGAGGAAGAGGAGGGCCTTGAAGAAGGCGTGGGTGAAGACGTGGAAGAAGCCCGCGGCGAACCCGCCGGTGCCGAGGGCGAGGAACATGAGGCCGAGCTGGGAGACGGTGGAGTAGGCGAGGACTTTCTTGATGTCGTTCTGTGCGAGGCCCATGAGGGCGGCGAAGACGGCGGTGGCGCCGCCGACGCCGGCGATGATGCTGAGCGTGGCGGGGGCCATGACGAACAGGTGGGAGAGGCGGCAGATCATGTAGATGCCGCTGGTGACCATCGTGGCCGCGTGGATGAGGGCGGAGACGGGCGTCGGGCCGGCCATCGCGTCGGGCAGCCAGACGTACAGCGGGATCTGCGCGGACTTGCCCGTGGCGCCGACGAAGAGCGCGAGGGTGATCGCGCCGACCAGCGTGACCTTGACGTCGATGAACGGAATGCCCAGCTCAAACGTCTCGAGCAGCCGCCCGCGGATGTTCGAATCGCCCAGGTTCGTGCGGATCGTCTCGTAATCGAAGGACTTGAAGACCACGAAGATCGCGAACAGCCCGAGGATGAACCCGAAATCGCCGATGCGGTTGACGATGAACGCCTTGCGCCCGGCGTACGCCTTCTCGGGATCCTCGAACCAGAACCCGATCAGAAGGTACGAGCACAGCCCGACCCCTTCCCAACCGACGAACATCAGCAGCAGGTTGTCCCCGAGGACGAGCAGGAGCATCGAGAACATGAAGAGGTTCAGGTAGGCGAAGTACCGCGGCACGCTCGCGTCGTGCGCCATGTAGCCGGCGCTGTAGAGGTGGATGAGCGACCCGACCCCGGTCACCACCAGCAGCATCACGACGCTCAGCCGGTCGCACAGGAATGCGAACTTCACCTGCAGGTCGGAAGTGTCGATCCACGCGAACAGGTCGACCTTCACCGGTTCGCCGGTCGTGAAGACTTCGCGCGCCACGAGGATCGACAGCAGGAACGACCCCACGGCGGCCGCCACGCCCACGAGCGTTCCCCCCTGCCGGCCCAGACGGCGGCCCAGCAGGCCGTTCGCCAGGAAGCCGGCGAGGCACAGGAAGGGGATGGCAGCGAGGCAGCGGGAGGCTTCGTTCACCAGCGGAGTGTCCTCATGTCGTCCGTGTCCGTCGTTTTCCGGTTCCGGAACCAGGCCAGCACGATCGCCAGGCCGACCGCCGCTTCAGCCGCGGCGACCGCCATCGTCAGCAGCACGAAAATATGACCGGCCGGGGCCTGGGAGGCTCCCGGATAGAAGCGAGCGAAGGACACGAACGCGATGTTGACGCCGTTGAGCATCAGCTCGATGGACATCAGGACGATCAGGACGTTGCGGCGCGCGATCACGCCGAACACGCCGGTCGCGAAGAGGAGCGCGGAAAGCAGCAGGCAGTTCTGGAGGGTCAGCATCAGTGCGCCCCCCCGTGCCCGCGGTCCGCGGGCGAATCCTGCGCCACCGCGGGCCGGTCCAGGTGCTTCTTCGCCAGCACGACCGCCCCCATCGTGGCGGACAGGATCAGCACGGAGACCACTTCGAAGGGAAGCACGAACTCCGCGAACATCGACCGGCCGACTTCCTCCGGGGACCCGAATGCGGGGCCGACGGCGGGAGCGGCGGGGAACGGTGCGCGGAGGATGGCGGCGGCGATGAGGCCGAAGAGCACGGCGCAGCCGATGCCTGCGAGGAGCTGGAGCGGCCACGGGCGTTCGTCGCCGAGTTCTTCCTCGCGGAGGGCCAGAAGCATGATCACGAACAGGAAGAGGACGAGGATGGCGCCCGCGTAAACCATGAGCTGCATGAGGGCGAGGAAGGGCGCGGCGAGGATCATCATGACGCCGCTGATGGCGCCGAAGAACATGATGAGGGAGACGGCGGAGTACATGGGGTTGCGCCGCGACACGGTCAGGAACGCGCCGAAGATCGCGAGGAACGCGAAGATGACGAAGAAGGCCTCGCGCAGCACCGAGTGGTTCATAGCTGCGCCGCCACGCCGGTCACCGCGATGTTCGCGAGACCCAGCGGAATGAGCGTCTTCCAGCCGAGGTGCATGAGCTGGTCGAAGCGGAAGCGGGGGAGGGTCCAGCGGACGACGATGAAGAAGAAGAGGAGGATGAGGACCTTGGTGAAGAAGACGGCGAGGGTGAGGAGGCTGAAGAGTTTGCCGGTTTCGCCGATGGGCATGCCGGGGAAGGACCAGCCGCCGAGGAAGAGCGTGGTGATCATGCAGCAGGACGAGAACATGGCGGCGTATTCGGCGAGGAAGAACAGGGAGAACTTCATGGAGCTGTATTCGGTGTGATAGCCGCCGATGAGTTCCGCTTCGCACTCAGGGAGGTCGAACGGGAGGCGATTGGTTTCAGCGAAGGCGGAGATGAAGAAGATGACGAAGGCGATGGGCTGCTGGATGGCGTTCCAGCGGGGGATGAACCCGAGCCAGGTGCCGGTCTGGTCGGCGACGATGCGGTTGAGGTCGACGCTCTGGGAGGTCATGAAGACGCTGACGAGGGCGAGGCCCATGGCGATTTCGTAGGAGAGGACCTGGGCGCTGGCGCGGAGGCTGCCGAGGAGGGCGAACTTGTTGTTGGACGCCCATCCGCCGAAGGCGATGCCGTAGACGCCGAGGCCGGTGAGGGCGAGGAAGAGCATCATTCCGACGTTGCCGCGGCAGACCTGGAGCTGGAGGAGTTCGCCGCCGACCATCATGGGGGCGCCGAAGGGGATGACGGTGGCGGTCATGGCGGCGGGGAAGAAGGCGATCGCAGGGGCGAGGAAGAACAGGAACTTGTCCGCCCCGTCCGGGATCATGTCCTCCTTGAACAGGAGCTTGATGGCGTCGGCGATCGGCTGGAACAGACCGAAGGGCCCGACCCTGTTGGGGCCGATGCGGTCCTGGATCAACGCGGAGACGCGGCGCTCCGCCCAGACGAGCAGCGGAACGATCTGCATCACCACGCCGAAGACACCGATGACGACAACCAGGTCCCAGATACGAATGGCGCTGACCCCCTGAATTCACGGGCCCGTTCCCGGGGCCCCTTGTTCCTAGACTTTGACGGCGGTCCTGCACGGAACCCCGAGGTCCCCGACCTCGCGGTACGTCAACTCGCGGAACGCCTCGACCTCCGCGCCCATCTGCCGGAAGACGCCGTCGCCCGAGAGGACCCCGGACCCGCCCGGCGGGTGGCAGTTCACGATTTCCTGGAGCAATTCGAGGGCCGGGGCGGCGTCGCCCGGCGGCTGGATCACAGGCCGCACCCTCTGCACGCGCCCGTCCACGTTCACGAACGTCCCGTCCTGCTCCCAGTGCATCGTCGCCGGGAGCCGCACTTTCGCGTACTTTGCCGCGCTCGACGAGTCGATCACGTCCAGCACGACCAGGTTCTTCACGCGCGCGAGCATCGCTTCGACCTCGGCCGAAATCGCCAGCTCGGGCGCGCTCGACACGACCAGCAGCGTCTGCACCTTGCCCGCCTCGAACGCCTTCAGCACCGCCGTCGCGCCGACCTCCACCGCGACGTCGCCCAGGATCGCCTTCGCCCCAGCGCGGTTCGGGTTGCGGTCCCCCTCGATCACGAAGCCGCCCTTGAACTGCTTCCGCTCCCCGGCGGGCTTCTCCAGCGCTCCCACCGGCGCCAGCGGGTTCAGCAGCTTCAGCAGGCGCTTGAACAGGAAGATCTCCTCGTTCGTGCTCCAGAGGCTCACCAGCCCCGCCACCGCGCCGCCCGCCGCCGAAAGCCGCTGCCACACCTCCCGGACCGCCTCCGGCCGCGTCACCGCCTTGCCGTCCACGCGCGCCTCGATCAGCCGTCCCGGAAGCGCGTGCTGCTTGTATGAAAGCCGCCCCGCGTCGCACATCCACCAGTCGTTCACCGCCAGGTTCTCGCGCGGTTTCAGCCGCACGATCTCCTCGCTCACCTGCTCCGCGTCCACGTTGCACCCGACCGAACACCCCGCGCACAGCGTCTTCTGCTCCTTCGTGAACCACACGCGCGACTTGAACTTGAAGTCCTCGCTGATCAGCGCCCCCACCGGGCACACGTCCTCCGCGCACATCGACAGCGCGTTGTCCAGCGGCTTGCCCGGGAAAACGTCCACGACGGAAGCGTGCCCGCGGTTGACGATGCACAGCTCGCCCGTGCCGGAAATCTCGTCCGTGAATCGCACGCAGCGCGAGCACACGATGCACCGGCTTCCCCAGATCGAGATCGTGGGGCCCAGGGACTTGGTGTGCTTCATGTGGCGCTCTTCATAGAAGCGCCCATGGCTGCGGCCGTGGTCGTAGGAATGGTTCTGGAGGTAGCACTCGCCGGCCTGGTCGCACGTCGGGCAGTCGAGCGGGTGGTTGATCAGCTCGAATTCCATGACGCCCTCGCGCGCCTTGAGGACGTCGGGGGTCTGCGTCTCGACGACCATCCCTTCGGCGATCTGGGTCATGCAGGAGATGACGAGCATCGGGCGAGGCGGCGGCGGCGGCGGGGGCGTCTTTCCGTCGGGGCCCGGCTTGGGCGGCGGCGGCGCCGGCGGCGTCATGCGGACCATGCACATGCGGCAGTTGCCGGAAAGCGACAGGCCCGGGTGGTAGCAGAAGTACGGAACGTCCACCCCGTTGCGCAGCGCAACCGGAAGGACGCATTCGCCCTTTTCTCCCTGCACCTGCTTGCCGTTGATCGTGAACGTGATGGGCATCTGTCGGCTCTCCGCTTCCTACGTCACAAGCCTGGGACTGATCCTGCCGTGCTGTCTCACCGCTTCCGCGTGCGCCGGCTTGTGCTTGCCCATCGGGCAACGCTTCTCCCGGATGTGCGCTTCAACTTCCGGCCGAAACAGCGCCGCGTCCGGGTAGTTCTTCAGGTCGAGGATGCTCTGCACCGGCCAGGCCGCCGCGTCCGCCAGCACGCAGATCGTCTTGCCGCGCATGTTGTCGCAGACGTCGAGGATCGTCGCGATGTCGTCCTCCCGGCCGCCGCCCTTCTCGATGCGCTCGAAAATCTGCGCCAGCCAGCCGGTCCCCTCGCGGCAGGGAGTGCACTGGCCGCAGGATTCGTGGGCATAGAAGCGCAGGATGTTCCACATGGCATCGACGACGCAGACGCTGTCGTTGAGGATGATGGTCCCAGCGCTGCCGAACATGGTCTTGACCTTCTTGAGGCTCTCGAACCCGAGCGGCGTGTCGATTTTGTCGGGGGCGATCCACGGGCAGCTCGATCCGCCGGCGATGATCGCCTTGAGCGGACGCTCGTCGATCATGCCGCCCGCGTAGTCGTGGATGAGCGAGCGGATCGTGACTCCCATCGGCCCTTCGAAATACCCGGGCTTCTTCACGTGCCCGCTGATGCAGTAGATCTTCGGACCCGGGTCGTCCGAGGGACCCAGCCCCTTGAACCACGCCGCGCCGCGCTCGATGATGTGCGGGACGTTCGCGATCGTCTCGACGTTGTTGATGATCGTCGGCTGGCCGAACGCGCCCACGACGGCGGGGAAGGGCGGCTTGATGCGCGGGTACCCGCGGCCGCCCTCGAGCGACGACAGCAGGCCCGTCTCCTCGCCGCAGATGTACGCGCCCGCGCCGCGGTGGACCGTGCAGTCCACGCGGAAGCCGCTTCCCAGCGCGTTCGCGCCGAGAGCTCCGTGGCGGTACGCCTCCTCCACGGCCTTTTCCAGGATCTTCGCGCCCAGGACGAACTCGCCGCGGATGTAGATGTAGGCCGTATTGGAGCCGATCGCGTAGCACGCGATGATGATCCCCTCGAGCAGCTGGTGGGGATCGCCTTCCATGATGTAGCGGTCCTTGAACGTCCCCGGCTCCGACTCGTCCGCGTTCACGCACAGGTAACGCGGCCCCGGGACCCGGTCCGGCGGCGGTACAAACGACCACTTCATCCCCGTCGGGAACCCCGCGCCGCCGCGCCCGCGCAGCCCCGAGTCCTTCACCGCCTGGATCACCTCCGCCGGCTTCATCGCCAGCGCCTTCTTCGCCGCCGCGTACCCGCCGTGCCCGAGATACGCTTCCAGCGACGCCATCCCGCGCTGGTTGGCGTACTTGAGAAGGACGGGTTCGTAGGCGGGAAGCGTCATTTCTGCTCCCTCAGCAGCTTGATCAAGTCGGCCACTTTTTCCGGCGTGAGGTTCTCGTGATAGTCGTCGTTCACCTGCACGCAGACGGCGGAGCCGCAGGAAGCGAGGCACTCCACCTTTTTCAGCGTGAACAGGCCGTCTTTCGTGGTCTCTCCCTCGCCGATCCCCAGTTCCTCGGCGAGCTTGTCGAAGACGGCTTCGGCGCCGCGAAGGGCGCACGGCAGGGTGGCGCAGACCTGGACGAGGTGTTTGCCGGTGCCGGGACGGCGGTAGTGCGTGTAGAACGTGAAGACGCCGAGCACCTTGGCCGGCGACACGTCGAGAATTCCCGCGATGTGTTCCATCGCGTCGAAGTCCACGCAGCCGGCCTGCTCTTCTGCGAGGCGCAGGGCGGGCAGAAGCGCCGCCTGCTTCTTCGGGTAGCGCGTGACGAGCGCGTCGAGTTTCGCGCGGCGTTCGGGGGTGAATGTGAAGCTCATCGGTCGAGCTCCCCCGCGATGACGTTGAGGGAGGACATGACCGCGACCAGGTCGCTGATCATCTGTCCCCGCACCATCTTCGGGAACGCGGTGTAGTTGATGAAGCTCGGCGGGCGGCAGCGCAGCCGGTACGGGTTGCGCGTCCCGTCGCTCACGATGAACCACCCCAGCTCGCCGTTCGGGGCCTCGGTCGCCGCGTAATGCTCTCCCGCCTTCGGCTGGAAACCGTGCCCGTGCATGATCAGCTTGAAATGGTGGATCAGCGCTTCCATGTCGTTGTAGACGCTGAACTTGTCGGGAAGCGTGAACTTCGTGTCCACCGTGGTGACGGAGCCGCCGGGCAGGTTTTCCATCGCCTGCTCGATGATGCGCAGCGACTGGCGCATCTCGGCCATGCGGACCTTGTACCGCGAGTACACGTCGCCGTCCGGCGCGGTCGGCACCTCGAAGTCGTACTTCTCGTACCCGAGGTACGGGATGGCCCGCCTGATGTCGTAGGAGACGCCGCAGGAGCGGAGGAGCGGCCCCGTGAGGCCGTGCGAGATCGCGTCGGCCTTCGAGAGCGCGCCCACGCCGATCGTGCGCTTGAGGAAGATGCGGTTGCGGTTGAGCATCTTCTCGATTTCTTCCAGCACCCCGGGGAAGTACTCGACGAACTTGCGGATCGCGGGGATGAAATCGTCGGGGACGTCGCGCGACAGGCCGCCGATGCGCGTCCACGACGTCGTCAGGCGCCCGCCGGTCGCCCCTTCGAAGATGTCGTACAGCTTTTCGCGCTCGACGAACGTCCAGAGCATGATCGAGAACGCGCCCAGGTCCATCGCCTGCAGGCCGACGGAGATCGCGTGGTCGCCGATGCGGCTGAGCTCGGACATGATGACCCGGAGGGCGCGGCAGCGCGGCGTGATCTCGATGCCGAGCATTTCCTCGACGGCCAGGGCGAAGCCGATGTTGTTGCTGAGCGAGCTGAGGTAGTTGAGCCGGTCGGACAGCGGGATGAACTGGTTGTAGCTGCGGTATTCCGCCAGTTTCTCGAAGCCCGTGTGCAGGTAGCCGATGTGCGGCACCACGTTGACGAGAACTTCGCCGTCGAGTTCGCACTCGAGGTGCAGGGTCCCGTGCGTGGCGGGGTGCTGCGGGCCGATGTTCATGCGCATCGTCCGCGAACCCAGCGTTCCCTTTCCCGGCACCGGCGTCGCCACGCTCATGTGCCCTCCTCCACGATGTACTTCGGGAAGTTGGAGCGCTCGCCGCGGCCCTTCAGCGGATAGTCCTTCCGCAGCGGGTGGCCCGTGTAGCTGTCGGGCGTGAGGATGCGGCGGGGATCGGGGTGGTTGAGGAAGCGGATGCCGTACATGTCCCAGACTTCGCGCTCGAGCCAGTTGGCGTCGCCCCAGAGCGCGTGGGCGGAATCGATCTCGCAGCGGGCTTCGCTGACGTACGCCTTCAGGCGGAGGCGTTCGTTGCGGAGGAGGGAAGTGAGCTGGTAGACGACGGCGAAGCGTTCGGGGTGATCGAGGCGGAGGTAATCGACGGCGGTGAGGTCGGTGAGGACGTCGAACGGGCACTCGGCGTCGTCGCGCAGGGCGCGGAGCATTTCCAGGATGCGGGCGGACTTCACGGAGACGGCGACCTGTCCGCGGAATTCCTCCAGGGAGAGGATTTCGGAGTCGAATCTCTCCTTGAAGCGCGCGACGACGGGATCGCCCTGTTTCAAGGTTCAGGCCCCGTGCTTGGTATCGGAGAGCTTCTCTTTCGAGACGATCTCCTGGATTTTGCGCACGCCGTCGATCAGGTTTTCCGGGCGGGGCGGGCAGCCGGGGATGTAGACGTCCACGGGGATGAACTGGTCCACGCCCTGGATCAGGGTGTAGGTGTCGAAGACGCCGCCCGACGAGGCGCAGGCGCCCATCGAGATGCACCACTTCGGTTCAGGCATCTGCTCCCAGATCTTGAGCAGGACGGGCATCATTTTGATCGAGATGCGCCCCGAGACGATCATGAGGTCGGCCTGGCGCGGGGAGAAGCGGATGACCTCGGAGCCGAACCGGGACATGTCGAAGCGGGAGGAGAGGGTGGCCATCATTTCGATGGCGCAGCAGGCGGTGCCGAAAGGCATGGGCCAGAGCGCGTTCGATCGCGCCCAGTTGACGAGGGCGGAGACGCGGGTGGCGAGGACGCCGTCACCGAGGAGTTTCTCTAGTCCCATTCGAGCGCGCCTCTCTTCCAGACGTAGGCCAGTCCCGCGGCGAGGACACCGACGAAGATTCCCATCTCGACGAGGCCGGCGACTCCGAGCGACTTGTGGATCAGGGACCAGGGGATGAGGAAGACGGTTTCGATGTCGAAGAGGATGAAGAAGATGGCGACGAGGTAATAGCGGACATTGAAGCGGCCGTGGGCGGAGTCGAGGAGAGGGACGCCGCACTCGTAGGGATCGGACTTGCCCTTGCGTTTGCGGCTGGGCCCGAGAAGCGATGAGGCAGCGATGGCGCCTACGCCGGTCAGGACAGCCAGGAGGGCGTAGAGGGCGAGTGGGCCGTAATCGCGGAGCATGGTGGACCTGAATCGTGCGGCGGTGTGGAGCGATTATAGGGAGGATCGTGAAGCCGTCTACATTTGGGGGCAGTATGAATTGACAGGAGGGCGAGGCGGGGGCGAGACTTTTTGGGGCGTGAGAGGCTTGACACGGGCCAGAGAAATGAAGAAACTTAATCTAACTCCACACATCCCCCCTGAGCGAACTAACTCCTTGACCATGAAAAACTTCCACCTCGTCACAGTTCTCTGCGTCCTGTCGCCGCTGGCCGCTGCTTGCCAGGCTCCCACCCCTCCTCCGGCCCCTGACACGACCGTGGACGAAGGGATCATCGATGTCTTCCAGGGCCCCAGCAGGCGCGCCGTCGAGAGCTTCAAAATCCTCCGGAAGGCCGATGGCTCGATTGAATTTCACGGCGAGGTCACCCTGGCGCTTCCGGACGGAAACGGCGGCTCCGACAAGTGGGTCTTCTATCCCAACGTCGTGTACGGCGAGCGTGGGTTGAAGCGGTACGACCTCAGGGCCAAGTACCCCACCGGTCCGGGCTCCACGTCGGTCAAGCTGGAGGGGGGGAAGTTCACATGGCAGTTCGCGGGCCCGAACAACCAGAAGGTCGGCCCCGAGGAAGTTCCGCTTCCCCTCAACGGCCTGATTCTCGACAAGCGCGTCCTCGCCCATTACGCATACTTCGGGCTGATCCCTGGAGAGAAGTCCCGTCCCACGCTCGATCCCGATACCGCCCGCGTCGCCGAAGCGCGCATTTCGCCGCCGGTCCCGGCCCGGATTGAAACCCCGCTCGGCAGTTTCCTGTGCGAGCGCGTTCTCATCACGATCGGGGCCTTCGGCGCCAACCTCTGGTTCAACCCCGACGGCTTCCTGCTCCGGATCGAAATTCCGCACTTCGGCATCGTCGGAGTCCGCCGCAGCTGCTACGGCTTTCCCGGGCCGCGCGCGCTGGAAGAATCCATCGTGGCGGACGTCGCCCAGGACTTCCAGGTCCAGGACGGTCGCGCCATGATCGCCGGCTCCCTCTACGTGCCCGAGGGCAAGGGCCCCTTCAACGCCGTTCTCATTCTCGGCGATTCGGGGCCGCAGGACCGGAAGGGGAATCCTCCGGGTGACACGCTGTTCTGGAACCATCACCGCGATTGGTCCCGCGCATTCCAGAAGGCCGGCGTCGCGGCGCTTTCGCCCGACGATCCGGGAACCGGGTATTCCGTGTCCGGGAACGAAAACGAGAGCCTGTCGGACGCGGTCCTTCACGCCCGGGCCGTGATCGCCTGGGCCCGGACGCAGCCCGCGCTCGCGGGCGGAAAGATCGGGGTCCTCGGCCATGGCGAGGGCTCCCTCGTCGCCCTCCAGCTTGCCGTCAACGGCGATGCGGATTTCGCCGTCCTCGTCGGCGCCCACGGAATGGGAATCGGAGACCTCTTCCTCGCGCAGAGCGAATTCGAAATGAAGCGGCAGGGGGTGCCGAAGGGAGTGATGGAAGGCAAGCTGGCGGAGGACCGGGAACTCCAGCGACTGTGGCTGGACACGAAAATCGACCTGTGGAAGGCGCCGGCGGTTCCGGAGAAGTTCGAGATGATGGGCGGTCCGCGGGCGTGGTTCCGGGAGATCTCGAGCTACAAGACGATCGAGCTGGCGGCCCGGGTCAAGGTGCCGGTGATGGTGGTCCACGGCGAGGCCGACCTGCAGGTGCCGCTTTCAAACGGGGAGGCGCTCGCGAAGGCGCTGGCCGACGCGAAGAAGGACGCGACCTTCCGGAAGTTCGGCGGTCTCGACCACTTCCTCATGCCCGTCATCAACGGGGATTCAGGGGATTCGGCCGACCCGGACCGCAGGGTGGACGCAGGCGCGGCGGACGAGATGGGGAAGTGGATGAAGTCGCGGTAGCGGGGTGAGACCGCGAGCTACATCCTCCCTGCAGCGCACGGCGCAGCTCGAAACTCATCGGATTGAAGACATCAGAGCATGAGCGAAAGCCCTGCGGGTCGGGCGGAGTCGGCCCTCAGACCACCAGCCTCTCATCGACCGGCCACTCGGCCGACGCAGCCTGACCTGCAGGGCTTTCGCTCATGCTCTGACAAGTTTGTAAATTGCGCCGCAATCCCCCAGAATGAAACTCCGTCCCGCACTTCACGGAGCCCCGCCATGGTCGAACAGGTCCTCGTCGTCCCGCGCGCCGATCTCTTCGGCCTGACGCACAATCCGCACGGCTTCGAGACGCGGAATCTCGGTTTCTACCGCGACCGGATCGCGAAGTTCGCGCGGTTCGTGGATCGTCCCCCCGCCGAGGAGGACCCTTCGCTCAAGCAGATCATCCCGTACGCGATGGTGCGGTGCGGGCGGAGGATCCTGACGCTGACGCGGCTGGCGAAGCAGACGGAGAAGCGGCTTCACAACAAGATGTCGATCGGGGTTGGGGGGCACATCAACCCGGATGGCGGAATGGAGGAGATTGTCGAGCGCGGGTTGCGGCGGGAGCTGGACGAGGAACTGGACATCCGCGCGGAGACGAAGATCCGGCCGGTGGGGTACATCAACGACGACTCGTCGCCCGTGGGGTCGGTTCACTTCGGCCTGGTGTTCGAGGTGCAGGCCGCGACGGAGGACGTGAAGGTGCGGGAGACGGAGCTGATGGAGGGCGGCTTCCGCGATGCGGCCGAGCTGGCGCCGCTGTCGGAGCGGATGGAAACGTGGTCGAAGTTCCTGGTGGACCAGCTCGACGCGATCCTGAAGTAGCCTCCGGCGCTACCAGCCGACGGCGGGAAGGATCGAAGTGCTGGTGCCGCGGGCGTCCTCGACCGACACGACGGAGCCGTCGGAGAGGATTCCGATGATCCCGGCCAGCGGGTGGGCGACGGGTTTCCGCATCGCGACTCCGCCCCGCGACATGGTGATCTCCGATTCCGCCGAGCCGTCGGGACGGACGCGCCGCACGGTGAACTTGCGGAACGACCAGAACCCGACGATCGCCCCGTCATCGACCGGGACGACCCACTCCAGGCGCAGCTCCGGCTCGAACTGGCCGCACGCCGCTTCCCCCAGGTGCCCGTATAGCGCGAGCCGTGCGGGCGCGTCCTTGGAGAGGCCGGAAGTGGGGCCGAGGAACGCGGGGGGCTTGCGGTGGGCGAGGCGGTTTCCCTCGAATTCGAAGGACTCGAGCGTGCCGCGGCTCGAGTGGACCCAGAGGCGGTCGCGGATCCAGAACACCTTGCCGGCCATTTCGCCGCCGCCGGGAATCCACGGCGTCTTCGTCACGGGCGTGCCGTCCGCGAGGAAGCAGACGGCCCCTGCCTTCTCTTCTTTCAGCATGAGCGACTCGACCTCCGCCGCGAGCACGCCGGCGGAGACGGCGATGGGCGTGGACATCCAGTCCATCTTGCGGCCGATGGGGAAGCGCTTGATTTCGGTCCCGTTCCAGCGCCAGGCGAACGACATGCGGCCGGGGCCGGTGCCGCGGGAGACGCCGATCCAGAGGTCATCGCCGATGATGTTGGGGCGGTCGGCGTAGCATTCCCATTCGAACTCGTCGATCGTCTTCGGTTCGCCGGTGCCGCCGAGGAGGACGAGCCTGGAGCGATGCTGGTAGTGGCCTCGCTCGGCCTGCCGGGAGTCGGCGATCGCCGTGATGACGTGGCCTTTCCAGAAGGTGGGAAGCCAGATGGGCCCATGGAAGCGCTGTTCCGAGAGGATTTCCCCCGCGAGATCGAGCGATGTCCACGTGGAGCCCATGAGGCCCGGCTTGCGCAGTTCGCCGTCGCCGGTGACGGCGTGGAGGCGGCCGTCGGGGCGGATCCCGAGTTCGAGACCCCGTCCGGGGAGGCGGCAGATTTCGTCGAGAACGAGTTCGCGCAAGGGGAGGGGCTCGGGGGTCGTAGGGTTCGGGGGTCAGTCGAGCAGGGGAGTGGCTGCCGTCGTCATTTCAGGAGGTTGAGAAGGGCTTCCGGCGAGTCGACCGCCGGCTTGCAGGTCTCGCCTTCGCAGACGAACGCCAGCGCCCGTGGTCCGGGCGCGCGGCCGACCAGGAAGGGCAATTCCCTTTCCTCGGCAGGATCGCCGGTGGTGAACGCGAGGACCATATTGGGGCACCAGGCGCGGCGGGCGGCGGCGCACAGGGCCTCGAAGCCGGGTTCGCCGGGCTTGCCGCTGATGACGACCTCCCTGCCCGGACGGAGGAGGAACGCCACGGCCTTGAGCATCTCGGGCTGGGCGAGCGCCGCGCCCTCCAGCCGGTCGCGGAAGATCCCCATCGCCCTGGAGGCCTTCTGGCGGAGCGTGTCGTCCTCCGTGAGGTCTGCGAGGCGCAGGAGGGTCATGCAGGCGACGGAAATGCCCGACGGGACCGCGCCGTCGTAGGCGTCCTTGCGGCGGGCGATGAGCTTCTCCTGGTCGGTGGCCGTCGAGAAGAACGCGCCATCCTGCGGATCCTCGAACAACCGGACGGTTTCCGCGGCGAGCCGGCGGGCCTCGCGGAGGTATTCGAGCTTTCCCGTGGCCGAGTAGAGGTCGATCAGCGCCGCCGAGAACATGGCGTAGTCGTCGAGGAATCCCGTGACCGCCATCGCGCCCTGCCGGTAGCCGCGCAGGAGCCGCCCGTTCTTGACGCAGTGCGTCAAAATGAACTGCGCGGCCTTCTCCGCCGCCTCGCGGTACCGGGGCTCGCCCAGCGCGCCCGACGCGTACGCCAGCGCCGAAATCATCAGCCCGTTCCAGGCGACCAGGATCTTGTCGTCCAGGTGCGGCGGGATGCGCTTCTTCCGCGCCTCGTACAGCTTCGCCTTCGCCGGGGCGAGAGCCGCTTCCTTCGATTCATCGTAGGCATCGACATGAAGCGCCGAAGCGCCGTGCTCGAAGTTGCCCTCCTTCGTTACGCCGAAGTACGCGCAGAACGCCGCGCCCTCCTCTTTCCCGAGGATCCCGGCGACCTGCTCCGGCGTCCAGACGAAGAACTTCCCCTCCTCGCCCTCGCTGTCCGCGTCGGTCGCGGACCAGAACGCACCTTCGGGGGCCGTCATCTCGCGAATCGCGTAATCAAGGACTTCGCGAGAAATCCGGGCGTAGTACGCGTTCCCCGTGACCACGGAGGCCTCCGCGTAGACGCGCGCCAGCTGCGCGTTGTCGTAGAGCATCTTCTCGAAGTGCGGGATGAGCCAGCGCTCGTCGGTCGAGTAGCGGGCGAAGCCTCCGCCGATCTGGTCGTACATGCCGCCCCGCGCCATCGAGTCGAGTGTCTTCGTCACGGCCTTCATCGCGGCTTTGTCGTCCTTCGCCTCGCGCAGCAGGAAACCGAGCGCCATTGCCGGCGGGAACTTCGGCGAACTCCCGAATCCGCCGAACTCCGGGTCGAACCGGTCCAGCATCTGCTTCACCGCCGCCGGCAGAAGCTCCTCGCCCAGGTCCGTCGGGCCGTCCGGCTTCCCCGTGTTCGCGAGGTACTTCACCAGCATGTCGCTCTGCTTCTCGATCTCGTCGCGCTTCTCCACCCACAGCTTCGAAATGCGCTCGAGCAGCGTCGGGAATCCCGGCCGCCCGTACCGGTCCTCCGGCGGGAAATACGTCCCCGCGAAGAACGGTTTTCCCTCCGGCGTCAGGAACACGCTCATCGGCCACCCGCCGCCGCCGTTGTTCATCGCCTGCACCGCTTCCATGTAGATCTCGTCCACGTCCGGCCGCTCTTCGCGGTCCACCTTGATCGCCACGAAATGTTCGTTGAGGATCTTCGCGGTGTCCTCGTTCTCGAAGCTCTCGCGCTCCATCACGTGGCACCAGTGGCAGGTGCTGTACCCGACGCTCAGGAACACCGGCTTGTTTTCCTTCTTCGCCTTCGCAAACGCCTCTTCCCCCCACGGGTACCAGTCCACGGGGTTGTGCGCGTGCTGCAGCAGGTAGGGGCTCTTTTCCTTCGCCAGGCGGTTCGTGTGGCGCACGGGCTTCTCCTCGGGGCGGGCTTCCTCGGCGGGCGGACGGGCGGATTCCTGCTTCGGGGCGGGCTCGCAGGCGGCCAGAAGCGCCGCCAGGACCGCCGGCCCGATCCTGCGTAATGACTTCATGCGAAAACCGTCCTCCATGCGGAGATGGCTGTCAACGTAAACCTCGGGCTTTCGTATATCCTCAGGCCTCGCATGAGAACACTCCTCCTCCTCGCCGTGCTCGCGCTCCCCGCCGTCGCGGACGGCGCTTCGGATCTCGCCGACCGCCTGAAGAAGCTGCAGACGGAGGAAGCGACGCGGCGGCTGCCGCTGGCGGAGCATTGCGAGAAGTGCAAGATGTGGAAGGAAGCGAACGCGGAGTACGCGCGGCTGCTGGAGCTGGCGCCGGACAACGCGACGGTGAAGGAGAAGGCGACGAAGGCGGCGGAGATGGCGGGGATTTCGCAGGCCCGGCCGGCGAAGGCGGAGCAGGAGGCGTACGCGGCGGGCCGGGCGGCGCTCGGGCGGGACATGTCGAAGAAGTACTGGGAGCTGGCGATGTGGGCCGCGGGGAAGGAGCTTCGGGAGGACGCGGAGCGGATCGCGGGGATGGCGGAGCGGCTGGACGAAGGGATGGGGATCGGGGAGTCGCCGCAGTCGAAGAAGTTCTATGAAGCGCTGTACCCGGCGGGGGACGAACGGAAGAAGGCGGTGGACGCGCTGAACGAGTACCGGAAGAAGTGCGGGCTGCCGCCGGTGGTGTTCAGCGCGACGATTTCGGCGGGGGCACAGCGGCACGCGGAGTACCTGGTGAAGAACGACGGGCATCCTTCGACGGACGGGCTGGGGGCGCACAACGAGGACCCGAGCCTGCCGGGGTACACGCCGGAGGGGGAGCACGCGGGGAAGTCGAGCGACATCGGGCAGGTGCCGCCGGTGCCGAGCATGATCAACATGCTGGGGACGTTCTACCACCGGATCCCGCTTCTGCATCCGGACCTCAAGAAGGTCGGGATCGGGTGGGCGATCAAGGAAGGGCGCGCGGACTTCGGCTGGTGCGTGATCGACTGCATGAGCTCGGTGGGCCCTCGCAACGACAAGCTGCCGAGGCTCGTGGCCTACCCTGCGCCGGGCGCGACGGGCGTGCAGCGGGCGTTCGACGACGAGCTTCCCGACCCGATCCCGGAGGGCGAGGACCACGAGAACGGGGAAGCGATCACGCTGTCGTGGTTCGGGCAGGGGAAGATGTCGGGCGGCGCGATGGAGGTGAAGGTCAACGGCGTGGCGGTGGAAGGATACTTCTCCACCCGCGATGCGCCGGCGCGCAAGGACCACGGCAACGGGAACTCGCTCTGCTTCATCCCGAAGGACGTGCTGCCGCCGAATGCGAAGGTCGAGGTGAAGGCGAAGACCTCGGTGGACGGGAAACCGGTCGAGAAGGCCTGGAGTTTCACGACGGGCGAGCAGGAGCACGACGCCTGGAAGAAATAGGGAGGCGCGGGGCGCCCGGGACCGATGACGTTCGACAGGCCACTGAGGAGTGAACCGATGAAACGTCTGCTCGCGATCGCCATCCTCGCTTCCACCGCGGCCCTTCTCGCAGCCGAGGACGCCGCTTCCGAGTATGCCAAGCGCGCGAAGAAGCTGGAGCAGGAGGAGGGGATGGCGCACGTCTCGCTCGGGACGCACTGCGAGAACGCGAAGATGTGGAAGGAAGCGGTGGAAGAGTGGTCGCGGGTGATGGAGATCTTCCCGGAGAACAAGGAAGGCGCCGAGCACCTGAAGAAAGCGGAGGAGCGCGCGGAAGTGGTGGTGAGCCGCGCTTCGGCGGCGGACGCGGCGACGTACACGAACGGGCTGGCATCGATGAAGAAATCGATGGCGAAGAAGTGGCGCGACCTGGCGGCGTGGGCGAAGACGAAGGGGCTGGAGTCCGAGGCGGAGGAGGCGGTCGGCCGCGCCGAGGAATTCGAGTCGGTGAAGAAGGCATCGAACAGCCCGAAGCAGGCGGCGATCGACGTGCTGAACCGGGAGAGGAAGAAGTGCAGGCTGCCGCCGGTGGAACTGGGGAAGGAGCTCAGCGAAGGGGCGCAGAAGCACGCGGACTACCTGATCACGAACGCGGCGCATCCGTCGACGAAGGGGTTGGGCGGCCACGAGGAGGACCCGAGCCTGCCGGGGTACACGGAGGAGGGCGCTCGGGCCGGGATGCAGAGCGACATCGGGAGTTCGCCGCCCCCGCAGGCGATGAAGGGCATGCTCGGCACGTTCTATCACCGGATTCCGCTTCTGCACCCGGATCTCCGGCAGGTCGGCATCGGCTACGCCAAGGGAGCCGACACCGGTCGCTGGGGCGGTGGCGGCCGGTGCGTGATCGACTACTCGGGGAAGGGCGAGAAGGACGAGAAGGCGCCGCGAGTCGTGGGGTATCCGCCGGACAAGGCGACCGGGGTGCAGCTCTCGTTCGACAACGAGGAGCCGGACCCGATCCCGCGCGGCGAGGACCCCGAGGCGGGGATGCCGGTGACCCTGGCGTGGGTGGACGGGGAGACCGTGACGGACGCGGACGTGGAGCTGCGCGCCGATGGAGTCAAGGTGGACGGATACCTCTCGAGCCCTGAAAAGCCGGCCAGGGCCGATTTCCCGAACGAGGCGGTCTGCTTCATCCCGAAGGACGCGCTGAGCGCCAATACGAAGTACCACGTCAAGGTGACGGCGAAGGTGAACGGCGAAGCCTTCGTAAAGGAATGGGATTTCACGACGGGGAAGCAGTAGCGGCTAGACCAGTTTCGACGCCAGCCGGTCCGCGGTGAGCGCGGTGGCGATCATCGCGTGCTTCCTCTGCAGTTCGTCCGGCTCGTCGAAACCCATGGTGTGCGCCGAGTAGCGCAGAAGCGCGATCCAGTACTGGTCCATCGAAGTGACCCCGGCGCAGAGCTCGCGCGCCCAGCCGCGGATGCGGACGACGCCGGCGTGGATCTTCGCCAGGGAAGGGACCGCGGCGAGCACCGCCGGCAGCGGCGGCAACGGCGCGTCGAGCGACTCCTGGGACAGCAGGAGTTCCTCCCACTGCCTCATGCCCGCCAGCGCCGCTTCGTCCGCAACCGGCAACAGGATGAACTTCAGGTCGTTCTCCAGCTTCGCGCAGTCCTTCAGCGCGTGGGCCGCGCCCGTGTGGAAGTAGTCGATCAGCCACGTGTTCCCCTTGTCGTCGAGCAGCGCGTTCGCAAAATTCAGGTCGCCGTGCACCCACGCCACCGGCGCATCCTGCGCGTCCCGCTTCAGCAGCTCCGGGACGCGGTCATAGAAGCGCTTCGGATCCGGCAGCCGCATCGCCGCGCGGCCGAGCTTCTCGGCGCGGTCGAGCGTGTGCTGCGCGTACTCCGGCTTGAACTGGTAATGCTGGAACAGCTGGATCCGGTCGCGCACGGGAGACTGGGAGAGGCGGACGAGGATGTCATCCCAGAGCTGGTCGAAGAGCGCCTCGATCTCGGCGGGAGTACCGGCCTTGCGGACCCGGGCCTGGAGCGTCTCGACGGGAGAGTGGTGCATCGAGGCGTAGAAGTACTTGATTGCGCCGCGCGTCGCCAGGTCGGCGAAGTCCGACATCGCGGGCGCGGACGACCCCAGGACGTTCTCGACCCGCTCCACGGCCGCGCGCTCCCTGGCGATCTTCTCGAGCGTGTCCATCTTGACGACGAACGGCACCTGGCGCCGCCCTTCCTGGTCCACGCTCTCCGTGCGGTACACGCGAGCCCCGCTGAATCCGCCGGAGAGGCTCTTCAGTTTTACCGAGCGACAGTCCCGGAAGAGGTGCCCGACGAGGCTGGCGTCCTCGCCCTCCACGGGATCGCCTTCGAGCCGGACGCCGTAGCCCGCGACCGGGGCCCGGGCCGGCTCGGCGCCGATGGAGAGCCGCCCGAGGAAGGAGGAGATGCCATCCACGACTTCCACGGCGAGATTCTGCGACAGGAAATCGAGCGCCTGGAAGTGCCTCACGCGCGACCGGCTGGCGCAGAGAGCCGAGCACAGCACGATGCTTTCGAACCCGAGGCGCGTAAGCAGGTCATAGGCGAGGTACTGCACTTTCACGTCCGTCCAGACGCCGATGATCCCCGCCACGGCCTCGCGGGCAGGAACCGTGCCGAGCACGTCGCGGATGCGGGCGGCGAGGTCCGTCCCTTCGAAATCGTTCAGCACGGTGGAGTTCACGGTCAGCGTTCGAACGCTCCCGCCTGAGAGTTCGTCAAGCGGCTCCACGTACGCGGCCCCGCGCGTGCCCTTCAGGCAGTGCATCCCGAAATGCGCCAGGTGGTGCGCCTGCGCCGGGTCCGCCGCGTCGTGCCAGTCGCGGATGTGCACGACCGCGTGCTCCGCTCCCGCCCCCTCGTAAAACGCCTTCAGGAACCGCCCCAGCGGTCCGGTCCGGGGCTCTTCGCCGACAAGCCGGTGCGACTCCGCGGCGCCGATGTGAAGCTGGTTCGGGATCGGGCTCCCGGGCGCGACCGGAGCGACGAAGTCGTTCTGGAGGCACTGTGTGAAGAGGATGCAGCGGGGCATGGGGGGAATCCTACTTCAGGCGAGCGGGAAGCCGCTCGAATTGCCCGGCATGGTGTCGCACGGGGGCAACGAAGAAAGGAAAAACGAAAAACGAAAAAGGAAAAAAGAAAAGCACCGCGAGAGCGTGGCTATTCTCTGGGGGTGCCATCGAAACGGCTGCCCTGGGAGAGCGGAAAGAACGCGTTCACGCGGCTGCTGGAAGAGCGTCGCGCAATGGGGGGGAAGCTGCTCGACCTGACGCTGGCGAATCCCACGCGGGCGGGGATCGCGTATCCAGGGAGGGAAATCCTGGAGGCGTTGCGTGACGAGCGGGCGCTGGTCTACGAGCCGGAGCCGAGGGGGACCCCGGAGGCGCGCGAGGCGGTGGCGGCGGCACACGGGGTTTCGGCGGAATCGGTGATGATCACGGCGAGCACGAGCGAAGCGTATGCGCTGCTCTTCAAGATGCTCTGCGATCCCGGGGACGCGGTGCTTGTGCCGCAGCCGTCGTACCCGCTGTTCGACCACCTGGCGGCGCTGGAGGGCGTGCGTGTCGAACCGTACCAGCTGGACCCGGATGAAGGGTGGGCCGCGCGTCTCCCGCGGTCCGCGGGCGATGCCAGGGCCGTCGTCGCGGTCAGCCCGAACAACCCGACCGGCTCTTTTTTTTCGCCCGCGGACCTGGACGCCGTCGCGCGTCTCGGGCTTCCGCTCATTGTCGACGAGGTGTTTGCCGGGTACCCGTTCCGCCCGGCACCGCCCGCGGCGCGTCTGCGGAGCGACCTCGACGTCTTCTCCCTCGGCGGCCTGTCGAAATCCGCGGGGCTCCCGCAGATGAAGCTGGGCTGGATCATCGCCACCGGCCCCGGTGCGCCGGCAGCGCTCGACCGCCTCGCCGCCGTCGCGGACGCCTACCTCTCCGTCTCGGCGCCCGTCATGCGAGCCGCCCCGAAGCTCCTCTCCCTGGCTCCGCGCATCCGCGCCGCCATCGCCGCCCGAACCGCCGCGAATCTCGCGACGCTGAGGGGAGCTGTGGGGAAGCGCCTGCTTGAACCGGAAGGCGGCTGGTACGCCGTCGTCGAGGCGCCCGCATCCCGCACCGACGAGGACTGGGCTCTCGAGTTGCTGCGCGAGGACGGTGTCATCCTCCATCCCGGCTATTTCTTCAACTTCCCGCGCGAGGCCTACCTCGTCCTCAGCCTCCTTCCGCCCGAAGCGGAGTTCACCGAGGCCGTGCGGCGTCTCGGGTCACGCCTGCGGTGAATTCCTGAGGCGAAGCTGCTCGCCGTTCCAGGGAAATGTAATCGCCGTGCGCATCTCCAGTTTCCACCCGAGTTTCTCCAGCGACGACACGAGGTCGTCGATGCGCTTCCAGAAGAAACTCTCGTAACTTCCCGGTCCGGGACCTTCCTCGGATCCGGCCACGGCCTCGACGATGAACATTCCTCCGGGCTTCACGACGCGCGCGGTTTCGCGTGAGAGGCGCGGGAGGTCGAGGACGTGGTCGAGGGAGTTGGAGTAGGCGGCGTCGAAGGCGCCGGTGCGGAACGGGAGACGGTGGAAATCGGCGGTGAGGACGTCGGGGTTGACCTTGCCGGGGTTGAGGTCGATGCCGACGGCCAGCGCGCCGGCGTCTCGGAACGCCCGGACTTCCGCCCCCGTGCGGGCGGCCAGGCAGAGCGCGCGCCGGCCACGCACGTCGGGCAACCTTGAAGCGAGCGCGGCGCGGAACGCGCGCTCGTATTCGTCCATCCCCTTGATTTTCGCGAGCTTGTCCCGCTGGTGCGCGACGTAGGTCGCATAGTCCGGGTAGTCCCGGCGCGACAGCGATCCCTCGGCGGACCACGGCAGGTCCTTGGGGCGGTTCTTGCGGCGGAAGAAGCGCATGCTCCGCGGAAGTCTGTCGCGCCGGGGCGGTTCGTGGGAAGGGAAAGCGAGGCGGCGCCGTGCGCCGTGGTATACCTGTCGCGCGATGGAACATCTCGAGGGCTGGCTCCAGGTCTCCGCGGCGCTGCGCGCGCGCCGTCGGCGCTTCCAGGTCGTGCTCGTCGCGGAGGGCTCGCGCAGCGAGGGGATCGCGCAGGCCGTCGTGGACGCCGAGGCGATCGGCGTGCCCGTCCGGCACGCCCCTTCCGCCGAGCTCGATGCAATGGCCCACGGCCGCACGCACGGCGGAGTCATCGCCGTCTGCTCCGCGCGGCCGCCCTCGCCGTGGGAGGAAATGGAAGCGCTGATCGCGCGGGAGCGGTCCGTGCTGCTGCTGCTGATCGAGGGAGTCGAGGACGCGCGCAACCTGGGGTTCACGCTCCGTTCCGCCGACGCCATGGGCGTGGACGCGGTGCTCCTGAAAAAGCACGTGTGGGACTTCGATCCCGTCGAGGTCTCGCGCGCGGCCAGCGGCGCCTGGGACTCCCTCCTGCTTTTCCGCGTCGAGCGCGGCGCCGAGGAGATCGACGCCCTTCGCAAGGCCGGCGTCACGATGTGGGGATGCGTGCCGAACTCGCGCCGGGTGGCGTGGGATGCGGACCTGACGGGGAAGTGCTGCCTCGCGCTCGGGGGAGAGAAGCGCGGGCTTTCGGCGGTCGTGCGGGAGAGGTGCGACGGGTTCCTGACGATTCCGATGCGCGAAGGCGCGACATCCCTGTCCCTCAGCCACGCGGCGGCGGTGCTTCTCGGGGAGGCGGCGAGGCAGAAGCATTCGAAGAGGAGGCCCGCGACATAGGACGACCTGGCTTCGGCCCGGCTCAGGGGGGCGAGTCCAGGATCTTCTCCATGTCGTCGATCAGTTCCTGTTCGTCCGCGATCGCTTTCTTCTGCCGGTCGTTCAGCGTTCGCATCTCGGCTCGTGCGAGCTCGGCGGCCGCTCTCGCTTCCTCCATGCGGCCCGCGGATTTTTCGATCAGGGCGAGCGTCGCCTGGATGAGCGCGCGGTCGTTCGCGTCCTCCTGGCCGGGATCGCAGTGACGCAGCCCTTCCGCCAGCAGGGTGCGGGCTTCCACGAGCCGGCCCAGGTGCCATTGCGAGGTGGCCGCGAGGCGGGCCGCCGGGGGGATGACGTGATCCAGTCCCCTCGATCGGCCCAGCTCCAGGACTTCGTTCGCGTCCGCCAGCGACTCCCCGTACCGCTTGGCGGCGCCCAGCAGCGTGCTCCGCACCGTCAGCGCCGAAATGCAGGACTGCGGCGTCCCCAGCTCGCGCGCAACGGCGACCGCTTCGCCGGCCAGGCGAAGCCCCTCGGCATGCTCGCCGCGCATGCCGTAAAGCGATCCCAGGTTGCCGAGCGTGAGCGCAATCTGCTGCCGGTAGCCGACGAGCCGGTAGGCCTCCAGCGCGCGCAGGAAGCACTCCTTCGCCCCGTCCGAGTCTCCCTTCTCGAACAGGATGATGCCCCGGTTCGCCGCGACCGAACCGGCATCACCGGTGTTGCCGGCCTCGAGGAAGATGCGCTCCGCTTCGTCGTAGACCGCAAGGGCGGCGTCGGGTTCGCCGCGGTAGCGGTAGGTGCTGCCGGAATTCGTGAGGTGGCGCGCCAGCGCCAGCGGATTCCCGGACTGCCGCGCCAGCCGGACCGCCTCCGCGAAATCGCGGCCCTGCGCCTCGAAGTCGCGAAGCTCATGGAAGAGCGTCCCGCGCATCCCGTGCGCGTTGGACAGCGCGACCAGGTCGCCGGCCTGGCGGGCGAGCGCTTCCGCCTCGTCGTACAGCGCGCGCGATCGTTTCATGTCCCCCGTCACCGTCAGGACCCGCGCGAGCCAGACCATGCCGCGTGCCACGATCCCCGGCGAACCCGAAGCGCGCGCCTCCACCAGCGACTGTTCGGCGTCCGCGAGGCACGGTCCCATGTTGCCGAGGTAGAAATCGGCGCGGGACGACGCGCTGAGGAGTTGCGTACGGAGAACCGGCCGCCCCGGGAGCTGTTTCAGGACCGCCTCGCACCACGGGCGAACCTCGCTGTAGGGACCCCGTGACAGCGCAACTTCGCTCCACGCGAGAACCGACTGCGCCGCCAGGTCCCGTCCCGCTTCCTCGCCGCGCGCCAGCCCCCATTCCGCCGCCCGGAGAAAGTTCTCCTCCTCCAGCGTCAGCCGCCGCAGCGCTTCTACGCCGTCGGGCGACGTCAGCCGTGCCCTCCACTGTTCGCCGTAGGTGGAAAAGCAGGTCGCGTGCCGTCTCTCCGCTTCCGCCGCTCCCTCCGCGCCGTGCCGCTCCCCGAATTCCCTGACGGTGGCGAACATGCCGAAGCGCGTCCCGAAGGGCGTGTCCCACGAGCGCAGGAGGCTCCGGTCTCGAAGCGACTGGATGGCGTCGATGGCCAGCGGTGCGTCCGGGAAGTCGGAGAGATCGACCACTGTCTCCGCGGCCTCGAGGAAAAAACCGCCCCGGAACACGCACGCCTGGCGGAAAGCGCTTCGCTCCCAGTCCGCGAGTTCGGAGTACGTCCACTCGAGGGTGCCGGTGAGGGTCTGGCGCCGGGTGCCGGAACCCGCGGCGGAGTGTTCGATGGATCCGATGCGGGCGCGGAGTTGTTCGACGATGCGTGCGGGGGAAGCGTCGCGGAGGTGGGCCGCCGCGATCTCGACGGCCAGGGGGATACCCTCCAGGCGCGAGCAGATTTCGGAGATGGCGCCGGCGTTTTCCGCCGTGAGCGCAAATGCCGGGGAGTGTTCGAGGGCGCGGGCGACGAACAGGCGGACGGAGTCGAACCCGGCAAGCTGGGCCGTGGCCTGGCGCCGCGTGCCGTCCCGCGCCGGGCGCGGAGGGGCGGGGAGGGGGCCCAGCGCGATTTCCCTTTCTCCCGAAAGATGAAGCAGCGTGCGGGACGTGACGAGAAACCTCGCGTCGCGGGCGCTCTTCGTCCACAACCCGACCGTGGCGGAGGCATGCGCGACGGCGCCCTCGAAGGAATCGAGGATCAGGAGAAGCGGCTTGCGGAACTCGAGCGCGGCGGCGACGGCGCGCGGCGGATCGTCCCTGCCGGCGAGCGGGATGCCGAGGGCGGCGGCGGCGGCGCGTGCGACGTCGGCGGGGGAGCGGGCCTCGGAGACGTCGGCGAACCAGACGCCTCCGGGGAAGCGAGGGAGGAGCGAGATCGCGGCATGGCACGCCAGTCGCGATTTGCCGATTCCTCCGGTTCCCGTGAGCGTGATGAGGCGGCCCGCGGGGATGGGAAGCAGCGCCTGGAGCTCGCGCAGTTCCGTCTCACGTCCCACGAAGGCGTTCGTTTCACGGGAGATGTTGGTGAGAAGGGCGCTCTCCGTGCGAGGCGGCGGAAAAGTACGGGATGCGAGGGATTCAGGGAGAACCTGGACCAGCCGGACCCTCGCGGTCGTCGCGGAGAGCCGATGCTCTCCAAGGTCCGCAAGGACAGCCGTGGTCACACCAGCGGCGTCCACCGTCTCCTTCGTCGCGACAATCTGCCCTCCGTGCCCGGCCGCCGAGACGGCCGCGGCCATCGCCAGCGCGGCTCCCGAACGCCGGCTCGCGGCGCCGGCGGCCTGGACTTCCTCCGCGGGTCCCGCATAGACGCCGATGCGGACCAGGAGTTCGCCCGCCTCCAGCGGCCAGGAGTGCGCGTGAAGGCGTTCCTGCGTCGCGATGGCAAATCGCAGCGCAGCCGCCGCGCCGGGGAACTCCGCCGCGAACGAATCGCCCTCCGTGCGAAGGACCGTGCCGCCCGACTCCGCGATCGCTTCGCGCACGATCCGGTTGTGGTCGGACAGCGCAGGCGCGAACGCCGGCCCGAGCCTCTCCCACAGCTCGGTCGATCCCTGGATGTCCGTCACGGCGTACGCGGCCTTCGGCATGTGCGATAGAGTCGCCTTGCCCCGAGTCGTGGTCAAGCCCCGCGCACCCGCAGGCCTCACCTTCCGCCGGCAATGCCCTTCATCCGCCGCGCCTCGCTCGCCAGGTGCGCATCCGTCCCTGACTCGAGCCGCAGCGCTTCCGCCGCCTGGCACGCCTCCAGCGCCACCCTGCGCGCGGCGTCCGCATTGCCCGACTTCGCCTCCAGGTCCGAGAGCGACCGCAGGACGTTGAACGCCCTGACGCCCTTCAGCCCGCCCTGCTGACGCCAGGATTCCACGGCCTCCTGAAGCGCGGCCCGGCTCTCGTCGATCCTGCCGAGTTCCGAAAGCGCCACGCCCGCGTTCCCCATGTTGACCGCGTAGCTGCTCGCAAGCCCGAGCCTCTTCGCCTCCTGCGCGGTGGCCAGGGACATCTCGAGCGCGCCGGAGAGATCTCCCTGCCGGAAGCGGATCATCGCGAGGTTTCCGGACGCGGTCACGATGGCGGCGCCATCGCCGATTTCGCGTGCGAGCGTCGCCATGGATTCGTAGAGCTCGGCAGCCTCCTTGATCCGGCCCTGCCCCACGCGGATCCGCCCGAGCGCGGTCATGTGCGCGAAGAGCGGAACGCGCAGCCCGGCCTCGCGGTGATAGGAAATCGCTTCCTGCACCAGCGGTTCCGCCCGGGCCCACTCGCCCTGGTCCACGTAGACGAGCCCGCGCATTCCGCAGATCTTCGCGGCGATCAACCCGGACCCGAATCCCTTGAGGCGCGCTTCCGCCTCGTCGAATGCAGCGAAGGCCCCGGGGATGTCCCCCAGGGAGTGGCGCAGCGTCCCGAGGTTGGCGGCGGCCCGGGCGATGTTGGCGTCGTCGCCGGTCTTCTTCGCGAGCGCTAGCGATTCTTCCTGCATTGGAAGGGCTGCGGAAAGGCGGCCGCGGAGGCGTTCGATAGCGGAGGCCGAATCCAGCGACCGGGACTCGCCCGGCGTGTCGCCGGCGGCGCGAAACAGCTCGCGGGCGGCGGCGGCCTGGGCCGCGCCGCGTTCGAGGTCCCCGCCGGCCATCTGGAGGCGGGCGACGGCGAGGAGGGCGCGGGCACGGACAACGGGAAGGCCCGCGCGCGTGGCCTCGACTTCCGCACTCGCGGCCGCGGCGCGCGCATCCTCCGTGCGGCCGGCGGCCGCCAGCGCTTCTGCCCTCGCCGCGTCGATCTCGCAGGCGACCGAGGGATCGGAAATCCCAGCGGCGTGGACGGCTTCGAGGCGGATGACGCGCTGGTCGAAGGGGCCGCGCCAGGCGAGGAGCAGGTCGAGCGCCAGGCACGCCTTCGCGGCGGTGGAGGAGGCCTGCGGATCGCCGGCGACCGCGCGCGCGACGAACCGGTCGTGGACGGCAAAGTAGTTGTCGATCTCGAGCTCGAGCCTCTGGTAGTACTCGGTGGTGGGTGCCCCCTGCGCCGGTTGCCAGCGGCGCGCCTGCGCGAGGAAGTGGCGCGCGTGCCGGTCCTCCAGCTCGCGCCACGCCTGCTCCCCGGCGGACTGCCGAAACCGGGTTTCACCGAACTCCCGGATGGCGCGAAAGAAGGAGAAGCGCGTGCCGAACGGCGTGTCGTGAGTGCGGAGCAGACTGCGGTCGCGAAGGGCCTGCACCGCGTCGATGGCGAGCGGCGCGTCAGGCTCGCCGGACAGGTCGATGACTTCCTCGGCGGACTCCAGGAAGAACCCGCCGCGGAAGGCGCACGCCTGGTGGAAGGCACTTCGCTGCCATCCGGTGAGCAGACCGTACGACCAGTCGAGCGTTCCGGCGAGGGACTGGCGGCGCCGCGGGCCACCGGTGGGTGACGTGTCGCGGAGATGGAACTGGCTTTCGAGCTCGCGGAGCATTTCATCCGGGCTGAGTTCCGCGAGCCGGGCGGCGGCGAGCTCGAGCGAGAGGGGGATCCCCTCCAGGTCGGCGCAGATGCGCCCGACGGCGGCCGCGTTTGCGTCGCTGAGCTCGAAGCCGGGGCGTGCCCGCGAGGCTCGATCGACGAAGAGCCGCGCGGCGTCGAATCCGCCGACCCCGAGGGCCGTCGGCACGCCCCGCGTCGGGGCCGGGCTCGAGAGCGGGCCGAGAGCGAATTCGCGCTCGCCGGAAAGGCCGAGAAGCGTGATGGACGTCACGAGGATGCGCACATGCCGCGCTTTCCGGACCCAAAGGCCGACCGTCGCCGCAGCGTGATCGACCAGCGCTTCGAACCCGTCGAGCACGAGCAGCATCGGCTTGCGGAACTCGAGCGCGTCCGCGACCACGGCCGCAGGGGAGTCCCCGGCGGGAAGCGGAATCCCGAGGGCGTGCGCCGCGGCGCGCGCGACATCCGCCGCGGTGTGCGCCTCGAGAAGATCCGCGAACCAGCAGCCTCCCTCGAACTGCGGGACGAGGGAGAGGGCGAGCTCGCGGGCGAGCCTGGACTTTCCGATTCCGCCCGGGCCGGTCAGCGTGACGAGCCGTCCCGAGGGCGAGGGGAGCAGCGCCGCGAGCTCTTCCAGTTCCCGGGTGCGGCCGACGAAACGGTCCCGTTCCGGCAGGATGTTGGTGGGGCGGCTTGAGAGTGTGCGAGGGGGAGGGAAGGACCGGGCTGACAGCGATGCGGGCAACACCTCGAAGATCCTCTCCGGCCGGTCGTGCGCGGCCAGGCGGTGGTCGCCCAGGTCGGTCAGCCTGGCGCCCTCGAGGGCGCTTCCCGCCGCCGCCCTTGTTTCGTCCGTCAGCAGAATCTGGCCGCCGTGGGCGGCGCTGGCGATGAGCCGCGCCCGCGGCGCGGGGGATTCTTCACCGGAGTGGATTCCCATCCGCACCAGGAGTTCGCCCGCATCCGCCGGCCACGCTGCGGCGTGAAGCGCCTCCTGGGCGGAGAGGGCGAACTTCACGGCCTCCGCCGCGGACGCGAAAGCGAACGTGAACGAATCTCCCTCGGTGGCCAATTCCCGTCCCCCCCGGGCCGCTTCGCGCAGAATGCGGTTGTGCTCCGCGAGCAGGGGGGCGAATGCCGGGCCGAGTTTCTCCCAGAGCCGCGTGGAGCCCTGGATGTCGGTGTGGACGACGGCGTTCATGGCGGACATGCCCCTGCACCGTCGCCCGCCGCCGTCGCGAGGTCAAGCAGAAGGACACAGAGCGCGGCGTCTGCCCGAGTTTTCCTTTCTCGCCTCCTCCCGGTCTGTCGAATACCCTTCCGCCATGCCCACCACCCTGAGCGACAAGCTTCGCTACCTCGCGTCGAACCTGTTCTGGACCTGGCATCCCGAGATCATCGGCATCTTCCGCGACCTCGACCCCGAACTCTGGCGGCAGGTGAACTTTTCCCCGGTCGCGTTCCTGCGCGCCCTGCCCGCGGATGAAATCGACCGGCGGTCGCTGAACCTCAATCTCGAAAGCCGCATCAACTACGCGTATCACCGGCTCGTCGAGTACCTCGGCGCGGAACATACCTGGGCCCGCTTTCATGCCGGTCCGCTCAACGTCCGGCCGGCCGCGTACTTCTCCGCGGAGTTCGGGATCCACGAGTCTCTCCCCATCTACTCCGGGGGCCTCGGCGTCCTCGCAGGGGACCATCTCAAGAGCGCCAGCGACCTCGGCGTGCCCCTCGTCGGCGTCGGACTGCTCTACCACCAGGGGTATTTCCGCCAGATCCTCAACGCGGACGGGTGGCAGCAGGAAGAGTACGGCTTCATGCCGATCGACGATTTGCCCCTCCAGCCCGCGCTCGACGCGCAGGGCAAGATGGTCGAGGTCGCGATCGACCTGCCGTCCGGCCGTCTCGGCGCACGCGTCTGGCGCGCCGAAATCGGGCGCGCAACGCTTCTCCTGCTCGATTCCGACGTCTCCGGGAATTCCGCCGCGGACCGCGAGCTGACCGCCCGCCTCTACGGCGGCGACCGCCGCATCCGCATCCGCCAGGAACTGATCCTCGGATTCGGTGGCCTCCGCGCCCTCCGCGCCTGCGGATTCGATCCCGGCGTCTATCACCTCAACGAGGGCCACTCCGCGTTCGTCACCCTCGAGCGCGTCCGCGAACGCGTCGAGGTCGATGGCATGCCCTTCGACGAAGCCTGCCGCGACGTCGCCCTCCATACCGTCTTCACCACCCATACCCCCGTCGAGGCCGGCCACGACCGGTTCAATCCGGATCTCATCGAAGAGCACCTCGGCTGGCTGCGCGACCGCCTCAGCCTTTCCCGCGAACAGCTCTTCGGACTCGGCCGCGTCAACCCCGGGGACCACGGTGAACCTTTCTGCATGACGGTGCTGGCGATGAAGCTGTCGCGCAAGGCGAATGCGGTTTCGGCGATCCACGGCGACGTCTCGCGGCGGATGTGGAACCGGCTCTGGCCGAACCGCGACGAGCGCGAGGTGCCGATCGGCCACATCACCAACGGCGTGCACATCGCGAGCTGGCTTTCGACGTCGATGTCGAAGGTGTACGAGCGCAACGTCGGCGAGCGGTGGCTCCAGCGCCTCTGCCACCGCGACGCGTGGGAGGGCATCCAGAAGATCCGCGACCTGGAGCTCTGGGAAGCGCACATGTACGAGAAGCACAAGCTGGTGGAGTTCGTGCGGCACCGGCTGGCGGCGCAGGAAGCGCGGCGTGCGCCGCACGACCCGAGCGCGCCGGCGAAGGCGGCGCGGCTGCTGTCGCGCACGGCGCTGACGATCGGCTTTGCGCGGCGCTATGCGACGTACAAGAGGGCCACGCTGCTGTTCCGCGACCTCGACCGGCTGGCGAAGCTGCTCGGCGACAAGGCGCGGCCGGTCCAGATCATCTACGCCGGCAAGTCGCACCCGCAGGACGACGGCGGGAAGCGGCTGATCCAGCAGGTGGTTCAGCTGTCGCGCGACCCGCGCTTCGCCGGGAAGATCGTGTTCGTGGAGGACTACGACCTGGGGGTCGCCCGCCACCTCGTGCAGGGCGTGGACGTGTGGCTGAACAACCCGGTCAAGCCGCTGGAGGCGTGCGGGACGAGCGGGATGAAGGTGACTTTGAACGGCGGTTTAAATTTCTCCATCCTCGACGGGTGGTGGGCGGAGGCGTACGACGGGAGCAACGGGTTCGCGATCGGGTCCGGGGACTGCCACGCCCGGCCGGAGATCCAGGAGGGCCGCGACGCGGACTCGATCTACGAGGTTCTCGAGAAGACCATCGTCCCCACGTACTTCAAGCGCAACTCCGAGGACGTCGCCGTGGAGTGGGTCGCGCGCATGAAGAATGCCATCACTTCCATGGCATGGCGGTTCAACAGCGACCGCATGGTCATGGACTACATGCTGCAGTGCTACCTGCCGGCCTGCGGGGGGCTGAGCACGCGGATGCAGTAGGCTGCTCTGAACAGGTAACTTTTGGAAGTGATCTGACGAGGAATCTGTCGAGTCCCCGGAAGCACCTCAGGCCCGCGTTGACGGTTTCTGCGGTTGAGGCTCGAAGCTTGTAGATCCGCTGACCTTTCTTGCTGCCCATTCGCTTTCGCCACGGCCTGATGGTTTCGGACTGATCCGCGCGAGGCTCGTATCGGTCGCTGTCCGGGTGCTTGGGCCGCTGAAGCGGAGCGAAGATTGTGATCCCTCGATCCGCCAGATCCTCGATGTCCTTCATTGACGAGTATCCGCCGTCGCAGCCTTTCGCGACGGCGGGACGCGAGGTCCGACCGCCGACGGCGATCGATTTCTTCGCGCGCTCTCTGTGGCGTTTTCCCGCCACCCCGGGGCCTTCCGTCGCCTACAATCTTCCTGCTTTCCGCGCCCCGGGGGCGGCGCGGCCACGCACAGCAAGACCAGTCGAG
>CAVPNQ010000061.1:0-14702 GCA_963706735.1 uncultured Planctomycetia bacterium
GAAGAGGGCGATCGAAGCGCTGCGACGCCAGACGAACATCATCGTGCTCGACGTGCACGCCGAGGCGACGAGCGAGAAAGTCGCGCTCGGGTGGATGCTGGACGGCCGCGTGTCGCTGATCTTCGGGACGCACACGCACATCCCCACGGCGGACGAAACAGTCCTCCCGAAAGGAACGGCCTTCATCACCGACGTCGGGATGACCGGCCCCTACGACTCGATCCTCGGCCGCGACAAGGACAAGGTGCTCCGTCATTTCATGACCACCATGCCCATGCCGTTCGACGTCGCCGACAAGGACGTGCGGATCTCCGGCTGCATCGCCACCGTCGACACCGACACCGGCCACGCCTCCGCCTGCGAACGCTTCCAGAAGCGGATGGACGCGTGAGCCCGCAGCCGGCCGCCGCGGCGAAGGTGTGGACGCCCTCGACAATCGCGCGGGCCGTGCGGGAACTCGCCGAGGGTCAGATCGGGCGCGTCTGGGTCGAGGGCGAGGTTTCGAACTACCGCAAGATCCTGCGGAGCGGCCACGCGTACCTGTCGCTCAAGGACACGGGAAGCCAGCTCAAGGTGGCGCTCTTCGCGGGCGTCGGCGGGCGGCTGAAGTTCGAGATGAAGGACGGGCTGAAGGTGATGGTGCTCGGCAAGGTCACCGTGTACGAACCGCAGGGGGAGTACCAGCTCGTCGCGGAGCACGTGGAGCCGCAGGGCCTGGGCGCCCAGCAGCTCGCGCTGATGCAGTTGAAGGAGAAGCTCGAGAAGGAAGGGCTGTTCGAGCCGGCGCGCAAGAAGCCGCTTCCCTTTCTGCCGCAGCGCGTCGTGCTGGTGACGAGCCCGACTTCGGCGGCGGTGAAGGACATGCTGACGGTGATGGAGCGGCGATTTCCGGGGATGGGGGTCTGGATTTACCCGGTGGCGGTGCAGGGGGCGGAAGCGGCGCCGTCGATGGTGAAGGCGATGGAGTGGGTGTCGAGGCGGGACGACGTGGACGTGGTGATCATCGGGCGCGGGGGCGGGAGCGCGGAGGACCTGGGGGCGTTCAACGACGAGGCGCTCGCGAGGGCGATTGCGGCGTGCCCGTTGCCGGTGATCAGCGCGGTGGGGCACGAGATCGACGTGACGCTGGCGGACCTTGTGGCGGACCGGCGGGCGCAGACGCCGAGCGAGGCGGCGGAGCTGGCGGTGCCGGAGCGGGAAGTGCTGGCGAGGCACCTGGAGGATTTCGGCGGGCGTCTGCGGAAAGCGCTGGTGGAGGACATCCGGATGCTGCGGCAGCGGCTGGAGGACCTCGGACGGTCGCGCGGGCTGGCGCGGCCGCAGGACCTGATCGAGCGGCTGCGGCAGAGGCTGGACGGGCTGCCGCCGCGGATGGACGGCGCGCTGCGGGCGCTGTCCGAAAGGGTGCGCGCGCGCCTGGACGGGTTGCGCCCGAGGCTGGGGTCGGCGCTTCGCGGAAGGCTCGACGTCTCGCGCCGCCGCGTGGCGGAACTTTCGCCGCGGCTCGGGCCGGCGTTGCGCGTGATGGTGAGCCGGAAGCGCGAGAAGGTCGGGGCGGCGGTGGGGCGGCTCGAAGCGCTGTCGCCCTTGCGCGTCCTGGCCCGCGGGTATTCGATGACAAGGCATGCGAAGACGGGCGAGGTGCTGCGCCGCGCGGGACAGGTTGCGCCGGGGGACCTCATCCGGACGTCGCTCGAGCGTGCGGAACTGGTGAGCAAGGTGACCGAGGTCAGGCCCGCGCCGACGCGCGAGCCCCGGCCGGAATAGAAAGGGCGGGCCATGGCGAAGGACAAGGAGAAGGAAAAGAAGTTCGAGGAGCATCTCGAGGCGCTCGAGAAGTCGGTGTCGTCGCTCGAGGGTGGCGAACTCGGGCTGGAGGAGTCGCTCTCGACGTACGAGGAAGGGGTTGCGGCGCTGAAGAAGTGCCACGAGATCCTGGATCGCGCGGAAAAGAAGGTGCAGATCCTGCTGAAGGGCGAGTCCGGCGAGGTGGAGCCGCAGCCGTTCGAGGTGAAGAAGGCGGTGGACAAGGAGAAAGAGGACCGGAAGAAGCACCAGTCGGGGGAGATTGATTTTTAGAGAAGGCGTTCTCGGATCGCCCCGCATCCGCGGCCTTTTCCGCCAGATCCGCCTTCATCCGCGAACTCCTTTCCTTACACGCCACCCTTAGGACCCGACCCATGCCCCGCCGAATCGTCCGTCCCAGGCCCGCCCGGTCCCGCGCCGAGTCGCTGCTGGGCGCCTGCTCACAGATCGTCGAGTCGTACATGGACGGCGTCGTCCCTTCAGGCCTCGAGGAGCCCCGCCGCCTTCACCGCGCGATGCGCTACTCGCTCTTCGCCGGCGGCAAGCGCCTCCGGCCGGCGCTCGTCCTGCTCACCTGCCGGCTCGCGGGCGGCCGCGAGAAGGACGCGATGCCGGCCGCGGCGGCGATTGAAATGATCCACACGTACTCGCTGATCCACGACGACCTCCCCGCCATGGACGACGATGACTTCCGCCGCGGGAAGCCGAGCTGCCACAAGGCGTTCGACGAGGCGACGGCGATCCTCGCCGGCGACGCCCTCCTGACCCTCGCGTTCGAAACGCTGGCTCGCAGCCCGGCCGCGATGGTTCCCGACCTCGTCCGCGTGGTCGGCGACGCCGCCGGCGCCCGGGGCATGGTCGGCGGCCAGCAGGCGGACCTGGAGGGCGAGAAGGGCCGCCCTTCACCGGCCCTCGTGCGCTTCATCCACCGCAAGAAAACCGCTGCACTCCTTCGGGCCTCCGTGCAGGCGGGCGCCATCTGCGGCAAGGCGGACTCCGGCGAATACAAGACGCTCACAGAGTTCGGCGAGAACCTCGGCCTCGCGTTCCAGATCGCCGACGACATCCTCGACGTCACCGCTTCCACCGCCCAGCTCGGCAAGACCGCCGGCAAGGACGCGGCGAAGGGCAAGGCGACCTATCCGGCCGTCTTCGGGCTGGACCGGTCGAGGCGGGAGGCCGCGAGGCTTGCGGGAAGAGCGCTGGGTGCGCTCGAGGATTTTGGCCGGAAGGGCGAAGAACTGGCCGAGGTGATGAAATTCGTGATTGCGAGATCGTCGTGAACGGCAGTTGCGAGTTGCGGGTTGCGAGTTGCGAGGGACAGCGCGCGAGCGCGGTTCCCAGCCGGGGCCGTTCCTCGCAACCCGCAACCCGCAACTCGCAACTCGGCTTGACTATGCTGTTGGTCCTGTTCGTCGCGACAGCCTCGGCGGAGGAATCGGTCCTCACGCCGCGCTCGGCGGTCGCGATGCCGCGCCCGGATTCGGTGGAACGCGCGGCCGTCCTCACGAACATCGCCATGGACGATCCGTGGGCGCCGGTCGTGGCGGAAGCCTCCCGGCGCCGCAGCGCCGCCGTCGTGCGTTTCGCCGGCGACGACCCGACTGCCGCTCGCGCGGAACTCCTCGCGATGGCCCCCGGGACCGTCACCGTCGTCGTCAAGCCGGAGTCCCTCGACGTGGACTTCGTCTACCGCCTCCTCGAGGTCGCTTCAGGCCTCGACGCCGACTTCGCGCTCGACTTCCGGATCGGTTTCGTCACGGGATCGACCCCGGAGACTGCGCTCGCCCTGCTGGCGAACGAGAAACGCGTCGAGGCCGACCGGCAGCTGCTTCCGAAGCGGCTCGTGGACTTCGGACCCAGCGAGGCCGACCTCGAAGTCGAAGGCGAGCAGTCGTGGCTCGAAGGGTGGGAGCGCCTGCTGGCCCGGCACCTCAAGCCGTCGGAGGCGGACGTGAAGCGCCTGGAGGCCGCGGGGGTCCTGCAGTTCTGGGGCTACGGCCGCCCGGAAGGAATCGCGGGATCCGTCGATACCGGGCAACTCGCCGCGCTGGACCTCTTCCCAGCCGTCGCATTCGGCGGGCCCGTCTACTCCGGAGTGACGCACAAGTGGTACGAGGGGCCGGTGTCGGCTGCACCGCGGCCGCCGAAGGTGACGCCGGTGGACAAGTCGTTCGCGCTGGCGCTTCTCGCGCGCGGCGCGACGGCCTTCTTCGGGGCGACCGATCCCGGGCACGGCGTGACGGCGATGCAGGAAATGGAACTCATGGTGGCGCGCGGCCTCTCGGTCGGCGAAACGCACAAGGCGACCGCGGACTCGGCCCTGCTGCTCCTGCGGCAGACCCCGCTTCGGCTCCCGAAGATCGCCGAGGGAAAAGCGGCGCCGAACCGCGACTGGGCGGACACGCTGGCGCGCGGCGCGCTGTCGCGCATCGGGTTCGGCGATCCGGATTACCGGCCGTTCACGCCGTCCACGCGGCAGGCGTGGACACAGGAGACCGAACGCCTCGACAACGGGCTGCGCGTGAAGGTGACGATCCAGGAAGCGGGGCTGCGAGCGACGCTGACCGACGTGTTCCAGTACGGCTTCGGCCGTAAGGACGCGCTCCTCAACGGGCGCATCCTGACGCAGGTCGAATGGCCCGACGACATGCCACTTCCCATCAAGCTGCGCGTGATCGACTCGAAATCCGGCGGCCGGGACATCCGCGTCGGCCCCGCGATGGCGGCGGTGGAGTACTGGGGTGCGAAGCGCATCGTGCACGTGCAGCTGGATTTCCCGGCGCAGGCACTGGTGTCGGGGACGGAAGTGCGGTTCCACCTGAGGACGGGCGCGGCGGGCGAGGACCAGGATCGCGAAACGCTGTTCGAGTCGGCGCGCGCCTCGAGCGACGCGATCCAGGCGTCGCGCGAAGCCTCGGGGACGGCCGCGGGCGGCGCGGAGCCGCTGCGATGGAACCTCTGGGACGGCGGCGCCGGCGTCGCGCTCTTCCAGATGAATCTCCTCCGCGCCACCAGCGACGGCACACAGGGCGCGCGGGCGCGCGGGCTGCTGGACGCGATGGTGGCGGCCGGTAAGCGCGACGGGGCGGCGATGAGGTGGGACGACACGTACCGGCTGGCGGACGGCACGCTGGCGACGATGGCGCGCGACGGGCTGCACAGCGGCACGGCGGGCATCGCGGGTGCGCTGCTCGAGGGATTCCGCGTGTTCGGCGACCGGCGCTACCTCGACGCGGCCGTCGCGGCGGGCGAGCGGATTGCGGCCAGCGCGGTGCGCGAGAACGGGCAGGCCCACTGGGGCGACGACACGACGATCGCCGGCGGCGCCGCGGGGATCGCCCTGTTCCTGTTCGATCTCGCCGACGCCTCCAACGAACAGAAATGGCGCGACCTCGCGATGGAGGCCGTCGCCTGGCTCGACGCCGTGAAGACCGAGCTCGGCGGCCGCTGCTGGTGGCGCGCCCAGCTCTCGCTCCCCCGCGTCTACACCGGCCTCACCCACGGCGCGGCCGGCGTCGGCCTCGCCTTCCTCCGCGCCCACGCCGCTTCCAGGGACGACAAATGGCTCGAGACGCCGCGCAAGATCGCCGCGTGGCTGGCGGACCAGGCGAAGCGCACGGAGGGGACGATGCTGTGGCCGGCGATCACGGGGGAAGGCCCGGCGGCTCCTGTGGCCGGCTTCTCGTACGGCACCGCCGGCATCGCGCGTTTTCTCGCCCGCCTCAACATCGCCACGAAGGACCCGCAGTACGTGGATCTCGTCCGCGCGGCGGCGGCCGGGGTGAAGCGTGCGATGGACCAGGAGCCGCAGCACCCGTTCACGACGGCCGATTTCTCGACGGGAGGCGCCGGGCTCGGCGAGCTCTTTCTCGACGCGTTCGAGCTGACCCGCGACGGCGCGTGGCTCGACGAGGCCCGCCGCGTGGCCGACACGCTTCGCGCCCAGGCCGGCCCCGCGCCCGGCCCGTGGGCCGAACGCCCCGAGGGCGCCGCGACGCTGCTGCCGTGGGAGGGCGAAGGGCTGTACCCGGGCGGCGCGGGGCTCGGGATGTTCTACATGAGGCTGGCGACGATCGACATGGATGTGGCGAAGCGGCCGAGGCAGAGTCCCGAGAGGAGATGACAGGCGCGGAAACTACCACGCGCTGCGCAGCACCCAGTTCCAATTGCCCGGCGGGTAGTGCCAGGACGGGCCGGGGCCGTTGATGCGCAGACCGGGCCGGTACTTGGGGGTTTGCGAGCCCTCCGGCGTGTACTCGATCGTCACTCCCTCAACCGTCCACTGGCGGGGCCCGTCGGCCTGGCCGCGCCCCGAGTTGCTCTTCCCTTCCGCGATGCCGCTCAGGTTGTATTGATCGGGCGTGAGCGTCAGGGTGGAGCCTTCGAACTTCCAGGTTCCCTGCTCGGCGGAGCTCGAAGCGACCAGTTCGGCCTTCGTGCGGCCGCTGAGCGCGCCGCCCCCGACGCGGAGTTCGTAACGGCCGTCCGCCAGAAGGCGAAAGACGACGTTGCGGTGATCCTCGCGCCAATCGCCGACCAGCGTGACGCGCACGCCTTCGGCGGAAATGCGGTTCGGCGCGATGTACTCGAGGCCGCTGGTCTTCGACTTGTAAGTGAAGTCGTCCGGACCGTTCGCGGCCTCCGGCGCGCTTCCCTGCGGCCCGGCACCCGTGGTGCTGATCGAGGCGGGCCCCGGCGCGGGACTCTCTTCGGTCAGCCCCGCCAGGACTCCTGCCAGGAAGACGACCACGGCCACTCCCACGCCGCACACGCCGAGACAACCGCCGATGACGAGAATCCAGAAGCCCGAGCTTCGCCCTCCGCTTGCGGGAGTTCCCGGCTGTCCGGCGGACGGAAAGGGCGGAGGGGGATTCACGGCAGCCATCGTAGGCCCGGCTCGCGCCGGGTTCAAGTCGTGCTGTGGACCTTCCCCGCACCTTCCACGACAATCCCCCGCGCTTCGAAACCCACGAGACCCAGGGAGGCGATCTTGGCGAAGGGCTGGAAGGACGACTGGCGTCCCGCGACCGTGCTGTCGAACCGGGAATTCGCCCGCAGCTCGCGCTGGATCACGCTTCGGGCCGACGACAGTCACCCGCTTCCCTACGAACCCGGCAACGTGCTCGGTCTCAGGATCGGCGAAGGCCGCGAGGCGCTGAAGCACGCCTACACGGTCACCTGGGCGGACGAGGCGAAGCGGACGTTCAGCATCATTTACCGCGTGATTCCGACGGGCCGGATGACGCCGCGACTCGCGGCGTTCGAACCCGGCGCCGTTCTCGAGTTCTCCGGGGTCCACCACAATCCGATCCGCCACGAAGTGAATGCGAGCGCGCGCCAGGTCGTTGGGCTTGCGACGGGGACAGGCGTCGGGCCGCTCTACGGGTACTTCCGGTACGTGCTTGAGGCCGGCATCGAAAAGCGGCCGTTGTTCCTGTTCGTGGGCTTCCGCGAGCAGGTGGACATCGGCCCCCGTGAGGAACTCGACGCCCTCGCGGCGAGGTACCCGAATTTCGAATGGGCCCCATCCCTGTCCCGGCCCGACGCAGGCTGGAAAGGGCTCCGCGGCCGAATCGGCGAGAGCGTGCCGCCGCTCATCGAGCGCCCGCGCGAGACGCACTTTCACCTCGTCGGCAACGGCGCGATGCTCGTCGAGATGGAAGCGGCGCTGGCGAAGATCGGCGTCCCCGCGGAATTTGTCACCGACGAGTACTACTTCAACTGGGACGAAGAGGCGAGCGACACGGTGGCAACGGAGATTGCCGGTCGCTTCCGAGTGGGGCTCTGACCGCGAGGGCGCCGTGGCGGGCAGTCGCAGGGAGGCGGAAGCGCTTCTCCTTCCGCCCCCCCGGTCATGCCTGCGGTTTCAGTGACGGGCTTCGCTCGACACGAGGATCTGGCGCTTCTCCGCGACGGCAGTGGGCCGTGCGGACCGGCGCGGGCGGCAGATAAAGTCCAGCGTGGGGATGACCTCCCCCCAGGTGACCTCACCCGGGCGTGCGGATTTCTGGTCGCGAGCAGCCAGGATCAGGTCAGTGAGGGACAGGAGTCCGACGAGATCGTTCCCGTTGTTCACGACGGGCAACCGACGGACGCTGTTGGTGTGCATGGTGCGGAGAGCCGTGCGCACGTCATCGTCGAGCCGGCAGGTATGGACCCTGGGCGACACGACCTGGGCGGCGGTTATCTCCGACGCGCGCAGGTTGCGCGTCGCCACCGCCATGCAGATGTCGCGGTCGGTCAGGACACCGACGACCCGGTTGGACTCGTCCACGACGGGGATGCAGCCGCAGTCCTGCTCCCACATGAGGGACGCCGCCTGGGCGAGATTCGTCCCCGGATTGCACGACCGAACCTGGAGATTGCAGATGTCGCCGACACGCATGGATTTGCTCCTGATGGATGACAGAGTCTCCCGCGGGATAGGAAAGATGGGACGGAACGACGATGCGAAGCGCCCCGGCTTACGTGACCTTCACATCGATCACTTTCGCCCTGGCCTTCTCCGATTTCGGAAGGTGGAGGTTCAGGACCCCGTCCTTGAAATCGGCCCGGATCCTGGTTTCGTCCACGCCGCCGGGAAGTGTGAAGTTCCGGAGGAACGAGCCGTAGGACCGCTCGATCTTGTGGAACTTCTTGCCCTTCTCTTCTTTTTCCTGCTTCCGCTCCCCTTGCAGGGTCAGAACGCCGCTGTCGATGGAAATCCGGACATCTTCCTTCTTCACCTCGGGGAGTTCCGCCTTGATCAGGTACTCCTCGTTGCTTTCCGAGACATCGACGGTGGGCGACCACTCCGCCCCGGCGAGGGACTCATCTCCATTGGTGCGGGCAAGGGGTCTGCCGAAAATGCGGCGGAGCCGGTCGTTGACCTCTTCAAGTTCGCGGAACGGCTCCCATTTGATCAGATTCATGACGACCTCCCTGGCGTTGGCGAGCAGGAAACTTGGGCTGCAGATCAAAGCTGCACCAGGCTCTCACGCAACTCGCATACCCTGCAGGATCCAAGGCGACGGGCGGGCGCGGCCCTTCCCGCGGAAGAACCCGCGCCGGCTGTGCCTGAGGACACACCCGGGAATCGGATCGACGGCATTGAATACCCGCCGATCCGCTGAGACAATCCGGCGCGCCAACACTCTGGGGTGAGGGAATGGTCGAAGAATCAGCGCGCGCTACCGGTGTCGGGTTCCCGACGACACTCTGGTCGCAGGTCATTTCCGCCGGGCGCGGCTCGCCGCGCGCCCTGGAAACCCTTGCGCACCGTTACCAGCCCGTCATCCTCCGGCTGGTCCGCTGGCACCTCAAGGGACGATCCACACCGGCGCAGGAGCCCGAGGATCTCGCACAGGAGTTCTTCCTGCACCTCCTCGCTCGGCGCGAATCGATCCTCGGCCTCGCGGATCCCAGCCGCGGCCGCTTCCGCGCCTGGCTGCGCACCTGCCTCAAAAACTGGCTCGGCGACTGGACCGAACGCGCCTTCGCCGAGAAGCGCGGCGGCGGCAGGACGCACGTACGCCTCACCGCGAACGGCTGCTCAGGGGACGGGCGGCACCCGGAAGCGGCCGACGACATCGAGGCGGAATTCGACCGCCAGTGGGCCCGCGACATCATGGACGCCGCCGTGGAAAGCCTGCGCGCCGACGCCGCCCGCGGACGCCTTCAGCCCCACGACATTGCGGTCTGGGAACGCAAGTACGGCGGGAAGGACCCCTCCGACCGCCGGATCGCCGACGCGCTCGGGCTGTCCGTCAACGATGTCGTCGTTTCCCTGCGACGGACGCGGAAGCGGTTTCGTATTCACCTCGAGGCTGAAGTGGAATCGACGGTTTCCTCGAGAGCGGATCTCGAGGAAGAAGTCAGGGACTTGAAGCGGATCTTCGGCGCGTAGGCGCATTCGAATCCAGGGGGCGGGGAATGACGGGCGGTTCCGGGCGGGACCTCGGCCGATGCGCAAAGTGCGGCGAAGAGCTGGAGGCGACCGGTGACGCCGGCGTGTGCCCGCGGTGCGCGGTGTCGGCGGCGTTCGAAGCGGAGGGCGACAACGCACCGCCCGAGGGGCACGCGCTTCCCCGCGAAGCTGCGGAGGCCGGGCCCGAGGCGCGGATCGGGAAGTACATCCGCGTCCTGCGGCTCGGGGCCGGCGGAATGGGGGAAGTCTGGAAGGCGTGGGACCTCCAGCTCGGGCGATGGGTAGCGCTGAAGCTGCTGAAGGGGGCGGACCGCGAGGACATCGAGCGGCTGCGACGCGAGGCGCACGTGGCGGGGACGCTGAACCATCCCAACATCGCGGCGATCCACGAGGTCGGGGAGGAGGCGGGGCGGCACTTCATCGCGATGCAGCTGATCGAAGGCCGGACGATGCGCGGATGGCCGCGCGGGGACGCGGCGCGGACGGCGCTTCTCATGCGCGACGCCGCACGTGCGGTGTCGTGTGCGCACGACCGGGGGATCGTGCACCGGGACATCAAGCCGGACAACCTGATGGTCAGCGCGGGAGGCGAATCGCCGCGGGTATACGTGACCGACTTCGGGCTGGCGCGCGCCGTTTCGGGGCCGTCGGACCTTTCGATGACGGGTGCGATCCTGGGAACGCCGGCCTACATGAGCCCCGAGCAGGCCGCGGGCGAGGCGGTGGACTCGAGGACCGACGTCTACGGGCTGGGGGCGACGCTGTACGAACTCCTCACGGGCCGTGCGCCCTTCGAGGGGCGCAGCCCGCTCGACATCCTCGTCCAGGTCCGCCAGGACGACCCGCGGCCCCCCCGGGACGTCGATTCTTCGATCGACCCCGACCTGGAGACGATCGTCCTGAAGTGCCTCGAGAAAGAGCGCGGCCGCAGGTACGCGAGCGCGGGGGAGCTTGCCGACGATCTGGACCGGTTCCAGCGCGGCGACACCATCCGCGCCAGGCCCGACAGCCTCGCATACCGCCTCCGAAAAACCGTGCGCCGCCACCGACTTCCCTTCGGCGTCGCCGCCCTCTCCCTCATGGTGATCGCCGCCATCGTTGGATGGCCGCTCGCCCGCGGGGTCTGGGAAGAATGGAAGCGCGCCAGGAATCTACGTGCGGAACTCCATCGCACGCGGGCCGTGCTCGAGGCCATGGAAAGGGATCTCGAACGGGGCGAAGCGGCCTCGGCCGAGAGCCGGGCCAGGGAGTTTGAATCGGAAGTCCGGACCTGGGTCGGACGGCCCGACGTCCCGGAGGACGGTTTGTGGAGTCTGCCGGAAATCCGCGCGCGGGGGCACGCCGGGCATCCTTTCGCGCGGTTTCATTTCCAGCGGAGCCGCGCGCGGGAGAGCCTCGGAAACCCGGCGGGCGCAGAGGAATCCCGGCTCCAGGCCTTCGACGTTGGGTTGTCCTCCCCCGACCGGCAAGAGCAGCGGACCGCGGCCGAAGCGCTGTCCCGCATGATCGACACGGGCAACCAGGGCCCCGGCACGCGCGGCGCCTGGCTTACCGTCGTGCGCCGCTTCGGCCGCGAAAACGCGCCGCTCGCGGCCTTCCGGGTCGCGCAGGCCAGCGAAAAAACAGGGAATCTCCAGGAGGCGCTGTCCGAGTACGCGGCATTCGCGGAACTCCCGGGAGCCCCCGCCGACCTCGTGCGCGAGGCCCGGGAAGCCGTGGACGTTCTGCGCCACCTGGCACGGTCCTGTACCGTGGACCTGCCCGAAGGCCTCGTCGCCCTCGGGACGGCGCGCGCTCCAGGCCCCCTCTACGCCGCTTCGCTCACAGCAGAGGGTCGCCTCCGCGTTTTCCGCCTCACTCCCGGCGGCGAAGGGCTTTCGGCGGAGCCTGTCGCCGAAACGGCCCTCCTCGCCGGCCGGAACGACGCCTGCTGGAACCGCCTCTGGTTCTGCGACGTGGATGGCGACGGGGACGATGAAATCGTGGCTAGCTTCGGCCCTCGGAGACCGGAGGAAGCCTGGGGCGGCATCGAGGTCTGGGACATCCGGGAGGGCGCCCTCGCCCGCCAGTTCTCCGCGCCACTCCATTCCTGGGCCACCTGCATTCTCGCCGCGGACCCGGATCGCGACGGAGTCCGGGAACTCTTCGTCGGCGTCTCTTACGACGACCGGTCCCTCGTGGTCTTCCGCCCTTCTTCCGCGACGCCAGATCGTCCGCTCGACCAGTTCCGGCTTGGCGACGAAGGCTGCGACGTCGAGGCCCTGTGCGAAGTCCCTCTGCCGGGTGGGCGCCACGGGGTGCTGGCCTCGTTCGGGCCCTGGAAGGGCTGGCGATTCTGGCTGGCCGAATGGGATGGCGCGGCGGGGAAATTCAGGAAGGGCGAACTCTCCCCGTGGTTCGCCTGTGCCACGTCCCCGTGTGTCCCTTCCGACGGCGAGATCCTGTTCGGCTCCGGGTGGTCGCCGGACCACAGGGCGGTGCTGGCCCGCCGGGAACCGGAGGGGACCGTGCTCGAATCGGGGCTCTACCGCATGAAGTTCGGGCTGGCGGACGGTATTCCCGCACCCGAGAAGTGGCTCGACCGCGAAGCGGGCCGGTCGGTCCTCGCCACGAGCATGGCGCGGCTGGGCAACCGGAAGTTCCTGCTCGAAAGCTCGGTCCAGAGCACCGGGATTCGCAGGCCGCGAACCGAGGCGATACCGCTTCCGGGGGAACGCGGTTGCGTCCGATCCATTCTCGTCGAGGGCGAAACGCTCGTCCGTGCGCTCGACGGGGACGGAGACGGCGACGACGAAGTCTTCACGATTTCACGGGGCGGCGGGCGCGTCGTGCTCCGCGCTTCCGGATGGGGAGCGGCAACGCCGACCCTCCTTCCCGATGTCCGCACGCGCGAATTGGAGGGCGTCCCTCCCGGCCGGCTGCTGCTGGAAGTCGGGCTTCCCGCCCGCGCGGCCGAACTCTGCCGCGGCACGGATCCAGTGGGGCTCGGAAGAGCCCTCATGGAAATGGGCGATCTCGAGAACGCGGCGGCGGCGTTCCTCTCGGCGGGCGAGGCCACCAGGGCCGAAGCGCTCGGGAGGGCGGCCGAGTGCCTGATCCGCCTCCGGCGATGGTCGCAGCTCGAGGGCGTGCTGAAGGAATCGAGCGAGCGCGCGGACCTGGATCCAGCGGAGCGTGAGACGGTCGCGAAGCGCCTTCGCTGGGTCTCGGCAGCCGCGGCGATCGAGGTGCGGGCCAGTTGCGAACGGCTCGGCAGCGCCGCGACGATGCGCTGCGAGAATCCGCTTCTCGTTCGCCAGGGCCCGGAGGACCTCGAGCTTCTTGTCACCAAGGGCTACCAGTCGTCTGCCGGCATTCCGATCCGGTACGTCGGAGGTCCGCTCAAATTCCGCTGGAGAATGAGAATCTCGCCGCACCGTTTCGGCGTCAGCCCCCGGGTCGGCCTGTTCGGCACGAACTCGCTTTTCCTCTTCTTCAACCTCTCGGGCGCCGAAGCCGAACCGCGCCAGAAGCAACAGCTCCTCAGCCTGGCGCCCTCCTGGCCGGTGACTTCCTCCCCGGAATCCGACAATCTCTTCATGCCCGGCGAAGACTGGTTCGACGTCGAGTTGGAGTACGTCCCTGCCCTGGAATCCGCCTGGGTGGTCATGACCCAGGGCGCGGCGCGGCATGAGGTTGTCCTGAACCTGCCCACCCGCCTGCCCCCGGCGGTCTACCTCTTCGGCGCCGTCGGCTACCCCGATCCACCGGTCGAGTCGGAACCAAGCACCCTGCACCTGCGGAACATCCGGATCATGGCCAGCGACGCGGGCACCGGCATCGATCCGTCCCCTCCGGATACACCGGAAGAGATCCTTCGTGCCGCCCACGGCCATTTCGCCCAGGGCCGCTTCGACCAGGCCCTCACTCTCTACGACTCCCTCCTGCAGCCTGCCGGATCGCTTCCTCTCACCACCGCCCGGACCTGCGCTTTCTTCCGCGCCCTTGCGCTGGGGCGCAACGGAAGCGCCGAAACCGCCCGTGAACTCCTTTCCGGACTTCGCGCCCAGGACCCGGAACTCTATCGCCTGCTGCGTCTCCAGTCCCTTCCAGGCGCATCCCCCGCCGACGCAGCCCTGCTGGCCCGGTAGCACGCGCCTAGGCGCTTCCCGGAAACCGCGTGCCCCTTTAGAAATCCCGATTTTCCGTCAGGAAATCGGCGCGGCCCCCTAAGTGATGCAGACCTGCCGTATGAGTGAGGGAAATGGTCAGGGGCTGCAGCCTCCGGTCACTCTGCGTCCAACCGGAGGCTGCACCGCGGGCCACGGGGAGGGCAGATGGGAACTCGTCCCACAGGCGGCGAAGGAAAGAAACCGGGCGCGCCGGGCGGGGCGGTGCCCGGCCCGGACGAGACCGCCGTGCTCGCGCCGACCCTGGCCACCACTTTCTACAACTGCGGCATCGAACGGCAACGCCGCGGCCAGCTCCGGGGCGCGATTTCGGATTTCAGTGAAGCGCTCCGGCTCGATCCGGGCCATGCCAGCGCGTGGTGTGCCCGCGGCTTCGCGAAGAGCTCGCTTCAGGAATGGCGGGAGTCCCTGGCGGACCTGAGGGAGGGCTGCCGGCTTGGGCTGCCCTGCCACCGGGAGGACGGGGTGAAGCTGCGGATCTGGATTGCGAGGGCGCGGATGGGAGAGATCGAAGACGCGACGGGGGAGTTGCGGGATTCCGTGCTGCGCCGGCGGAATCCGCCGCCGGCGGCCTGGGTCCTGCTCGTCGCGGGGCTATTCTGCGAATCGATTGATGAAGCCGGTTTTCTGGTTGGAGCGGAAACGACGGATCCGCATCGGGCGGCGGAGATCGCCTGCGAAGCGCGTTATTTCGCGGCGATGAAACGGCTGGTGAAAGGTGAGCGGGACCTGGCGGCGGGGCACCTGGAGGCGTGCGCGGACACGGGCGCCCGCGAACTGGACGCGTGGTGGGCCGCGCGACAGGAGCTTGCGGTTCT
>CAVPNQ010000062.1:0-9054 GCA_963706735.1 uncultured Planctomycetia bacterium
AGTCCAGGAACTGCTCCACCAGCCGCACCAGTTGAAACAGCAGGTACTCGCGCTGGCCGGTGAAGCGGCCCTCCATGCGCTCGAAGGCCCGTTCGCGGCCTTGAACACCACGCGCTGCAAGCGGAATTCTTCCGGCAGTAGCTCCAGGTCGATCACCGACACCTGGCTCCAGTCGGCCGCGCCACCCAGCGCGGGCGCTATCTCGGCCCGGATCGCCACCTGCGGCCTTGTCCCAGGCGTGCGCTCGGGCAGCTGGAAGCAGGTTGGCGGGGTGAACTCGGTCTGGCCGGAGCCCAGCACCACGTCGGCATGGGGCAACAAGGCATGCACGGCCTCCAGCCGCTCCTGCGACATCGGTGCCATCGCGTACATGGCGCGCGTCACGCAGCTGAAGTCACGTTTGGCCGTGCTCGGTTCGGCCAGCAGCGCGCCGTACATCATCGGCAACATGAACACCATGCTGATTTGGTGTTGCTCGATCAGCTCTCCCACCTTCCCCGCATCGAAGCCCTGGGTCAGCACCACGCAAGCACCGGTCATCAAGGCCGGCAAGGTGGCGGCATTGAGCTGGGCACAATGAAAAAGCGGCAGGATGCACAGCAGGTTCGATTCGGGCGTGAATTTCTGCACCAGGGCCGTCGACAGGGCGGTGATGGTGACCGCCAGATGGCTGGTCAGCACGCGACGACGAACCAGCCGACGGTCACGGCGTACTGGAGGGCCTCGCCGGCGAAGCCGTAGCGGTCGAGGAACGACGACAGCCGGATCCCGCTCGCGGCGAGCCCGAGGCCGACCGCGACCTGCACGCCCAGCTTGATCCTCGGCCCTAGCCCCTTGGCGTCGTCGATCAGCCCGAGGATGAACACCACGAGCGCGCCGCCGAGGTAGGCGAGCGCTTTCGGGGCGATCAACCTCGCCCCCGCCAGGTGTTCCTCCATCCCCGGCGCAAGGCTCTTCACCATTCCCGGGGCCAGCAGCGGCACGGCGAACGCCGCCGCCAGCGGGAGGAAGACCGCGCCGAAGATCGCGACGCCGCCGCCGAGGGCGACGGGCCACTGGTGGATCTTGCGCGGCCCCGGCTCGTCCACGAACCCCTTCGAACGCGCAAGGGCCCGGACGACGGGCGTCAGCAGGAGCGAAAACGCGAACGAGCCCGCACCCGCGGCGAGGACCAGTTGGTCGAGGGTCACGCGGACAGGATACGTCGCGGGGCGGAATCGTGGCGAATGGCTTTCACTCCTGCGCATGCAACGCGGTAGAGTCTCATTCCTCTCACGACTCCCGGAGCGACCGATGCGCCGACCGCTCTTCCCGCTCGCCCTCTGCTTCGCCCTGGCCGCTTTCGTCGCGGCCGACTCGGTCTGGCTGCAGGACAGCGTCCACTACGACGGAAAGGTCGTCTCCGGCCCCGACGGCGACGTCGTGCTCAACCCCTACAACTCGACGATGAAGGAAATGGTGTGGGGGCTGAAGCGCTTCGAACGCGCGGACGTGACGAAGCTGGAGATCACGCCCGAGGACCCGCTGCGGACGTACTGGTTCGACGCGTGCGACCCGAAGGCGGACCACCTGGCGCTGATGAAGTTCTGCGTGGCGAAGGGCTTCCCGGTGGAGGCGCGGGAGGAGGCGCTCGAGGTGCTCGCGAAGGATCCCGGAAACGCGGAAGCGCGGGCGGTGGTGGGGGCGGACGTGGATGCGGTGGTGACCGCGAGCCCGAGGCACAACCCGGGGATCGACGAGGCGACGAAGGACTGGGACAAGCTGGGGCTGGGGGAGCGGCAGGTGCTCTACGAGAAGCTGAAGAAGGATTTCGGCGTGACGCTGCCGATCCAGTACTTCGACCGCGTGGCGCGCTCGCGGAAACACGCCGCGGGGACGATCACCGAGGACATTCACCTGAGCTACAACGCCCAGAACGCGAGCGGCGTGTACACCGTCTGGCTCCCGAAGAACTACAACCCGCACCGCGCGTACGCGATGGTCCTCGCGCTTCACGGCACCTGGAACGGCCTCGGCGGGATCGGGGAAGGGCATACGTTTGTGAGGCACTTCACGTATGCGGAAACGAAGAAGTGGGACGTGATCGTGGTGGCGCCGACGGCGGACCCGAGGCCGTGGACGGCGAAGGGGGACACGTACGTGCTGTCGGTGATCGACGAGGCGTGCCTGCAGTACAACATCGACATGAACCGGATCTATGTCACGGGCCACTCGATGGGCGGCGGCGGGACGTGGCATTTCGGCACGAAGTACCCGGAGAAGTTCGCGGCGTTCGCGCCGGCGGCGGCGGCGGGGTCGGGGAACGAGCTGAACGCGGCCGCACAGGGGACCGGGATCTACATCTACCACTCGAGCGACGACCCTTCGGCGTCGTGCAAGCGCGACCGCCTGGCGGCGCAGAACCTGCGCAAGGCCGACGCGGACTTCGTCTACACCGAGTGGACGAACCAGCAGCACGGGTGGCCGCAGGAGGTCATCGCGGACTCGTTCCTGTATTTCCGGCGCCACCACCGCATGAAGAAGGGGCCCTCGAAGCCGGAGCCGATCCACGGGACGCGGCCGAGCTTTGCGGAACCCGCGTGGCCCGACGAGGCGCGGTACTTCCCGCCGCACCGCGCGCCCGGGCGTCCGTCGGAGCTCGAGGACCTGCTGGGCGACGTCGCGCTGGGCGGCACGATCGCGAAGGCGGCGGCGGACCGGCTTCTGGAACTCAAGGACCCGCGCGCGATCAAGTCGCTGATCGGGACGCTGGAGGACCTGCGGTCGGACTGCCACGAGGCCCGGATGCAGGCGGCCCGCGCTCTCGGCGCCGTCGCCAGCGTGCGGTCCGCCTCCGCCCTGCTCCACGCCCTCACCGACCCGTCGTACAAGGTCCGGCTCGCCGCCGCCGAGGCGCTCGCGACCGCCGCCGGCCCCGAGGAAGCTCCCTGGCTCGCGCTGGCGCTTCACAACTTCGGCCGCGAGTTCGACCGGCTCGCCGAACGCTGGATCTGGGACGAAACCTGGGCGCAGCTCCACGCCCTCAACGCCGCCATCGTCTCCACGTTCGCGGCGTGGGGCGACCCCGTGGCCTGGGGCGCCGTCGACGGCATCTCCATCCGCAAGATCCTCCTGACCGAGGCGAAATCGGGAAGTGACAACATCGATCCCGAGCCGGTGCGGCGCGCGTCGGCGATCCGGATCCTGAAGGCGCTTCCCGGCCTCAAGGAGCCTGCGGCGAAGGAACTGATCGAGCTGATCCGGAAGCGGTTCGACACGCCGGAGGTGAGAGCGGCGGCGGACGAGGCGGAGAAGCGGATCAGCGAATAGCCCGTGAAAAAACCTGCGAGTCAGGCTGCGTCGGCCCGGGGTCGGGATTTCAGGTGACTTTGCATTTTGCGGGCCGACTCCGCCCGACTCGCAGGTTTTTTCACGGGCTATGTGAAGCACGGCGCGAAAGCGACTGGTTCCTGCTTCGCGCGACCCCGTAAATGGCTTGCGCTGGGTTCTGATGAACCATTGCCCGCAACACGATCAAGTTGATGGCGGTCTTCGTTACATTCCCGTCCTCCCTTCGTGCCTGTAATCTTCCGCCCCATGGCCTCCGCCCTCGAAACCTTCGCTCACGAGATCTCCCAGTCGGAGCGCGTCTACATCGTGCGCGACAAGAGGGGCGTGCCCGCGCCGATCGCGCCGGGCGGGCGCAGGGCGCTTCCCGCCTGGTCCACTCGCGCGCGGGTGGACCGGATCATCGCGAAGGACGGGGAGTTCGCGGGGTTCCAGGCGGAGGAACTGCGCTGGGAGGACTTCCGCGACACGTGGATCCCGAAGTGCGAGAAGAACAACTGGCTGGTCGGCGTGAACTGGGCGGGGGAGGGCGCGATCGGGATCGACGTCGAGCCGGCCGAGGTGGTGACGGCGGTCGAGAACCAGTTCCAGGAGGAGCAGGCGCGCATGGTGCTGGAGACGTCGCGTCTCTGGCTGCGCGAGTTCACGAGCGGGGACGTGGAAGCGCTGGCCGCGATCTACGGGGACCCGGCGACGTCGATGTGGCTCGGCGACGGGTCGCCGCGCGACCGCGAGGCGACGAAGCGCGAACTGGAGCGGTACGACCAGCTCTACCGGGAGCGCGGGTACGGCCCGTGGGCGGTGATCCTCAAGGAAACGGGGGCGCTGGCGGGGCATTGCGGGCTGCAGGACCTGGAGGGGAGCGACGTCGCGGCGCTGACGTACGCGATAGGCGCGGCCTGGCGCGGCAAGGGGTACGCGACGGAGGCCGCGCGCGCCGCGGTCCACTACGGGCTCGAGACGCTCAAGCTCCCGAAGATCGTCGCGGTCGCCCAGCTCGCCAATGTCGAATCGCTGGCCGTGATGAAGAAGATCGGGATGCGGCTGGAAGGCGAGGAGACGCACTACGGCAAGTCGGTGATGGTGTACGCGGCGTACAAGGCGGTGAAGCGCCCGTAGGACCGGCCTGCGCCGTGGCCTAACGCATCTCCCGAGCCTTACCCGGTTGGTCTCCCGTCCCGGCGGAGTCCCACCACAGCAGGATGCGGCCGGTCTCGCCGAGCTGCTTCGCCAGGATTTCGAGCGACCCGCAGCCGCGACTCACGGTCTCCGGGCAGAACGCGAAGACGTCCTTCGCGAGCGCCTCGACATCCGCCGGAATCTTCGCGAGGAACAGCTCGAGCGATTCCGTCTCGGCATGGAACACGTCGAGCGGGGAAAACCGGCTCCACGCGTCCACCTTCGCGACCACCGCTTCCGTCCCGGGCCCCGCCTTTCCGCCGCCGCACCGCGCGAGCCGCAGGATCGCGGCATGGCCGCTCCCGGGCCCGACGACGACCTCCACGAACCGCCGCTTCTCCGGCGCGCCGATGACGCGCGTCGTGCCGAGGAACGCGACGAGGTCCCCGGGAAGCTTCGCGCGGACGGCCTTGAGGAGCTTCATCCCCTGGTCGAACGGCACGGCCACGGAAATCCCGGAATCGTCGCGCGCGCGGCCCGAATCCCAGGAGAAGGAGTCGGCGGGGCCGAAGCGCGCGAGTTCGCAGAGGAGGTCCTTGGCGGCCGGGAGGGAAGGGTGCATGGGCCTCAGCTGTTGAGTTTCTTCGTCACTTTGCGGGGAAGCCAGCGCGGCGTGAGGCGCGGCAGGAAGGCGCCGAGGGAATTCATGACGCCCGGGATGGCGACGACCTTGCCGCGGCGGAACGCGCGGTGTCCCTTCTTCGCGGCGCGCAGCGCGGACATCGCGGCGGCATTGAACGCCGGCGACTCCTTCATCCCCGCCCTCGCCACGAACTCCGTGAACGTCGGCCCCGGGCAGAGGCAGCTGGCAACCACGCCGGTGCCCTTCAGCTCCTCGGCGAGCCCCTCGGTCAGGAACAGCACGTAGGCCTTGGTCGCGTAGTAGACGCTCATGAAGGGCCCCGGCTGGAACGCCGCCGTGCTCGCGACGTTCAGGATGCCGCCCTTCCGGCGCTGCACCATCCCGGGAAGAAACGCGCGCGCCAGCTCGGTCAGGGCAAGGACGTTGAGCCGGACCATTTCAGATTGACGCACTGCGTCAATTTCATGGAAGCGCCCCTGGATGCCGAACCCGGCGTTGTTCACGAGGACGTCCACCGTGACGCCGCGGTTCCGGAGCGACTCGCGGATTTCCTCCGCCGCGCCGGGCGCCGCGAGGTCCTTCACCACCACGCGCGATTCGATCCCGTGCTTCCCCTTCAATTCCGCTGCCAGCGCTTCCAGCCGCTCGCCGCGCCTCGCGACGAGGACCAGGTCCGAGCGGTCGGCCGCGAAGAGCCTGGCCAGCTCGAGGCCGATGCCGGACGAGGCGCCGGTGACGAGGACCGTCTCGGTGGGGGGCATCGCGGGCTACTCGGCGATCTCGACGCGCACGTACACGTCGATCTTCTGCGGCTCCCCGGGGAACAGGCGCCCGTGCTCGAGCACCTTCGCCGTCTTGTCCTTGAATTCGCACGCGCGCCCCTGCCGGACCACGAGCCCCTGCAGCCAGCAGGCCTTCGGGTCGTCCTTGTCCGGCACGATGCACCACGAAAACACGAGCGGCGACGTCACCCGCAGCGGGTGGGGCGTTCCCTTCACGCGAAGCCCGCCCGGCGCGACCACGAAGGACGGCGCTTCACCGCGCAGCCACCGGCCGTCGCGCGCGTCGGGGGAGTTCTCCGGCGCGATCGTGACGTCCTTCGCGGCCGCCCGGAGCGGGATCTCCAGGACGATCCCCTCGTTGCCGACGCCCATCGCCCCGCGGTCGATCGTCGCCAGCACCGTGAACACCGTGAGGTTCGTGCAGTAGTACGACTCCGCCTGCAGCTCCGGCGCCGACCCCACCACGAACGGCCCCAGCCACGACTGCCCCGCGCGGATCCGCGGCTTCGGCCGCATCAGCACCGCTTTCCACTTTTCAGGCTCGCCCTCGCACGTCGGCATCTCCCCGGGCTTCGGCGTCGCCTCCGCGAGCTTCGGGTCCACCGCTTCCACCGCCCGCCGGAACAGTCCCGCCACCTGCGCGTTGTGCTCGTCCACCTGCTTCTCCGACAGCATCCCCGGCCAGCCCGCCCCCAGCCCCTGGCTGTGCTCCATCGCGGTCGCCAGAAGCGCCTTCGTCGCGTACGGCGCGTCGGCGGGGAGGCGCTCCATCGCCTGGCGAAGGCGCCAGGTCCAGACGGGCTGGGAAGCGCGGATCGCGTCCCAGGCGCCGCCCCATTCGCCGCGGTGGACGGGAAGGTCCGCGCCGCAGCGCGACTCGACGTCGCGGAAGAAGGCCTCGGGGCCGCCGAGCACGATCCGCGGCCCCTTCTTCGAGTCGTTCCACTGCTTCGCGAACCCCGGCAGCTTCTTCGCCCCGCCGGTATCCCAGTTGTCGAACGCGTGCTGGACGATCGCTGCGCCGCGCGGCGCCGCGAGCGACTTCACCTTCGCGGTGATGCCCTTCGCCATCGTGTCGAGCGGGCCGGCTTTCGGGTCGAACTCCTTCGGCGCGAAGAACCGCGCGCAATCCGGGTCGAATCCCCACTGCGTGTACGCGGCGGTGTAGGAATCGTCGTCCACCCAGACCAGGATCCGTTTGCCGGCAGGCGACTCCCACCAGAACGGGGTGCGCTCGAGCTCTTTGGGAAGCGGCGGCGAGAACGCGGTGTTGGCGCCGACGAGGAGGTACTTCACGCCCGCCGCGGCGCAGGCATCGACGAGCGACTGCGGGAACATCGGGACGTCGTTGAGGACCGCGGCGACGGGGCGGACCCCGTAGTCGCGTTCGAAGGAGTCGAGGTGAAAGAAGAGCAGGCCGAGGTGCTCGGAGAACATCGCCGCGTGCGGGTTGCACCACGCCGCGCCGACGGAGATGCGGCCTTCCTTGAGGAGGGCCTTGAACGCGTCGAGCGCCTTCGCGTCGTCCCGGTGCGCCTCGCGCCACGCGTCCACCGTCCAAGCGCTCTCCTCGAACCACCGGAACTCCGGGTCCGCCTGCGCCGCCGCGATCGCGTCGTCCAGCACACGGATCCGCTTCGCCTTCACCCCGTCCGGCGTGTCCGTGAACCCGATGTCGAGGTGCGACCCCGGCACGACGTGGATCGTCGCGACGTCCTCCGCGAGGGCGGGAAGGGCGAGCAGGATGGGAAGGGCGAGAAGGGGGAGCCGCATGGGTGGCATTGTAACGAGCGGCGCGCGGCCGGCATTCCGCCGGTCCGGTCGCCGGGTCACTTCAGCCAGCCGCCCGCCAGCCCCGCCGCCGCCAGGTCCCGGTTCATGTCGTCGAGGGAAGCGGCGACCGCTTCGCGCCAGCGGCCTTCGCCGAACTTCGATTTCCACGGGTCGCGCGTCCAGGCCATGGCGACGCTTCGGCCCGCGACGGCGATGACGCCGTCACCTTTCGCGTCGGCGGCCGCGCGGACGCCGGCCGCGGTCCCGCCCTGCGCACCGTAGCCCGGCACGAGGAAGATCGTCCGCGGCATCGCCGCGCGGATCTTCGCCGCCTGCTCGGGATGCGTGGCGCCCACGACGGCGCCGACCGCGCTCCACGCCCCGGGCCCGTCGCCCCATTTCGAAACGGCGCGCGCCACATGCAGGTACAGAGGCTCGCCAGCCACGTCGCGGTCCTGGAAATCCCCGCTTCCCGGGTTCGACGTCTTGACGAGGAAGAAGACGCCCGTTCCGCCGGCGCGGCCCGCGTCCACGAACGGCAGGCTCGAGTCCGCCCCCAGCCACGGCGCCGCCGTGATCGCGTCGCACTCCCACGCCGCGCACCACTCCGCGTAGGCCTTCGCCGTGTCCGTCACGTCGCAGCGCTTCACGTCCGCGATCGTCATCAGCGAATGATGCCGCGCATGCCGCAGCGTGTCGGCCAGCGCCTCCATCCCCGCAGGCCCCAGCCGCTCGTAGAACGCGGCATTCGGTTTCACCGCGCAGCACTTCCCGGCAACTTCCTCCAGCAGCGCGCGGTTGAACGCGGCGATCGCTTCCGCCGGCTTTTTCCCGGCGAATTCGGCGGGAAGCTGGTCGGGGCGGGGGTCGAGGCCGACGACGGCGACGGATTTTGAAGAACGGACGGCAGCGAGAAGGCGGTCGGGGAAGCTCATGGCGGCGATGATAGGCGGAAGGGTAAAGAGCAAGGAACCAACTTTGTCCGCCCCCTTGCCCAGTCCCGTCGTCCTCCTGCTAGAATGCCGCGGTTCAACAGCGTGGAGCGCACCGTGGGCGACAGCCGTACCGAATCGATGTTCGGGGCCATCGCGGTCCAGATGGGCCTCGTGACCGTCGTCCAGGTCAACGAGTGCCTCACGATGCAGAAAGAGCTGCAGTCCACGGGCGGCCCGATGCGGCGCCTGGGCGACCTTCTCGTCGAAGCGCGCCACCTGACCCGCGAACAGGCCGAGCAGGTCTTCCGCTCGCAGGGCGCCCGGGGTGGCCACACCCACATCCAGAACTACCGCATCCTGGCGCGCATCGGGCACGGCGCGATGGGAAGCGTCTTCAAGGCGCTGCAGGTCTCGATGGACCGGGTGGTGGCGCTGAAGGTGCTGGCGCCGAAGTACGGGCAGAACCAGCGGTTCG
>CAVPNQ010000063.1:0-44927 GCA_963706735.1 uncultured Planctomycetia bacterium
GGCCTGGATCCGGCGACCTATCCCGACCAGTTCACCGGGATGCTCGGCGGCGCGATCGGCAGCGCGCTCACCCTGATCAATGCGAAGGGCGGCATCGAAGGCGACCTCGCCGAGACCATGGAGCCTTCGAAGGGTGCCACCGTGTGGGTCTTCAAGCTCCGCAAGGGCGCGACTTTCCATAACGGCAAGGATGTGACCGCCGACGACGTGGTCGCCTCCTTCCGCCACCATATGGGCAAGGACTCGAAATCGGCGGTGAAATCGATCCTCGACCCGATCACCGACATCAAGGCCGATGGCAAGGATACGGTCGTCTTCACCCTGAACGCGGGCAGCGCCGACTTCCCCTTTCTCACCAGCGACTATCACCTGCCGATCATGCCGGCGAAGGATAACGACGTGGACTGGCAGTCCGGCATCCGCTCGGGCGCCTTCATCCTCGAGAAATTCGATCCGGGCGTTAACTGCAAGATGAAGCGGAATCCCAACTTCTACCGCGACGTCTGGATCGACGAATGCGAGATCAGGAGCATCACCGACGTGACCGCGCGCACCAACGCGCTCACCACCGGCGAGGTGCATTACATCGATCGCTGCGACCTCAAGACCCTCGGCCTCCTGCAGCGCAACAAGGATCTCAAGATCCTGGAGACCACGGGGCTATGCCCACTACGTGCTGCCGATGCTCACGAACGTGGCGCCCTTCGACAACGTCCATGTCCGCGACTGCGTTGCGCCGCGCAGGTCGCAGCCCGAGAGGTCGAGGCCGTCGAGGTTCGCATTGGTGAAGTCGCGGCCGTGCAGGTCCATGCCGGGGCCGAATTCCGGCTTCGGGCCTTCCTTCGGCGGCTCCTTGGGCGGTTCCTTCGGCGCTTCGGCGACCAGTACGGCGCCCGAGCCCTCGGCGGCGTAATCCTTCGGCCACCGCGTCCGCTTCGTGTACTTCGCCTTCGTGAACTTCACCGACCCCTTCTTGTAGTCGGCCGCGTCCAGCAGGAACGCGCCGGAAATGTCCGCTTCCGAGAAGTCGCAGCCGGTGATTTCGTTCAGTCCCTTCATCTTGCGGCAGTTCGCCTCGCGGAAAATGGCGTCGCGGACGATGGCGCCCTTGAAGTCGGTGTCCTCGAGGTTGGCTTTGCTCAGGTCGGTACCGCGGAACATGGCGCCGTCGAGCTTGGCGTCGCGGAGGTCGGCCCCCGTCAGGTCGGCTCCCGAGAGATCGCACCGCGAGAGGTTCGCCCCCTGGAGATTCGCCCCGCGCAGGTTCGCGTCCTGAAGGTTGCAGCCCGACAGGTTCGCGTCCGAGAGATTCGCTCCTTCGAGGTCCTCGGTCCGCAGCTCGCGTCCGCTGAAGTCCTTCCCGCTCAGGTCCTTCGCCGCGGGCCCCGCGGCCTCGTCGGTCAACTTCGCTCCGGTCTTGGCCGGGTCGATCTCCTTGGGAAAGCGTGTCGTGCGGTCGTACTTGGCGCCGGTCCAGATCGGCTTGGCGCCGTAGACCTGAGCGTCGACCAGGAACGCGCCGCGGAGGTCGGCGCCGCTGAAATCGGCTCCCGTGATTTCGTCGAAGCCTTTCGACTTCTTGAGATTCGCATTCTTGAACTTCGCGTCGCGCAGGATCGCACCCTTCAGGTTCGTTCCCTCAAGGTTCGCGTCGGTGAAGTTCGCGCCGGTAAGGCGCGTCACGCTGAACTTCGCGTCACGCAGGTCCGCTCCCGTCAGGTCCGCGCCGGTCAGGTCCGCCTGCGAGAGGTCCGCCCCCTGGAGATTCGCCCCGCGCAGATTCGCGTCGCGGAGGTCGCATCCCGTAAGGTTGGCGTCGGTGAAGTTCGCACCCTCGAGGTCCTCGGTGCGCAGGTTCCTTCCCTTCAGGTCCTTGCCGCTGTAATCCGCCTTCACCCGCGGGCCCTCGTCCTCCACCAGCTTCGCCCCCGCCGCCGCCGGGTCGAATCCCTTCGGCCACCGCGTCTTGCGGTCGTACTTCGCGCCGCGGTACTTCGTCTTCCCGCCGCTGTAGTCCTGCGCGTCCACCAGGAACGCTCCGCGCAGGTCGGCCTCGCCGAGGTCGCAGCCGGAAATGTCGCCCACCCCCTTCAGGCCCCGGAGATTGGCCCCGCGAAGGCTCGCTCCCCGGATATAGGCCTTTGAGAGATCGGTCCCTTCCAGGTTCGCTTTCGCCAGCGTCGCGCCATAGAAAATCGTCGCGGCCAGCTTCGTGTCCCGCAGGTCCGCACTCGTCAGGTCGGCATCCGTCAGGTCGGCGCTCGAGAGATCCGCCCCCTTGAAGCGCGTCGCTTCAAGCAGCGCGCCCTTCAGGTTGCACTGCGAAAGGTTGGCATTCTCGAGGTTGGCACCGTCGAGTTCCTCGGCGCGCAGGTCCTTCCCGCTGAGATTCTTGCCGGACAGGTCCTGCTGGGCGGCGGCGGTGGAAGCGCCGAGAAGTGTCGCGACGACGGATGCGAAGACAGCCAAGCGCGTCATGGTGCTCTCCTGGGTGAAGTTTCAGTCGGGGCGCAGCATCCATCCCTGTCTTCCCGGGTGGGGCCGGCGGCGCCAGCGGTGCCGGGACGGTCGAGCTCTGCCGAACGATTCAGGGTAGGAGTGATTCTTCCGACCCGCAAGGCGAATTCTCCCGGGACCTTGGGGGGCGGCACTATACCCCGGGCGCGTTCCTCCCTTCTGCTACGATCGCAGCCCTATGAGAATCCTCCGGGTCGCTGCGCTCGCGCTCGCTGTCGCCCTTCCCGCCGCCGCCCAGCAGAACGCCGCGCCGCCCGTGAAAGTGACCGACGGACACGCCCTGGGGGTCTTCTACGGCTGGTCGCCCGTGAGCGACATGTGGGGGAACGCGCGGACCGGCGTCTGGACCCTTCGCAGCGACGGGACGCTCATGTGGGGGGCGCCCGAAGGGCCGCTGGAGGAGTTCGACGGGCGAGAGTTGACGGCGGGCGAGAAGGAAAACGGGCTCGCCACGTACGTGATCGACGGCGCGAAGTTTCTCTTCACGTACCGCGACGGCACGAAAGGCACGGGCAAGATCACCTACGCCAAGGACGGCGGGATCGAGCTCCTCGAAGCCTCCGCGCTCCGCTTCAGCCCCGTCCACCCCCTGACGTTCCCGCTTTCCGGGAAGTTCGACAGCACGACGACCTTCAATAACGGGGCGTACGCGATGTCCACGACAGCGTGGAGCGGCTACTCGTTCTATCCGAACGGCGTCTTCGTGCTCGAGTCCGGCGCCGGGACGACCTGCACGCACGTCGAGACTTACGAATCCGTGCAGCGCGAGGTCCAGAGCTTCTACGGCGGCGAAGCGAAGAGCCGGATGGGGAAGTTTGAGGTGAAGGGCACGGGGCTGACGCTGCGGTTCGACGACGGGCGGACGGAGAAGCGCTTCGTCGCCCAGCTCTACGACCTGATGCCGGACGGGACCGCCTGGGTGCTGATCGGGCGGGGCCGGTTCGACGGGCGGCCGGGGAAGTTCCCCGGGGAGGCCGAGACGTGCAAGGCGGAGCAGTTCGAGGTGCGGCTGCCGAAGGGATGGAAGGAGACGGCGGAGACCGCGAAAGGGCTGACGGTGCACACGATCGTCCCGGGCGACGCTTCGGCAGGGCTTGCGATACTCGCGATCGGGCTGGACGTGGATGCAGCGACGCGCGTGAAGCTGGAGGGGGCGGAGCAGGAGCTGCGGGACACGGTCGCGGCGTTCGTGGGGAAGAAGCTGTCGCCCGCGGGCGATCTCGAGGAACTCCAGGTCGATGGCGCCGCGGCGGTGCGAGTGCCGAGCACGTTCGACAAGGACGGCGTCAAGCTGCGGGCCGACGCGATCTACGCGGTGAAGAGCGGGCGCGCGATGTTCCTGATTGCGCTCGGGACGATGGAAGGGGCTTCCGCGTTTGCGGCCGACCTGCGGGCGATACTCGTGGCCGCGCGGTTTGCGGTTGATGAGACGAAGGACGCCTCGACATCCGATTTCGCGGTCAAGGCGCCGAAGGCGTGGACGGCGACGGCGTCCAGTGACACGGGTTCGACGACGCTCTCGCTCGGGCCGAAGGGCGTGGAGTCCTCGGATTTCTTCGCGGCGATCGTCGCGCAGGCGACCGAGTTCAAGTCCGTGCGCGAGAAGAAGGCGATGAGCTGGCTGCGCCAGCAGGTCACAGACGCGGTCCCGGGCGTCGAGAAGCAGGGGGACGCGGAGAAGCTGACCATCGACGGCGAGCCCGCGGTCGGCATCTCCTACGCCGGCGCGAAGGCGGATGGCACCGTCGCCGTCATCCATCTTTACGCGGTGATCAAGCACGGCAAAGTCGTGCTGCTGTTCATGGGCGGGAATCGCGAGGCGGTCGAGAAATACTCGGGTGCGGCGCGGCGGGCATTCGAGACGGTGAAGGTGAAGGCAGGGAAGTAGCCGCGCGAGGCCGGACGTTCGCCGGCCAGGCCGCGGCGGGTTACGCCGAAGCCGGGTTTGTCCCGGCTTTCCGGCACGCGCGCGCCCGTTCCAGCGCCGCGGGAATCACGAGCTTCGGGTTGCCGATGAAGACACGGGGACCGAGCGACGTGGACGGCGGAAGGGGAGGGGCGGGAGGCGCCTTGGGATCGTAGGGGGCGAGTTCGCAGAAATCATCCAGCCGCCCGGCCCCGTAGAAATCGGAACCGCAGAGCACGAACCGCTCGAACTCGCGACCGATGTGACGTTGCGTGGCCGGGTCGCCCGCCGGGACCAGGTCGAGGAGCTCGTCCGTGGCGGCGATGGCGTCGTTCCAGCCCTTTCGAGCTTCCTCGGAATCGCCCTGGATGCCGCCCCAGCCGATCTGGAGGACGATTTCCAGCGGACGGCGGACGAGGACCAGGGTCATCGCCATCGAGCTCGTGCCGTGTCCGCCGTGGCCGATCAGCGCGAAATTGCCGATCCCCCGGTGGCGAAGGCGACGCGCGTTGTCCACGCGCTCCGAGAGGATCCGGCTGCCCCACAACTCGTATTCATAGGGGTCGGCCGCCAGCGATTCCAGTGTGCCCCAGCACCAGTTGCGATATTTCCACCAGGCGCCCTGGAGCTCAGGCGGAATCGCGGGGAAGCGGAGCTTCGCCTTGGTCACCGTCGCTCGCGCCACCTTCAGCGCCCCGCTTTCACCGGCTTCCGGTCCCTGGCTGTCCGGGCCCATTCGGCTCTCCTGAGTCGTCGCAGGACGACGACTATAACCCCCCGTTCGCCCCGCGATATCTTCGTTGCGTCCCGGCTACTCCTCTTCGTCCTCGTCGTCCCCTTCGTCCTCCGCCGGCTCGGCATTCTTCAGCTTCTCCGTCTCGGGCAGGTCGAGCCTCCAGATCCCCTTCTCCTTCAGCATCACGATCGTGTCCGTCGTCCCGTCGGCCTCGACCGTCACGCACACCGCCCGGTCCCCCTTGACCTCCCCGGACTTCCACTTCGTCCCTTTCATCTTCTTCTTCGCTTCCTCGTCTCCCATCAGCTTCAGGAACTGGGCCTTCACCATCTTCCGGGCGAGTTCCTCGTTCGTGAGCTTCTCGAGATCCTCGAGCGTCACGCCCATCGCTTCCGCCACCTGCGCCTTCTCTTCGTCGCCCACCGACTCCAGTCTCGTTTTGAACTCGCCCATCTGGTCCGCCAGGAGCTTGCGGGATCCCTCGGAGAAGAACTCCCACGTCTCGTCCAGCTTGCCCGCGAGAATGGACTCCATCATCGCGTTGTAGGCGTCCTCCGGGGTTTCACCGCGCTTCTTGTCATCGGCAAGGGCAAGGCAGGGCAGGATCGCGCAAAGAGCCAGGGCCAGGGCAAACCGGGGCATGGGAACCACCTTTGCGGAGGGAAATGCGGCAGCGCGGCGACGTGAAGCGCCCCATGATACCGGCGGACGACCCATGGACGCACGCCGGAGAAGCCCGAAGGCGAAGCTGGAAGCTGGCGCCTATAATCCTGCTCATGGCGAACGACGACCCGACACGGACGCAACTTCTCAGCACCTTCCTGACGAAACTCGGGGACGACACCGGGTACCTCGTGCGCCTCTACCCCTTGGCCGTCGGGGAGGGCGTCATCGCGCTTCCAAGGGAAGGCGCGGTCATCGGGCGCGATTCCGACTGCGGGATCGTGCTTGAGGACACGGACGTGTCGCGCCGCCACGCTTCGATCGAACTCCTGAACGACGCATACGTCTTCAGGGATCTCTCCAGCCGCAATGGCTCGACGGTGAACGACCGGCGGGTGGCGGAAGCGCCATTGCAGTCGGGCGACCGGATCGGGATCGGCAAGGCGATCCTGAAGTTCCTGCGCGGGTACGACGTGGAGAAGCAGTATCACGAGACGATCTACGCGATGACGATTTCGGATGCGCTGACGGGGGTCCCGAACCGGCGCTTCCTGATGGAGGCGTTGCGCAGGGAGATCGTGCGGTCGTACCGGCACCGGCGGCCGTTGTCGGTGGCGATGATCGACATCGACCATTTCAAGAAGGTGAATGACCGGTACGGGCATATGTCAGGGGACGCGGTGTTGCGCGAGATTTGTGCGCGGTTCCGGGCGTCGGTGAGGGCCGACGAGGTTTTCGCACGGTACGGGGGGGAGGAGTTCGCGCTGGTGCTGCCGGAGGCGACGCCGGAGCAGGCGCGGGAGCTGGCCGAGCGGCTTCGGGGGCTGGCGGCGGCGAAGCCGGTGGTGGTGAATGCGGCGACGATTCCGGTCACGGTAAGCATAGGGCTGGCGTTCACGCAGGGGGAGGACGCGACAGCAGAGGACTTGCTCGCGCGGGCCGACCGGAAGCTGTACGACGCGAAGACGACGGGGCGGAACAAGGTGTGCGGGTAAGAGAACGGGGGCGAGGCCTGGTGGCCCCGCCTGCTTTGGCACGCCATCTGCTCTTGAATCCAGGTACACCGGGGCCCTAAGCCCCGGCCCGGGGGCTCCCCGGGGAATTCGCCCGGGACAGGCCCGGGAGCGCTCCCCGGACCGATCCCGCCGGGCCTCGGAGAGACTGCCATGGCAGACACGAACCGCCAGAATGGGGCCACCACCCTCGTCGCCGTCTGGCCCGGAATGGGCCAGGTCGCCACCACGGCGGGCTATTACCTCATGTCCCGCCTCCATATGCAGGAGTCCGAAGCGCTTCCCGCCACGGACCTGTTCGACGTCGAGCACGTGGACGTCAGGGACGGGCTGATCGTCAAGGCGTCCGCGTCGCCGGGGCGGCTGTTCCTCTGGAAGAACCCGAAGAACCTGGGCGATCTGGCCGTGTTCATCGGCGAGTCCCAGCCGCCTCCCGGGCGGAACTCGGCGTTCTGCGCCCGCCTTCTCGACGACGCGCAGAAGCTGGGCGTGCGCGAGGTATACACGTTCGCGTCGATGGCGACCGACATGCTCCCGTCGAGCCCGTCCCGCGTCGTGGGCGTCGCGACGGACGCGGTGGGGATTGAAAATCTGAAGGGCCACGGGATTTCGCTTCTCGATTCGGGCCGCATTTCGGGGCTGAACGGCGTGTTCCTCGCGGCCGCCGCCGAGCGAGGGTTGCGCGGCATCGGCCTCCTGGGCGAGATCCCGGCGATGGCGGCGCAGATCCCGTACCCGAAGGCGTCGCGCACGGTGCTGGAGACTTTCGCGGCGCTCTCGGGGGTCGAGGTTGACCTGGCGGAACTGGTCAGGCACGAGAAGAGCGTGGACCGGCAGCTCACCGGGTTCGTTTCGAAGATCCAGCAGGCGATGGAAGCGAGGGGGGCGGAAGGAGAGCAGGAGGAGGCGCCGGAGTTCGCGAGCGAACCTGAGCCGGGGATGACCGACGACGACCGCGCGCGGATCGAGGGCCTGTTCAGCCAGGCTCGCGAAGACCGTGGAAAGACGTTCGAGCTCAAGCAGGAACTCGACCGGCTGGGCGCGTTCAAGGAATACGAGGACCGGTTCCTGGACCTGTTCCGGAAAGCGGGGTAGGACTACTTTGTGCGCTTCACGCGCCTCAACACCCGCATTTTCCGGTCATGATTGTGCTGGTGGCTCGGCTCGATGCGCGGGATAGCCAGGCCGCGGGACTGTTCGCGGGCGGCGCTCTCACGGATGTTGGCGGGAACGGCGCCCTCGTGCGAATGGACGGGCCTGAAAGTGCGGGGTTTGGACATGGATGGCTCCTTGATTGGGTCTATTGTGGTTTCCAAGAATCGCAAGGAGCGTGCCGCTCGCGATTCACGAGGTGCCTCTTAGTTCCCTCCGCGATTCCTGTCCCGGTCAAAGAAAGGCGTGTAGGAATTTCCGGAAGAGGCAGAACTTTCAGGCCGAATTCACGGGGTGCCCAGGCTGCAGCAAAGCAGCCCCGGCATGTGGGTTGCGTTGCTGTACCCAGTGCCAATTGCCCACTCCTGGAGCGCCGCGTGAAATCCGTCATCACTGATTCGCCGCCCGGGCGCGGAATTGCCAGCCGCTCGCGACCCTTCCTGTTCGTGCTGCTCGCCGCCCTGTGCGGATGCGGCACTCTCCCCAACGGACGCGAGTGGGGGCAGGACGCCATGGCCCCCCTTCCCACACTCGAACGGATCGGTCGCTCGGCGCTGCACGCGGCCACCGATCCGCTCACCTGGGCCCCTGCGGTCGGCGCCGCGCTGCTCCAGATCCGCGACAGCGACCGAAGAGTCTCCGAGTGGGCCCTCAAACGGACGCCGGTCTTCGGATCGGAGGGCCGCGCCGAGAGCGCCGGTGCCTGGCTTCTCACCGCCACGCTGGCGGAGGCCGCGGCTTCCACGGTCGCAACCCCGGGCGGGGACGACCTGTCCACCTGGTGCGAGTACAAGCTGCGCGGGCTCGAGGTCGAAGGCGTCGGGCTCGCCGTGGCCTACGGGATCGCAGAACTGGGGAAGAGGACCCTTCGCCGACAACGGCCGAATTTCCTCGATCGATTGAGCTTTCCTTCCGGTCATTCGGTGGGGGCCTTCTATGCCGCCACCGTGACGTCGAAGAATCTGGATTCCATCGGGATGCCGGCCGCGCTTCGGCTCGGACTGCAGGCTGGAGCCTACGCCACGGCGCTCGGCACCGCATGGGCCCGCGTCGAGGCTGGAAAACACTTTCCGGCGGATGTCCTGGTCGGCGCCGCCATCGGGCACTTCGTCGCAGCGTTCATCCACGACGCCTTTCTCGGCCTGCCGCTCGGGGAGCGATTCAGCTTTGAGCTGGGCCTCGCACGGCGTGAGGTGGGAGTTGTCTTCCGGATTGCGTTCTAAGCCGGGCCGAGAAAGAGTCTTCTCATGTCCAGGCCCCTCGCGGCCCGGCTTATCCTGAGCGAGGCCGCAGGCCGAGTCGAAGGATTGCGTTGCGGTGGAAAGGTGGCATGGGAAGACACCTACTCAGTTTGCTTAGGGATACGATCCGCGCTACACGTTGACGTGCGCCACCTTCGCCGGCGGGAACCCGTTGAAGTACGTCGCCGAGGCGTGGCTGTAGGCGCCGATGTTCTGGCTGTACACGAGGTCTCCCAGCTGGAGGTCCGGCAGTTCCTCGGACAGCGAGATCGTGTCGAGCGCGTCGCAAGTGGGCCCGAAGACCGCGGAAATGCGCGCGGGCCCCTTCTTGAACGCCTTCACGTGGTAGTGGCAGTGGTCGAACAGGATGCCCGAGAACGTGTGGTAGACGCCGTCGTCGATGTAGTAGCAGGGCTTGCCTTCGCGCACGGCCTTCCCGACGACCTTGGCGACCAGGGTCCCGGCGGTCGCGACCATGAAGCGGCCGGGTTCGGCCAGGATCTCCATGTCCTTCGGGAAGAGCCGCTTGAACTCGGAGTTGAGCTTGACGGCGAGTTCCTTGAAGGGCTTGACGCTCGAGTCGTACGGCGCGGGGAATCCGCCCCCGATGTCGAGGATCTTGCACTTGGCGTAGCCGCGGCTCCAGACCTCCTTGAACACGTGGGATGCGAGGTTCAGGGCCTGGACGTAGTTCTCGAAGTTGGTGGTCTGGCTGCCGACGTGGAAGCTGATTCCCTCGACGACGAGCCCCGCCTTGAAACCGGCCTCGATGAGGTCCGCGGCCTCGCCCGGCGGGGTCCCGAACTTCGAAGACAGCTCGACCATCGCGCCGGTGTTCGGAACCTGCAGCCGCAGCATCAGCCCTGCGTGCGGGGCATGCTTCTTGACCTTCCGGACCTCGTCGATGTTGTCGTACGTCACCAGCGGCTTGTAGGGATCGAGCTCCTGCAGCGCCTCGACCGCCTTGATCGGGTTGGCGTAGATGATCTTGTCCCAGATCCAGTCCTGCCGCTGCTTGTCCGGCATCTCCCGGATGTTCTCGTACACGATCTGGAACTCGGGCATGGACGCGACGTCGAAGCTCGCTCCCGCCTTGTAGAGCGTCCGGACGATGGCCGGGTCGGGGTTCGCCTTGACCGCGTAGTACGGCTGCACGCGCGGCAGGTACTTCTTGAACTCCGCGATGTTCCGCCGGAGCACCTCGTGGTCGACGACAAACAGCGGCGTGCCGTGTTTCCGGGCAAGCGCTTCCAGCATGCGGGGCGCGACCATGGTTACTCCTCGATGAGGAAGTTCTTGAACTGCCAGGGGTCTTTCGTGTCGGGCTTGACCGTGTTGAAGCCCTTGAACGCGTTTTCGTCCTGGCGAAGGGGCGTCCAGTCGGAGGGCGTGGAGATCAACCGTCCCAGGTACGGCTTGGCCAGCTTCAGGATGTAGTCGTGCGGCAGGTCGTCGGGGACGAGGACGCCGCAATCCGGGTTGGCGATCATCCAGCAGGAAGCGGCCACGACGGAAATCGCGACCTGCATCGTCGTGGCGTTCTGGTGAGGCACGATGCGGCGCGACTCCTCGATGCTGAGGTCGCTTCCGGTCCACCACGACCCGTAGGCGTGGCCCATGAGGAGCGCGCCGAGGATGTCGGAGCCGCCGGTGATTTCGTCGCTGAGGATGCGCAGCTTCTCCTGCAGCTTGTAGCCGGCGCCGCGCATTTCATTGAGGGAAGCGATGGCGCTGTCGCAGGGGCAGTACGCGTAATGGACGGTGGGCCTGTAGACGGCCTTTCCTTTTTCCATGACGGTCAGGCGGTCCGAGATCGTGAACGCCTCGCCGTGGCGGACGATCATGCCGCGGATGGAGTAATCCGGCACCCACGAGCGCACCCACGTGTTCATGCCCATGCGGGCGAGGCAGATCTGGTTGCGCGGGCCTTCCGTGTGCTCGAACGCCAGCGGCGGCAGCTCCTTCTCGTGCGTCCCCCAGCCCATCTCCGCCGTCGTCGTTCCCTCCTCGCGGAATCCCTCGATGCTCCAGGTGTTCACGAACTCGCCGATCTGCTTCGGCTTTGCGGTGACCTGCGTGTCGCGCTCGCTGACATGGATGACCTTTACGCCCAGCTTCATCGCCAGCCGGTTGAACGTCCGGTCCGCGATGAGATGCCGGATTTCCTCCGCGTCCTTCCCCTGCACCTTCCGGTCGGCGAGCAGGTTTTCGCCGATGTCGATGAGGCCCTGCTTGGTGAAGTGCGAGATCAGGCCGGGGTTCGCACCGTGCTCAAGCACGGCGGTGGGCCCCTTCGTCTTCCACTTCTCCGTCATCCGGCGGATGTTCATGTGGCGCCAGTACAGCGTGCGCTCCGTCGGGGGCTTGTTCGGCGCGCCGGCGTAGGGATCCCACACCTCGACTGACGTGTTGATGTACAGGACTCCCCGGTCGCGGCACCACTGCAGCAGCTCGCAGCAGTCGATGTTCCACGCCAGGTCGATCAGCAGGTCGCCCTTCTCGAGGTGTTTCCCGAGAAGCGCCCCCAGGTTCTCCGGTGTCACCCGGTTGCGGATGAACTTCACGCCCTTCGCGATCCACGGCTTGAGGACCTTGCGCCGGTCTTCGAAGTCCATCACCGTGATGTTGCGGGGCGGCACCTTCAGGAACTTCATGAGGACCGGCAGGGTGCACTGCGCGACCGCGCCGTAGCCGGTGAAGAGGATCTTGTTCTTGAACTGGATCATCTTGCGTTTCCTTGCTGTCGGCGCTGAGGCTCGCCGCACTCGCGCGCTGGTGTTCCCGGAAAGCGGAGATTGAAGTCCTTCGTGCCGAGCGCGAGGTGTTAGCACACGGGGTCCCGCATGCCAAGCGTTTGCGGCACGGCGCGTGAAGAACGTGCAAAGGCGCCGCAGCGGCGCCCGCGCAGGAACTTGTACCGGGCCGCAGCGCGTATATGATCCGCCCGTTTCCGTTCGCAACCGGCTGGACGATTCACTCAGGAGCCCTCCATGCCCGAAACCTCGCTCCCGCTTCCCGCAGGCTACCGCGTCGCAGGCGTCCACGCCGGCCTCAAGGCGGAAGGCAAGCTCGACGTGGCCGTGATCTGCTCGGATCGTCCCGCCGCCGTCGCGGGCCGCGTCACGACCAATGCGGTGAAGGCCGCGCCTGCGAGGCACACCGAGGCCGCCCTGAAAACCGGCCGCCCGATCCGCGCCCTCGTCGTCAGCACCAAGAATGCCAATGCCCTCAACGGCCGCCGCGGGATGAAAGACCTCGAGCGGATCGTCGCCGCCTCGTCGCGCCTCCTCGGCATCAAGCCCGCGGAAATGCTCATGCACTCCACCGGCGTCATCGGCGTGCCCCTTCCCGTGGAAAAGATCCTCAAGGGCGTGGAAGCGGCGGTGCCGAAGCTCTCCGCGGAGGGCGGAATGGACGCGGCCAACGCGATCCTCACCACCGACCTTGTGGCGAAGACCTCGACCCGGACCGTAAAGGCCTCGGGTGTCTCCGGGCGAGTCACGGGATTCGCAAAAGGCTCCGGGATGATCCAGCCCAGCATGGCGACGATGCTCGCCTACGTCCTGACCGACATCGACGTCCCGCGCCCGCTTCTCGACCGGATCGTCGGCAACGCGGTGGACCGGAGCTTCAACAGCATCACCGTCGATGGAGACACTTCCACGAACGACTCCGTCCTCCTGCTGGCCAACGGGGCGGCGGGGAACAAGCCGCTCAAGGCCGGGAGCCCGGCCGCGAAGGCGTTCGAGGCGGCCGTGCAGGCGGTCTTCCTCGAACTCGCCCAGGCGATCGTGCGCGACGGGGAAGGGGCGACGAAGTTCGTGACGATCGCGGTGCGCGGCGCGAAGTCGGACGCGGATGCGAAGAAGGCCGCGAAGGCCGTGGCCAACTCGCCGCTGGTCAAGACGGCGCTCTTCGGCGCCGACCCGAACTGGGGCCGGATCCTCGCGGCGGTCGGCTACTCCGGCGCCCGCGTGGACGAGTTCAAGGTCCTCGTCGCCGCCGGCGGATACAGGCTCTACGACGGCGGGAAACACGTCGACTGGTCCCGCGACCGTCTTCGCGAGATCTTCTCCGCCAAATCCATCGACATCCTCGTGGACCTGAAACTCGGCAAGGGCGCCGCGACGGTCTACACCTGCGACCTGAGCTACGACTACGTGAAGATCAACGGGGACTACACGACGTAGGGGAAGTTGAAGGGTGCCGTGGAAGCGCCGCGGGCCTGTTTCATTCCGACCGGCATGCTGGCGGAAGGCCTGAATTGCCGACTACCATGCGCGCAGACGGAATGGAAAACGCTCCCGCCGCTTCAATCGCCGAAACCCCCGCGCCGCTGATTCCGCGTTCGGTGCTGTTCGGCAACCCGCGCAACCTGGCGCCGAACCTCTCGCCGGACGGGCGCTTCCTCACCTGGGTCGCGCCGGTCGAGGGCGTGCTCAATCTCTGGATACGCACTTCGGGAACAAGCGATGACCGGCCGCTCACGGCCGACCGCGGTCGCGGCATCTTTGCCCACGCGTGGGCGCTCAACGGCGAGCAGGTGCTCTACACCCAGGATCGCGACGGCGACGAAAACCACCGCCTGTTCGCGATCGACGTCGCCAGCGGCCAGGCCCGGGCGCTGACGCCGGACGACGGGACAGCCCCGCACAAGATCCAGGTGCGGATCCTCGCCATGCGCCCCGCACACCCCGACCAGATCATCGTCGGCATGAACCGCCGCGACGCCCGCCAGCACGATGCTTACCGCGTCAACGTGCGCACCGGCGCCACGGAACTCGTCGAAGAGGCCGTCCCGGGCGTCCTGCTCTGGCTCGTGGACCACGAACTCCGGGTGCGCGGCCGCCTCGAGGCGCTTCCGGAGGGCGGCGCCGTGTTGCGCGCGCGCGGACCCGACGGCGGCGCACTGCGCGAAATCCTCCGCGTGACGGACGAGGACTACCTCACGCTCGGGGTCGTCTGCTTCACCGCAGACAACGAAGGGCTGTACCTGCGCGACAGCCGCGGCCGCGACACCTCCGCGCTGGTCCAGGTCGACCTGGCCGACGGCAAGTCAACTGTCATCGCCGCCGATCCCGCGAACGACCTCGCCGGCGTCGAACGCCACCCGACCGCGCACACCCTCGAGGCCGTCGCGTTCAATCGCGAGCGAGTGGAGTGGGAAGTCCTCGACCCGGCGGTCGCTCCCGACTACGCCCGGCTGCGCGCGCTGTCGCGGGGCAGCATCTCCTTCCTCAGCCGGACCCTCGACAACCGCCGCTGGCTCGTCGAGGACGCCGTCGATAACGGCCCCATCGCTTACTACGACTACGACCGCGATCGCGCCGAAGCCCGCCTCCTCTTCCATCACCGCCCCGAGCTCCTGGACTTCACCCTCGCCTCGATGACCCCCGTGCAGTTCCCGTCCCGCGACGGGCTTACCCTTCATGGCTACCTGACCCTGCCGGTTGCCTGGAAGGGTCCCGGTCCGCTCGTGCTGCACGTGCACGGGGGACCCTGGACGCGGGACAGCTGGGGGTATCACGGGGAAGCGCAGTGGCTGGCCAACCGGGGGTACGCGTTCCTGCAGGTCAACTACCGGGGGAGCACGGGTTACGGAAAGGCCTTCCTGAACGCCGGCAACCGCGAGTGGGGCGGGGCGATGCAGAACGACCTCAGCGACGCCGTGGCCTGGGCGGTCCGCCAGGGGATTGCCGATCCCTCGCGGGTCGTGATCTATGGCGGCAGCTACGGCGGCTACGCCACCCTGTGCGGCATGACCTTCACGCCCGCGCTCTACGCCGGCGGCGTGAGCCTCGTCGGGCCCAGCAGCCTGGAGACGTTCCTCAACACGATCCCCCCGTACTGGTCCAGCTCGCGCCGGCAGTTCGACCATCGCGTGGGCCGCATTCCCCGCTACGACTCCGGCGCGCGCGCCGGCCAGCCCAAGGACGAAGCCGACTGGAACGCGGAGGAACGCGCCGAAATCGCGTTCCTGCGCAGCCGCAGCCCGCTTTTCCATGTGCAGAACGTCCGCGCACCCATGCTGATCGCGCAGGGAGCGAACGACCCCCGCGTGAAGCGCGCGGAGAGCGACCAGTTCGCGAAGGCGCTGGAGGCGAAGGGCCTCAACGTGGAGTACGTGGTCTACGACAACGAGGGTCACGGGTTCGCGCGCCCCGCAAACCGGCTGGACTTCTACCGGCGTGCGGAGAAGTTCCTGGCCGGGATTCTCGGCGGGCGCTGCGAACCCTGAAGGGGTCCGGCGGCTACTTCGGCTTCAGTTCCGTCCCGTCCTCGTCGTACCAGCGCAGGTTCGGGGTTCCGTCGGCATCGACCCCCAGGGAGGCGCGCACTTCGCCCTCCGCGTCGCTGAAATTGGCGCCCGCGCCCTTGTCGCTCGAGGCCAGCACCAGCGGCGTCTTGCCGTTCGAGTCCGAAAACATGAGCGCTCCCGAGCCGTCCGCGTTCATGGCGAGCGCAACCCGCGCCTTGCCCTTCCCGTCCGCAAACGACTGCGCGGCGCTGCCGTCCTTGTTCAGCGCCAGGCTGTAGCGCACGACGCCGTCGTCGTCCACCATCGCGAGCACCGGCACGCCGTCGGCCTTGGACGTGGACAGGACGACTTTCAGATTCCCCTCGGCGTCCAGGATCTCAAGCCGCTTCATGCGCACCGTGTCGGCTGTCTTCGGATCCTCCGCGACGGCGTTTCCGCGGAAATAGAGGTTCACGGCAACCGTGGCGACGAACGACGTGACAACGCAGGCGGCGAGCATCAGGGCGCGATCGCGAAAATTCATGGGGGGCTCCGAGTTGGGGGGCAGGAAGGGGCGACAGGGTAGCAGCGGCTCGCTGAGGCGACTACCAGCTCCGCTTCCTCACCGGCTTCCACGCCGGTCTGGGTGGCGGGGGCGGCGGCGGAGGCGGCAGTGCCGGAGTGGCGGGATCGAGCGTTTCGCGCGCGAGGGCCAGCAGCTTGCGCGGGTCGTTGGTCTCGGGGTCGGGGACGATGTGCAGGTTGGCGTCGTCCACGATCCGCACGCGTCCCGGGAACTTCGCCTTGAGCATCTCGGCGGTCGCCCTGATCCGGAACTTGGCGAGGATGCGCGTGCCGCCCTGGCCGATGGAGCTCAGGTCGTGCCGGGAAGCGTTGATGCGGATCTCGGCGAGCGCAAGGAGGGTCTGCACCGGCTCCGGCGCTTCCCCGAACCGGTCGCGGAACTCGATCTTCACGGCTTCGAGTTCTTCCTTGGACTTGGCGCGGCAGATTCTCCGGTACAGCTCGATCCTCACGCGGTCACCCGGCACGTAATCCTCGGGGATGAACGCGTCCACGGGGAAGTCCACGGCGGCCTCGACGTCGAGCGGCGGCGGGAGCTTGCGCGCCTTGCGGACGGCCTGGTCGAGCATGCGGCAGAACATTTCGTAGCCGACGGCCGCGATGTGGCCGGACTGTTCCTTGCCGAGGATGTTGCCGGCGCCGCGGATCTCGAGGTCGCGCGTCGCGATCTTGAAACCGGCGCCCAGCTCGTTGAATTCCTCGATCGCGCGGAGGCGCTTCTCCGCGTCGTGCGAGATCGGGCGGTCCTCGGGGATCAGGAAGAACGCGTACGCCTGGTGCGCCGACCGGCCGACGCGGCCGCGCAGCTGGTGCAGGTCGGCCAGCCCGTACATGTCGGCGTCGTCGATGATGATCGTGTTCGCGTTCTGGATGTCGAGCCCGCTCTCGATGATCGTCGTCGTCACCAGCATGTCCACGTCGCCGTTCACGAACGCCAGCATCCGCTCCTCGAGCATGTCCGGGTTCATCTGCCCGTGCACCACCGTCGTCTTCGCCTCCGGCACGAGGTCGTTCAGGTGCTTCTCCACCGCCTCGATGTCGTACACCCGGTTGTGCACGAAAAACACCTGCCCGTCGCGGTTCAGCTCCCGGACGATCGCTTCCCGCACCCGCTTGTGGCTGTACCGCATCACCTCCGTCTGGATCGCGCGCCGTCCCTGCGGCGGCGTGGACAGCGTGCTGATGTCGCGCACGCCGAGAAGCGCCAGGTGCAGCGTCCTCGGGATCGGCGTCGCCGTCAGCGTCAGGATGTCCACCGTCGCGCGCAGGCGCTTCAGCTTCTCCTTGTGTTCCACGCCGAAGCGCTGTTCCTCGTCGATGACGAGGAGGCCGAGGTCCTTGAAGCGGATGTCGTTGGAGAAGAGGCGGTGGGTGCCGATGACGATATCGACGGCGCCGGCGGCGGTGGCCTCGACGGTGAGTTTCTGGTCGCCCTTGGTCTGGAAGCGGGAGAGGGCGGCGATGCGGACGGGGTAGGCGGCCATGCGTTCCTTGAAGGACTCGTAGTGCTGCTGCGAGAGGACGGTGGTCGGCACGAGGATGCAGACCTGTTTCCCGTGCATGACGGTCTTGAACGCGGCGCGCATGGCGAGTTCGGTCTTGCCGTAGCCGACGTCGCCGCAGAGGAGGCGGTCCATCGGTTTCGGCCGCTCCATGTCCTTCTTGAGCGCGATCGTGGCGTCGATCTGGTCGGGGGTGTCCTCAAAGGGGAACGCGGCCTCGAACTCGCGCTGCCAGGGCGTGTCGGGGGGGAACGCGGTGCCGAGTTCCTGCTCGCGGATCGCCTGGACCTCGACGAGCTCGCCCGCCAGTTTCTCCAGCGCTTCCGCGACCCGCGCCTTCTTGGCTTCCCAGGCCGCCGACCCGACGCGCGACAGTTCGGGGGAGGTCTCCGCGCCGCCGCCGACGTACTTGTTGATCTGGTCGATCTGCGATGCCGGCACGTAGACGCGGACGCCGCCGTTGAACTCGACCTGCAGGAACTCCTGCTGCCGCCCGTCGCGGGCCATGCGGGCGATGCCGATGAACTTGCCGACGCCGTGCACGTTGTGGACGACGTAATCCCCGGGCTCCAGGTCGAGGAACGCGTCGATCGCGCGCGTTTCGCCCTTCTTCTCGACCGTTCCCGTGGACGCTGCGTGGTGGCGGTGGGGCCTGTTGAAGAGCTCGTTGTGCGGGATGAACGCCGCCGAGAGCGCCGGAAGCACGAACCCGCGGTGAACCCGGCCGCGCTGCGGCGTGACCTTCGACTCGAGGTCGCCTTCCTTCAGGATTTCCTTGAGCCGCTGGATCTCGCCGTCCGCCTCGCAGACGACGATCACCCGCCGGACCTCCGACGCGACGCGCTGCAGCTCGCCCAGGATGTTCTTGAGGTCGCCGCTGAAGCGCTGCGTCGAGAGCGTGCGCAGGTTCAGGCGGTTGGGGGACTCGTTCACCGGCAGCGTGTGCGTCCGCACCGCGCCGTGCTTCGCCGTCTTCTTCAGCAGCGCCGCCAGCGGTTCCAGCCCCACGCCGGGAATCGTGCCGAGGTACCGCCTCGCCCGCTCGTCCAGCTCCGATTCCTCCCGGAACATCACCCCGTCCGCCTCGCCGAGGTAGTCCACAATCGAGTGCCCCTCGCCCGGCGCCAGGAAGAACTGCGACCGTTTCACCAGCCCCAGCGTCGCTTCCCGCTCCGCCCGGAACGACTGCTGCGTCGCCGGGTCGAACGGCTTCACGGTCTCGACGTTGTCTCCGTCGTACACGATGCGGTACGGCCGTTCGTCCGAGTGCGCGAACACATCCACGATCCCGCCGCGCACCGAAAACTCCCCGGGCGCCTCGACCTGCGGCACCCGCACGAACTCGTGATCCACGAGCTGTTGCGCGAGGGTGTCGATGGGAAGGGGCTTGCCGGGGCGGATCTCGAGCAGGTTGCCCCAGAGCAGGTCCGGCGGCGGAACGCCCTGCAGCACCGCCTGGATCGGCGCGACGATGATCCGCGGCGAAGTGCGCCCCGGGATCGCCAGGTCGAGCAGGACGTTCAACCGCCGCGCAAAGATCGCCGGGCTGAGCCGCGAGTCCGGGCCCGGCGCCGCTTCCCACGAAGGAAACCGCGCGACCGCGCCGTCGAAGAACGTCTCGATGTCAGATGCCGTCTGCTCTGATTCCTCGACGCCGCTCGCGATGACAAGCCAGCGCGGCAGGGGGTCTTTCTTCTTCGCGTCCTCCGCTGCGGGCGCGCTCGCCAGCGCTCCCGCAACGAGCGCCGCGCTGGATCCCCACAATCCGCCCAGGTCCACCGCCCCGCGGTCGCGCACCACCACCATCGCCGCCTGGATTTCAGGCAGCGTCCGCGCCAGCAGGGCGAATTCCTTCACTTTGAGCCCCGAAACGAAAACAGCGCCGCGGCCGAAGGGGTTTTCGGGCCCCTGCGGCCGTTGCGAGGATGGTCAGGATAGCCTGCGGGGGGGGGCGGAGGCAACGGCGGGGCGGGCTATAGGGTGCATGGCCGGTACTGCAGGGTGGCCGGGAGGGGAAATGGCAAAGACAAAAAGGAGAACCCTCAAGCAAACGACAAACCGCAAACGACAAGTCGGGCCGTTCGTCGAATGGCTTGCCGGGTGGCATCATCCGTGCATTGAGTTCTCTGTTTTGCTTTTGGCGTTTGGCTTTGTGTTTCGCAATTTTGCGTTTGCCTTTTCGCGGCCATGGCTCGAGTCAAGTTTCCCTCAGAAGCGCCTGCAATTCTGGCCATGCACCGGGGTCTATATCGCCCGCACCGGCAGCACGATCATCGTCATGCCGTCGAACTGCATCTCACGCTGCACCGCGTAGGCCGTCTGGTTGTGCAGCAGGCGAGTCATCCAGTTTTCGTTCGGGAACACCAGCTTTCCGCTGAAGAACACGCACTGCGGGTAGTCCTTCCGCGCCTTGCGGGCCATCTCCATCATCAGCTCGACCGCGTCCGGACCGATCCGGTACTCGCCGACCGCGTAGCAGCCCTGGCCGCGCGCGAGCCGGACGTACTTGCGCACGGTGTTCTCCGTTTCACGCTCGAGGTTCTCCACTTCCTCGACACCCTTGAAGTGCGCCGTGTCCACCACGCCCACCGAGAGAAAAATGAAGCGCTGGTAGTACTTCGGCCACGCCTTGTGGATTGCGAAGAACGTGTGGATCCCGAACCCGCCGTAGCCGCCGATGAAGAGCACTGCGGTGGGCGCGGATTCCGGCGGGTTGACGATCCCCAGGTCCGTGTGCGCCTCGGGAATGTCCCGGAATGCCATGTCGAGCCTACGCAACAGGCGCGAGACGCCGCGGTAGTGCGACTGGATCCAGGCGCAGACCGCCACGAACGAAAGGGTGATGAGCAGCGTGACGTAGCCGCCCTTCGTGAATTTCTGCCAGACCGTGAAAACGAGGATCGTCCCGCAGAGGGTGAGGCCGATGCCGTTCACGATGAAGTGCCGGAGCCAGTTCTTGGTCCGGCGCCGCGCCTTGATCCAGTGGACGCACATCCCGAGCTGCGAAAGCACGAAGACGATGAACACGTTGATCGAGTACATGACGACCAGGGTCCCGACGATCGACTGCGTGCCGCCGTGCGCGACTGCAGCCTGCCGGCGTGCAACGATTTCGGTCCCCACCAGGATCGCCGCCGCTGCGCCGCCCATCAGCAGCACCCCGTTCATGCGGACGAGCGTGTCGGAGAGGTGGGCGAAGCGCTTCGGGAACCAGCCGTCCACGGCCATGTTGGAGAGGACGTTGGGGCCGTCGATGAAGCCGGCCTGTGCGGCGGCGACGAGGAGGGCGGCCTCGGAGAGGAGGGTGACGATCACGAACCCCTTGAAGACGGGCCCGGAGGCGTTCCAGGAAGCCGCGATCGATTCGATCAGGACGGCGTTGAGCGTCTTGCCGGGGCGTTCTTCGACCTCCCAGAGGAGGTAGCAGAGCAGGATGCCGCCCGCAGTCAGGGCGAGCGACCAGGCCATGTACCGCATGGTCCGCTTGCCCGTTTCAACTTTCGGCTCGCGGAGGACGTTCATGGAGTTGGAGACGGCTTCGATGCCGGTGTAGGTTCCTGCGCCCATGGTGTAGGCGAACATGAAGCCGATGAAGAGCTTCCACATGCCGCCGGTATTCCAGGCGTGCTGGAGGGTGGCGCCGGTGTCGCGCGTGATACCGGTGATGCCCGTGGAGTGGGCGAGGATTCCGTAGCCGATCACGATGGCGTGGGTGGCGATGAAGATGAGGAAGATCGGGGTGAGGACCAGGGTGGATTCTTTCACGCCCCGGATGTTGAGGGCGGTCAGGATCACGACGAGGGAGAGGGTGAAGAAGATCTTGTAGTGGAGGAATTGCGGAGGCAGGAACGAGAAGATGGCGTCGGCGCAGGAGGCGAATGAGATCGCGATAGTGAGGATGTAGTCAACGATCAGGGAGGAACCGGAGACCACGCCCGCGCCGGAGCCGAGCAGCTTGGTGGCGACGACGTATCCGCCGCCTCCCGCGGGGAAGACCTCGATGATCTTGCTGTAGGCCTGCGAAATGATCAGGACCGTCACGGCGGTCGCGATGGCGAGCAGCAGCGCCAGCGGGCGGTGCCCCTCGCTGGAAAGCGCTTTAAAGGCCTCTTCCGGCCCGTAGGCCGACGACGAAAGTCCGTCCGCCCCCAGCCCGACCCACGCGAAGAACGCGATGAGGGAGAGCTTGTGGAAGATCCGGGGGTCGGTGGGGTCTTTGGGCTTGCCGAAGACCAGGTCGCGGAGGCGTTCGAGTAGGGTCAAGGAGGCCGGCCTCCTTTTCTGCCGGCGAGCGCGCAGAGGCTAACACGCCCGGGCCGCAGGTGGCTGAATTTCCGCCCTGTGGGCGGAAGATCATGTCGCGTCGGGAGTTAGCGATGCCTGGGGGCCGAAGGGAGGAGGCTGAGGACCCGATCCCGGTTGCCCCGGCCTGCGCCAGCGTCTGACCCTCGCCTCAGGCCTTCGGCGTCTCCGCAGGCCGCGCCGCAATCGCCTCGAACGCGATCCGAGCCGCCTGCTGCTCCGCGTCCTTCTTCGTCTTGCCGCCGCCGGGGCCGTACGTTTTTCCGGCGACATCCACCGTCACCTCGAAGGCCTTCTCATGGTCCGGCCCGGTCTCGCCCACGACGCGGTACTGCGGAACGCACGCGAGCTCCTTCTGCGTGTGTTGCTGGAGCAGCGACTTCCAGTTCTTCGCGTGCTGGTCCTTCAGGACTTCCTCGATGCGCGGCCTCAGGATCCTCAGCACGAACACCCGCGCCGCTTCGAGCCCGCGATCCATGTAGATCGCCGCGATCGTGGCCTCGAGCGCGTTGGCGAGGACCGAGTCCGGGATCGTTTTCTTCTGCAGGATGCCCTTCCCCAGGATGACGAAATCGGCCAGGTTCAGGGTCTTGGCGCACGCGGAGAGCGACGTCGCGCTGACGACGACCGACTTGATGGCGGAGAGGTCGCCTTCGGGGAAGTCGGGGAAGAGGTGGTAGAGGTGCTCGCTCACCACCAGGCCGAGGACCGAGTCGCCGAGGAATTCCATGCGCTCGTTGCAGGGAAGCGTCGCGTCCTTTGCCGACGAGTGGACCAGGGCGCGCATCAGCAATTCGGCGTTGTCGAACCGGACCTCGAGCGCCTCCTCGAGCGTCCGGAGACGCTCGGGGGGGAGCGAGGTCCGCGGGGGGGGGGTATCCACGCGGGGCTCCTGAGGGGGAGGGAGGAGTATAGGGGGGGAGGGAGAACGAACTGAAACGAAAGGAAAAACGAAAAACGAAAAACAAAAAACGAAAATTGGGGCGGAACAGGGTGTAGAAGCGCCGCGGGAAGGACCTCCTGGCTCAGCGGCAGGTAGTCGGACCGCTCGGGAACATCTGGAAGAATTGCGCGGCGAGATATATGACCGCGATCAGGAACGCGATCGCGATCGCGATCAGCAGGAGTCCGGACACGGCGCCCCCGATCCCGACGACGGCGCCGGTGGTCGCCAACCCGGAGCCGCGCAATTTGCCGCCCGACGCGCGGACCCGGACCCACGCGATGAGCGAAATGACCGCGCCAAGGAGCCCCCCGAGGATAGCGATCGAGAAACTTCCGAGAAGGTCGCCGAGATAAAGCGCGGCGCCCGAGACGACGAGTCCCGCAACCGACAATTTCGAAACGCGAGCCGCCGGATTGGCCTCGGCGCGCGCGGGTGCTCCGTGCCGGGGCCTTGCGACGAGGCCGGCGCGCTCGGGTGGCGGCTCTTCGGGCGCCAGCTGCGCAATCGGCGGCTCAGGCTCGGGCGTCTTCTCCGCGGCGTTCGTGACCTGGAAACACGCGGGGCAGCGAACGGGCTTGCCGGCGAGTTCTTCCGCAACCTGCAGTTTCCGCCCGCACGGGCACGAAAAGACGATGGCCATGACTTCCTCCGTTCACGGTCAATGAAACTCAGAAACTCCCCGACCCGGCTCGGGATACTACTTTTCCCCGGGAAATTTGACCACCGCATCGATCGGTTCCGCAAACGCCTCCGGGCGCCGCGTCGCTTCCCAGACCGCCGCGAGGACGCCCTCCGCGACCTGCCGCAGCTTCGCCGGCGAGCACAGGTCGGCCGTGTCGTCCGGCGTGTCGCCGCCCGGGAAGCGCGAGCAGGTGACCAGGATCGAGGGGACCCCGGCCTCGTGAAGCGGCCAGTGGTCGGAGCCGTGGCGAAATGTGAAATCGATCGGGTAGTTTCCCTTTGCGGTCGTCGTGCGCACGACGAGGCCTGCGTGTTCCATGCCGCTCTTCGCGATCCCGAAGACGTCCGGTGCGAAGGCGCTTCCGACGAGTGTGATTTCGCCCTCGGCGTTCCGGGCGGCCATATCGACGTTGAACGCGCAGAGGGCGCCGCCGCGGAAGCCGGGAAGGGCGGCGGCGAAGGCGCGGGAGCCGTGGAGGCCGAGTTCCTCGCCGCCGACGGCGGCGAAGATGACGGGACGGAGGAGGGGACGGGGGTCGCGGGCGAGGGCCTCGGCGACGGCGAGGAGGACGGCGACGCCGGAAGCGTTATCTCCGGCGCCGGGGAACCAGCGGCCCTCGGGGTGGCCCGGGGACGGCGGCTGGAGACCGTGGGAGTCGTAGTGGGCGCAGAGAATGACGGCGGCGCGGCCGGGGAAGCTGCCGGGAAGGAGGCCGATCACGTTGGCGCCGGCGAGCGGCTCGTCCTCGATCCCGACGGCGAGGCTGGCCATCGGGGCGGCGGATTCGTCCAGGCGACGTCCGACGTCCCACGAGACGAGTGCCGCGGGAATGCGGAGCTCGCGCGACGGGCGCGGGGAGCGGGACTGGGCGCCCACGGCCGCGCGATCCCGGCTCCACCCGCGCACCCCGTCCGGCTCGGCCTGCAGGCGCGCTTCGGTGCGTTCGTCGAGCCGCGACGCCCACGCCGCTTCTCCTCCTCCGTCCGGGTCGCGGAAATCGGCGACGAAGACGACGCCCGCCGCACCGAGGTCCTGGTAGGCGAGAACGCGTTCGGCGAGGGGAGGATCGTAGGGGCGGTAGGTGCCGGGCGGGCCCGAGATGCGCTCGACGGCGATCGCGCCGGAGAGGGAAGCGGTGTCGCGGGAAATGCGCGCGGCGAGGCCGGGGGTGAGCGCGCCGGACGCGGTGCCTCGGCCGCTCCAGGTCAGCGGGGCGAAATCGCGGCCGGGCGCGAGCGTTTCCCTGCCGACCTGGAGCCAGGTTTCGGCGAGCAGGCGGCGGCGCGGGATCTCGAAGGGCTGGCGCTCGACGCGCAGGCCGAGCGAACGGAACTGCAGGTGGATGAAATCGGCGGCGATCGCGGCGCCGCCGGTTTCCTCCGCCCGGCCTTTCATCGACGGGGCGGAAAGCGCGCGCACGTCGTCGAACAGCGCCCCCGGCGAGCCGATGGCCGGCGTCGCGGCCGCGGGACGCGCGCGGACCTTCTCCTGCGTGAACAGCACGAATGAGCCGATGAGGACGGAAGCGCCGAGGACGGCGAGGACGGCGGGCGAAGAGCGTGCGGTCATGAGTGCAAGGGTCGCCGAAAGGAGTGAAACGTCAAGCAAGCCTCCTATCCGCCGACGTCGCCGTCCCGGTGCGCCGCCTCGCCGCCCAGGTGAAAGAGGGTGGGAATGCTGGCGGGGTCGATGAAGTGCTCCGGCCCGCGGTTGACGATCGGGTCGATCTGTCCGCGGCGGGACTTGTTCGCGAACTCGCGAACGAGGCGCCCGAACTGCCCGAGAATTTCGGGCGAGCCGCTGACGACGGCCTCCGTCGAACCCGCGCCGATCAGCAGCTTCGTCCTGTCTTCGGGCCGGACGACCAGCCGCGTGAGCCGGATCTCGAGCGGCGAATCCGGGCGCTGCGACGAACACTTCACCTGGCCGCCTCCTGCCTCCAGCACTTCCGCGAACGACAGCCACTCCCCGGTGCTCGCGGAGAGCTCGAGTTCGCGGGCGGATCCCTCGGTCAGGGTGGCGCGCACGCCGCTACTTCACGTCCACGGCGAGCGGGTTGGCGACGGGGAATTCGCCGCGCGCGGCGATCTTGCCGTCGCGCCAGATGAGCCAGGAGTCCCAGGCGTAGTAGAGGAGCAGGCGCGCGGGCTTGAGCGCCGCGGGGCTGGCGGGGAAGAAGAGCGCGGCCTGCTGCGCAGGGTCGTCGGGGGAAGCGAACGACACGAGCAGCGCGCGGTCCTGGCCGAGCTTGACCTCCTCGGCGTCCGCGGTCCATCCGTCCGCGCGGACCTCGATGCCCGCCAACTTCAGCTTCCCGTCCGTCGCCCAGCGCTTCGACAGCGCATTCGCATCGGGGCCGCCGAGCACGAGGAGCGACCGGCCGGCCAGCTTCTCCGGGGTGGCCTCCGCGCCCTTGATCTGTTCCCAGCCCTCGAGGCGGAGGAGCAGCTCCTTGTAAGGCGCCAGGTCGCCGTCGGGCAGCACCACCGCCTGCTTCGGCGCCACCACGACGCGGTTCAGGCACGAAGGAAGTTCCTGGGGCGACAGGCGCCTGAAGATGTCGGCGTCCGGGTCCACCTCGACCCGCGTCGCATTCGCGGGAATCGCCCACTCCGCCACTCCGTCCTTCACCTCCACGTCCGTGTCCGCCGAGCCCTCGCGAAGCGTCGTCCGCACACGGACCCGCAGGTCCTTCAGCGGCCCCGCCACCGTCAGCTTCATCCCCTTCTCCGTCCGCGCCAGCGCCAGCTCCGGCGCGCCCTTCCCGTCCAGCCACGCCGCGAACAGCTTCGACAGGTCCTCGCCGGACTCCGCTTCCATGGCCATGCGGAAGTCGTCCCACGAAGCGCGTGCGCCGGTGCGGTCCTTGACGATGCGGCGGAGGGCGGCCCAGAACGCCTTGTCGCCGATGCGGCGGCGGGCGAGATGGAAGAGCATGGAGCCCTTGGAATAGCCGATCTCGTTGTCGACCTCGTTGACCTTGCCCATGAACTTGCGGACGGGGTAATCGTTGGCGTCGTTGACGTGCATGGAGAAGCGGACGGCCTGGTGGCGGCGGTACTTGCGCGCGGCGGCGTCGCCCTGGGTGAACTCGACCCAGTGGTAGTTGGAGCAGTAGGTGGTGGCGGCTTCGCACCAGTTGCCGCCGTCGATGAAGACGCCGTTGCCCCACCAGCAGTGGAGGACTTCGTGGCCGAGGCCGCCCTCGCCGAGGTAACGGGGGCCCATGCGGATGACGTCCTGGCCCAGGAGGGTGAAGGCCGGCATGCCGTAGCCCGTGGAGAAGAAGTTCTCGACGACGGAGAAGTCGTCGTACGGGTAGGGCCCGAGGAGCTTCGACCAGTGATCGACCCAGTCTGCGGCGGCCTTGCGGTACGCCTCGGCCTGGGACACGTCCTCCTTGAAGAAGTACGAGCGGATCGTGACGCGGCCCGACTTGAGTTCCTCGGCGACGTACGGCCCTGCGACGACGTCGAGCCGGTCCGCCGGCACCGGGTCGCACCACGTCGCCTTCCTCGTCTTCGGGTCGTACTCGTGCCGCGCGCCCTGGCCGATGACCTCCCAGTCCTCCGGGACTTTTGCGGTGACGGTGAAGCGCGCCATGGAGTTCGGGATGTCGGGGTACCACATTGCGGAGCCGGGGAGGAACGCGCCCTCGGCCTGGATGGTGCCGTCGCACTTCTCGCCGACAACGAACCGGACTTCATCGCGGTGCGGCGGGTCGTGGAGGATGCCCTTGTACGTGACGGTGACGGTGAAGCGCTCTTCTGACGGCGCTGGGAAATCGACGTGAAGTCCGCCGTCGTGGAATTTCCATTCGGCGGCGAGGCGGCCGAAGGTCACGGCGGCGACTTTGAAGGAAGGGTTGAGGTCGAGGTCGAGGGACTTTATGCCGGCGCCTTCGAGTTCGATGGCGTCGCTGGCATCGAGCGTGTGTGTCACGGGGTCGAGGGAGATCGAGAGCGTGTGAGCGAGGATCCGCGGCGCGGCCGGCGGGGCCGGGTCGGGCGGCGGCGGCGCAGGTTCCGGCTCTTTCGGGCCCGGGTCTTTCGCCTGCGGAGGCGGATCGGCCGGCGGGGGTGGCGCGGCTTCGCGGTGCCCGGCGGGCGGAGGATGACTTGCGGGCGCCGGGTCGCTGGAACAGCCGGCGAGGAGAAGGAGAGCGGCGAGGAGGGGGAGGGATCTCATGGGTGGAAGTGTCCGCCCGCGCGGGGACGGAGGTCAAGGACAAGGGTTGAAGCAGAGTCGTCATCCGCGGTCGTTTCCGCGAAATCCGCGTGATCCGCGAATTCCTTTCACACGGAAAAACAGAATTCGCGGATGAAAGCAGATGACGCGGAAACAGCCGCGGATAAGGACATTTCTACTTCCTGACCTCCCACATTCCTTCCTGCGGCTTCCAGTCCGCGCCAAAGTGCCCGATCGCGCGCACCGCGTCCGTTCCCTTCTCCTGCACGTCCGTCCCCCAGCACAGCACGTCCGGCGACCCCGTGTCCGGATGCCACCACCCAAGCGCCTGCCACGCGCGCCGCCCCGCCGGGCCGCTCGCGCCGATCACCGCGACGAGATGCGTCGGCGCGTCCGGGTTCGGGTACACCGCCGCCAGAGCGAGGTCGCCCTTCAGCACGTCCGCGCCGATCCGGATCTCCCCCGGCGCCGCGCGGAACGGAAGCCGGTCCGCGATCTTCTTCCAGCAGCCGTTCGAATCGGCGCTTCCCAGCAGGATCAGGTTCGTGTTCTTCCAGTCCTTCGCGGTGACGTCCGTGTCCAGGACGACCGACGCGCGGCCGTTGCCGCGGTACCACCAGACTTCGGCGTCGAAGCGTGCGCGGGCGACGGCGTCGGCGGTTTCTTCCGCGGACCCGCCGGTGGGGACGACGAAGAGGAACGGCCGGTGGAAGGCCTGTGTGAAGGGGCCCTGGAGCGCGGGGGTCTTGCGCAGCCCGCCCGGCGCGCCCGCGGCCCATTTGCCTGCGGCGTCGCGGTGGTACTCGCCGGCCTTCAACGCCTGGCCGTCGAGCGTGAATTCCTTCGGTTCGCGGACGCGCATGTGAACGACGTTCTCCGTCTCGAAGTACCGCGCCGAGAATTCGTCCTGCCACGCCCGCACGCGCGAGACCGCGTATGGACGTTTCTGCGCCAGGATTTCCACGCCGCGGCACGAGGAGGACACGTCCGGCGAGAACGTCCGGAACTCCCAGTTCGCCAGGCTGTCCGGCCGCCGCCGCCGTTGCATCCAGTCCGACATCTCCGGAAGCGTCAGGCAGTCAACGCCGGGGGCGTCCCCGTTCCACCAGTGCCCGGCGCCCTCCCTCGTCACGTATCGCCAGTCCTTGTGGAAGCCCTTCAGAGCTTCCACCATCATTTCCGCCTGCGCCGGCGGCACGTTGTCGTCCGCTGTGCCGTGAAGGATGAACACCGGCAGTCCGTCGAGATTCCGCACGAGCCCCAGCGTGTCGGCAGGGGAGGCCGAGGCGCGGAACAGTTTCGCGTAGTCCGCCGCGGCGTCGCGAACGCCGAACGGGTAGGTCCAGATCGAGACCCAGCCCGCGGACGGCGCGACGCACGCCCAATGGTCGGGATAGGTCACCGCGAAATGCCACGCGCCGTGCCCGCCCATCGAGTGGCCCGTCAGGCAGATGCGCGACTCGTCCACGCGGAAGTCCTTCTTCCCCTGCTCCAGCACTTCCAGCCCGTCCAGCCGCCCCCATTCCTCCCAATTGAACCCGAACGGCCGGCGGTTCGTGGGGGCGACGACGCCGCACCAGTCGCGCGGCGCGTAGGCGCGCGCCTGTCCGTCCGCGCCGACGCCGGCGCCGTGAAGCGACAGGACCAGGGCGTATTCCTTCGACTGGTCGAAGTTGGCGGGGAGCGTTTCGCCGTAGGACTGCACCGAGCGGTCGATCTTTGACCGGAACGTCTTCTGGAACCCTCCGGGCTCCTTGGGAACCGGGATCTTCCAGGTCATGGCGTGCCGGCTCTTTTCCCACGCCACCGTCACCGTGACGTTCTCTCCCTCGCCGACCAGGAAAGGCGCCTTGTAGACGGCCAGGGGCGCAAGCGGCGGCAGGGGAGCCCTGACCTTCCCGTACTCGAGCGTGGCGCCGCGGATCCAGTCGTTCGTGGCGTTGGCGACGACGGCCGCGCCCCAGGTCCCCTGGTTCACGCCGCCGATGCGCCACGGCAGCGTGGCGTCCTTTTCCATGAGGTAGACCGGCGCCGGCGGATCCGTGATCGCCAGCGTGAGCGACCCGCGCCCCGCCCGGCAGACGACGTGGTTGTCTCCCTTGCGCAGGAAAACCGGCACCCCTTCGACCCCCGAGGCGTAAAGGTCCGTCCCGAACGGCGCGCCGTTCACGTACGTCGTCCCCGCTCCCGGGCAGCTCAGGATTGCCACCCGGTCCGAGTCCGACGTGACGACCGTGTACGCGGCTCCCGGCGCCAGCTCTTCGCCTCCGATCGCCCCCTCGGCGTTCGCCGTCATCGCCTTCCACTCTAAATCCCCGAGCTTGTCGCCCTTCTTCGGGTACCGCGGCGTCTCGCCGGCGAAGAGCACTTCGCCGAGCGCGTCGCCGGAGACCAGCCCGCGCCCCTTTCCTTTCAGCGGGCCCGCGACCAGCCATTCGCGGGGGGATTCGGCGAACGAGGAGAGGGCGGACAGGAGCAGCGCGGCCGTGAGGAGGGATCGCATAGGCCGGTGAAAATATCACAGTCGGCGGCGGGAGGCTTGTTTCCGAGACCGCCGCCAGTTTGCCGCCCCAAGGAAATTCTCCCCCCTTGCCGATATACAATGGGGACCCGCCATGTCGCCTTCCTCCCAGAAATCCTGGTTCGACATCGTCACCGGCCGCCGCACCGGCCCGGGCGCCGCGTTGTCGCGCCTCGGCCTCTCGGCGCTGTCCGCGCTTTACGGCGGAGCGCTGACCTTGCGGGCCGCCGCCTTCGCCCTCGGGCTCCGCCGCCGCCACCGCCTGCCGGGTCCCGTCATCGGCGTCGGCAACATCACCCTCGGCGGCACCGGCAAGTCCCCGATGGTCGAGATGCTTACGCGCCGGCTGGAGTCGAAGGGTCTCAAGGTCGGCGTCGTCTCGCGCGGCTACGGGCTGCAGGTCGGCGGCGTGGACGACGAAGGGTTCGCAGCGGGGAAGCGCTACCTCGGGCCGGACCGGGTCGGGCTTGCGCGGCGCGCGTTCGCGGACGGCTGCGACGCCGTGGTGCTCGACGACGGCTTCCACGATCTCCGCCTCCAGCGCGACTTCAACATCGCGATGGTGGACGCCTCGACCCCGTTCGGGAACGGCCGGCTCTTTCCGCGCGGCTTCCTCCGAGAGTCGCCCCACGGCCTCAAGCGCGCCGACCTGATCGTCGTCTCGCGCGCCGACATGCTCGACGCCGGCGAACTCGCCCTTCTCCGCGCCCACCTCACCCAGATTTCAGGCGGCCGCCCGACCGCCGCCGCCGTCCACCGCCCGCGCGCCCCGCACACGCTCGGCGGCGGCCCCGCGGCCGACTCGCTCGCCGGCAAACGCATCCTTGGTTTCTGCGGCCTGGGCAACCCGCGCGCCTTCGAGGCGACGCTGCGCGGCCAGAGAGCGCGGCTCCAGGCGTTCCGCGCGTTCCCCGACCACCACGGCTACTCGAACATGGAACTCGACGGGCTCGAGGCCGAAGGGCGCGAGCTGGAAGTGGACGCGCTCGTCACGACCGAGAAGGATGCCGCTCGGCTCAAGGAGCGCGAGTGGACCGTGCCCGTCTGGGTCCTCGGCGTGGACATGGAGATCGTGCACGGCGCCGAGGAGCTCGAGGCCGGCCTCGCACGCGTCGAGGACCGCTTCCGCAGCCGCACTTCCTCGCGCCACGAAGCCTGAGCCGTCCGCGCGTGTCCCCGGAACTCCCGTCCGCGCTTTACCCGCAGAGCCGCGACTGGCCGCCGGCCGTGGCGGATGTCCTCGAAGCGCCGTCCGATTCGGACTCGGTGCGCCTGACCTCCGGCGCGAAGAACTTCGCTCACCTCGCGAAGCTCCCGAAACTCCGGCGGCTCTGGGCGTTCACGGTCAACCAGGCGAAGCTGGACCGGATTGCGGACCTTGAAGGGCTCGAGGAACTGCACGTGGACGGCCTGCGCGCCGGCGGCTTCGGCGGACTCGCGAAACTGCGGCGATTGAAGATCCTCCACCTGGAACGCAACGGCCAGGCGACGTCGCTCGACTGGGTCGAGCGCCTGCCCCCGCTGCGCGCCCTCGGCATCTTTGGGTTCATCGGCGTCCAGGATCTTTCCCCGCTGCGGGCGCAACCCGGTCTCGAAGCGCTCGCCGTCGCGGGGAGCATGTGGACGCGCATGAACGTCCACACCCTCGCGCCGCTCGCTTCGCTCGGGAGCCTGCGCCACCTCGATCTCACGAACCTCAAGGTCCGCGACGAATCGTTGGAGCCGCTCGCCGGTCTCACCCGGCTGGAGACGCTGCAGATCGCCAATTTCTACACGCCGGCCGCGTTCGCGCGGCTGGCGCGGTCGCTCCCGAAGACCGAGTGCCCCTGGTTCCGTCCGGTGCAGCCGCTCGAGGGCGTCGCGTGCAGGCGCTGCGGCGGTCCGGTGGTCGTGCTTGCGGGGCGCGGGGCGGCGACAAAGTGCACGGCCTGCGATGCCGCGCGCATCGCCAGGCACGTCGCGGAATTCGACGCCCCTTCCACGCGTTAGATCCGGGCGGGTATCATCCCGCACCCATTTCTTCCCGACAACGGAGCTCCCATGCGCCTCACGCCGCTTCTCCTCGCCCTCTGCCTCTTCACCCCTCTCTTCGCTCAGGATTCCGAGCCGGACCCCGCGAAGGTCCCGACGAAGGCCACGGATTCCCCCGACGAACTCTCGGGCGCTGCCATCATCGTGAGCTACAAGGGCGCCGTCAGGGCGCTTCCCCGGACGACGCGCACCAAGGAAGAAGCCAGGGCGAGGGCCGAAGAGGCGCAGAAGGCGGCGCGGGCGAAGGGGAGCGACTTCTACGAGCTGGTCGCGAAGTATTCCGACGAACCGCGCGGGCGGGGTTCGCTGGGCGCGATCCCGGTGGGGCAGTGCTCGATTCCGCAGCTCGAAGCCGCGCTGACGGGGATGAACTTCGGGCAGGTGTCCGAGGTGTTCGACTGCGACCTCGGTTACCTCGTGGTCATTCGACTGGCGCCGAAGGCCGCGGCGTTTCACGTGCTGATCGCGTACAAGGGTGCGGAGCGCGCGGCGGGGAGCGTGAGCCGAACCAAGGACGAGGCGAAGGCGCTCGCCGAGACGGCTCTCAAGCGCATCACCGACGGCGAGGATTTCGCGAAGGTCGCGGGCGAACTCAGCGACTGCCCTTCGAAGGCGCGGGGCGGCGACCTCGGAACCTTTCCGCGGGGAGTGATGGCGCCCGCGTTCGAGGACACCGCGTTCGCTCTCGCAGAAGGCCAGCTTTCCGGCGTCGTCGAGTCGCCGTTCGGGTTCCACGTCATCAAGGGCGCCAAAGTCGTGGTGCCCGTCACCTTTCGCGCCAGCCACATCCTGATCCGCTGGAAGGGGACCGAGCGCTGCCCGCCGGGCATCACGCGCACGAAGGAAGAAGCGCTGAAGCTGGCCGAGGATCTTCTCAAGCAGCTGAACGACGGGGGCGACTTCGCGAAGATCGCGGGTGCGAGCAGCGACTGCCCGTCGAAGGCGAAAGGCGGGGATCTCGGGGTGTTCGGGCCGGGGAAAATGGTCCCGCCGTTCGAGAAGGCGCTGACGGGACTCGAGGTCGGGAAGCTCTCGGGGATCGTGGAGACGGAGTTCGGGTTCCACGTGATCAAGAGGACGAAATAAACCGCGCCGGGATCGCCCTCCCTTACGGGTTGTACAGCTTCATCACCGCCGCCTGGTACTCCGCCTGCGCCGCGGCGACCTTTTTGACCTGCTCCTTCGCCGTGCCCCCGCCGTTCATGATCGACTCCATCTTCTTCTGCAGCGCCTGCCCGAGCTTCATCGCCTTGTCCTGAAGCGCCTTCGCCTCCGGCGGCAGCGCCGCCTGCGAGGCGACCGCCGCGGCCACGCCGAGCTTGTCGTTCACCTCCGCCAGCGCCGAACCCAGCGTCGCATTCCCCGGCGCCGCCTTGAGCCCGGCTTCCAGCACGCGCTTCGCCTCGGCCGGTTTCCCCAGGTGGTCGTGGCACGCCGCGAGCTTCGTCACGAGATACGGGTCTCCCGCGTGGTCCTTCACCGCGTCCTCGAGCAGCTTCACCGCATTCCTGTGCGCGTCCGTGTTCATGTACACCGCCGCCAGCGTGTCCACCGCCTTCGTCCAGTCATCGCAGTCGCGCGGCAGGGACATCGCGGCCTTCAGCGGGTCCACCGCCTCGTCAAATCGCCCCGTGTACCGGTACAGCATCCCGATCATGATCATCGCCCGCCCGTGATTGGGCGCGATCGCCAGCGCTTCGAGGAGCGACTTTTCGGCCTCGGCCGCGACGGATTGCTCGGCGTCCGTCAATTCACCCGACCGCAGCGAGCGCTCGATCGAGCCCATGAGCCGCACGCCGATGTTGTAGTGCTCGTTCGCGTCGCCGGATGGCTTTGTGGCGGGCTTCTTCGGCATGGAAACGGTCTCCCAAGTTGAGATCGACGCCTGCAGTTAACCGGTCGATCGGCGGGAGTTTCGCAAATCCCGGCATCGACTGTTACTTGAGAGGTTCACTCGGGAACGAGCAAACGTGATGTGCATTCGCGAGTCGGCCTGCGATCACGCCTCGCGTTGCGCTAGAATGCCTCTCATGAGCACCACCATCGTCGCTCCGCTTACACTCCAGTCGTTGCGTGCGCACCGCGCCGAAATCCTCGGCGCCGCGGAACGCCACGGGGCGCGCAACGTCCGGGTATTCGGCTCTGTGGCGCGAGGCGAAGCGGACGCAGGGAGCGACGCGGATTTCCTCGTAGACATGGACCGCGGCCGCAGCCTCGTTGACTTGGGCGCCCTTCTCATGGACCTTCAGGATCTCCTGGGGCGCCGCGTGGACGTCGCGACACCGGAGGGTCTCAAGGATCGGATCCGCGCGCGTATCCTTCGGGAGGCAGTGCTGCTTTGAGGGACGCGCGAGAGCGGCTGATGGACATTCGTCAGGCCATCGAGCGGATCGAGCTCCACACGACTCGCGGCCGGGATGCGTTCGACACTGATGAGCTGATCCAGGTCTGGATCGTCCACCATCTCCAGATCATCGGGGAAGCGGCGCGCGCGCTGCCCGACGACCTGCTCGCGAAGGCGCCGGAGATCCCTTGGAAAGGAATCGTAGGGATGCGGCACATCCTGGTTCACAGCTATTTCCAGATCGACAGGGACATCGTCTGGAAGGTCGTGGAGGCGGACATGGGGCCGCTGAAAGCCGCTGTAAATCGTCTCCTCACTTAGAACGGAAGTGATCAGGATCGCGGCGTGGTCGCTGGTGGTATCGGTCCAGGATCGCCATTCGACGTGTCCTCAGAAAAGCGCACGCGGCAGGCCCCTGATCCGCGAAGCCTGTCGAATTCATCTTCGCGGAAGGCAAGCCGTTGCCGCTGGAACACGACCGGCTGACGGGTCAGCATGTCGCGCAGCTGAGTGATCGAGTAGATCTGCGGGATTCGCCAGACGGCTCCGTGCGCCTCTTCAGGCACAACGAAAACGAGATCGACACTCTGTAGGAGATCCGCAACCATCTCTGCGTTTGTCACGGACTCCACCACGATTTCGTATCGATCGAACCTGTAACCGTTCTGGTAATGCGCCACCGATCTCTCAACGGAAATCCCGCTCCCGAACTGGACGACTCGTCCGCCTTGGCGCTCGACTAGGAATGGCCCATTTCCTATGAGTGCTGCGCCGGCGTCGCCCTTTTCGACGTAGGCCTTCGAGTTCCAGAAGAAGACCCACCCGAATGGGTGCTCCCGCGTGAGGTGCTCCAGCAACATGCAGGGAATTTCCCGTGCCACATAGGCCGCTGCAATGGCCTTTGCTTCTTCGTAAATGAGTTGGTGAGCAGCGCGACTCATGGCCGGAATCCTAGTCCACCGGCCGGGAGACAAGAAGCGCGCGGGAGCCGAAGCCCCCGCGCGCCTGAATCACCGCCCTCAAACCACCAACTTCCGACCGCTTCTAGAACAGGTTCCACAAGAACTGATTCGTCACCTCATGGTGGAACTGCACCTCCGCCACCTTGACGCGCGTTCCCAGCGCCTTCGGGCACCGCTCGGCCGACGCCCACTTCAGTTCGGCGTACTTCCCGGCGACGTCCTCCCCGAGCAGCTTGAGCGCGAACTCGCTCGTCTTGAACAGCCGGATGGCGTCGTGGATGTTGTCGGGCAGGAAGCGCGTCCGGGCGCGCTTGTCGGCGTCGGCGGCGGGGGCCTCGGGGCCCTCGAGGCCGGTGGCGAGGAGGGTGAAGATCGCGAGGTACGGGTTGGCGTCGGGGGCGACGGAGCGGACTTCGAGGCGGGCGGAGCGCTCGTTGCCCAGCGGGATGCGGACCATCGAGCCGCGGTCGATCGCGCTGGCCTTGATCTGGTTGGGGGCCTCGAAGTGCGGGTCGAGGCGGCGGTAGGAGTTGACGCTCGCGTTGAGCACGAGGCAGATGTCGTTGGCGTTGTGCAGCAGGCGGTCGATGAACTTCCAGCCGAGCGCCGAGAGGCCGTCCTGGCCTTTCCGGTCGAAGAAGAGGTTCTTCCCGCCCTTGGCGATCGAGATGTTCGTGTGCATCCCGTTGCCGTTGACGCCGGTGACGGGCTTGGGGAGGAACGAAGCGCTCATGTCCATGCGGTCGGCGACCTGGCGGCAGATGAGCTTGTAGAGCTGGACCTGGTCGGCGGCGATGAGGGCCTGGGTGTAGGAGTAATTCATCTCGAACTGCGACGGCGCGACCTCGGGATGGTCCTTCTCGTTGGCGAATCCCATCGAGCGCTGGACTTCGGCGGAGCCGTCGATGAACTTGCGGAGCGGGTCGCCGGGAAGCGAGTGGTAGTAGCCGCCGGTGGAGATGAAGTCGAACTTGCTGGTTTCGTAGAAGCGGCGCTCGGCTTCGCGGCCGTTGAAGAGGAATCCTTCGATTTCGTTGGCGACGTGGCACTCGATGTCCTGCTTGGCGTACAGGCCGTCGGTGAACGACTTGAGGCGGGAGCGCATGTCGGCGGCGTACGGTTTGCCGTCGCGCTCGAGGACTTCGCCGAAGACGAGGACCTTGCCGGGGCCGAAGACGTCGGCGGGGAGCCAGTAGAACGAGGACCAGTCGCACCGGAGGCGCAGGTCGGACTCGGCCTGCTGCGAGAAGCCGCGGATGGAGGACCCGTCGAACGTGAGGTTGTCGGCGCTCTTGAGCAGGAACTTCTTGTCGTAGTCGAGCATGTGCAGGCGGCCTTCGAGGTCGGTGAAGCAGACCGTGACGGCCTTGATGCGCTTCTCGTCCGCGAGGTACTTCATGCGCGCTTCCTGCAGCTTGCCGGCGTCCACGCGCTTGATGCGCGCTTCCTTCACCTCGAGGTTCATCTCCTCGAGCTTGTCGTAGGGGATTTCGAGGAAGGAGCGAAGAGAGGTCTGGTCCATGGAAGACTCCTGGGTTCGGGGGATGTTGGGGTCGGCGGGGAAGCGAAGGATATAGATTAGTTGTATGGCGTTTTCAACTAAAAAACTGGAAATTTATACTAAATATTCGATCAATTATATAAGTCCATTAGCGGTCTGGCGTTAGGCGATCCCCATGCGCAGCCAGCGCCGGGTCATCACCACGATCGGGACGATCCCGACCGCGAGATAGATCCCGAACAGCGCGACCCCGCCCACGTTCCACGCGCCGGGCTGCACGAAGTAGTGCGCCGCAGACGCAATCCCCACCGCGTTCCAGAGAATCAGGAACGTCCGTCCTGCCCACGTCGTCCCCGGCTCGTACTGCTTCCCCTCGCCGGGAGGGAACACCACGAGCATCGCGCCCAGGCACACGAAGATCATCGGCATGAGAATCACCACGTACGGCATCGCGGAAACCTCGCGCACCACGAACGCCTTCGCCGGATTCTCCGGGTCGGCCCACGCCGTCACGTGCTTCCCGACCGGGAACGGCGCGAGCTGCTCCTGCGCCCAGGACTCCGACGAGGACATCTCCATCGCGAGGAGCCCTTCGCCCTCGGGCGGCATGCCGTCCGCCATGTAGCGCAGCTTGAGGACCGGCTCGCACATGAGGTCGCCGTCGCTGTCCGTGTGCGAGCGAATCTCGTGCGCCGTGACCACCGCCGGGACTTCCATCCACGTCGTGAGCCGCCGCCGCTGGTCCTCGGCCATCGTCGCGCCCAGGATCGGAAAAATCGACCCGATGACCAGGAACATGCAGCCGGGGATCCGCTTCTTCACGCGCTACTTCTTCTCCGCAAGCCACTTCTTCCATTCGGACGCCTTCGCGAACGACTGGCCGGTGAGCGCCTTCAGCGCGTCCAGGATCGCGACCTTGCGCGGGCTTGTCGGGAGAAGTGACTCGGCGTTGGCCAGGCCGGAGACCAGAGTGGCGATGGCGAGGTCGCCGCCGATTTTGGCGAGGGACTCGGCGGCCGTCGTCGCGACGCGGTCGGACCTGGTCTTGAGGTAGGCGAACAGGGGCTCGCAGGCGGCGGGGGAGCCGGTTGCGCCGAGGGCGGCCGCGGCCGGCACGGCCAGCTTCTCGTTCGTGCCCGGGATGCCCTTGAGCGCCGCGATCCCGTCGGCGCCGCAGCGCCCGCACGCGGCGATGCTCGCGAAAGCCAGCGTGTCCTCGTCGGACAGGATGTGCGCCTTCGCGATTCCCGCGATCTTCGGAACATACTGGGCCGGGACGCGCTGGATCGACGAAAGCACCCCGGCCGCCGCTTCCCACGACTTCTCCTTCAGCTTCTCCTCGAGCTCCACGATCAGCTTTCCGACCTCGTCGTCGAGCTTCTTCTGCCGCTCGTCCAGGACCCCGTTCGCCCAGTCCAGGCCGCGCTTGAACGCCGCCCAGTCGATGTCGTGCTTGAGCCCGGGGATGCGCTCGAACTTCACCGTCACGTACACCTTCTCAAGCGCCTTCACCGAACGCTCGCTCTCGGAAATCGGCACGACGTCGTCCGCTTCACCGTGGATCACATAGAAGGGGAGCCGGCGCACGTCGTCGTTGTCGGGCATCACGCCCGGCAGGCCGCCGGAGCAGGGGATTGCGGCGTCGAAGAGCCTCGGGTGGGAGAGGCCGAGGTGGAAGGTCCAGTATCCGCCCCGCGAGAAGCCCGTGAGGATCGTGCGCGTCGGGGAGTACTCCGCCTTCACGGCCGTCACGAGGTCGACGAGCGGGTCCAGGTCGGGGCTGTCCCATTCGCCGTCCTTCGCCGCGGTGGGCGCGACCAGCACGGCCTCCTTCGGGATCGTGGACTGGGGACCCGTGATCCAGCGCATCATGCCGTCGCCGTCGCCGCCTGCGCCGTGAAGGGCGATGAACAGCGGGTGCCGGCCCTTCACGAACTTGTCCGGAAGCCGGACGTGGTACGTGAGGCCGCGCGCCGATGTTTTCTTTTCGGGGGGCGCGGCGAAGACCGCAAGGGAGGTGACGAAGAGGAGGGTGAGAGTTCGCATGGTGCTGATCTTACGAGTCATGGCCGTTATCCGCGGCCCTTTCCGCGTCATCCGCGGTCATCCGCGAATTCCTTACCTTCAAAGAAAATGGCAACGGAATACGCGGATAAAGGCGGATTTCGCGGAAAGGGCCGCGGATACGGATTATTCTTCGCGCCTCCATGCCCGCCTCCCCTCCCGGCTCCTTCTTCTCCCCCTGCGGCCCCGGCTTCGAGCCCGCCCTCGCAGGCGAACTCCGCACCCTCGGCGCTTCCGAAATCAAGGAAGGCCGCGCCGGCGTCGCCTTCCAGGCCAGCGCTTCCGTCGCCCGCCGCGCGTGCCTGTGGCTGAGGACGGCGATCCGCGTTCAGGAACTGTTGTGGAAGGGGCCGGTGCGAGGGCCGCGCGAGCTGTATGCGGGCGTGGCGGAGGTGGACTGGCCGAAGTTCCTGGACCCGGGGTACACGCTTGCGGTGGACGCCTCGATCCGCGACTCCGAGATCACGCACAGCGGGTTCGCGGCGCTGACGGTGAAGGATGCGATCGTGGACAAGCTGCGGGAGCATTACGGGGACCGGCCGAGCGTGGACGCCCAGGACCCGGACCTGCCGATCAAGCTGGTGCTGCGCGGGGACGAGGCGCTGCTTTATCGGGACTGGGCGGGGGAGAGCCTGCACAAGCGCGGGTACCGGCCGATCCAGGTGAAGTCGCCGCTGAACGAAGCGACGGCGGCGGGACTGCTGATGCTGGCGGGGTGGGACCGCGCGACGCCGCTGGCGGACCCGATGTGCGGAAGCGGGACGATCCTGATCGAAGCGGCGATGTGGGCGGCGGACCGCGCGCCGGGGCTCGGGAGGAAATTCGCGTTCGAGCGGTGGCAGGAGCTGGACGAAGCGGCGTGGGAGAAGGAGCGGAGCGAGGCGAAGCGGCTCGGGAAGTCGCGGCTGCCCTTCGCGATCATGGGGGCGGACCGGCATCCGGGGGCGATCTCGCTCGCGAAGAAGAGCGCGGTGGCGGCGCAGGTGGAGCGGCTGGTGACGTTCGAGCAGTCGGACGCGAAGGACTGGAAGCCTGCGGTGGCGCCGAAGACGGTGATCACGAACCCGCCGTACGGGGAGCGGCTCGGGGAGGGGGAGGACCTGGAGGGTTCGTGGAAGGCGCTCGGGAACTTCCTGCACCGGTGTGACGGCGCGACGGCGTTCGTGCTGTCGGGGAACGCGGAGCTGACGAAGCACCTCGGGCTGCGCGCCACGAAGAAATCGGTGGTGATGAACGGACCGATCGAATGCCGGCTGGTGGAGTACGCGATCGGGGGGAAGGAAAAACGGCAGGGGAAGGGGTAAGAGCGGGACAGGGCTTGGGGGGGCAGAGGGCGGGGGCGGGGGCTTGGGCAACTCTGGTCACCCGCTGTGAGCAGGGTGCCCCAGCCCCCGCCCTCGCCCCAGCCCGCCCAGGCCCGTGCCCGCCTTTACCCCATCCCCTGCCGTTTTTCCGAGCCCTCGGTTACTCTCTCAACCGTGAAACTAGAGCGCGATCCCGTCTGGGGCCCCGTCTTCAATCAGTTCGTGTTCGGCCTCGCGGACCGCGTGCGCGATCTCGTCGAATACCTCCCCGAGCCTGCCGCCCGCGCCGCAGGCCGCTGGGTCGGAAAGCTGGCGGTCGGGATCGTGAAGAGCAAACTCAAGCTCGCCGCCGCGCAGGCGGAAATGGCGCTCGGCCCCGGCGGCGCCCGCTTCGCCCCCCAGTCCGTCATCGAGTTCGGCCAGTTGGCGACCGAGGTCATGCAGATCACTTCGACGTACTCGAAGGACCGTTTCAGGCGGCGGGTGACCGTGGTCGGCGAGGAGCACCTGCGGGCCGCGCGCGCGAAGGGGAAAGGCGTGATTGCGGTGAGCGCGCACCTGGGGAACTGGGAGATCGGCGCCGTGGTGCTGGGGCACCTCGGTCACCCGCCGACGTGGCTGTTGCGGCCGATCGAGAACCCGGTGGTGCAGGACGCCCTCAACGAGGCGCGCGCGACGGCGGGGATTCACGTGATCACCAAATGGGGCGGGCTGCGCGAGGGAATCCACGTGCTGCGGCGCGGCGAGGTGCTGGCGATGCTCGTGGACCAGGACGCCCGCGATCAAGGGGTCTTCGTCCCGTTTTTCGGGCGCGAGGCGTCCACGCTGAAATCGCCCGCGCTTCTCTCGCTGCGAACAGGCGCGCCGATCGTTCCCTTCGCGGCGATTCGCCGGCCGGAGGGCGGGTTCCTTCTCGAGATCGGGGAAGGGTTCGTGGCGGAGGGATCGGCGGACCAGGAGGCGGACCTGGAGCGCGCGACGGCGCGGTTCACTTCGACGATCGAAGGGTGGATCCGGCGGCACCCGGAGCAGTGGCTGTGGATCCATCGCAGGTGGAAGACGCAGCGCCCGAAGGGGCCTGCCGCAACGCCTCAGCCCGCAACGGATTAGCGCGCGGCGGCGTACCCGGAAAACAAACTTCGAAATTCCGGAAACTTTGCGCTCCGGCCGCCGTCATACTTACCGGACAGAGAAGCTGTTTCCCCCGGGGAGGGAATCTCGCCACTGACATTAAAAGCGGGCCGGTCCGTCGGCCCCCAATCGAGGTTTCTCGCATGACCGGACTTCGCCGTGCCTTCGCCGTCCTCCCGCTTCTCGCCCTCGGCGCCCAGATCTCCGCGTTTGCGCAGGGAATGCACGTGGACAAGGGGAACGGGTTCCAGTTCCAGCCGCCGAAAGAGTGGACGCAGGTGCCGATCCAGGTCGAGGAGAAATGGATCGCCACGAAGTGGCTGTGCAACAAGAAGTACGACGACAGGGAGTCCGGGTTTTCGCACAACCCGCTCATGCGGGTGATCATCTTCGACAAGGCGGCGATCAACCCGGGCGCCGGCGCGACGGACTCGGCCGGCGGCGAGAACGGCGGCGGCGAGGTCAAGCCCGGCGACGAGATCGACCTGTCGCGCCCGTACCTCGACTACAAGGACTACCTCAAGCGCAACTTCCACGACGGCGGCTTCTACATCTCGGCTGAGAAGGACATCAAGATCGGCGAGACGCCCGTGAAGATGCTCGAGGTGAAGATCGAGAAGCTCGTGCAGACGGGGAAGAAGCGGATCTACTGCTGGGTGTTCAAGGCGGACTGGGGGGACCTGGCGATCGAGTGCGAGATCCTCGAGCAGGTCGTCGAGAAGCTCCAGCCGACGATCATGAACGCCTTCAAGACGTTCAAGCTGATCACGCGCGACCCGAACGCGAAGAAGGAAGACATCGGCGGCGGCCCGAAGATCAAGATCGTGGACCCGAACGAGACGCCGGAGCAGCAGAAGAAGCGGCGGATCGAGATGGAAGAGCGGATGTACAAGAAGGCGATCGCGGACCTGCCGAAGGAGTGGACGACGAAGCGCACGGCGCACTTCCTGATCCTGAACCACGCCGGCGCGAAGTATCAGGAGAAGGTAATCGCGCACGCCGAGGCGGTGCGGATGTGGCTGGAGAGGGAATTCGGCGACATCGGCCCGGGGTACGTGCAGGGCTGCATCATCCGCATCTGCAAGGACCGGGACGAGGAGCGCGCCTTCAGCAAGGGCTCGGGGGACAGCTGGTCCAGCGACTCGCGCGAACTCGTCACGAGCGAGAGCAAGGACGGCGGGAACGAGTACGAGCTCCAGTACCTCGGGCGCGGCCTGCTGAGCATGTTCTTCCACGACAAGAACGACGACCTCTACGGCGCGCTGCCCCAGTGGCTCGAGAGCGGCCTCAAGGAGTACATCGGCACGGCCGTCCTCAAGGCGGGCCAGCTGAACTTCGTGCCCGACATGTCGGAGAAGGAGACTTCGCGCGAAGGGTGGCAGAAGAACAAGTACAAGCCGGTGCGCGGCCTGTTCGAAGCGACGATGAAGGACATGTGGGGCGGCGAGGACGGCCGGTACGTTTCGGTCCAGTGCACCTCGCTCGTCCGCTACCTGATGGGGCCGGGCAAGGGCGTGAAGAAGCACTCGACGCTCATCAAGGACTACCTGAAGAATCTGCTCGAGGTCGTGGCCGAGAACGAGAAGGCGGCGCGCGCCGCGGTGCCGAAGGATTCCGCCAAGACGGAAGAAGAGGAAGAAGCGGAGTTCCAGAAGCGCCGCAAGCAGGACTGGTCCGCGAAGGAGAAGGAGTTCCTCCAGGCGGTGCAGAAGAAGACGTTCGGGGCGTGGACCGACGCCGACTGGGCCGGCCTGCAGGCGTCCTGGGAGAAGTTCGCGAAGTAACCGTTTCCGCACTCAACCGCCGCCCGGGAGCCTTTCGAGGCCGCCCGGGCGGCTCGTTTTCTCGAGGATCACGATGAAGCCCCTTCGATTCCTTCTTCCGGCCGCGCTCGCCGCGGCGTTCTCCTGTCCTGCCGGCGCGGACACCCTCCAGTTCAAGGACGGGCGGTTCGTGGACGCCGCGAAGATCGTCGAGGCCGAGGGCGGGTACAAGATCATCTACTCGGCCGGCGAGGTGTTCGTGAAGAAGGACCTGGTGGTGCTCGCGCACCTCTCGGACTCGAGCGGCAACTACGTGCCGCAGAATGACGAGGAGAAGGCCAAGATCGAGAAGGGGCTGGTGCCGTTTGACGGGAAATGGGTCTCGAAGGTGGAACGGGACAAGACGGTGCAGAAGCGCGCGGACGAGGCGAAGAAAGTGATGGAGGAGGCGAAGAAGCACCAGGAGTGGCGCGACCGGTACATCACGGAAACGGCGCACTTCAAGTTCGAGTACACGATCCCGCAGGCGAAGTGCAAGGAGTACCAGGAGCTGATGGAGACCTACTTCAACGAGTTCACGCGGAAGTGGGGGATCAAGACGGACGCGAAGACGCCGAAGCTCCCGGTCTGCTTCTACCACGATGAAGAGGCGTACTACCAGGTGAGTGGCGCGCCGCGCGGGGCGATCGGGTACTTCCGGTTCGTGGCGCCGATCGAGCTGAACTTCTACTACGACCGGAACGACGAGCGGCTGACGCTGGACGTGATGTTTCACGAGACGAACCACTACCTCACGCACCTGCTGAACCCGAAGTTCGACTACCCGGCCTGGATCAACGAATCGCTGGCGGAGTACTACGGGTCAAGCACGCATGGCTTTGAACCAGTGCTCACCAGTCCGGCGAGCCGGTTTTTCGGGCGGCAACCGCCCGCCACCCATTACCAAAATTCCAACCCTTATCGGTTGGGATTATCGGTTGAGACTGTTTTGCCCGAAAGGCCAGTGTTGGCGCGGTTTCCAGGCTTGGCCCCTTGCACAGGCTCTTTGCGAAGTCGCCGCGAACCCTTTTATGTTGCAAAACGTCGGCACTTGTCGATAGCTACCGACGAAAACGGTTCTCAGCCGGCACTGACTTGGACCGCGATCGTCTTGGTCGACGACCCCAGGCGCGATTCCTCGTAGGCTTCGATATCGACCCGCCGCTAGATCACTCGGCCACAGAGTTTCAGAAACTTGGGCCCGATGCCCTCGCTGCGCCAGCGCACAAGGCGGGCATCGCTACGATGCCATCGAGCGACGAGTTGTTTTGGTTGAGGTGAGCGACATCCATCTGGTCCCCTCCCGTATGAGTTGGCAGGCGTCCATGAAGGCGCTGTTCCGCTGACGTGCCAAGTCAATTCCAGCCGCGGCTACTCCGGCAGATCGTTCAGTTCGTAGCTGGTGCTGCGCCCGCCCGCATTCGATTTCCGCAGCACGCCCCGCGCAAGCAGGTCGTTGATGTCGCGCAGCGCCGTATCCGGCGAGCACTTGGCAATAGCCGCCCACTTGCTGCTGGTGAGTTTGCCTTCGAAGCCGTCGAGCAGTCGATTGAGCAGCTTCACCTGCCGCTCGTTGAGTGGTGTGGTCGCCCAGCG
>CAVPNQ010000064.1:0-31357 GCA_963706735.1 uncultured Planctomycetia bacterium
TCCTGTGTGTGTGTGTGTCCACTACTACTACTACTACTACTACTCACCAACCACCCACCAACCACACACACACACACACACACACACACACACACACACACACACACACACACACACACACACACACACACACACACACACACACACACACACACACACACACACACACACACACACACACACACACACACGGACCGCAGAAGGGATCGGTGGGGGGAAAACGGCAGGGGAAAGGGGAGGGCGGGCCCGCCTTCGCCCTTCGGGCTCAGGCGGGGGGCAGGGGTGGGCGAGGGATGGGGCGGGGGCTTGGGCGCACGCACGGGCGAGGGCGTGGGAAAGTCCGGGATTGCGAATGGGTGGGGCAGTCGCGGCGTCATAGGCCCCCCCGATCCCCAGCCCGCCCTTTCCCCCACCCCCACCCGTCCGTGCGCCCAAGCCCCCGCCCCATCCCCCGTCCACCCCAACCCCCGCCCGTCCCTTCCCCAACCCCTGCCGTTTTCCCCAACCTCTGCTAATCTCCCCTCCCATGCGCCTCTCCCTCGCCGGCCAGCTCGTCAATCCGCTCACTCAAACGATCACCCCCTCCGTCGTCTCCGTGAAGGACGGCCGGATCTCCACCGTCGAGCCTTACCCGCAGGCGCCGCAACGCTTCATCATGCCCGGCTTCGTCGATGCCCACGTCCACGTCGAGAGCTCGATGCTCGTCCCTTCCGAGTTCGCCCGGCTCTCGGTCCGCTTCGGCACCGTCGCGACCGTCTCCGACCCCCACGAAATCGCCAACGTCCTCGGCACCGACGGCGTCCGTTACATGATCGACAACGGCCGCACCGTCCCGTTCAAGTTCAACTTCGGCGCGCCGTCGTGCGTCCCCGCGACGACGTTCGAGACGGCGGGCGCCGCGATCGACTCGAAGGGCGTCCGCGCGCTCCTCGAACTCCCCGAGGTCCGCTACCTCTCCGAGATGATGAACTGGCCCGGCGTGCTGTTCGGCGACCCCGAGGTCCGCGCGAAAATCGCCGCCGCCCGCGAACTCGGCAAGCCCGTGGACGGCCACGCCCCCGGTCTCAAGGGCGAACAGGCCGCCACCTACGCCGCCGCCGGCATCTCCACCGACCACGAGTGCTTCACCCTCGAGGAGGCCGTCGGCAAAGTCCGCCTCGGCATGAAGATCCTCATCCGCGAGGGCAGCGCCGCCCGCAACTTCGAGGCGCTCTGGCCGCTTCTCAACGACCACCCCGAAATGTGCATGCTCTGCAGCGACGACAAGCACCCCGACGATCTCGTCGCCGGCCACATCGACCGCCTCGTCGCGCGCGCCGTCGCCAAGGGCGTGCCGCTCTGGAACGTCCTCGTCGCCGCCTGCATCAACCCCGTCCGCCACTACCGCCTGCCCGTCGGGCTGCTGCAGATCGGCGACCCCGCCGACTTCATCGAGGTCGCCGACCTCAAGGACTTCCGCGTCCTCCGCACCTGGATCGACGGCCGCTGCGTCGCCGACAACGGCCTCACCCTCTTCGACACGAAACCCGCCGCCATCGTCAACGCGTTCCGCTGCGGGCCGAAAAAGCCCGCGGATTTCCGCGTGGAAGCGAAGCCCGGCAAGGTCCGCGCGATCGTCGCCATCGACGGCGAGATCATCACGAAGGAAGAACACCTCGCGCCGAAAACCGACGCCGGTGCGGCCGTCGCCGACCCGTCGCGCGACCTCCTGAAAATTACCGTCGTCAACCGCTACGCCGACGCCCCCCCCGCGGTCGCGTTCGTGAAGGGCTTCGGCCTGAAGGCCGGCGCGCTCGCTTCAACCGTCGCCCACGACTCGCACAACATCGTCGCCGTCGGCGCCGACGACGCTTCGCTCGCCCGCGCCGTCAACGCGCTCGTCGAGGCGAAAGGCGGCGTCGCGTTCGCCGACGCGTCCGGCGTCCGCGTCCTGCCGCTGCCGATCGCAGGATTGATGAGCCCCGACTCGGGCGAAACCGTCGCCGCGAAGTACCAGGAGATCGACAAGGCGACCAAGGCCGCCGGCGTCACGCTGCGTGCGCCCTTCATGACGATGTCGTTCCTGGCGCTGCTCGTGATACCGCAACTCAAGCTGAGCGACAAGGGGCTGTTCGACGGGGCGGCGTTCAAGTTCGTCGAGGGCTGGGTCTAGCGACTCACCGGCCGGGTGGAAGTGACAACCGCCCCAGGATGGCTGGTCTTCCGCCGGTCGCAATATTCGCCGGCACCCGCTTCACGAACGCCCACGCCAGCAGCGCGAACGCGGCGGCTTCGCGGGCGTCCCACGGCACGCCGTGGTCGTCGGTGGGGCGGAGGGGGACGCCGAAGAGCGTCTCGAGTCCCTCGATGAGGAAGCGGTTCCGCCAGCCGCCGCCGCCGACGAGGATTTCCGCGGGGCGGCCGCAGGCGAGGGTTTGGGAGGCGAGGGTGATGGCGGTGAGGCGGGTGAGGGTGGCGAGGATGTCGGCGGGCTTGCCGCGTTTGGGGACCCAGGCGTCGGAGAAGAGTTCGCGGCCGGTGGATTTCGGCGGCGGGGCCTCGAACCACGGGTGCGCGAGCCACTTTTCCAGGAGAGGGAAGTTCACCTTGCCGCGGCGGGCGGTCGCGCCGTCGCGGTCGTAGGGCTTCCCCAGGAATCGCCGCGCCGCCGCGTCGAGCAGGCAGTTCCCCGGCCCGGTGTCGAATGCGGTCACGCGGCCGTCGCGCCCGAGCCAGGTGACGTTCGCGATTCCGCCGATGTTCAGCACCGCGACGTCGTGCTTCTTCGACCCGAAGAACATCCGGTCTGCGAAGGGCACCAGCGGCGCTCCCTGCCCGCCCGCCGCGATGTCCGCCGGGCGGAAATCCGCGACCACCGGTCTTCCCGTGATCGCCGCGATCACCGACGGCTCGCCGATCTGCAGCGATGCCTTCCCGGGGACGTGCCACACGGTCTGCCCGTGCGAACCGATCACGTCCGCCTTCTTCGCCAGCCCGCGCGCCGCCTTCCCGAACGCCTCCCCGATCGCCACGTTCGCTTCGCACAGCTCCGGCGCCCTCGCGCCCGGCAGCGCCAGCAGCCGCTTCCGGAACGCCGCCGGCCACGCGACGCTCCCGTGCTCCAGCACCCGCGGCCGTCCGGCGCCGGCTTCGACAAGCGCCATGGAGAGGCCGTCGCACGACGTGCCGGACATGAGGCCGAGGAAGCGCATGGGAACAGTCTGCCACGTTGCAGTGAAGCAGCAAGCTCTGGCAAATGACCTACAGTTTGCATCCAGGTTTCGTCGAAGATAACGACACGGTGAATTCAGAGGGGACTCCCGAAGGTGAGCTCGAATTGCGTCCCACGCGGGTCCGGCAATCTGAAGTGGTGGCTGGCGGCCTCACTTCTGTTGCTGGTTGTCTCGTTCGCGCTTCCGAGCGTCGTTGTTCCTTCCGGGGGACTGGACAGCGACGATGTCCCCAATCCTGTCAGCGGTTGGGTTTGTTTCGTCTTCGCATTTCAGCTGGCCCGGGGCGGAAACATCCTGGGAATCCTGTTTCTGATTCCGACGCTTTGGATTCCAGTCAGTTTGTTGCTGGCTGGCGGTGGACGGATAAGGACGTGCATCGCCCTGGTCGTGACTGCCGTGTGCACCCTGATCCAACTCGGCGCCTGCGCATGGGTCTTCCATCTTGGAGCCGCGGTGTACTTCGGCTTCCTGGCCTGGGGGGCCGCAACGCTGACCCAATGCGTCGGGTTCTTCCTGCATCTCGAGGAACGAGAAATCCCCGAACCCTGTCCGGAGTCTGCGGGAGGGTGCGTCGGCGAAGGGCCCGGATCACTCGCCCAAGGCGAGTCGTAAGGAACCGCGCGACGACCTCAGTAAGTGGCGAGCCTCTTGGACCGCACAGCCCAGCCGCGCCATGACGATCGCTTCCTTCGCGCTGTCCGTCTTGCCGAGCAGCGCTTCCGCCTTCGCGGGCGAAACTTCGCCTAACTCGACCACCAGCCGTTTCGCGCGGTCGCGCAGCTTGGCGTTGGTGGCGACGACGTCGACCATGCGGTTGCGCCAGGTTTTGCCGGCCTGGGCCATGGCGGTGGTGGTGATGGCGTTGAGGGCGATCTTGGTGGCGGTGCCGGCGTTCATGCGGGTGGAGCCGGCGAGGGGTTCGGCGCCGGTGGGGAGGGCGACGACGACGTCGGCGCGCAGGGGGGTGCGGGGGTTGCAGGTGACGAGGACGGTGGCGACGCCTCGCTTTTTCGCCGCGCGGAGGCCGCCGTCCACGTAGGGGGTGACGCCGCTCGCGGTCACGCCGATGGCGACGTCCCCGCGGCGCAGGCCGGCTACCGCCTTCGCGCCGGCCCGGGCGTCGTCTTCTGCTCCTTCGACCGCCTGCAGCAGGGCCTTCCTCCCGCCCGCGATCTCCGCCCCCGCCTTCACCCGGAAGGTCGGCCACAGCTCCGTCGCCTCCAGCACCGCCAGCCGCCCGCTCGTCCCGGCGCCGAAGAAAAAGAGGCGCTTCCCCGATCGCAGGGCCGCCGCGCAGAGCTTTGCCGCGCGGTCCACGGCGACGGCGGCCTCCGCCACGGTCATCGCGGCGCGCGCGGCGGACAGCGCCAGCGCCTTGACGGCCCGCGCACCGCCTTCGAGGGGCGGAAACGAGCGCAGGACGGCCTCGGTGGGGAGTTTCGAGAAGCGCATGGGTGCCGGGGATTTATCGGCACGCCCGCCCGCCCGGGATCAGCCTACGCGCTGCGAACGGGCTTCGGGTCCTCGTTCAGGATCGCCAGGAGCTGTTCTTTCATCTTCTCCAGCACGAAGACGATCGCCATCACGCGGTGGTCGCGCCAGCCCGGCGCGTGCCTCATGCACCACTCCCGCGCGATTTCCTGCCGGTCGATCTGGCCCGCGCCGTGCTCGCCCCGGTACCAGATCTCCTGCTCGATTTCCTTGAGCTGGTCCTTGATCTCACCCTGCGGCGCGATGGAGCGGACCTGCAGGATATACATCCGGATCGCCAGGTCGTCGGAGAGCCGCGCACCCTTCAGCTTCTTCAGGTGCGAATCCCGGTACTCCAGGATGTCCACGCGGTGATTTCGCACAAATTCGACGAGATCCCGCGAGATCGGGGCGAGGCGTCCCGAGTCCCATTCCTTCTTCAGCTCGTCAAGCTCAGCCATGGGTGTGATTCAGGTGGTGAAGCGAGCAATCATACCGCAACGGGGGCAGGCGACCAAGCATCAACGGACCTTTCAGTCTGTATCGGTTTTGTTAGGGCGGTAACTTGACCGTTTTCGGCTCAGGTCCGGGCGTTCTCCGGGGCCACCGCCGGGATCGCGGCGGGAGGCGCGAGCTGGTCCTCGCGGTGGACGGGAAGGGTGACGGTGAAGGTCGTGCCGATGTTCTTCTGGCTGGTGACGTCGATGCGCCCGCCATGGTTCTGGACGATGTTGTAGACGACGGAGAGCCCCAGCCCCGTGCCCTCGGCGCCCTTCGTCGTGTAGAACAGGTCGAACGCCTGCGCCAGCTCCGACTCGGTCATCCCGCACCCGTTGTCCGTGATGCACGCGGCGACCTCGCCTTCGCCCTGCTGGTAGTGCACGCGGATCCCGCCCTTCTCCCCCTCCGTCGCGTCGATCGCGTTCAGGATCAGGTTCAGGAACACCTGCACCAGCTCGCTGGGGTCGCAGAAGACGTTTGGGAGCCGGTCCGGCGCCTCGTGCACCAGCTTGACCCGCTTCTTGTCCAGCTTGTACTGCGCCAGCCCGATGGCGCGGTCGAGGATTTCCCTGAGCGAAGCGGCCTGGGGGTTGACCTTGCGGGGGGAGAACTGGAGGACTTTCTTGACGGTGTCCTGGATGCGGAGAAGGGACTCGATGATGAGGTCGAGGTACTGCTCGCGCTTGGGGGCGGCGAGGCCCTCGCGCTTGAGGGCGCGGGCGGCGTTGAGCATGCCGCCGAGGGGGTTGTTGATTTCGTGGGCGATGCCGGCGGCGAGGGTGCCGGTGGCGGAGAGGCGCTGGGCGACGATGAGGCGGCGTTCGGCGCCCTTGACCTTGTTGGTGGCCTCGGCGACGCGGGCTTCGAGGGTCTCGTGGTATTCGCGGAGGCGCTGCTGCATGAAGTTGAACGTGCGGAGGAGGTCGCCGATTTCGTCCTGGGTGCCGGGGTCGGGGACCGGGGCGCCGTAGTCGCCGAGGGAGAGGCGTTCGGAAGCGCGGGCGAGCATCTCGAGGGGTTTGACGACGAGGCGTTCGAGGACGATGGTCATGGTGAGGGTGAGGAGGCCGGTGCCCAGCACCATGAGCAGGAGGACTTTCCGGAACGAGTCCCAGACGTCGTACCCGGCCGCGACCTCGTGCTCGATCCGCGCCCGGAGCACCAGGAATTCGCGAAGCGCTGCCTGGGGGGATTCGCGGGTTCCCTCGGGCGCGTACTCGATGCGGGTCACGAAGACGCGGTTTTCCAGCGTCGCCTGGTCGTGCGCCGCGGCCCGCACGAACTGCGGGTCCTTCACGGCCGTGTCCTTCGGGATGTCGGGCGGCTGCGAGCCGCCCTTGCGGAGCTGCTTGCCGGCGTCGTCGAAGAGGTGCCACTCGCGGAAGATCTGGATGCGGTTGAGCCGCTCCTCCAGGCGCGCGACCTGCTCTTCACGGGACTCCAGCGTCGAAAGGCCGCTCACGAGGTCCTGTGTCATGACCTGGACGAGCTGAGCGACGTTCGCCTGGTGGGCATCGGTGCGGCGGATGTCCTCGAGGAGCAGGTTCACCGTCAGGAGGGCGAAAACGAAGCCCATCGTGAGGAGGACCCAGGCGAAGACCTTTGTGCGGAGTTTCATGGGGCTTCGACATGATACGGGAAAAAACGGCAGGGGAAGGGGTAACGGCAGGCAGGGGTTGGGGTGGGCTGGGGATCGGGCAGGGGCTGGGGCGGCAGGACGGGCGGGGGAGCGGGGAAGGCGGGTCCCGGGAAGGGGTGGGGTGGAGCGACCTACGCCCCCCCCCTCCCGCGCCCCGCCCCCCATCCCGATCCCCTCCGTGCGCCCCATCCCCCGCCCCCGCCCCAGCCCACCCCAACCCCTGCCTGCCGTTACCCCTTCCCCTGCCGTTCCCCCAAAAAAAAAGCCCCCTCCTCGCGGAGGGGGCCGTTTTATCGCCAGCCTCTACTTCATGCTGTTGATCAAGCTGACCAGCGGAAGGAACAGCGCCACGACGATGAACCCGATCGTCATACCCATCCCGATGATCATGATGGGTTCCATGATCGACATCAGCGCGCCCACCGCCGCATCGACCTCGTCATCGTAGTTGTCCGCAACCTTGATGAGCATCTTGTCCAGTTCTCCCGTCTCTTCGCCGACGTCGATCATGTTGATGACGATGTCGTCGAATACCTTCGTCTGCGCCAGCGGCGAAGCGATCGATTCTCCTTCGCGGATCGAATCGTGCACGATCTGCACCGCGTTCGCGATGACCTCGTTGCCGACGGCGTTCTTCACGATCGACAACGCTTCAAGGATGGGCACGCCCGACGAGATCAGGGTCCCCAGCGTGCGGCAGAACCGGCTGATGACCGACTTCTTCACGATTTCGCCGAACAGCGGCATGTGCAGCTTCGCCTTGTCCAGCGCGATACGGCCGCCCTTGTTCTTCACGATCATCCGGTAAACGACGTACCCCGTGAACGGAACTCCGGGCAGCAGCCACCAGAACGCCACCAGGAAGTCCGACAGCTTCAGCAGCAGCATCGTCGGGATCGGCAGTTCGGCGCCCAGGTCCTCGAACACCACCTTGAACTGCGGAATGACCCAGATCAAGATGCCCGACACGATCAACACGGCGATCGAGATGACCGACGCCGGGTAAATGCTCGCGCCGATGACCTTGCGCTTCAACGCCTGCGCCTTTTCCATGTACACCGCAAGACGCTGCAGGATCGTGTCGAGCACGCCGCCCGCCTCGCCCGCCTTCACCATGTTCACGTACAGCCGGTCGAACGCCTTCGGGTGCTTCGACATCGCTTCCGACAGGCTCGACCCCGATTCCACGTCTTCCGCCACCTGCGCCACGATCCCCTTCAGCGCGCACGGCTTCATCTGCTCCGTCAGGATCTTCAGCGACCTCACGATCGGAAGGCCGGCATCCTGGAGAATCGACAGCTGCACCGTGAACTGCGTCAGCTGCTTCTGCGAAACGCCGCCGCCCAGCCGCAGCCCCTTCTTCTTCGTCCCCGCCACCGCTCCCTTCGCCGCGTCCGCCTGCTTCTGCTGGACGTTCGTGGGGAAGAGCCCCTGGGCGTGGACCTTGGTCATGGCGTCCTGCTGCGAAGTCGCCTCAACCTCGGCTTTGATCTTCTTGCCTTTGTTGTCGACCGCTTCGTACGTAAAGATCGGCATGGCGCGCGACTCCTAAGGATTAGTTGAACAGCGTCTCGCGGACGACTTCGTCGATTGTGGTCACACCATCGTAGATGGACAGGAGCCCGGATTCACGCAGAACCCGCAGGCCCTGCTCGCGCGCCGTGCGGCGGATCTCGTCCGTCGACGCATGCGTCATGATCAGGTTCTTGATCCGCTCCGTCAGCAGCATGATCTCAAAAATCGCCTGGCGGCCCTTGTAGCCCGTGTTGTTGCAGTGGTTGCAGCCGGTGCCGTACATGAAGCGCTTGCCCTCGACGTCCGCGGGGCGGAGCCCGAGCTGCATGAGCATTTCCTCGGTCGGCTCGAACTCGCTCTTGCACTTGGAGCAGATGCGCCGCACGAGTCGCTGGGCGACGATCGCCTCAAGACACGCGCTGATGAGGAAGCTCTCGATCCCGAGGTCGAGCAGGCGGGTGATGGCGGAAGGGGCGTCGTTGGTGTGCAGGGTGCTGAACACCAGGTGTCCCGTGAGCGCCGCTTCGACCGCGATCTGCGCCGTCTCCAGGTCTCGGATTTCTCCGACCAGGATGTAGTCCGGGTCCTGACGCAGGATGGCGCGCAGGCAGGCGCCGTACGTCACGCCGACTTCCTCGTTGATCTGGCACTGCACGATCCCGTCGAGATCGTATTCGACCGGGTCCTCGGTCGTGATCGTCTTCCACTTCACGTCGTTGATGAAGTTCAGGCAGGAGTACAGCGTCGTGGTCTTGCCGGACCCGGTGGGGCCCGTGCAGATGAGAATCCCGTTGGGGAGGTCGAGGAGGAGCTTCATGAGCTTGAAGTCCTCTTCGCGCAGCCCGATGTTGTCGATGTCGAGCGACACGACCGACCGGTCGAGGACGCGCATGACGACCGATTCGCCGAACATGGTGGGAAGGGTGGAGACGCGCAGGTCGACGGGCTTGCCGCCGATCGCGAGCATGATGCGTCCGTCCTGCGGGAGGCGCGTCTCGGAGATGTCGAGGTTGCTCATGACCTTGATGCGGCTGATGAGGGCGATGGCGAGGTGAAGCGGGGGCGGCATCATTTCGTAGAGCACGCCGTCGATGCGGTACCGGACCTTGAATTCCGTCTCGAACGGCTCGAAATGGATGTCCGAGGCCTGGTCCTTGATGGCCTGGAGCAGGATGAGGTTGAGGAGCTTCACGACGGGCGCGGCGTTGGCCGCCTGCGCCATGTTCGAGAGGTCGGCGACCTGCGGGCCTTCCTTGATGACCTCGGCGTCGGCGAGCGCGTCCTCGCCCATCTTCGCGAGCAGGTCTTCGACCGTGGCCGTCTGGCCCTGGTAGTAGTGGTTGATCGCGCGCGTCACGGCGTCCTCGTTCGAGACGGCGCCCTGCACGTCGCAATTGAGCATGAAGCGCAGGTCGTCCAGCACGCTGACGTTGAGCGGGTCGGCCATGGCGACCGTCAGCATGTTGTTTTCGAACTTCACCGGGATGATCTTGTAGACCTTGGCCATCGTCGGCGACACCTTCTCGAGCGTCGTGCGCTCGAGCTTCATGTCGTCGAGGTTGACGACCTCCATCCCGACCTGCGCGCCGAGCGCGAGCAGCATTTCCTCTTCGCTCACGTACCCGAGCTCGACGAGGATGCTGCCGAGCGCGCCGCCTTTTTCGCGCTGAAGGGCGAGGGCTTCCTGGATCTGGCCCTCGGTGACGAGTTCCATTTCCTTGAGCAGCTGTCCGAGCGGTTTCTGCGGTCCGTTCAGGGCCATCCGGGGTGTCTCCGTCGCGGGGTGCCGTGGGGGGGTGAAGGGTGCCCGAATCCGCAGAGGGCGAACAGGTTTTTTACGCCTGTTGCGGGGCCCGAGTCAAGGGCATTCGCGGGAGAGGGGTGGGGTGGGGAGCTGCGGCGGCGGGCGCGCCTTTGGGGATTGTCGGGGAGGACTGGTGGATTGAAGGGCGCGCCCGCACGCCGCAGTTCCCCACCCCACCCCTCTCCCGCGAATGCCGGGACGGCGAAAACGGCGACGGGAACGGGTTTCCGGGTCTCCGTGTCGTTGACGTCGGATGCGGTTGCGGCGTAAAAAGGGAACCGATGACTGACGCACTCCCGGACAATCATGAACTTACCGCTGCGCTGTTGGGGCTGGCCGCTGAGTTCTTTCCCGGGCAGAGGGTGGCGTTCCGGGTGGAGTGGAGCCGCCGGATGTCGCGCAGCGCGGGATTGTGTTACTACCGGCGCGGGATGATCCGGCTGAGCTGGAAATATCACCGCGTCTTCCCGCAGGAGATTCTCAACACCCTCAAGCACGAACTCATCCACGCCGCGGGCGTTCTCGGGCATGGGCGACGCTTCATCTCGGAAGCCCGCCGGCTGGGGTGCGACGTGAAAGCGCGCCCGATGCCGGGGCGGCCTTACAAGTGGGTTTATGCCTGCCCGGCTTGCGGGCAGGAAGTAAAGACCCGCAAACGCGTGGACTACTCGTGCGGGAAGTGTTCGCGGAAGTGGAATCCGCGGTATCGGCTGGTGCTGCGCGGCCCGGCGGCGCGAGAAGTGGCGAGTGTGTAAGCGACGGTGAGCAGTGTATAGCCAGCTTAACGCGACGGCTTGCACCGGGCCGCTTCCCCTGAAATCTCGCGGTTCCTAAGCGTGACACGGTCGCAACACGATTCGCTGAAATGTTTTGTGGCGGATATGTCATTTTGAAAACGCCGCGCGTTTCTGGTATCCGTCGTCCTCCATCCGCGCCTTCCCGCCCGGGAACAATGATTGCAACTCGAGTCACCATTCCATCTTCAGGGGAGGGTGCAATGGTCAGAGGTCTGGCTACCGCTGTTGCCATCTGCGCCGCGGCGGCGCTGCTCAGCCATGCGGCGACGCTCATCCGATTGTCCGACGCCGAACTTGTGTCCCACGGCGAGCAGATCGTGCTCGGGACGGTCGCCCGCGTTTCCACTTCGTGGGAGGATCCCGACGGCGACGGGACTTCGCAGATTTACACGACCATCGAACTCAGGGTCGAGCAGTCGCTCAGCGGAAACGCCCGCCCGGGCGAGACGGTCACCTTCCGCCAGCTCGGCGGACGGATCGGCAACATCGAATACAACATCCCTGGCCTGCCGAAATTCGCCGAGGGCGCTTCCACGCTCGTGTTCCTGGAGGGGAGCCTCACGAACCCGAATTATTCGCCGGTGGTGGGGCTGGCGCAGGGGCGATGGCTCGTGCGCCGCGACAACGACGGCACCCGTTTCGCCCGCCGCGATTTTTCGGACTCGACGTTCGTGCAGACGGGCAAAGATCGGCCGGTTGAGGAGGCGAGGCCGAGCGAAGCGGAGGAGCCGCTGGAGGAAGTCATCGCGCGCTACAGGAAGGAAATCGAGAAACAGGCGTCCTTGAAAAAACACAACGGGTCCCGACAGGGACAGGAGGGCAAGTAATGAAGAGATTCCTGACGTTGGGCGCGCTGCTGGGCGCGGCGACGGTGGCGGGGAGCTACACGCTGGTTTATTCGCCGCCGTCGAAGTGGGGGCCGTTTCCGCTTCCGGGCCCGTCGGGCGAAGTGGTCTGGTACATGAACGCCGCGGGGACGCCGGACTATGCGGGCGGGCCTGCGACGGCTGACGGGGAAGTCCTGCTGATGATGGCGGACCTGCAGGACTGGGAGGACACGACGGCGGGGAACCTGGACCTGGAGTACGGCGGATCGACGCCGGCGGACGCGACGTACGGGGACGGGATCAACGCGGTGTACTGGGATGAGGCGTGGACGACTCCTGCGGGGGTTGCGGGGCTGGGCGGGTCGGTCGTGGGAAGCTCGGGGTCGATGATCGAGGGGAACGTGCGGCTGAACGGCACGATGTCGTGGTCGAGCTCGTCCCTGATCGAGGGGATCACGCTTCACGAAATGGGCCACGCGCTGGGACTGGGGCACACCTCGGTTCCCGGCGCTGTGATGGCGCCGGTGTTCACGGGCGAACTGGATCCGCAGCCGGATGACATCGCGGGAATGGTGGCCATGTATGGCACCGGTTCCGGGACTGATGGCGTGGACATGTCGGGTGGTGGCGGCGGCGGTGGCGGAGGTGGAGGTGGAGGTGGCGGGGGTGGCGGTGGAGGCGGGGGTGGCGGTGGTGGTGGCGGCGTTGTCGGCCCCAACCCCAACGACGATGGCGGCGGCAGCAACAAGTGCGGCCTCACGGGTCTGGAATTCCCGGTGCTCTTTGGCCTGTGGCTGCTCGGCAGGCGCGCGTCGAAACGCAATCGCAGGTAGCCAGCTTCGGCAGAAAACCAAGGCCGGGCCCAGCGCCCGGCCTTTTTTCGTGCCCGCTTCACCAACAAAAACGGCCTGCGCGTCCTGCGCAGGCCGTTCTCGTTCCAAGCGGGCGACCGGGCTCGAACCGGCGACAACGACGTTGGCAACGTCGTGCTCTACCAACTGAGCTACGCCCGCGAACGTGGGGGATTATAGGCAGGGGTGGGGCGGAGTCAACCCTCGAGGCGAAATGGGAAGGGTGTTTCAGCAGCCCGGCGCGCCCCTCGCGCTCCCGGGGGCGTGAGACAGGCTCTCGAATAATCGGGCTCATTTCAGCGTCTGATTAAGAGCGGGATCTCGGACCGCCATTGCGCCCCCCGGGTCCGCCCGCTATAGTCCCCGCCCCCCTGCCCAGAGCGAGCCGCGGCCGGAGTTCCGGATGCGGCGAGTCGAAGGGTTCGAGTTACTCTTTCCACCAGGACACCCCCCAGCCGTGGACATCCGGAACATCGCCATCATCGCCCACGTTGACCATGGAAAGACCACCCTGGTCGACGGGTTGCTCCGCCAGAGCGGCGCCTTCCGCGCCAACCAGACCATCGCGACGTGCGTGATGGACTCGAACGACCAGGAAAAGGAACGCGGGATCACGATCCTCGCCAAGAACACCAGCGTCCGCTGGGGCGAGGCCAAGATCAACATCATCGACACTCCCGGCCACGCGGACTTCGGCGGCGAGGTCGAGCGCGTCCTGCGCATGGCCGAGGGCGTGCTGCTGCTCGTGGATGCCTACGAAGGGCCGATGCCGCAGACCCGGTTCGTGCTCCGCAAGGCGATGGCCAACGGGCTCAAGCCCATCGTGGTCGTGAACAAGATCGACCGGCCGGAAGCGCGGCCGGCGGAGGTGCTGAACGAGATTTACGACCTGTTCATCGACCTCGACGCCACCGACGACCAGCTCGAGTTCCCCGTGATCTACGCCAGCGGCCGCGAGGGATACGCGCGCCTCGAGGTGAACGACGGGAACATGGACCTGAAGCCGCTGTTTGAATCGATCATGAAGCACATCCCGCCGCCGAAGGGCGATCCCACGGCGCCGCTTCAGATGCAGTGCGCGAACATCGACTACAACGATTACGTCGGCCGCATCGCAATCGGCCGCGTCGAGAACGGCGCCATCCGCGTCGGCCAGCCGGTGGTGCTGCTCAAGCGCCTCGGCGGCACCGCGACCGGGAAGGTGGACCAGCTCTTCACGTTCGAAAACCTGAAGCGCACGCCGGCGGAATCCGCGCCGTGCGGGGAGATCGTGGCGATCGCCGGGCTGCCCGACGTGGACATCGGCGACACGATCGCCGACCCGCAGAACCCCAAGGCGCTTCCGCCGATCCTGATCGACGAGCCGACGCTGTCGATGATGTTCAGCGTGAACACGAGCCCGCTGACGGGGAAGGAAGGGAAGTTCCTGACGGTGAGGCACATCAAGGACCGGCTGTACCGGGAGTTGAAGTCGAACGTGGCGTTGAGGGTGGAGGAGACGGAGGACCCGCGGGTCTTCAAGGTGAAGGGGCGGGGGCTGCTGCATCTGTCGGTGATGATCGAGACGATGCGGCGCGAGGGGTTTGAGATGGAGGTCGGGAAGCCGGAGGTGATCTTCAAGACGGTGGACGGGGAGACGCACGAGCCGATCGAGTTGATGACGGTGGACGTGCCGGAGGGGTTTGCGGGGAAGGTGATGGAGCTGGTGGGGCAGCGGCGCGGGGTGGTGAAGTTCATGGACACGCGGCGCGGGCACATGCACTACGAGTTCCTGATCCCGGCGCGCGGGCTGATCGGGCTGCGGAGCAAGCTGCTGACGGCGACGCGCGGCGAGGCGGTGATGTACCACAACTACTCCGGGTACGAGCCGTACAAGGGGGAGATCCAGCAGCGCAAGGCGGGGGTGCTGGTCTCGATGTCCACGGGGCCTGCGACGAACTACTCGATCAACTCACTCAAGGACCGCGGCGACTTCTTCGTGAAGAACGCCGACGACGTGTACGAGGGGATGGTTGTCGGCGAGCACTGCAAGGACCGCGACATCATCGTGAACGTGACGCGTGCGAAGGCGCTGACGAACTTCCGGGTGTCCGCGGCCGACGCGACGATCTCGATCGCGCCGCCGAGGGACTTCACGCTGGAGGAAGCGCTGGAGTACCTGAACGAGGACGAGCTGCTCGAGATCACGCCGACGAAGCTGCGGCTGCGGAAGCGGCTGTTGAAGATGCATGAGAGGAAGAAGGCGGGGCGGGAGGAGCTTGTTGAAGGATAGTGCGGAAGGCTGGCGAAGGCTGGCGAAGGCTGGCGGTAAGATGCACGGCGCATCCCACTGCTTTTGAGGTGACCATGATTCGCCGCCCCGACCCGCCCACGCCCGGTCTGTTTGACGCGCTCCTCAGTACCAACGACAGCGTGCAGGCCGCGCGCATCCAGGCTTTGTCACGCGCGTTCGCGAACCAGTCGTTCCGGCAGAGCGAGAACTCCTCGAAGCAGAAACAGGAACACGCGCGGCTGGAGTCCGAGATGGGGTTCCTGTCGCTTATCGTCGCCGCGACGCTGCGCACGCTTTCGGACAAGGGGCTCGTCTCGACTTCGGAAATCCTTGCCAAGCTCGAGGCCGTCGATGCGGCCGACGGCGTGAAGGACGGGAAGATCTCCGTGGATATCCTGCGCGCGATTCTCGGCGTGCCGCGGGCGGCGACGCCGGGCCCGCAAGCACAAGTGGTCCAGAAGCCGATGCTCCGGCGCAACCGCTAGGAGCGGGAACGCGGAGATTTGAAGGAAACCGCAGATCCCAACTGCGCCGACGCAGCCTGGCGCAGCTCTCAGCTGCTCTATCTCAATCGCAACAACCAATGATCCACTTGCACTTCGGGCAGATCCACTTCGTCTTGATCAGGTTCATTCCCGTGCCGCACTGGACGCAGATCGAGTGATCGAGTTCGCACTCGGATTTCGCGGGGGCGGGTTCGGGCTCGGCTGAGGTCACGGTGAAGGGCACCTTCGGCGGGCGTGGCGGGGGACAGCTCATACGCGCTCCTTTTCGGGTTCGCCGCGGTAGGTGACGGAGCAGCCCTGGCATTCCCAGACCTGGACCTCGGCGAGAAGCGGCACGGATTTGAGCTGCTTCCAGACCCAGAGGGCGACGCGTTCGGCGCTGGGGTTGGCGACGACGCGGTTGAGATCGGCGTGGTCGAGTTTCTTCAGGACCTTCTTCGCGACGATGTCGCCCAGCTTCACGAAGTCGTAGACCATGCCGTCGCGCTGGACGGGGCCCTCGAGCGTGACGTTCAGGCGCCAGGTGTGGCCGTGGACGGGTTCGGGGCCGGAAGGGAGTTTCGTGAGGTGGTGGGCGGCTTCGAAGGTGAATTCGCGGGTGAGGAGCATGGGGGTATTGTAGGGAGCGCACGGTGAGGGGGAAGGAATGGCAAACGACAAAGAGCAACTTTCAAGGGACAAGGAAACGGCAAACGGAAATCGACAACCTTCAGGCGGGGGTACGCGGTCTTAATTGCCGCCTTGGCGTTTGTCCCTTTTCCTTGCTGTTTCCTTGTCGTTTGGGAGTTCGCTCTTTGTCGTTTCCTCCCCGCGCAGCGGGGAGGCTTTCCTTGACATGGGGATTGGCCGCTCCTACGCTACTGCGTCCCGCGCAGCAGGTCTTTGCGATTGTCGCAAACCCTTGCAGCGCAATGACTTATGGCCACGCGCTTTGCGGGCCGCGAACGCTTCAGCTCACCAGGAGAAACATGAAGTCCGAAATCGAAAACCTCGGCCCCTGCAAAATCAAAATCCGGGTCGAGATCCCCACCGACGAAATCCGCGACAAGGTCGAGGAGAAGTACAAGGAAGTCCGCCAGTCCGTTGCCCTCCCGGGCTTCCGCAAGGGCCACGTGCCCCGGCCGATTCTCGAGAAGCGCTTCGGGAAATCCGTCGAGGCGGACGCGAAGGTTGACCTGATCGAGAAGTCGATCGCCAAGACGCTGGACGAGAAGAAGATCCAGGCAGTGGGCGACCCGGACTTCGACGCGGAGAAGATCGAGTTCGCGCTCGACAAGCCGCTGAATTTCGAGCTCACGGTCGAGACGAAGCCGGAAATCAAGCCCAAGGATTACCTGGGCGTCGCGGTGACGAAGAACAAGTCCGAGGTGACGGACGAGGACGTCGCCAAGGGGCTCGACCGGCTGGCCGAGGCGCGGGCGGAATGGATGCCCGCCGAAGTGGCCGCCGAGAACGACATGGTGATCGCGGACCTGACGCTCAAGGACAGCGGCGTCGAGATCATGTCCGAGGCGAACATGCGCGTCGTCGTGTCGAAGGACCTCGAGGTCGCGCATCACCCGGCGCCCCAGGTCTACCTCGCGCTGCTAGGCGCCAAGTCGGGCGACACCCGCACCGCCGACGTGGACATGCCCGCCGACCATAAGGACGAAAAGCTCAAAGGGAAGAAACTGAGCTTCACCGCCGTTGTTAAGGAAGTGAAGCACCTGAACAAGCCGGCGATCAACGAGGAATGGGCCAAGGCGATGGACTACGAGACCCTCGACGCGGTCAAGGCGGACCTCAAGCGCCGCCTGGCCGCCGAGAAGGAAACGGCCACCCTCCGCGACGTCGAGTCCAAGATTCTCGAAGACCTGCTCAAGAAACACGAAATCCCGCTCCCCGAGGCGCTTCTCCGCAAATTCGCCGAGCGGGCTGAAGAGCGTGCAAAACTGGACCTCCAGTTGCGTGGCGTTTCTGCCGAAGAAGCCGAGAAGATCGTGGAGAAGGAGCGCGACAGTTCCCGCGAGGAACTGGAGCGGACTCTCCGCGCCAACTTCCTCCTCGAGGCCATCGGCCAGAAGGAGCGGATCTTCGTGACGGAGGACGAGGTCGAGGCCCGGATCGACCAGATGGCGATGGCGTACAGGCGTAACCCGGGCGAAGTGCGGGGCGAGCTGGAGGAGCGCGGCCAGATGAGCGAGCTCCGGAGCACGCTTCGTGAGGAGAAGATCCGCAGGTTCCTGAGGGAGAAGGCGAAAATCACGGAGGCCAGCTAATGGGTTCATTCGGAATGCTCACGCCGGTCGTCATCGAGAAGACGGGGCGCGGCGAGCGCGCCTACGACATCTGGAGCCGGCTGCTCAAGGACAGGATCGTGTTCGTGGGGACGCCGATCGACGACTACGTCTCCAGCCTGATCATCGCGCAGCTGCTGTTCCTGCAGATGGAGAACAAGAACCAGGACATCCACATGTACATCAACAGCCCGGGCGGGTCGGTCACCGCGGGGCTCGCGATCTACGACACGATGCAGTTCGTGCAGTGCGACGTCGCGACCTACTGCATCGGGCAGGCGGCCTCGATGGGCTCGGTGCTGCTGGCGGCCGGCACGAAGGGCAAGCGCCATGCGCTCCCGAACAGCCGCGTCATGATCCACCAGCCGTGGGGCGGCGCGCAGGGCCAGGCGACGGACATCATGATCCAGGCCGAGGAGATCCTGAAGCTGAAGAAGCGGCTGAACGAGATCCTGGCGAAGCACAGCGGCCAGACGGTGGAGAAGGTGGCGAAGGACGGCGACCGCGATTTCTTCATGAGCGCTGCCGAGGCGAAGGCCTACGGGCTCGTGGACGAAGTGGTCGAGACGATGAAGACGCCTGAGAGGGCGCCGGAGAAGATATAAGCGATCGTCGGCAGGATTCCGCCGCCCGGGGCCGGGCGGACGGAATGACGCCGAACGGGCGGGGTGGTCGTGGGGCCGAAGGCCCTTCGACTCGCTTCGCTCGCCCAGGGCAAGCCGGGCCTGCCCTGGGATCGACACCATGAGAAGTCTTCCTGGCCCGGCTTGGAGGCTTGATGGCTCGCTACGGTCGTACGAGAGGTGAAGGCCGGGTCTGCACGTTTTGCGACAAGCCCGAGCGGGTGGTGCGCCACCTGATCAGCGGGCCTCCCGGGATCTACATCTGCGACGCGTGCGTCGAGCTGTGCAACCAGATCATCCGGCTGGACAAGAACAAGAGCGGCGCGGCCGGCGCGGCCGGGACGGCGGAAGTCACGCCGTCGGCGATTTCCAAGCCGCCCACCGCGGCGAGCGTCGCGCAGTCCATCAAGACCCTTCCCACACCCGCCGAGGTCAAGTCCAAGCTCGACGAGTACGTCGTCGGCCAGGACAAGACCAAGAAGTCCCTCGCCGTCGCCGTGAACCTCCACTACAAGCGCATCCTCAACCCGATCCCGGCCAACGAGGTCGAGCTCGAGAAGTCGAACATCCTGCTGATCGGGCCGACGGGAAGCGGCAAGACGCTGCTCGCGCGGACGCTGGCCAAGATCCTGAACGTGCCGTTCGCGATCGGCGACGCCACGACGCTGACCGAGGCCGGGTACGTCGGCGAGGACGTCGAAAACCTCCTCCTCAAGCTCATCCACAACGCCAACTACAACCTCGACCGCGCCGAACGCGGGATCATCTTCATCGACGAAATCGACAAGATCGGCCGCACCCAGAACAACCCGTCCATCACCCGCGACGTCAGCGGCGAAGGCGTCCAGCAGGGCCTGCTCAAGATGCTCGAGGGCACGATCTCGAACGTCCCGCCCCAGGGCGGCCGCAAGCACCCCGAGCAGGAGTACATCCAGATCAACACCCGCCACATCCTCTTCGTGGGCGGCGGCTCCTTCGAAGCGCTTCCGGGCATCATCGCCCGCCGCATCGGCAAGAAGCAGATCGGCTTCAAGACCGACGCCGACGAGATCGACGAGAAGAACATCGGCGACCTCCTCGAGAAGGTCGAACCCGAGGACCTCATCGAGTTCGGCATGATCCCCGAGTTCGTCGGCCGCTTCCCCGTCATCTGCGTCTGCCGCCCGCTCTCGCTCGAGCAGCTCGTCAAGGTCCTGACGGAACCGAAGAACGCCATCGTCCGCCAGTACCAGGAGTTCTTCCGCATGGAGAATTCGACGCTCGTCTTCACCGACGAAGCGCTGAAGGAAATCGCCCGCCGCGGCCTCGAGAAGCAGACCGGCGCGCGCGCGCTCCGCTCGACGATCGAGCAGATGATGCTCGACGTGCTCTTCGACCTCCCCGCGCAGAAGGAAGCCACCGAATTCACGATCACCGGCGAGATGGCGAAGGGCAAGGAGCCGATCGTGGCGAAGGTGAAGGCGAAGGGCGAAGGGAAGGCGGAGAAGGCGGAGAAGGGCGAGAAGGAGAAGAAGAAGGAGAGCGCTTAAGGGCGCGGGCGAGCGGGCGGGACAGGCAACTACTACGGCCACCTTCGGGTGGCCGGTTCTGTTTCAGGGAGGCGAAATGGACCACCGCGAGGCCGGGGATTACTGGGACGGCAACGCCGAGGCGTGGACGACGCTCGCGCGCGCGGGGTTCGACGTGTACCGCGACGCGTTCAACACGCCGGGGTTCCTGGCGATGCTGCCGGGCGTGAAGGGGCTGTCGGGGCTCGACATCGGCTGCGGCGAGGGCGGAAACACGCGGGAGGTTGCGCGGCGCGGGGCGCGGATGGCGGCGGTGGACATTTCGCCGACGTTCGTGCGGCTGGCGCGCGAGGAGGAGGCGCGGGCGCCGCTCGGGATCGCGTTCGGCGTGGCGAGCGCCGTGGAACTCCCGTTCCCGGACGCGTCCTTCGACTTCGCGACGTCGTTCATGTGCCTCATGGACCTCCCCGAGACCGCCCGCGCGCTCGCCGAGGCGATCCGCGTCCTGCGCCCGGGCGGCTTCCTCCAGTTCTCGATCACCCACCCGTGCTTCGACACCCCGCACCGCCGCAACGTCCGCACCCCCGAGGGCCGGACGTACGCCGTCGAAGTCGGCGACTACTTCAAGCCCCTCGAAGGCTCCCTCGCGCAATGGACCTTCTCCTCCGCCCCCGCCGACCTCCGCCGCCAGTTCCGCCCCTTCAAGGTCCCGCGCTTCAACCGCACCCTCAGCGACTGGCTCAACCTCGTCGTCGAAGCCGGCTTTGCGATCGAGCGCGTCGAGGAGCCGCGGCCCGACGACGCCGCGGTGGCGAAGTGGCCCTCGGTGCAGGACGCGCAGGTGGTGGCGTATTTCCTGCACGTCCGGGCGAGGAAGCCACGGAACTGACGGCGCGCTACTTCGCGGTTTCGACGGACATCGCACTCGTTATCCGAGGCCGCTCGACGGGACAAATTCCCGGGTCGTACTCCAGCCACCAGAATGGGTCGCGGGGATTCGGGATTCCCCTGCTGTCGAGAGCGGAAAACCTCACCGGGGAGGCGAACGAAATGTCCATCCTGGCGGGGCCTTGCAGGGGAAGGTCGTTGCGACGGTCGCTGCGAAGGTAGTCGGCCTGAAACGAGCGCGGTTCGCTATCCAGGACTCCAAGCCACTGGGCCACGCCCAGGACTGCCAGCGTCAAGAGGCCCGTGATGGCGACAACCGCGCCGGCGTGCCGGCAGCGTTGGGTGAGTCGAAGCTTGATCGGGTCCTGAACCATGACGACTCCAGGCAGTCTACGCCCAAGCATTTTGGAGCAGGCGCCGCACAACCGGCAATCACGCACGAACACAGGATGGCGGCGATGATTCTGATCTCGATTCGAGCGGATTGTATCGACGGCTCCTCCTGGACGCGCCTGCGATTACGGTTGAGATCTGCTCGTCGCGCGACGTCCTGTACCCTGTAGGTTAGCCTCTTCACGAGCTCGCTCACCGGAGACTGCATGATGCCCCGCTTCGCCCTCGCCTGCGCCGCCGCCCTCGCCCTGACCCTCCCCGCCCACGCCCTCACCGGCTGGGGCGGCGACGTCAACACCGGCGACGGCGGACCGCTCGTCGAGAGCGTGCGCGCGGAGCTGGCGGCGATCGTGAAGGCGCCCGAGGCGGAGCGTGGGAAACTCATCGCGGCGTTCCTGGCGAAGACGGGGGTGGAGAAGATCGAGGCGGTGAAGCGCTTCCGGAACCCGGAGCTGAGGGCGCTGTTCCGGGAGCTGCTGAAGAATGCGGACTGGAAGATGAAGCACCGGGCGCTGCACGTTCTCGAGCACTACGGGGACGCGACGGCGATCCCGGAGGCGTGGGCGCTTCTCGAGGACAAGGAAGCGCGGTTGCGCGAGAAGGCGGCGATTTTCCTGATCAAGACGTGGGACGCGGCGGCGGCGAAGGGCGTGGCGGGCGGGAAGCCAGCGGACGCGCTGAAGGCGCTTCAGGACGCGGAAGGAGACGAGCATGTGCGCGCCTGCCTCGCGGCGCTTCAGCTGCGCCTCGCGGGCAAGCTCGCGCCGGACAAGGTCTCGACCGAGGTCGTGCGCAAGCTCGACGACGGGCTGATGCTGACGCCGTTCCTCGACGGGATGGACAAGGTCAAGGCCGCGGCGCCGGACTACGTCGCGAAGCCGAACGCGCGGCAGGGCGGCGCCGGCGCTTCCACACTCCCCGCGGCCTCGCGCTGGGTGTGGCCGCTGTGCGGCTGGGGGAACGAGGTCGTGAACGGCTCGCTGCAGCCCTTCGCCAACCTCCGCCAGAACGGGACCGTGCACCACACGGGGCAGGACGTCGGGTGCTGCTTCGACGGCGCGGGGTACTACGCGATCGCGGACGGGATCGTGAAGCTGGTGCACACGGGGAGCGACATGGGGACGCTGATCGTGGTCGAGCACAACGCCGGCGACGCGCCGGAGTGCGCCGTGTACATGCACGGCGGCGACACGGTTTTCGTGAAGGTCGGCGACAAGGTCGCGTGCGGCCAGCTCATCGCCACGATGGGTCTCTCGTACTCGATCGAGAACGGCGGCCACTTCGCCCACCTCCATTTCGGCCTCTACCCGGGCGCGTTCTCGCTGACGCACAACTACGGCTACAAGCAGGTGAGCGCGGGGCTCGCGGACTGGCACGACCCCGCGAAATGGCTCGCGGAGCGGATCGCGGCGACGAAGCCGCTCGTGGACGGCGTGGCGGGCGAGGACTACGGCAAGGCCTGGGCCGGCGCGAAGGACAAGAACCCTGAGCTGGCGAAGCGGATCGAGGACGCCGTCGGCGAGGCGCAGAAGCGCGCCGAGGCGCGGCGGGACGCGGGCTACCCGACCGACGCGCTGGCGCGGCTCAAGAAATGGGCGACGGCGTTCAAGGGCGTCCCCGGCGCGGAAAAGCTCGGCGCGGCCGCCAAGGCCTGGGAGTCCGACCCAGCGTTCAAGAAGGGGGTCGCAGGCGAGAAGGACATCGCGGCGCTCGAGGGCCAGCTCGCGGGAAAGAAGCCGGCGGCTGAGGGGGTCGCGAAGGCGTGGGAAGGGCTGAGGAAGAAGTACGAGGGGACGTGCCTGGAGGGGCGGTTGAAGGATAAGGCGGCGGGGAAGTGAGGGGTGCCGTCAACGGACTTCCAGACTCGCCGTCTTAGTGCTGCAGGAAATCATTTCCGGCGTCGCGGACGTCTTCGTCCGTACTCGCGCTGGCCCTCAGCGCCAGCCTACGGCAGAGTCCTTTGTCAATCTGCTCGTACAGCTCCAGAATCCTTCGATATTCGTCATACGTACCCGCCTCCAAGAGCGGGTTAGCCGCGGTTTCAATATGACTCAATACCCAAGCTCTAGGCAATTTCAGGATCAAATCTCTCGCGGCCTGGACCGCCCCATGCCCGAAGCTGGCCAACCACATGAGGTCATCAAATAGTTCCTTCAACTCGGGTTCAGTCAGGATGTCCGCGAAAAAGAGCGCGGTGATTCTGTCGTTATCGCGAAAGGCCCGCCGAAACAGCCCGACGCGGTCGACGCCCGGTGTGCGAAGTTTGCGACTGACTTCAGCAAGTCGATTATGTGAGGCAACAACTTCCGCCCACAAGGCGAGGTCTTCGGGCCGCAGCGGGGTTCCGTCGGGAGGGTGGTAGTCCGATTGGACGAAGTTGTTCATGCGCTTCATTCTGTCCGTTTTGCGTGCTTTTCCGTAGCTCCGTGCTCTCCGTGAATGTCGTTTTCCTTCGCCGAGCCCTCATCCCTTCGCCATCACCTGCTTGATCGAGAGCCCGATCCTCTTCAGCGCAAGATCCACCGACACCACCCTGACCGTGACGACCTGCCCGACCCGCACGACCTCCCGCGGGTCCGCGACAAACCTCTGCGCCAGCTCCGAAACGTGCACAAGCCCGTCCTGATGCACGCCGACGTCCACGAACGCGCCGAAGCCGGCGACGTTGGTGACGACGCCCTCGAGGATCATGCCGGGCTGCACGTGCTCGAGCGCGGTGACGCCGGGGGCGAAGGTCGCGGCGACGAACTCCTTGCGGGGGTCGCGGCCGGGTTTGCGCAATTCCTCGAGGATGTCGCGGACGGTCGGGAGGCCGGCGCGGTCGTCCACAAAGTCCTCGGGGCGGACGTCGAGTTCCTTCGCGACGATCTCGGTGACGGTCTTGCCGAGCTTGCGCGCGATCTTCTCGACCACGTAGTAGCTCTCGGGGTGGACGGCGGAAGCGTCCAGCGGGTTCGGTGCGCCGGGGATCCTGAGGAACCCTGCGGCCTGTTCCCACGCCTTCGGGCCGAGCCTCGGGACCTTTTTCAGGTCCTCTCTCGACCGGAACGGCCGCGCGGCGACGATCTTCTCCGCAACCGCCTTCGTCAGTCCCGCGACGTAGGAGAGCAGCTCCGCCGACGCCGTGTTCACGTCCACGCCGACCTGGTTCACGCACGACTCCACGACGTGGTCCAGCTCGCGCTTCAGCTTTTCCTGGTCCACGTCGTGCTGGTACTGGCCGACACCGATCGCTTTGGGGTCGATCTTCACCAGCTCGGCCAGAGGGTCCTGCAGGCGCCGGGCGATGGAGATCGCGCCGCGCACGGTGACGTCGAGGTCCGCGAATTCGCGGACGGCGGCTTCGGAAGCGGAGTACACGGAAGCGCCGGCCTCGCTGACCGCGAAGAACGGGACGCCGAGGGCAGCCTTGCGCAGGAATTCCTCGAGCTCACGCGAGCCCGTGCCGTTGCCGTACGCGATGCGGCCGACGCCGTGCGCCTTGATGAGCTTCGCGAGGGCGGAAGCGGCATCCGCCCTCTCGGGGTAGACCACCGTGTTCTCCAGGAACTTCCCGGTCCGGTCGATCACCGCGACCTTGCATCCCGTGCGCAGCCCCGGGTCGATCCCCAGGATCGCTTCGCCGCGCACAGGCGGCGCGAGCAGCAGGTTCCGCAGATTCTCCGCGAACACGCGGATCGCTTCCCCCTCGGCCCGCTCGTGCACCGTCGCGCGCACCTCGTTGGCGATCGACGGCGCGAGCAGCCGCTCGTAGGCGTCCGCCTCGACCCGCCGGAACAGCTCGCGGTGCGGCGACTGCGGCCGGTTGAACGTCCGGTCGAGCTGCCCCACGATCGGCGCCGCTTCCACCTCGACCGACACCGAAAGCACGCCCTCGTTCTCGCCGCGCGCCGTCGCCAGCTCCTGGTGCGACGCCATCCGCACGACGGCCTGGCCGAAATCGAAGTAGCCCTCGAACTTCGACCGGTCCACCTCGACGCCGCGCTTCTTGCGCGCGCAGATCCGGCCGCGCCGCATCGTCTCCTGCCGGACCCACTCGCGCGTCGGCGCGTGCTCCGCGATCCGCTCTGCCAGGATGTCGCACGCCCCGGCCATCGCCTCCGCATCCCCCGACGCCGGACGGTGCGCCCAGATCAGGTCGGCCAGCGGCTCGTACCCTTTCTCCCTCGCCACCTGCGCCCGCGTCCGCCGCTTCGGCTTGTACGGCAGGTACAGGTCCTCCAGCTGCTGCCGGTCGCGGCACTCCACGATCCGCTCTTCCAGCTCCGGCGTCAGCGCCCCCTGCTCCCGGATCGACTCGAGGATCGTCGTCTTGCGCGCGAGAAGCGCTTCGTAGAACGCCCGCCGGTCCTGGATTTCCTTGAGCTGCGTTTCCGTGAGCCCGCCGGTGACTTCCTTTCGGTAGCGGGCGATGAAGGGGAGGGTCGCGCCGTCGTCGAAGAGGCGGATGGCGGCGGCGGCTTTCGCGCGGATCGCGGCGAACTCCGAGAGCAGCATGTCGAGGTGGCGAGGAGCGAGGGCGGTGCTCATGCGAGCGAACCTAGGGTGCGGCGAGGGTGGGGTCAAGGGGGATCCCGGGTGCATGGCCGGTATTGCAGGGTGGCCGGGAGCGGAAATGGCAAAGGCAAAACGGAGAACCCTCAAGGAAACGACAAACCGCAAACGACAAGCCGGTCAGCGTCGTCGAGTCGCCGCAGGCGAGTGGTTTGCCGCGTGGCGTCGTCCGTGGATCTTTTTTCTCCCTTTTGCGTTTGGCGTTTAGCTTTGCGTTTCGCGGTTTTGAGTTTGCCCTTTGAGGACTTGGCTCGAGTCAAGTCTCTCCCAGAAGCGACTGCAAACCCGGCCATGCCCAAAGGGAACCTCCCCCTCTCGCCCCGCTCCGACTCCCCGTGTACGATCCGCCCGTGCCCCGCGACGCCGAACTCCTCATCGCCCTCCTCGCCCACCACCTCGGTTTCGTCACCGTCGCGCAGGTGCTGGAAGCGGCGCAGGCGGGGGCCGGGATGAGCGCTCGGATGGAACTGCGCGGGTCGCTCCTTCCGGACGAGGCCGCCGCGCTTCGCCAGATCGCCGCGGCCCTCATTGCGGTCCACGGCGGCGACGAAAGCCGCGCGCTGGCCGCGGCGCCGGTCGAACCGGACCTGCGGCGCCGGCTCAGCGGCGACAGCGGGACGCGCACCGAAGTGCGCACCTCGGCGAAAGACGACGAGCCGGTCGCGGGCGAAGTCCTCCCCGACGACCGCTACCTCCTCGGCCGCGAAATCGGCCGCGGCGGCCTCGGGCGCGTCGTCGAGGCCGTGGACGATCGCCTCCAGCGCGAAGTCGCCATCAAGCTTGTCCTCGCCGACCTCCCGCACGATCTCTCGAAGCGCTTCGCCCTCGAAGCCCACCTCACGGCGCTTCTCGAACACCCCAACGTCGTCCCCGTGCACGATTTCGGCCGGATGCCGGGGAGCGGGGAGATGTTTCTGTGCATGAAGCGCATCCGTGGGCGGGACCTGGGGCAGGTGCTGACGTCGCTGGCGCAGGGGGACAAGGCGCAGCGGGGGGAGTGGTCGCGCGTGCGGTTGCTCGGCGTGTTCCAGGGGATCTGCCTGGGGGTGGCGTACGCGCATTCGAAAGGGATCATCCACCGGGACCTGAAGCCGTCGAATGTGATGATCGGGGATTTCGGCGAAGTGCTTGTGGTCGACTGGGGCTTGGCGAAGGAATTACGGCAGGGGCAGGGGGAGGGCGGGGCGGAGGGATCGGGGGGGCTGGGGATGGGGATTGGGCTGGGGCGGGGTTCGGGGCGGGAAGGGCGGCCGGAGTTGACACTGGATGGGGACATATTGGGTACGCCGGCTTACATGTCGCCGGAACAGGCTAGTGCGCCGGCTTCGCAACTGGATGCCCGGAGCGATATTTTTGCTCTGGGCGCGATTTTGTACGAGATGCTTGCTTTGCGGCCTCCCTATGTCGGGCGCTCTTTCGACGAAGTCATCACTTCGGTGAAGAGCGGCTCTTTCAGGGCGCCTTCGGTGACGGCGCTTCCCACCGCCGGCGGTGTCCCTGCGGAGCTTGAGACGATCGTGCTCAAGGCGATGGCGTTTGACCGCAACGACCGATATGCGTCGGCTCTGGACCTTCACCGCGACGTGCAGCTCTACATCGAGGGTGTGAAAGAGCGCGAGCGGGCGCAGCGCGAGGCGGCCGAGCGGGCGGAGGCGGGGAAGCGCGAGGTGGGGCGGTACCGCGAGCTCAGGCAGTCGATCGCGGCGCAGGAGGCCGTGGTGGAACAGCTGCGGGAGCGCATCCCGGGGCACTGGCCGGCGGAGAAGAAGCGGCCGCTTTGGGACGCGCAGGAGCGGCTGAAGGAGCTTTCGGAGCAGCGCATCGCGGCGCTGACGCGGGCGGCGACGCTGTTCGAGCAGGCGCTCATGGCCGACGCGGCGTGCGCGGAGGCCGAGGACGGCCGGTGCGAGCTCGAGGTCGATTCCCTGCTCGAGGCGGAATCGGCGCGCGACTCCGCGGCGATGTCGCTTCACAGGCACCGCCTCGAGGCGATCGACCTGTCGGGGCGGTGGAGGGCGAAGCTCGACGCGCCGGGGACGCTGGCGCTGCGGGCGTTCGCGTGGGAGTGCGACTGTCTCAAGCCGTCGCCGGGGTTCCGGGCCGGGGTGGACCCGGAGCGGCTGGTCGCGTGGCGCGAGGGCGCGCCGCGGCCCGGGCTCGAGATCGAACCCCGGGAGTTCCCCGTGGCGGCGCTGCTCACCGAGGGGAAGTTCGGGCACCGCGACTCGTGCCGCCGCCGCGAGCTGTCCGGGCTGAAAGTCCAGGCCGCGCGGTACGTGGAGCGCGACCGGCGCCTGGTCGCCGTCGAGTCCCGTCTGCTCGGGATCACGCCGCTTCGCGTCGAGCTTCCGCAGGGAAGCTGGCGCGTGGAGGTCGAAGTGCCGGCGGGATACCACGGGCCGGTCGTGGCGCCCGTGAAGATCGATCGGTCGGCCGAGTGGGCGCAGGAAGTCACCCTCTATCCGGCCGCGAGCATCCCGGACGGCTTCGTCCTGGTCCCGGGCGGACCGTTCACGTTCGCGGGCCGCTGGGCGGGCGGCGCCGACGCCCGCGTCGCCCGCACGCGCGACTTCTTCGTCTCGCGCTTCGCCGTCACGTGCGAGGAGTACGTCGCGTTCCTCAACGACCTGGTCGCCACCGGCCGCGAAGACCGGGCGATGAAAGTGGCGCCGGCCGCCGCCGACGGCGGCTATTTCCCGCGCGATCCCGGTCCCGGCGGGCTCTACCGCCTGCCGCTTCCCGGCCACGAGCAGCGCGGGCTCCGCGGCTTCGAGGCGCGCGTCCCGGTGTTCTCGCTGACGTGGGTCGGCGCGGTCGCTTACGCTGCCTGGCGCTCCGAAAAGGAAGGAAGGCTCTTCACTCTCCTCCACGAAGAGGAATTCGAGAAGGCCGCGCGGGGAGTGGACGGCCGGGCGTTTCCGTGGGGGGACCAGGAGGACCTGTCGTTCCACCATGCGGACGACAGTTTCGAGGGCGGGTCCCGCATGGCGCCGGTCGGCACGTTCGCGGGGGACGAATCGCCGTACGGCGTGCGCGACCTCGCAGGTTCGATCTGCTCTTGGTGCTGGAACGCGCCCGAGGCACCTCACCGCGTCCTCCGCGCGCTTCGCGGCGGAAGCTGGGAGTTCTCCGTCGATTTCTGCCGCTCCACGTTCCGGCTGTTTACCCGGCCGCAGCACGTCAGCCAGCGGTATGGGGTGCGCCTGGTGTTCCGGCCGTTCGCGTGGGAATAGGTGGAATCGCGTATTAACCGGCCGGCGCCGCGTCACAATAGGGGCGCCCGATGACTCCCGACCGCCGGCTCATGCTCGAGGAACTCGTGCGACGGCACGCCCGTGCCGTCGGGGCGGTCTGCTGGTCGCGCACCGGAAGCGTCGTGGACACGGACGACCTCGTGCAGGAGACGATGATGCGGGCGTGCCGGGACTTCGGGGCGCTTCGCGAGCCGGAGAAGTTCGGCGCCTGGGTGCGGGGGATCGCGGAGAACGTCTGCCGGGAGTGGGGAAGGGCGCGGAAGAAGCGTCCGCCGGGGCTGGGAGACGAGGCGGGATCGGTGGCGGCGCCGGAGCCGGAAGCGCCGGCGGACGGGGCGGATCGCATCCGGCGGGCGCTTCTGGAACTGCCGGAGATCTACCGCGACACGATCGCGCTCTTCCATTTCGAAAAAAAAACATACTCCGAGATCGCGGCGGTGCTCGGCCTGTCGGCGGCGGCGGTGAATGCGCGGCTGACGAAGGGGCGTGCGATGCTGCGGGAGCGGCTGAAAGGGGCGGCGCATGACGTGCGTTGAAGTGAGGGAGCGGCTGGGAGCGTTCCTGGACGGGGAGGATCCCGCGCCGGGGGAGATCGACGCGCACCTGCGGGGTTGTCCCTCGTGCGTGGCGGCGATCGAGGAATTGCGCGGCGAAAAGGCCGAGCTGGAGGCGGCGCTTTCCCCGATCGCGATGCGGGCCGAGGCCGGCGCGGCCCGGGCGCTGGCCGGGCTGCCTCCGGACCGGGTGGCCGGCGGCGTTCCGTGGTGGGGGCTGCCGCTGGCGGCGGCGGCGGGGTTCCTGCTGGCGATGACGTTCGTCAAGGGAAGCGAAGCGCCGGCGTCGCGGCCGCCCGTGGACCGGGCGGCGCAGGAAGCGGCGGAAAGGGCGAGGCAGCGGAGAGAAGCGGTGGCGGCGGAGGTGGAGATGATCCTGCGAACGCCTGAGGTGGGGTGCGAGATCGAGGCGCCGGACCTGAAGCTGCGGAAGCTCGGGCCGGCGTGCGTGGAGCCGGCGGCGGTGTGGGTGGCGAAGGCGGACCCCGAGAAGGACGTGTTCGGGCGGTATGTGGCGGCGAGGGTGGTGGCGGAACTGGCGACGCGGGAGCAGGCGGGGCTGCTGCTCGAGATGATGGGTGACGGAGATCCGCAGGTGAGGGTAATCGCAAATCGCGGGCTGGCGCGGCTGAGCGGGCTGGCGGAATGTCCGGAGGAGATGGTCCGGAAAGAGGGAGTGCGAGCGGAGGAGGCGTGGAGAAAGGTGTTCGGGGGGAAGTAGGGGACGGCGAAAGAACAACGGCGAGGTCGCGGATGAAAACGGGTGAAAAGGGATAAGGCGCGATGGCTAGCCGATCCCCGTGACCAGCCCCATTCCCACGACCCCTGCCAGTTTCGCGTCCGCCGCCGCCGCCTTCGCGAGTTTTTCGAGCGCCTTGTCCGTCTTCTTCGTCTTCCAGTGCTCGCGCATCGCCTCGTAAAGCCGCGAGGCCTTGCCTCCACTCCACACCTGGCCGAAGTACTCCCCCAGATGCTGCTGCCCCTCGTACTCGAGCGGTCCCGGGAAATACAGCCGCGCCCCCGGATGCACCGTCGCCTCGCCGCCCTCGTCGAACTGCTGCATCCCGTCCGACTTCAGCCCCCGCGGCCCCAGCGCCACCGGCTGCTTCCACCCCGCCCGGAAATACTTCACCCGACCGTAGCAGTCGAGGCACTGGATCACCGCCATCTTCACCCGATCCGGCCCCAGCTTCATCGCCTCGTACGCGTCCCGCCCCGCGCACCGCGGGTTGTCGTTGTCCCCCGTCTGCCCGTCCAGCACTTCCAGGATCGCCTTCACCCCGCTGTCGTACACCGCCGCATCCAGCGCTCCGCCCTGCGGCGACATCCAGATCACTACCTGCCGGTCCGAATGAAGCGGGAACAGCTTCGCGATGTCGTGCGGCCCCTTGATCATCCCGACCTCGAACTTCCGCGACTTCAGCACCTCGATCTTCCCGTCCCCGGGGATCGTCGCGGCCTCCGGCGGCAGGATCGCCCGCACCGCCGCGATCTTCACGTCCCCGCACGGATGCTCGCCTCCGTCGCCCGATCTTGATCATGTCGCCAAGACGCTCGACACAGGTGGGTTCGCCGACAAGGCAATGATCGAAAAGTTTGCCACGCGCCGCGAGCGTTTCAAGCATCTTCACCGTGCCATTGATCGCGCGGGCCTTCTTCGTCGCCCGTAATCAGCAGGCTGATCGAACCGGAAAAGCCGCCATCGCGGATCAGGCGTGAGGCAGCGGCGGCAAAGGCGGCAATCGCGCCCTTCATGTCGCAGGCGCCACGCCCATAGAGGCGGCCATTCAGGATCGTCGCGGCGAAGGGATCAACCGTCCAGGCGCTCGCCTGACCTACGGGCACAACATCGCTATGCCCCGCAAAGCAGAAATGCGGGTGCCCGGTGCCGATACGGGCATCGAGCGATGCGT
>CAVPNQ010000065.1:0-66873 GCA_963706735.1 uncultured Planctomycetia bacterium
TGCCCACATTGTGACCGGTTGCAGATCGAAGGCCGTGATCCTGGCGGCCTTTTGCTCATCGCCGGCCGGCCGGGCCAGGCTGTCGGTGAAGATGATGACGGTACGGAATTTCATACCGATTACATAGCCAAGCGCCGCAACCCGTCGCGCAACTTACAAAAGCTGGGCGACTGATTGTTCTCAACGTCCAGCAACGGGCCAATCTTCTCGGCCCAGACATGTTTAAGTTGCCCGGGTAGTGGCCACCCCGCTTTGCGAATTGCAGCGGAGCCGCCTGGATACACGACATCGGCAAGCAGTTCCCAAGTTCCGCAGATACTGTCTTGCTGATAAAGATTCAATGCGCCTTTTTTGGCCTTGGGATAAGCCGCCAACAATGCCTGTCGATCTCCAAGATACCATGCTTCCATTTCCTCAATTGCCAATCGGAATAGCGCATTTGGCGCGGGATCACATTGAACAAGCAATGCCTTGAGTTCCGTGAGGAAACCCCCACAGTCGCGTTTGTCGCTGTCCAGAACGACGACTACAGCATCAATATGAAGGGTCTTTCCATATCCAGCCAGCAAACGTGGCAACTGATTCAGCAACGCGCGCTTTGCCGGATCGGCCTGTGGGGATAGGTCGTGAGGTAGACGGCCAATCCCCTTGTAAGGATGTATCCGCCAAGTGTGCGGTTTGCCTTGTCTGCCGATTACCCGAGGGATCAGTATTTCGAGAAGCTTGGCGCCAGAACTGTCTTCAACCAGGATTTCGATGTGCATGCCTCTACCTCGCGTCCAGGTAGTCGCTGTACCACAGGCTTCCCAGCGGCAAACCTTCGGCAACGAGATTCTGGACCAGGTCCAGATCGGTTCCGACCTCCTCGTGAATCGCCAGCGCCTGCTCCTGCGTCTTCACGGCCAGCTCCAGCCTTCCCCTGTCCCGGTACAGCTGGCCCAGGTTTCCCAGGGCTATCCCCTCCGCTCGACGGTCGCCGATCCCACGGGCGATCGAAATCGCCGTCGCCAGCTCCTTCTCGGCTTCGTCCAGGCGGCCGGTCGTGCGCAGCATCGTGGCCAGGTTCCCCAGGAAAATCCCCTCGGCGCCGCGATCCTCCGTCTCGCGCGCGATCGCGACCGCTTCCCCGAAAAGCCGCTCCGCCTCCGCGTGCCGGCGCCGCTCGGAGTTGAGGATCGCCAGGCTTCCGAGCGCCAGCCCTTCGCACCGCCGGTTGCCCACTTCCCGGTGGATCGCCAGCGCTTCCTCCTGCAGCCGCTCCGCTTCCTCGAGGCGGCCAGTCTCGCGTGCCAGGATTGCCAGGTACTCCGTCGCCACGCCCTCGACCCGGCGCGACCGAACTGTCCGCGCCAGTTCCCGTGCCTCGAGGAACCTGGCCTCGGCCTGCTTCGTCCGTCCAAGCCTCAACGCATTCCCGCCGGCGCGGGTAAGAACCGCAGCCCGGTCTTTCCCGGCGATGAGCCCCGAGAGTTCCTCCCAGAGGTCCAGCGCCGCCGCGGGGCGGAAGCGTCGTTCCGCGAAGAGCGCCGCGCGATGCAGGTAGAGTCGCCGCGCGTCGGCGAGCCCGCTGCCCGCCGCGCCGCCAGCGGCCCGCTTCGCGTGATCCGCCAGCTCGGCGGAAAACGGATCGGTCGGGTGCGACTGGAGGTTCGGCAGGTCCGCGTCCGGCGGGGGTGGGTCGGGCGCCCTCCCCCCGGCGAGGGACTCGATCAGCTCGAACGCCAGCCGGTGCAGCCGCTCGCGATCGCCGGGGAGTTGGAGCTGGTACGCGGCGTCGCGCAGCAACGCGTGTCGGAACAGGTACGCGCTCTCGGCATTCACGGGCGCCATGATACGCGGCGAGAAGCGCGACGGACTTCACTTCCACGCGGTCCTTGGGCGCGGAAAAGCCGCCGCTGAAGCGGGAACGGTGGGGCCGAACCGCGCGAAGCCGGTCCCTTGACCTTAACCTTTCCCTTAGCCTTTACCTGCCGTTGGCGCGCGTGGTCGGCCGCTCGGCGGAACGGGGTTAAGGAAAAGGGAAAGGTTAAGGTTAAGGGGCGCTCGCTTTGCTCGCGCGTCGAACCTTTTCCGCGCTCGGGCGATCGACTACATTGCCGCCCCCATGGGAATCCAAGCACCGCTAGGCTTTGAAGATCACCTCCCCGACCGCATGCCCATCTGGCGGCGGATCGAGGACGCCGCCCGCAAGGTCGCCGAGACCTACGGCTACCGCGAGATGCGCACTCCCCTTCTCGAGAGCACCGAGCTCTTCATCCGCTCCGTCGGCGAAGTCACCGACATCGTCGAGAAGGAGATGTTCACCTTCGACAAGGGCGAGAAAGACTCGCTCACGCTGCGCCCGGAGCTGACGGCGTCGTTCGTCCGCGCCTGCGTCGAACACGGCCTCTTCAAGAAGAAGGCCTTCCAGAAACTGTTCTACATCGGCGCCAACTTCCGCAAGGAACGCCCCCAGAAGGGCCGCCTGCGCCAGTTCCACCAGTTCGGCGTCGAGGCGCTCGGCGCGACGGATCCCCTGCTCGACGCCGAGACCGTCCTCCTCGCGCTCCGCTTCTTCGAGGAGCTCGGCGTCCCCGGCGTGAAGACCAAGGTCAACTCGATCGGCTGCCCCAACTGCCGCCCGAAGTACCGCGAAGCCCTCAAGGCGAAGTTCGCCCCGATCATCGGCCAGTTCTGCGAGAACTGCCGCCGCCGCTTCGACCGCAACGTCTTCCGCATCCTCGACTGCAAGGTCGAAAAGGACGTCGCCCTCACCGCCGACGCCCCCCGCGTCCAGGACTCCCTCTGCGCCGACTGCCTCGCCCACGACAAGGCGTTCGTGGAAGCGCTGACCCGCGCCGGCTGCGACCACAAGCAGGACCCCCGCCTCGTCCGCGGCTTCGACTACTACACCCGCACCGTCTACGAATTCACCGCTTCCGGCCTCGGCGCCCAGGACGCCATCGGCGGCGGCGGGAGATACGACAACCTGATCGAGGAGATGGGCGGGGACAAGGCGGGTGCGGTCGGGTTCGCGATCGGGTTGGAGCGCGTCGTCATTGCGCTGGAAGCGGCGGGCAAGGCGCCCGAGGAAGAAGGGTTCTCGACGCGCGTGTTCGTCACGCACATCGGGCCGGAGACGCGCGGGCCGGCGTTCGACCTCGTGCGACAACTGCGCGGAGAAAGCATCGCGGCGGACATGGACTATGAGGGACGGTCGCTCAAAGCTCAGATGCGAAGCGCCAACCGCGTGAAGGCGCCGTGGGTCGTGATCATCGGCGGGGACGAGCTGGCGAAGGGGGTGGTGAAGCTGAGGGACATGGGGAAGAGTGAGGAGGTCGAGGTGAAGCCGGGGGAGCTGCCAACCCGAGTCCGTAGATAGACATTGCTTGCGGAACCTAGGGCAGAATTCCGGATCAACCCATGGCCGAGATGAAGCGCGCGTCGACCAACAAGCGAGCTAATCTCTGGCACATCGAGGCGCAGGCTGGTCGATTCGAAAGGCTTGTACGTCGACTCAGGCGTGAACCGTGGTGCAAAAAGAAGTTCATCTCTGACTTGCGCAGTCGATTCCTCCCCTCAGGATGCCTCCCCCAATTTGGGGACGCCGAACTTTGGGCGATTCTTGGGTACCTTGCAGACGATGTCTTCCTGATTGAGAGACTGCCGCCTTATCCATGGTCGAAGCGAGCCAGCAGACTCCGCGTTCCTCGGAAGAGCAGGTCGGAGACTCAGGATCACCACGACCTGAAATGTCTGGCAACCCTATGGCTCAAACAGGTTCACGAGGTGACGGGAGTTGAATACGAGGTGCCCTATGCGGCAGGAATCTGTGACGTGATGAGCTCGGACTGCACTTGGTTTATTGAGTGCGGAGCGTCGCGGCCTTCCAAAGTGTGGAGCATTTTTGAGAATCCACCGGCCGAACATCGCCGAATCGTCTTCTTCACTTTCGATGGGATCACCGTCTTCAAGCCCGGGCCGCGATTGCCAGCCTTCCAAGAAACTCTGCGTTCCTACTTCGAGAAGGAAGTGAAGGATTTTGACCGCTCACGCGGTGGAATTGGTGGAGCCTGAACCTATGAATGATCATTAGAACGAGCTCGGGGTGGTGAATCGGCACCCCTCGTTCACTTGGAGTCGGCGGCATGACTGACGCAGGCTGACAAGCAGTTCAGGTTCGCCCCCCTTTGGCCTAAATGGCAAAGCAGCGATCTTTTCCGAATAGGGCCTGGACCGCTGCGTCCTTGGCCGGTGCCTGGGCGCCAAGATCCACGATCGCCAAATTGAACTTTGGCCGAGAGCAACACACATAAAGCACGTTGCGCGTTCGACGAAAACGCTTGGGAGTCTTGTTCTCATCTTCCTTCGTCAAGAACTTGTCAAATGAATACAGATTCCAATTGGCTCCTTTGTCATCCAACACCACAAATACGGAGTCGTACTCCGCACCCTTAACACCATGCTTCGTCGCAAACGGAGTGTGTTCAAGAAAGAACTCCGTGAACGCGGCGATCTCGCGGTACGGCAAGGCAAACAGTCCGTCGTAGAACGCCTTCTCTTTCTCTTCGCGCTCGACCTCTTCTGGCGTCTCCGCAGGCTTTGGTCCAGCGCCCCCCTTCAGACGGTATCGGAACTCCTCCAACAGGGGACAGAGCCGCGCGGCTTCCAGGTGCAGAAGGACATCTCGAACAGTGCCCTCTTGCCGGAGTCGAACGAGTTCGTCGAGCGCACCCGCCACGACTCGCTTGTCGTCATGGTGACGAAGCTCAAATCCGTGTCGACGTAAGATGCTAAGCGTTGCCCCAACTCGCTTCTCGGTCCAGCTCCTGACAACCGGTTCAAGTCGATCCAGGAAGTACGCCATTCGAGGTTCCTCCCCGGTAAGCATTCGATCACGGTAGAATCCTCCGCGGGTGGTGAATAGGTCTAACAGAGCGTCATACCCGCCCTTCCTTGCGATAAGCCTGTGAGTCAAATACAACTCCTTCTCCGTACCGGACGTGAGATTCCAATTGCGACTCTTGCCTACGAATTCTCGAACTCGAGGCAACGCGTTAGCTGGATCGGACACGCGAACATAAATGGCGTCGCCCGCGACATTGTTGTTAGTCGGAACTTGTCTTATGTCGGTTCGGAGCCTATTTAGAAGGTCGATAACCGACGTCGAACATCGACGGTTGTCACTCTTTGTGATCGTTTCCAAACGCGAGAGTTGCGAAGCAGGCAACTCTCCAACTCCTCCGTCGTAAATGCTCTGGAGCTTGTCTCCGAACAACCCAATGACGACTTGGCCAGCAGCCTTGACGATCACTCCATCGACGAGAATGCTCATTACAACTGGACTTGCATCCTGATACTCGTCAACGAATATGATTGGGTATTTCGAAGCCACAATCCGACTCAGAAGCGGGTTCTCTCGAAATAGAATTCCGGAAACATCGATCAAATCATCGTGGTGTAGTTTTCCTTCGAGGAAGTTGGAACCGAATTCGGAGTACGTAATTGCCACCGAGGACAAGGCCTTTGAAAGCTCCTCGGAATTCTTCTTTCGAGTACTCTTGGCCTCGAGTGTGTCATTGTGTATCTGGAGCGCTGTTTTTAGGGGCTTTTGGTGACCGCTGATTAAGTCCCACAAGAAGTCGTGGATTGTAGAGACCCGGACATGAGGGTTATTGCCGGTGCGCTTGACAATCTCGTCCTTGGCTACATTCGTGTACGTAATGCACGCAACCTGCTGCGCTCTGCGTCGCAAGGACTCGCCTTGGGTTGCCAGGACGTGCCTCAGCGCCAGCATGAGCGAGTATGTCTTGCCAGATCCGGCCCCTGCGTCGAGCAGGAAGCTGCGCCGCTCAGCGATGCAGCTTTCGATCTGCTCGTCAACGTTGCTCATTGCGGTTGTCCTGCGAGCCAAGTGAGACCGTCTGCGATATACTTGGGCGTCTGCCACCCGCTTACAAGCATCAGGTCGAGTGCAAGATCGACCTTCTCGACGTCCTTCGTCGAGATATCGTACGCACGGTTCGACAAGTCATCGGCAGAGGCCGCCTCGAACGCTTCGCCCGATCCAACTAGCTTGCCTCTGGTCGCGATCAACCACTCAGAATTTCGGTAGATGAAGGCCTCTTCGAAACTCCTACCACAGGGCTTGTTCGCCGCCTCGGCCACCTGGAACGCCACGCGAACGGATCCCTTGGACTTATCGGCGTCAACACAGGCCGCAAGGTCCGCCAACGTTTGCTTCCCCGGAATCCACTTTCTTAGTGTCGCGTTGCTACTCTTAGTTCCGGTTGCAACAGGACACTTCTTGCGAGCATCGGTCACGGAGTCGAGATCCGTTATCACGAGGGTGGGCAACCTGATGAACTCGATAAGTGGGCGAAATAGGTGGGCATGGGCACCTCCGACTTCCAGGATTGTGATGTAGTCGGTCAGCAGAGATGCGCACCCTCCTGCGGCGCACTCTTGCAACATCCTAGGCAGGAGCAGGCGCTCGACTGCCCCCTCCACGAATATCGCCTTGTCCGCAAATAGCAGGTCGCAACGCGTTTGTGTCAGGTATTGCGCGAGGAATTGCATCGCTTCGGCACCCGCTCCCGCTGCCTGCGCTTCGAAGAAGGTGAATAGATCGCGAACATCCGCCTCAACACCTTGACGGCTAAAGTAGCGGATCGGCGCGAAGCCGCAATCCGCAACGATATGTGAGGAGTGAGTAGTTAGCATTAGCTGAGCCAAACCCTCGCCGCCTTCTGCCTTTAGGAACTCGGATACCCTCTTGATGAATACTGATTGCATTTGTGGGTGGAGATGGACCTCAGGCTCCTCAACAACGATCAAATGAACACGGGGTGGGACGTCCTCCGCATCGAACGCTTCACGAAATGACTTCATTTGCAATACCATGAAAATCAAGTTCTTATATCCGAGGCCGTTGTATTTCTCCGGGAGTTCGTAACTGATTGCCTGAGCAGCGCCAGCTGCAGGCTGCTCCGCAGCATAGAACACGCGAGTCGTGTCCTTGAAAAGCGTCTTTGCATCAAGCTCGGCTTTGATAGAGAGCTTGGGCGATCGGTTCTGCGGGTATCCAAATCCGAGCAGGCTCGTGATGAGCCCATCGAACGCCTTCATGTATCGTCCGCTCAATTCTTTGGAGACCGCGCGCAGCTCCTTCTCGAGTTCTTTGTGTCCGGAGGGATCATCCGTCTTGTAGCGCTTTGAATAGTGCCCGTGCAACAGCTTGGAGAGCTTCGTCGCTTGACTGCTCTCCTGGTCGTCCACGTGACGTTGCGCACCGACGAAGTCGACGCGTACCAGTCGATCGAGTGCGCTGCGATCTGGAAGTAACTCCAGCGCTTCGGACGCGGTGTCAACCTTGTGCCAAGTGAAGGAGTAGTAGGCATGTAGGCGCGTGGCGAGAAACTCGAACAGCTTCTCTCCATCGGCTCGTTCGGCTCTGAAATCGGTTCGGAGCTTGCTCAGATCGGAAATTGAAAAGAGTATCCGAATGGCGACCCTCCTCACCGCCAAGTCCAAGTCCATCAGCAAATCGCTCGCCGTTGCCAAATCCTCTGGCGCGTCTCCATACTCGAAGTGGAGCGTTAGCGACATGCTGGGCATTGTTGGCAGAACAGGGTCCTCCTCGACGGGCGTCTCTGCGAGCAGCAGCGCCTGGGCAGAATCAAACTGGTTTCTGCAGGCGACAGAGAAGTCGCTGATGTTGAGACTCTTTCCGGATTTCTCGGTGAACAGAAGGAGCGCCTCGGCCATCGAGGTCTTTCCACTGTTGTTTGGTCCCACCAGGATGGTGGTGGAGAGAGCGCTGCTCAGACTGACCGATGATCTTCTGAGCAATCGGAAGTTCGAGACGTCTACACGCGAGAGTTTCATTACCATTCCTCTTGGCTAGAACCGAGTGAGCTAAGAGCATACGCGCCGCTAGCCGGATTCCGAACGATTCCGAACATCCGCTGACTGTTGCCGCCTTCCTGCGCGATAATGAGGCCGGGCTGGCGACGGAAAGTCGCCGGCCCGGCCTCCGCGTCCTTACCCCTTCACCACCTCCACCACCTTCCCCGCCTACGGCTTGCCTGTGGCCTTGTTCCTGTTGAGCACCTCGAACGTGTACTTCCCTTTGTGCGCGACGTCGGCGGCGAAGGTTGACTGGCCGATCCGCCTTCGCGCCTTCCGCCTTCGCCCTTCGGGCTCCGGCGGACTAGCCGACGCTTCGGCGGACTTCTGCGCGGTTGAGCGCCTACAGTGCCCGGTCCTTTCGAAGGCGGTCATGGCAGGCTCCTCACCATGACGACGTCCCGCTGGGCATCCCTGCCCACCACGAAGAGATGGTCGCCGGCTTCCGAGAAGCCGTTCCGCCGGTAAAACGCCTGGGCCCGGTGGTTATGCTCCCAGACGCCCAGCCAGATCGTTTTCGCACCCATGCGCCGTCCCTCCTCCAGGCAGCGTTGCAGCAGGGCGTGGCCGGCTTTCAGTCCCAGCCAGGCGCGCAGGACGTAGATACGCTGCAGTTCGATGGGCTCCGGGCCAGTCACGCAGGCGGGCGCCTCGCCGCGACGCAGCCGCGCAAATCCGACGGCCTCCCCTTCGGCCTCTGCGACCAGGTACAACGTCCCTGGCTCCGCAAGTTCACGGGCCTGGATGGCCTCGCTGTATGTCTCGTCCAGGAAGCGCTGGAGGTCCTCGGCGGAATTCGAGTCCGCGAAGGTCTCCGTGAACGTACGCCGGCCCAGGTCCGCCAGCAGGGCGGCGTCGCCGGCACTGGCGGGGCGAATGAGGAAGGACGAAGGCATCCGGAGAGAGTAGCAATCCATCCCCGCGATGCTGGGAGAATGCAGTTCATCCGGGTCAGCGTAGACGCTTCAGCCCTTCCCTCCCCCGCCGCGCCGCGAGGCCGCCGTAGGTGCTGGCCTCGTGGTTCACGGCGCAGACGAAGGAGAGGCCGGGGCGACGCTTTCGCGAGCGCCAGCCCTGCCCCTTCGTGCCGATTCTCGTCGTGTTATGATCCAGCCATGACGCAGGCGCTTCCCCCTCCGAGCGACGCGCGCGGCCAGGTGATCGCCCTCGAGCCGATCGTCGGGCTGCTGAACCTCATGGCGCGCGAACCGGCCGCCGACGATCTCATGGCCGCGTACCAGGTTCGCAGGCAATCCGGAGTGCTGGCGGACGTCATCCTCTGCAGGGCGACGGACTTCGAAGAGGCGCGGGAAGTCCCGAACACGCTTGCGTACGAAGCGGCGCATTTCGGGGTGCCGATCCTTGGGCGCTGAGAAGGTGATCGCCCGCCCGGCCCACGAGCCGAGCCACCCCTTCTTGCTGGCTCCCCTCCCTGCAGACGCGTAGAGTTCCCGCTCCCGACGCGCTCCATTCGTCCCCCGAACACATCGAGAGGCCCCATGAGATTCAGCTTCGCTCCTGTATTGCTCCTGGCCCTGGCGTCGGCGGCGGCCGCCGAGGATGCGGTGACACTGGCGTGGAAGCTGGCCGAGGGCGACGAGCTGGAACTCCACATGTTCTGGGACGCGCAGCTCGGCGGGGCGGACAAGTTCTCCCTCAAGCGGGACTTCAAGGGAACGCTCCGGGTGCAGAAGCCCGCGGACGACGGGGCGCCTCTCCTGGTGCTGGAGTTTCTTGGGTTCGAGGGATCGAACACGAAGGATGGCAAGGCGACCGGCATCGATGCCGACGAGCAGGACGTGGCGGACCAGAGGGTCAAGCTCAAGGTCCTGCCGTCCGGCCGGCTGGCGTACGCCCCCAAGCAGAATTCGCCTCCCTACCAGTGGAGATCCGCGATCGGTCCGCAGTTCGAGACCCTGACGCCGGAGCTGCCGGCCGCCGCCGTGAAGCCGGGCGACACATGGAGCGTGGAGACCGAGGGCGAGAAGAGCACCTGGACGTTCAAGGAACTCACGGCGGCGGGCGTCGCGGTCCTGTCGGGCAAGCATGTGAACACCAAGTACGAGCTCACCGGGGAATCCTCGGCGGAGTTCGATGTCAAAGCCGGAAACCTGGTCCGCGTCACGAAGACCACTTCGTTCAACCCTGCGTCGCCGACGAAGGTCACGCGGACGGTGGAGATCGGCCGGAAGGCCGGGGCGCTTCCCAAGGATCCCGGGACGGGCGAGAAGTCCCTCGTCGTCCGGGATGACTTCTGGGGATTCTCCTGGGACACTCAGGGGCTGGATGAGTCCAGCAACGAGACGCCGCGGCTTTGCGCTTTCGAGGCCGCGCTGGATGCGGAAGGGAGATACACGCTCCGGGTCGACCAGGAGATATCCGGCTCCAAGGCGGCCGCGGCGCTGGCGACGTCCATCCGGAACCAGGCGAGCCAGGGCTACAAGGCGGACCCGGTTGTGGAGACCACGGTCGCGGGACTCAAGGCTCACCGGGTCGTCCTGAGGAAGCCGGATGGCGCGGCGGTCCTGCTGGTCAAGACGGACGCGGAGCCCGGGCAGCCGCACTGGTCGTTTCTGTGCCGGGTCGGCGGCGACCTCGCCCCGAAGCAGCTGGAACTCGCCGACGCGGCCATCGGCAGCTTCTCGCTCTTCAAGGGCGGCGAAATCCCCAAGCCCGAGCCGGACCTGCTGGTCTGCCCCCGGCTGGCCTGCTCGATCCGGACCGCCGGCTTCAAGGGAAAGGCCGGCGTTCTCCCGTGGGCGTTCCTGGGCGGCCGACACCTCACGGGCAACGACGCCGAGGTCCTCGGGACCCTGACGATCTACCTCCGGAACACGATCGACGCCGATCGCGCGGCAGCCATCCAGACGTTTCGCAAGACGCACGAATCCGACACTTCGAAAGTCCTCGAGGCCCAGGAGATTGAATTCTCCGGGCGGAAAGCGGTGCGCATCCGGTCGGAGTGGACTTCCGGCACCGAGACGCATCACGAGCAGACGCTGATCGTCTGGGACGGGGACATCACCTGGGAGGTCCGCACTTCGTACAGCGGCACGCCCGCCCAGGAAGCGGCCGCCGGCAAGGCCCTGGGGCGGGCCCTGGACAGCTTCAAGCTGCTCAAGGAGCCGTCGAAGTAGCTCGAGGGCGGCCGAGTCGCGGCCGCGGGCGGGGCCCCGGGGCGTCCCGGGCGGCTCCTTCACGAGTCCGGGCCGCGGACCAGATTGCAGGGCATTCAGGCCCGACGAAATCATTGGTTCCCCCTGCGAAACCCCCGCGGGTATCGTCACGGACGCCGTTCCGCTCCACCTGGGACGGAAAACCTCGGAGGTCCGCGTTCTCGTGCCACTCACGTCTCTTCCTTCGCCGGCCGCCAGGGCCCCCGCGCGTTCGGTTTCGGTCATCGACTATCTCGAGCACTGGGTTGCGCTGCAACCCGACAAGGTGCTCTTCAGCTTCCTCGATCAGGACGGCAACGAACGCGATCACTACTCGTACCTCGCGTTCCATGAGCGCACCCGGCATCTGGCTGCGAGCCTGGCGGGCGAATTCGGCCTGAAGCGCGGGGATCGGGCGCTACTCGTCTATCCGCCGGGGCTCGAGTTGATCGTCGCGTTCTTCGCCTGCGCGCGCATCGGGGTGATTCCCGTCCCCGTCTACCCGCCGACGCCGATGAATTTCGACGCGGGGCTGTCCAAGCTGGCGTTCATCGCGCACGACTGCGGGGCGGCCGTGGCGCTGACGACGCGCGGATTCCTGCGCTCGTACCAGCCGCTGGTGAACCGGCGCTGGACCACGGCGCCCCCGGGGACCGGGCCGGGGCTGCCGAAACTCGAGTGGGTCGCGACGGACGAAGTGCGGGGGCTCGCACCGGAAGGCTTCGGCAACGATCCCGGTCCGACGCTCTTCCTGCAATACACCTCCGGCTCGACCAGCGAGCCGAAGGGGGTGATCGTCTCGCACGAAAATGTCATCCACAACTGCGGGAGCCTGATCGATCACGTCCCGGTCGGCGTGTCGTGGCTGCCGCAGTATCACGACATGGGGCTGATCGGGTACTACGTGTTCCCGATCCTGGCCGGCGGGATGACGTACGGTATTTCGCCGCAGACCTTCCTGAAGCGGCCGGCGCTCTGGCTGCAGACGATCAGCCGCTTCAAGGCCACGTACGCCTCGGCCCCCAACTTCGGCTACGAGTACTGCCTGCGCGAGGACAAGCTGCCGTCGGCGCAGCTCGAGGGAATCGACCTGGGCTCGGTGCGCGTGATGATGAACGCGGCGGAGCCGGTGCGGCCCGGGACGTTTTCGCGGTTCCTGGAGCGCTTCGCACCGTACGGATTGAGGCCCGAGGCTTTCGTTGTGGCCTACGGGCTGGCCGAGAACACGCTGGCCGTGTCCCATCGCGGCCGGCGGGTCGTGACCGTGAACAAGTCGCTGCTGCAGAAGCGCACGCTTCATCTCGAGAACGGCCCGCCGCGCAACAACAACCAGGTGCAGCTCGTCAGCTGCGGACGGCCGGTCAACGGCGTGGACGTGCAGATCGTCAACCCGGACACGCGGGCCTCGCTCGCCGAAGGGCAGATCGGCGAGATCTGGATCTCCGGGCCGAGCCGCTCGGAGGGTTACTGGAATCGCCCGGAGCTGAGCCGGGAGGTGTTCGAGGGAACCGTCAGCAACCGGCCGGGAAACAGGAATGCGTACCTGCGTTCCGGCGACCTGGGTTTTTCCCACGAGGGCGAGCTGTTCGTGTGCGGGCGGATCAAGGACCTGGTCATCATTCACGGGGTCAACTACTACCCGCAGGACATCGAGGCGATCGTCGAGGCCAGCTCGCCGAAGATCCGGAAGAACGGCGTGGTCGCGTTCGACGTCGATGACGGCGGCGAAGCGCTCGTGGTGATCGCGGAGATCCGCGGCGCCGCCGAGCAGCCCGATCCCGCGGAGGTCATGCGCGCGATCCGGACGCAGTACTACGTGGAACCGGGAACGCTCGTCTTCGTCCCGCACGGGACGATTTCCAGGACGACCTCGGGCAAGCTGGCGCGAGGCCGGAATCGCGAGAGATGGCTGGCCGGCGAAATGCCCGTGATCGCGAGCTTCACTTCGAAGCAACGCACCGGGCCGGCGGCCGAGGCCGACGGGCTGCGCGGGAGATTCCGGTACCTTCTCGACCTCTACAACCTCACGGGCCGCGAGGAGATCACGTTCGCGGAGATCGGCATCGACTCGTTGACGCTGGTGGAGCTGATCGAGGACATCCGGCTGCTTCTCCAGGAGCACGGCGCCGGGTCGCTGGTCAACGAGGTGGACGTGCGGCTGCTCCAGCGCCTGACGGTCGCGGGGTTCTTCTCCCTGCTCGACCGGTTCGAGGAGTCGTCCGCCGAGCCGCTGGGCGCGCTCAAGGAGATGCTGCGGAAGGTCCAGGCCGAGCACGAGGCGTACGAGAACGACTGCATGAAGTCCGACGCCCGGCTGGACCTGCCCCGCATCGAGCTCGCGGCCGGCCCCGCGGCGATCTCGAACGTGCTGCTGACCGGGGCGAGCGGCTTCTTCGGCCCGTTCCTGCTCAAGAGCCTGCTGGAAGCGACGCCGTACACGTACTTCATCCTGGCGCGCGCCACCGACCCGGCCCACGGCCTCGACCGGATCCGCGCCGCGCTGCGACGCGCGAACCTCTGGACGCCGGCGGTCGAGGACCAGCTCGCGCGGCGGGTGCGCATCCTGTGCGGCGACATCTCCCGCCACAATCTCGGCCTGCCTTCGGACCCGTGGAAGGCGCTCACCACCCAGGTGCAGGCGGTCTGTCACAACGCCGCGCTCGTGAACTACGTCCTCAACTACGACGCCCTCAGGCCCCATAACGTCGAGGGAACGCGCGAACTGCTGCGCTTCGCCGCCACCGGCGTCCCGAAGGAATTCCACCTGGTCTCGAGCACGTTCATCCACGGCTGGACCGCCAAGAAGACGCTTCTCGAGACCGACCACAACCTCGAGATGAAGAACCTCGACTTCGGATACTCGCAGAGCAAGTGGGTGGCCGAGCAGCTGGTCTACGCGGCCGGGAAGCAGGGGCTCAGGATCCGCGTCTACCGCCCCTCGCTGATCTCCGCTTCGTCGGACGGCATCGGCGGCCGCGACGACATCTCGGTCCGGCTGCTCTCGTTCATGATCCAGCACGGCGTGGCGGTCAACGCCCGGAACCAGATCAGCTTCCTGCCGGTGGACGTCGCGGCGCACAACATCGCGGCGATCTTCAGCCAGCGCGAGACCCGGGCCGAGACGTTCCACGTCACGGTGGACGACTACTACAACATGGCGGACGTCACGCGCACGATCACCCGCGACTTCGGCTACCCCTTCACGTACTACGACATCCCGGAATTCGTCGAGCAGATGAACCGCCGCTGCACGCGCGAAGACCTGCTCTACCCCCTCGTGGATTTCTTCAACGCCGCGCAGCACAAGGTCGCGGCGATGCAGCACAAGCGCTACTGCAACGAGGAGTACCGTCGTGCCCGGGCCGCAACCGGGACCGCACGGCCCGATCCCAGCCTCGACCAGACGGTTTCCTGGCTGGTGCAGTTCATGCTCAAGGAGGGGATCATCCCGGAACGCGCCCGGCCCGCGACCGCGGGGGACGCCGGGGCCACTCCCGCGCAGGTTGAGTGTGCGAAGCGGGACGCGAGGTAGAAGCCGCCGCAGGTGCGCCCGAGGAACAGGACGTGCGCGGTGGGTCGGCGGACCGAGGGGCGGAAATCGGGCAATCAGCGTGGACCGCTCGATCAGGGTGAGCCACGCCGCCCGCAAAGGAAACTTCCTGACCGGCCTACGGAAGCCAGGACAGACGGCATACAGGGATGAGGCAACCCATTCCTGGAGGAACCGACCGATGCGCCGCCTCGCCGCCGCCCTTCTGCTGGCCCTTCCTGCCGCCGCCGGGGACTACGCCGTGCTCTCGGGCGTGGGTGAGACGGACCCGTACTACCCCGCCGCGGCCGCGATCGCGCAGTTTCACAAGACGACGGACATCGTCCTGTTCGACCCGGAGCACCCGGAGGAAGCGCTGGCGCGGCTTCGCGAGCTGAAACCGGCCCAGGTGGCGATCGTGGTGCGGCCGGAACAGATTGATGTCAGCTCGGTGCAGCGCTTCATCAAGGTGGCCGCGCAGGTGGACGAGGATCCGTTCGTGGATTTCAATTTCGGGTTCATCACGGGAGCGACGGCGGCGGAGGCGGTCAAGTTCGTCGAGAACATCGTCCGCGCGTCGAAGCAGAAGCATCCGCTGCTCATCGGGCAGGCGCGGGTGGGCGGCCCCATCGGACCGTGCAAGGCGTCGAATGGGCAGTATGTGGTCGGGTCACTGAGGTTCCAGACGCGCGAATTGATGTTCAATCCGCCGGACGACTCGGTGGCTGACGACCCGTTCGGATCGCGCGACCAGAAGTTCATAGACAAGAACCTCGGGTCGCTGGCCGGTTGTGGCGCGATCATGTTCGGCGGCCACGGGGTGCCGTGGGAACTCATTCACGGTCCGCGCGCCGAGGACATCGCCAGGGTGAATCTGTTCCCTGCCGTCGCTTACAACTACGCCTGCAGCACAGGGGTAACGCTGAAGTGGAGTGGCGGGACGATCGCGGCGGAGAAGAGTTTCGCCCTGATGGTGATCCGGGCGGGGGCGACGGGGTATGTGGGGTACGTGAACCCACGGCCGGGCGGACCGGAGCTGGAAATCGATTTCAGGAAGATGCTGGCGGGGGCAACGCTGGGCGAGGCACGCAGGCAGGACTATGCGAAGGTCACGCTGGGATATCTCGGGTTCAAGGAAAAAGGGATCGTGGCCGGCGACGTGAAGGAGGAGCAACCCCGGACGCAGGGGGTCGACTTGTGTCGCGACGCGCTGGACTGGGCCGTAGGCGGGATTCTCTACGGCGACCCGGCGATGCGCCCATACACGACCGCGACCAAAGGCCTTCCGACCGTTGAAACAACACGCAACGGCGCCGCGATCCAGGTGACGTTCAAGGTCCCTGCGGACAGCGCAGGCGTCTGGTGCTATGACAAATTCGTCCGGGCCGAGAAGGGCATCATGCGGAAGGTGACCGACCGGATCGAGTTGCCCGCCGGATTTGACGTCGACTCCGCGACCGTAGTCAGGGCCACGCAGGGAAACATAGCGCTGACGACTCTCCCCGTGCTCTTCGCCGAGGAAACCGACCGCGGAAAGCGCTATCTGCAGATCAAGGTCAACTTCCAGGAAAGTGCGATGCCGAGCGCGGAAGTCGAGGTGCGGATCATGGTGAAGGGGCACTGAGAATCAGCGCCAGGGGATCGCCCCTGGTGAGCTACGCGCTGGCGGGCATCGGGGTTCCCGCGCGCAAGGCAGTTCCCTCGCTCGTCGAGCTGATGAAGGGAGTGCTTACGCGAGACCAGCATGATTGACATTGGCCATACGATGCCGTATGCACATGGGCCACCGATGAAACGACTCGCACTGCTCGTCTTGCTCTTGCTGTTGGGCTGCGGCGAATCCAGCCCTCCGCCGCCGTACGTCCGCCCCAGCGACCGCCCCCTCGTGCGCCCGGATGCCCCCGAGATGAAGACCCAGGCGCCCGAGCGCTTCAAGGTCCGCTTCTCCACGTCCCAGGGTGACTTCACCATCTCGGTGGTGCGCGCCTGGGCGCCGCTCGGCGCCGACCGCTTCTACAACCTCGTCCGCGGCCGCTTCTTCGAGGAAGCCCGCTTCTTCCGGGTCATGAAGGGCTTCATGTGCCAGTTCGGAATCGCCGCCGACCCCGCCGAGTCGGCGCTCTGGAAGGACGCGACGATCCCGGACGATCCGGTCAGTCAGAGCAACACCCGCGGAAGGGTCACGTTTGCAACCTCCGGACGCGGAACCCGCACGACCCAGATGTTCATCAACTACAGCAACGGCAACAAGCGCCTGGACAACAAGGGATTCGCTCCCTTCGGCGAGGTCACCGAGGGGATGGACGTCGTGGACAAGCTCTACTCGGGATACGGCGAAGGCGCGCCGGCCGGGAGCGGTCCCAACCAGGAGCGCATCGAGGCCCAGGGGAATCCCTACCTGGAGCGCGACTTCCCGAAGCTCGACTGGATCAGGAAGGCCGAGATCGTGGAGTGACCGTTCCGGCCAGCGTGCCGACGGTCCGTATCCCGAAGCCGAAGACTTCGCGCACGCCCGATCGAGTTAGCCCTCGAGACGAAAAACGCGGCCGGAGTCGACGCCATCCTCGGCATCTGCATCAGCGGGTCCACGATAGACCTCGCAGGCTCGGACTCTTCCACCGGGGGCGGCCAGTGGCGGATCGAAAAGAGAGACCCGGCCACCGCCGCGCTTGACCCGACCTTCGACGGCGACGGGGTGGTCACCATTGATCCCGGGCCGGGGGCCGACTCCCGCAATGCCGCGACGAGGTGGCGCGTGGATCTTCGTCGCGGGCAGGGACACCGCCCCCGGCAACGACCAATGGCGAATCGAGAAGAGCGCCTTCTCCACCGGCGTCCCCGATCCGCATTCGATGTGGACGGCGCGGTCGTGGCCAATCCCCGGACGGCCGCAGACGAGCCGCTGGCCATTGCGTCCGACGGCGCCGCCGTGTTTGCCGCAGGTTTCCAGAAAAGCTCCGTCGGGGAGAGCATCAGAATCGAAAAAGGCATCGCCCTGACGGCCGACGCCCCCCCCTTCCAGGATTCCCTTTGCGGCGATTGCCTCGCCCGCGACAAGTCGATCGCAACGGCTAAGGAATGGTGAAGGTCCCTTCCGTACTCCACGCCCCTCCCAAGAACGCGCTGTCGATGGCCTGGACGCTCCAGTAGTATGTTCCCGGTGGCAGGGAGAGCGTGCTGGACGTGAGCTGGATCAGGCCACGCTGAGGAACGCGGCGAACGCCCGTGACCGGGTCGGACATGGGCGAGACCGTGTCGTAGCCTCCAGGGGTCGTCCCGATACGAAGGTTGTAATTCAGTCCTGCGACGGGCGTGTGGTCGTCGGTCGCGGCGATCCAGGACAGGACGACGGTACCGGGAGAAACTGCAGCCGCGGGGCTGCCCGGCGCCATCGGCGGGACATTCGATGCGGCCATGACGTTCCGGTAGATCGGCGAAGTCCCGCCGGTGAAAGTCTCGCCGTTCATGGCGAGGTCAATGTCGCCGTCGTTGTCGAAGTCGCCCCAGCAGAGCTCCCCCTGGAACATCTGAGTGATGGTGGCGCCGGTGTTGGTGAACACGCCGCCGCCGTTTCTGTAAATCCTGGAATCCACACCGACCATACCACTCCCCTGCATCGCGAGATCGAGGTCTCCGTCGTTGTCGTAGTCTCCCCACGCGAGACACCCGTAGTCGAGCCGGCTCAACCCGGCCACGATGTCCACGAAGCCTGAAGCGCCGTCATTGCGGTAGATCCTCGTGAAGGTGATGGTTCCCGTGCTGCCGAGGAGGGCGAGATCCAGGTCGCCGTCGTTGTCATAGTCGCCCCACCCCAGTGAGCACACGTAGCATCCCGTCAGCGACGCCCCTATATCCGTGAACACGCCGCTCGAATCGTTTCGATAGATTTTTGAGATCGGGACGGATGCCGCTTCGTCAAACCCCGCCAGTGCGAGATCGAGATCCCCGTCCAGGTCGTAGTCTCCCCACGCAGCGGAGCACTGGTAGACGCCCGTCAGTCCGGCAACGATGTCGGTGAAGGTGTCGCCGCCGTCATTCCGGTAGATCTTCGAGACCGCGCCGCCCACCGCGGATCCCGCCAGCAAAAGATCGAGATCCCCATCCTGGTCGAAGTCACCCCAGGCGAGCGAGCCCCCCGTGACGGGAGTCAGAGGCGACCCTATGTCGGTGAATTTGCCGGCACCGTCGTTTCTGTAGATGCTCGAGAAGTAGATGCCCCCGGCCGTCGGTATGCCTCCGGTCATCGCGAAGTCCAGGTCACCATCCCTGTCGTAGTCTCCCCAGGCGAAAGTGCACTTATACCGGTCGGGGAGCCCGGCAGGGATGTCGACGAACACGTCGATGCCGTCGTTCCGGTAGATGCGGGTCATGCTGTCCCCGAACCCGAGGTGGCCGCCCATGACCAGGTCGAGATCGCCGTCGCCGTCGTAGTCTCCCCAGGCCAGCCCGCTGAGCTTGACTCCGAAGATCCCCGCCACGAGATCCTCCCATGGCTCGCCAATGAAGAAGTCGGCGTCGGAATCGTCGACGGTTCCGCTTACCAGCTCGGTGACACGGACCCGCGCCTTCCGCCCCGGCTCCGCCGGGGGGGTGACGAGCTGGCTCCCGTCGTTCGCGACTCCAAAGACGAGCAGGTACCACGTGGACCCGTCGGGCGTATATTCGATCTTCACGGGGCTGGCGGAATCCCCCGGCAACCAGGTCATGGTTGTGGGGAGGCCGATGGTCCACGTCTCGCCCCCGTTCGGGCTCAGGACCGTCAGCACCGGGGGCAGCGCAGGGACGACGAACGACGCTTCCGGCGCCCACGCGCCACCGGTCCGCCCGGAATCGATGGCCTGCACGCTCCAGTAGTAGGTGCCGGGGGGCAGGGACGCGTCGACGCCTCCGCCCCGGATCAACCCCATCCAAGGCAAGTGCCGGGCGCCGGTTCCGGTGTCCGCCATGGGCGCACAGATGTCCTGGCCGCCCGGGGAGGTCCCGATCCGGAGGTTGTAGTCCAGGCCGGCCGCAGGCGTGTGGTCGTCGGTCGCCGCACCCCACGAGAGGCTCACGGAGCCCGCGGCGGGAGTTGCCGACAGCCCCCCAGGCGCGCCCGGCCCCGCGTTCAATGTTCCCTGGTTATTTCGGAAGATCCTCAGGATCTGCGGCGTCGTGCTCGTTTGCCACCCAGCGACAGCGAGGTCCAGGTCGCCATCTCCGTCGAAGTCCCCCCAGGCGAGGCTGGAGAAGCGGACGGCCGTGAGCGGCGCGGCAATGTCTGAAAAACTCCCGCCGTCGTTCCGGTAGACCCTGGTTGCAGTACCCAGGCTCGCGAGGCCTCCCGAGATGGCGAGGTCGAGGTCCCCGTCGTTGTCATAGTCGCCCCACGCCACCGCCGCGTAGTTGACGTCGACGATGGGCGCCGCGATGTCCACGAAAACGCCGCTTCCGTCATTCCTGTAGATACGCGAGACCCGTGCGGTGGTCGTCTCGCCGGCAACGCAGAGGTCGAGGTCACCGTCGTTGTCGTAGTCGCCCCAGGCGATGCCGGCCCATGCGACGCCCGTCAGGCCCGCCACGATGTCCGTGAACACGCCGCCGCCATCGTTCCGATAAACCCTCGTGATGTTGCCGAGGGAAATGCTGTAGCCCGCGACGGCAAGGTCCAGGTCCCCGTCGTTGTCGTAGTCTCCCCAGGCGATCGCCGTCTGGTACAGGTTGGGAAGAGCGGGCGCGATGTCCGTGAATTTGTCCCCGCCGTCGTTCCTGTAAAGGCGGAAGTGGGCCGTATCGCCGTAGACGTAGCCGGTGTAGGCAAGGTCAAGATCCCCGTCGTTGTCGTAATCGCCCCAGGCGACCACGCGGACCCACGCGGTGCCGATCATGCCCGCAGCGATGTCCTTGAAGATGCCCGCCCCGTCGTTCCGGAACACCCGGGCAATCGCGGTGGCGCCCCCCGTATTCCCGACGAGCGCCAGGTCGAGATCCCCGTCGCGGTCGTAATCGCCCCAGGCGAGGCCGCAGTCATAGACGGCCGGAAGCGTCGCTCCTATGTCGGTGAACACTCCGCCGCCGTCGTTCCTGTAGATCCGCGCGGGCGTCGCGACCCAGTCGACATACCCGGCCGCCGCCAGGTCGAGGTCCCCGTCGTTGTCGTAATCCCCCCACGCGATCGACGCCTGCCAGATTCCCATGAGACCCGCGCCGACATCCACCCACGGCGCCGCGATCGAGAAGTCGGCGTCCGAAACATCCGTCAGCCCGCCCGCTGTTTCCGAGACGCGAACCCGCGCCGTGGAAGTGGTTATCGAGGGCAGAGTGACGGCCTGGATTCCGTCGTTGGGGGTCGCCATCACCAGCGGTGACCACGTCGTCCCGTCCGTCGCAATCTCGATGTCTACCGTGCCGGCAAACCCTGCCCCGGCCCAGGTCACGGTCGCCGGTCCTCCCGTGGGCCAGGTTTCCCCGCCGTTCGGCGTCAGGACGCGCACGCCGGACAAGACGAAGTCGGCGTCCGAAACGTCGCTGGCGCCGCTCGCCGTCTCCGTCACCCGGACGCGCGCGGTCGTGCTAGGTGTCCCCGGAGCCGTCACGGTCTCCGTCCCGTCGTTCATGATCCCTGCCGCCAGCAGGCTCCATGTCACGCCGTCCGTCGAGATTTCCAGATCGACCGGGCTCGCCCCGTCCGACGGAGTCCACGTCACCACCGCGGGCGCACCGGCCGGCCAGGACTCCCCTCCGTTAGGGGACAGAAGGACTGGAGTCGACGGCGGAGGAGGAGGCGGCGGCGGCGGCGGCGGCGGGGGCGGAGGGGGAGGCGGAGGCGGGGGAGACGGCGACTTTCCGCCCGAACTGCTTCCGGAGGAAGACCCCCCGCCGGACCCCTTGTGCTTGCACCCGGCCAGAAGGAAACCGGACAGGAGGATCACCAGGGCGCAGATTGCTCTGAGGCGCATATTTCTACCCGTTCTCAAGAGTGGCGGGTCATCGGTCGTACCGAAATTTTCCGGCCGCGAGCATATCAAATCCCCTCCGTACACGACCTGCCAATATCCTCTTGTGCCTGGTGGCCGAAATGGGTTCACGCGGCCCTGAAGTCCAAACTCGTCGTGCGCGCATTTGCCGTTTCGCTGGTACCCCGAAGCGCATGCATTCCGGCACTCACGGACCGGGCCGCGGCCACGATTTCGTCGTAAGGCGTGGCACTCGAAGGTGTGCTGGTCCCAGGGCGACTTCGAGTCGCGCTCCCCGGACCCCGCCGGCGGCCGGAGGATCACGCCGGCGGTGGGCGAGCCGGGTCCACAGTGGAGGCGAAGTTCGGGACCCCCAGGCCCCTTGACGACCTCAGCCCTTGCCCCATTGACTGTGAGCTTCGAAACCTCGAAACCCTTCGCGAAGTCCACAAGGGTCCGTTCCTTCACTTGAGGCGCCTCCTCCGCCCTCGCCGGCGGGGCGACGCACAGAAGCGCGAGCACGGCCGCGAAAAGCGGCGCGGGACGATTGAACTGCGACACGACGGCGTCCGCCATCAGGGAGGTGTGATTGCAGCCGAGATCCAGCACTGGGGAAAGCCGGAGTCGATGGCCGGCGCAGGACCGGCCGGTCCAAAGCCCGCCGGCCACAAACGGCCATCGCGAGGCCTTGGAAGAGATGGCTTTCTTGCCCAGCAAAGTCGAGAAGACGAAAGCGACGCTTCCAATCAAAGATGACGCACTCAAGCCGGTACGGCTCGAGAGGCACGATGAAAGGAAGATTTCGTACGACGGCCTCGACGATGATCGCCCGGGCAGCCTTCCGCGCGCGGCCCCTTCGCCTTGACCGCCTCCGCATTTCCGTTGACATGCAACCAACTGGTTGCATGATCGGGGCGTGCCTCAACCTGACCACGACCGGGTGTTCGCCGCCCTCGCCGACCGCAGCCGCCGGCGCCTCCTCGACCGCCTCTTCGCCGGGGACGGCCTGACGCTCGGCGCCCTGTGCCGTCGCCGCGGCATGTCCCGCCAGGCCGTCTCCAAGCATCTCGCCATCCTGGAGCGCGCCGGCCTCGTGGTCGCCCACTGGCAGGGCCGCGAGAAGCTCCACTACCTCAACCCCGTTCCCCTCCACGAAATCCATGCCCGCTGGATCGCCAAGTTCCAGGGCCCGCGCCTGGAAGCGCTTCGCGGGCTCAAAACCGCACTCGAAAGGAAATGACCGCCATGGAGAAACCGACCTTCGTTTACCGGATCGACATCGCGACGACGCCCGAGCGGCTGTGGGAAGCGCTGACCTCCGGCGACTTCCTCGCGCAATACTGGTACGGGCGGCGTTTCCGCACCGACTGGAAAGTCGGCTCCCCGATGCAGACCCTCACGCCGGACGGCGGCGTGGACTGGGACGGCCAGGTGCTCGCGTACGACCCGCCCCGCTTCCTCTCGTACACGTTCCAGATTCTGGGCTTCCAGAAGCGCTCTTCCCGGGTCGAATTCGAGCTCGCGCCGAAAGGCAAGGTCGTCCGGCTGACCCTTCGGCACTTCGATATCGAGGATCGCTGCGTGGAAGGCATCAGCGACGCCTGGCCGGCGTTCTGCTCGACGGTGAAGAGCCTGCTGGAAACGGGCAGGCCGCTGGAGCTTTCGGAGTAGGGCCGGGCGCGTGGGCCGAGGCGAACGGCGGCAATGTGGCGAACCACGGCGGATCGATTTCCGCTGGTGCAAATGCGCGCAACCGCTAGCGTAACGCCATGCCCGCAGCCAGGAAGACACCCGGACGCAAGGGCCGGGCCTGACCCGTGTACCTGATCCTGCTGCCCGGGATGGACGGCACGGGGCGGCTGTTTGAGTCGATTCTCGGGCATCTCCCTCCCGAATTCAGGCCCCTGGTCGTCGCGTATCCGCCGGATATCGCGCGCTATGACGACTTGATGCCGATCGTCCGGGCGGCGCTGCCGCGGGACGACCCGTTCGTCCTCGTGGGTGAGTCGTTCTCCGGTCCGCTCGCCGTCCGGGTCGCCGCCGGCAACCCGCCCGGGCTTCGCGGCCTCGTCCTCATCGCTTCGTTCGTGCGCCCGCCCGCCCGCTGGCCCTTCCCCGCCCTGCGCGCGGCAGTTGTCGGCCCGGCGGTCGCCGTCGTTCCGTGGCATGTGCAGGCGCGCTTCCTGCTCGGCCGCAACCCGGACCCGCAGCTCCTGGCGACGGTGCGCGAAGTGGTCGAAAGCGTTCCGTCTGCAACGATGGCCGGGCGGATCCGCGAAGTGCTTCGAGCAGACGTTTCCGGCGCCGCGGCCGGCGTGCGCAGGCCGATGCTCTACCTCCGCGCGTCGCAGGACGCGATCGTTCCCCGCCGGTGCGATGCCTTGATTTCGGAGCTCGTGCCACACGTGCGGATCGAGGAAATCGATGGCCCCCACCTCCTGCTTCAGGCGTCTCCCGGGCCCGCAGCGGCCTCGATCACGGCGTTCGTTCGAGCTCTCAAGGAGAGTTAGTTGAGCGTCAGGTTTGCAGAAGCATCGGGATTCGCTACCGGGTCTCCTGCCTGGCCCCTAACAATGCCACGGCACTTCCCTCTGGAGGAAAGCCCCATGAAGTTCCTGATCGCCGCTGCCCTGTTGCTGGCTGCCTCGCCCGCCCGGGCCGAGGAGGAACCGCTCTACAAGTCCTCCGTCGTCGGCACCGACTTCGACTTCATCCTGGAAACCGACCCGGACATGTTTGTGGATCTCAAGTCCCGGGGCGAAGGCAAGGCGGAGATGCCCGACAAGACGGACAATGACGCGCCCCTCGTCAAGTCCGCCTTCCTGTTCGTGTCGAACTATCAGGACGGCACGAGCATCGACATCGCGGTGGACAACCGGTTTGAGACGGAGGAGAAGGCCCGCAAAGAAGCGCTCCGGTACACCCCGCGGCTCGGAAAGCTCCCCACGGCGCTGCGTCGCGGCGTCTCCCGCCTGGTGATCCACAAGGGCGGGGAGGACGCCACCGGCTTCAGCGACGTGGGCCTGATCGTCCTGTACTCCGACAATGCGACGAAGCGCATTGGAACGCACGACCTCGAAGAAACCATCTTCCACGAGTCGGTGCACGCCGCCTGGGACAAGGCGCACAGCGCGTCTCCCGGATGGCTGGCGGCGCAGAAGAAGGACGGCCGCTTCGTCACGAAGTACGCGCGGGACAACCCCAAGGGAGAAGACCTGGCCGAGTCGGCGCTGTTCGCCTACACCCTCACTCACCATCCTGAGAGGATCCCCAATGGAGATGCCGCCAGGATTCGGGGCGCCATTCCGGCCAGGATTGCGTTTGTAGAGACGCTTCTGCCGAAGGGCAAACCGATTCACTCCACCGTCTGCCTGGTCGACCTGACCGATCCGGGGACCTTGAGCGACATCCTGTCCAACGCCCTGGTGGGAGGCCTCGGAAAGGATGAAGGCGCCGTCCAGGCGTTCCTGAAAGAGGCGCGGGGCAAGTCCCCCAGGGCCGAGGATCTCTTCAAAGCGGCCATGGACAAGTTCGGGGTCCCGGAAGCGGACCTAAAGGCAAAGGTCGAGGAGTTCCGCCACTGCAATTGCAAGCACGGCGACCTGGAAGCGGGTTCCCCCCGCGAAAAGAAGTGATGCAGGCGAGATAGTCTCGTGGGGAGCGGAGGCAGCGCCGCCAAAGTTCAGGCCGGACCGCGACCGATACCCTCTTGCGGACCTGAACCCCACACAGGAGCTTCCCCATGAACAGCCTCTTCGTTCTCTTCTCCGCCTTCGCCAGCCTCGCGACCGGCGCGACGCCTTCCGTCGGTGGATCGGCGAGCGCCTCTTCGCCGGACCGGAGTCATTCACCGGTCCGCTCCCTGCGTGCCCCGGACCAGGCGATCGCCCACCGCCGTGGTTCCGGCCGCCGGACCCACCACCACGGGTCGGTCCGGCACCACAGCCGCACGCACTAGGGTCCGGGCGGGTCCGGGCTCGGGACGGACTTCGTGGAGGAGATGCTCGCGTTCGCGCGGCCTCCTCCCCCGCTCTCCGCACGGGATTGCGCGTGCCCGTCAAGCCGGCCCGGCCATCGACAGGACCAGAAAAATCGCGCGCGACCTGAGCCTGTGCGTATGCTGACCGGGTTCCTGCGTCACGCCACTTCCCCGACGGAGTTTCGGTCTTCACCTCACATGCCAGGGGTCCCACCATGCGCCGTCTCGCTTCTGCCCTGCTGCTCGTCCTCTGCTCCCGGGCTTTCGCCGAGGATCCGGCCCTGCCCAGGGAGCAACTGGCGCTCGTCACCGCCGCCACGGTCTTCATCCAGTGCTCCTACGCGAATTCGACCGATCCCGCGGCGCCGATCGGGATGCGGGCGGACGGAAGCGGATTCGTGGTGGCGCCGACCGGGCTGATCGTGACGAACCGGCACGTGGTTGCGCCGAGCCTCGACCACGAGGGGGTCACGTGGTACCTGCGAGACGTCACGGTTCACGTCAACAGCGGCACAGAGCAACACAAGCCCTACCGGGGGGCGGTCCTGGCCACCTGGGAGCCTCCCTTCGACCTGGCACTTGTGCGCATCCGGCCTGAAGGAAAGCTCAAGGCCCTGGACACGGACTCGATGTGGGTCGATGACCTCAGCCTGGCGCTGACGGAACGGGTCTGGGCCGTGGGGTTTCCGTTCGGGCAGACCATGGAAGACGAACTGGCGGGCTTTGACATGTCCCGGAACCCGAACGGACCGGACGTCAGCGTGAAAGAAGGAAGCGTTTCGGCCCTTCGCAAGGATGCCGAAGGGAAACTGAAGGCTGTGGAACATTCGTGCAGCATCGAGCACGGCAACAGCGGCGGCCCGCTGGTGAACCGACGCGGTCAGGTCGTGGGGGTCAACACGCTCGGCCTGCGGAACACGGCCATCGCGATCCCGCTGCGCCTCGTGCTCGACCGCTTCGGCCGCACAATGCGGTGGATGGCGGGAGATCGCACGTCCCTGGTCCAGCCGAACCTGCGGACCCTGCGCGTCGATCCTGCGGCCGCGAAGTCCGACACGACGTTCGCGACGCTCGAAGAGGCTCTCTCCGCCGCTCTCGCGGGCGACACCATCGCGATCGCGGCCGGGGTCTTTGAGCTGAAGGGACCGACTCGCGTTCCCGGGCGCGTGTGGGTTCACGGCGCCGGAAAGGACCTGACGACGCTCACGTTTCCTGAAGGCGCGCGCCTGGGGCTCGAAGTCGGCGCCGGAGGCGACTACACCGAGCTGTCGGACCTCACGGTCAACTGTCCGCAGGGTCCGGCGGTCGCCGTCCGCGAAACCGCGGTTTTCGAAACCTACCTTCACGACCTGTCCCTGGAGAGCATGGCCGACAAAGCGTTGCTCGTCGAAGCCGGCGGCTCCCCCCAGGTGGGAGCCTGCGATCTCAATGGTCTCGTCGTCCTCCGCGGCCCGGAAGGGCGAAGCCGGCTCGCGCAATGCTACGTCCGGGAACTGAAGCTCGAAAAGGGCTCAGCGGACCTGGAAGCCTGCCGATTCTCCAATCCGTTCGGGATTTCCGGGTCCGGCGCCGATCTCCGGGCCATTGCCTGCACGTTCTTCACGGTTGGACTGACCGATGCGAAGGCCAGCTTCCAGTCGTGCAGATTCGTGACCCCCCAGGGTCGCATCGGGAACATCGATCTCAACGGATCCTCCACCCTGAACGTCAACGGGGGCGTCCTGGACGGCCTCTTCGCCATCCGTGTCTCCGGGCCTGGAGTCAGGGCCGCGTTTTCAGGAACGAAATTCCTCGTCGCGCGCGACACCGCCCTCGAAGTCCTCGACGGCGCCGCGGCCGACCTGGTCGAATGCGAATTCCGCTTCAAAGGCACCGGCGGCGGCGCGCTGCCGATGCCCGCGGAGACCGCGAAATCCACCACCTTCGGCATCCTGGTCCAGGGCAGGGCTTCCCGGGCCGCCTTGAAGGGTTGCTCCTTCCGCGCGGAAAGGGGCGGAATCGCCCTCCGCTCCGCGCAAGGCGGGAGCATCGAGGACGGCGAGAGCGTCTTCGAGGGCGTGACGCAGGAGATCGTCAGGGAGTAGCGGCTCGAGCCCCTTCTTATTTGTAAGCCACCGCCGCACTCGACGGCCCCGCGAGGTGGATCACCTCGAACTTCCTGAACCCCGCCTCGCTGCACCAGCCGCGGAAATCCGCGCCGGAGTAGTCGAACGCGTCGCCGAACTCGATCAGCATGTTGAGCGACATCATCAGGCCCTGCACGTTTTCGCGCCGCTCATCGTCGATCAGCGCCTCGATGGCCACGAACGCGCCGCCCGGAGGAAGAGCCGCGTACGCCGAGCGGATGAGGTGCATCTTTTTCTCGAGGTTCCAGTCGTGCAGGATCATCCCCATCGTGATGACGTCGGCCTTCGGAAGCGGATCCTTGAAGAAATCGCCCGATGCGGTGCCGACGCGCGCCGAGAACCCGGCGGCGGCGATGCTCTTCTTCGCGATCGGTTCCACCGGCGGCAGGTCGAACGACGTGCACTTCAGGTGCGCGTGACGCCGCGCGACCTCCACGCTCAGGAGCCCCGTCGCGCCGCCGACGTCGCAGAGCGTCTTGTACGGCTTGAAGTCGAATTTCTGCGCGAACGCCTCGAAGTTGATCCTCGACAGCCCCGTCATCGCGCCCATGAACTGCTCGAGGCGCGGCAGGTCGCTGTACAGCTCCTCAAACATCGCCTTCTGGCTGTGCTTCACCTCGTTCTGGGGCTTCCCTGTCCGAAGCGCTTCCGGCAGGTCGTTCCAGAACCGGAAGAGGCGCGCGTTGAGCATCTCGAGGATGCCGCCGACGTAGCGCGGGCTGGTGCGGTCGAGGAAGTGGGCGCAGGCGGGGGTGTTGAAGTAGCGGCCGGAGGGCCCGTTCCCTTCGCGGTCGAGGAACTTCAGCGCGACCAGCCCGTCGAAGAAGTCGCTGATGCCGCGCGGGTGAAGGCCGAGTTCCTTGCCGAGTTCGGCGCCGGTGAGGCGCCGCGAACCCAGCTTCGTGAACAGGCCCATCTCCACCGCGGTGAGAAGGACCTTCGAGGTCCAGAACCCGAAGGCGGTCTGGAGAATCGGGGACGGGTCGTGAGCCTGCGCGGGGATTGCGGACATGATGGTCTCCTGGGTGAGAAGTGATCGATTCGGCGTGGCGCGACCGCTCCGGTCGCCGGCGCAGAATATACGGCAGGAAGCAGGGATCCGATCCCGTTCGTCTGGGTTTGTCGGAGCGGGAACGGGTCAGTTCTCGGATCGCCGGTTTCCCATCTGCCGCCGAGGGGCCAACGCCTCCGCGAGGTGCCGCATCGCTCGAGTTGCCCTGACGCGTGGCACACAGCGACCGGGTTCTCCAGGGAGATGCACTCGTCAAATGGCGGAGTCGAAACCTTCGGTCGCTCGCGCGAGGAAGCAAGGACCCGCGGAGCTTCTTCGGGCGGCGAGAAATCAGGTGCTGCTGACGCTGCGCCGTCCCAGCGCTTCGATTTCGCGCTGGTAGACGAGCGCACGCAGGAGGCCCGACCACGCGCCCGTGCGTGCCCGCGGGCGCGCGACCTGTTCCCCGGCCAGCTCTCCCCGAGTCGCGCGCACCTCGATCGGAATTTCCCCGAGACGCAAACCCTCGCGCTCCCCGTTACCCCGCGGCATCGGGATTGCTGGACTCCCTTCGATCCAGAACGGGAGCTCATCATGAAGCCGGAACCGATCGTCGTTATTCCTGAAGAGCAACGGATCTCAGTCGACACTCCGCCGATCCTGAAGCGCCTGACGGGAGACCCGCTGAACCGGGAGGATCCGCCGCTGGACGCCAACGACCTGCGGGTCGACGACGTCAGCGCCGCGGGCCGGCACTACAACGCGGGCGTCATGAGGCTGCGCCGTGGGGAATGGGCCCGGAGCATCGAGGATTTCAGCAAGGCGATCGCCTCGAGGGCGAATCTCTCCCCGGCGTGGAACAACCGGGGCGTGGCGCGCGATTTCATCTCGACCCGACGTTGGAAGGTGCGCGATGGGAATTGCGGGCACTTAAAGGATAGCGTCCCGGGTCATCTGCGGACCTGCTTTCGGGTGCGCCGGGCCTGTTTCGAAAGCGCGGCGCGGGTGGCCGCGGACCGGCCGCACCAGACGGGAGCGCAGGTCGTTCTTGCCGCCTTGAGTAATCGGTTCCCAGCCGATGGTCTATCCCGCGAGCAACGGTTCGTGGCAAAGGCGAGGCACACGCCTTGCTTCCTGGTCAGCAGCAGCGTGTCTCTGCTTCACGAGTGCGCGGCCCGGACGGTCGACGAACCCCCATCCATCATCGATCATTTCATGAGGCACCCGCCATGAACCCGACTCTCGAGTCGCTGCTGGAAACCGTCGGCCTCTCCGGGGCGAGCCTCGCGTCCCTCCTGATCGCAGGCGCCGCGACGGTACTGGCCAGTATCGCGGTCTGTACGGCGTTCGTCGTGTTGATGCCCGCCGATTACTTCTCCCTTCGGCGCCACCCGCCGACCGAGCGCCGCGGTCTGCACGGGGTCGCCGTTCTCTGGATCCGCAATCTCTGCGGCGCAGCCTTGATTCTCCTGGGACTCTGCCTTTCGCTCCCGGGGATTCCGCTCCCGGGCCCGCTCCTCATCCTGATCGGTTTCTCATTCACGGACTTCCCCTCCAAGCCGGCGATGCAGCAGAAACTCCTCCGGCGCCCCAGTGTCGAAGGGCGGATCAACAGGCTCCGGCAGAAATTCGGGAAGCCGCCCATCGTGCTGGGGTGCTGAGCGAGGTCAGCGCCGCATCAGCGCGACCGCGCTGACCGGGAGGGCAAATCCTCCGGCGCGCGGGAGCGCAAGGGGTTCTCGAGCCGTGCCGAGGAGTCCGAAGTGGTCGATCGCGAGGGCGGCGGCGGGCGAGAAGAGTTTTCCGGCTGTCGCAAGATTTACCGCCATGCCGGGTGCTTCGATTTCCCGGACAAACCGATTGGTGCTGCCGGGCGGCTGGATTTCCGGCGCGAGGAGGTGTGGCACCTTCTTTGCTTTTCCCTCAGCGCAGTCGACAACCCGAAAGGAGAACGTCATGCCTCACAGGAGCAATGGCCACGGCAGGCTGGGTCTCGCCTCAAAGGCCCACGCAATCACGGGCGAAATCAATTCCATCAAGGACACGATTGAGGAAGCCGTCGAGCGCCGGTTCAAGATGCTGAAGTCCGCTTCCAGCCGTGCTGCGAAGTCAGGGCGCCGCAAGCTCGTGGCGATGAGGGAGAAGACCGGGGAGACCGTGTCCCGAAACCCGTTCCGCTCGGTGTTCGTTGCGACCGGCGCGGGCATCCTGCTCGGGTTCCTGCTGGGCCGGCGCTGAGCGCGCTGCCGCCCGCGAATCCACAACCCCAGAAAGCCGGGAGGTTCCCATGCTGTACTGGTCGCTTGTGTTCTTCGTCGTCGCGATCGTCGCGGCCGTGCTCGGTTTCGGCGGCATCGCCGCCGGGGCCGCGGGAATCGCGAGGATCCTGTTCTTCTTCTTCGTGGTCGCGTTCCTGGTGTCGCTCATCTGGGGCCTGATGAACCCGCGGTCGCGTCCGCCGGCCGTCTAGCCGCAGGGCCGCATCCCGACACCTGGGCCGGCGCGGCCTCGCGGACGGGCCGGCGTGACTCCTCCAGAATTCTCCGGGAAGAAAGGGGATCCCATGCTTGTACGCATCGGGCTGCTGTTTGTTCTCTGCGCGGTTCCTGCATCCGCCGGAGGGCTTTTTGATCTCGACGGGAAATCGATCGACGACTACCTCATCAGGCTCGAAGGACGCGCGTGGCTGGCCAGGCTCGAGGGCAGCGCGGAAGTCGGGACCGAGGACGTGGACGGCAGCACCATCGACTGGGAAGACGACCTCGACCTCGGCAGGGACAAGATCGCCGGGGAAGGGCTTCTCCAGGTCCGGTTCAAGCGCCTGCGTTTCGAGGGCCGTTACTTCCAGCAGGAATACGAGGGGTCGGAGGTCATCTCCAGCAGCTTCACGTACAACGGGACGACCTACGACACGTTCGACGACGTGTCGTCGGAAGTCACCATCAGGAGCGGCGGCATCGACGCCGAGTTCATGATCATCGATGTCGGCGAGGCGAAGAAGGCCGGGTTCCGGCTCGGCCTGGGCGTCGGCGGCAGGTACCTCTACGCCGAGGGCGCCGTGAAAAGGGACCCGAACGGCCCGCGCGAGCGCGTGGACAGCGACACGGTCATTCCTGTCGGGCGCGCGTCCGCGAGCTTCGGCTTCCTCAATTGCTTCTCCATCGAGGGTGACGTCGAGGCGATGTACATCCGTTACCGCGAGATCCGCACCGGCTTCCTCAATGCGACCCTCCAGGCAAAGGTCTACATCTTCCAGAACGTCGCCATCGGTGCCGGGTACCGCTACATCGGGATCGAGCTCGAGGACCGCCGGGGCAACGACCATTTCGACATCGAAATGGCGGTCCACGGCTTCTTCGCCGCGGTCACGGTCCAGTTCTGATCCGCTTCCACAACCGTACTCCCTGCCGTCTCAGTTCCGGGCGGCGGGGAGCACGTCACGACCTGGAATGGCAGGGTCCTGCAGCTTTTCTTCCGCCGCGTCGGCAACTCCCCCTTTCATATGACAATTGAATTCACGAACGTTTCCCACGAGATCCAGGTCGCCCTGGCGATCCTGGCCGCGGTGCAGGTTCTTCTCGTGGTGACCGCGACCGCGCACGCACTGATGTGGCGGCGCGAGCCCCGGGCCGCGGCGCTCTGGATCTCCATCTCGCTTCTCGCGCCCCTCGTGGGTCCCCTCCTTTACTTCCTCCTGGGCATCAACCGTACTTCCCGGCGCGCCAAGCATAAATTCCAGCGCAACCGCGCGGAGGACCGCCGCATCGCCCCCGCCCCCGCAGAACGAGCCTCCGTCGTCGGCGACCTCGAGCCGCTCGCCCGCCTCGTCGATCGAGTCGGCGTGGAGCCCCTTGTCGGCGGGAACAGGATCGAAGCGCTCTGGAACGGGGAGGAAACGTTTCCGGCAATGCTGGAGGCGATTGCGGGAGCGAAACAAGGCATCGCCCTCTGCTCCTACATCTTCGACTGTGACGAGACCGGACAGCAGTTTGTGGACGCGCTGGCCGCCGCGGCCGCCCGGGGCGTCGAAGTCAAACTGCTCGTCGACGCCGTCGGGGCCCGCAGCTCGACTTCACGCCTCGGCCGGGTGCTCAGAAAGCGCCGCCTCCACGTCCGCACGTTCTCGCCCCTGGGGTTCTCGACGTCCCGCCTGCTGCGCTTCAACCTGCGCAATCACCGGAAGATCCTGGTCGTCGACGGCTCCACCGGGTTCAGCGGCGGCATCAACATCTCCGCCACGCAGATCTCCAGTTCCTTCCACCCCGGCCGCTGCCGCGACGTGCACTTCAGGATCCGCGGCCCCGTCGTGACCCAGATGATGCGCGCATTTGCCGAGGACTGGCAATTTGCGGCGGGCGAAGTGCTCGGCGGGGAGAAGTGGTTTCCGCCGCAGACACCGGACGGGGCGACGATGGCGCGCGGAATCGGATCGGGACCTGACCAGGACCTGGAGAGCATCTACTGGACCGTCCTGGGAGCCTGCTCGGCGGCGAGGAAGTCCATCCTGATCGTGACTCCCTACTTCATCCCGGAGCAGGGCCTGAAGCACGCCATCATGACGGCTGCACTCGAGGGCGTTGCCGTGAAGCTCGTGCTTCCCCAGGCGACGGACCACCGCGTGGTCGGCTGGGCGACCCGGGCCTACCTGTGGGAACTTCTCCAGGCCGGCGTGACCGTTGTCAAGACACCGCCGCCATTCGATCACTCGAAACTCATCATCATCGACGGGCGCTGGGCGCTGTTCGGCTCGGCGAATCTCGACCCGAGGAGCCTGCGTCTCAATTTCGAATACAACCTGGAAGCCTATGACCCGGGGCTCTGCGACCTGCTGTCGCAGCGCTTCGAGGAACTCGTCCAGAAAGGGACCCGGGTGACGCTGAAGGACGTGGACGGCAGGCCGGTCCTGGCCCGCCTGCGCGACGGGGCCGCGAAACTCTTTTCGCCCTACCTGTAGGAGCGGTCGCACCCGGGGTTTCACGTGGTCCTGGCGAGGAGTGGACGCGTCCTGTCAGGCGACCGGCCAGCGCCCCGCAGGCACCTTTCCCTTCCTCCCGACGAATCTCGCGAATGCGTCCGTCCACGCGTCGAACCTGGCGAGCACCCTCGAGTCCTTCGCCAGGTGTTGCGCCTGGTTGTCGCTGTACTTCTTCCCTCTTCCGAACTCGACGTACTTCCAGAGCCGGTCCGGAACCTCGATGCCGCCGTACCTGCACTGCCACACAAGCGGCGCGTAGGCGTCACGCATGTCCTTGAAGGGTTCGCCGCGGGGATCGAACCACGACTTGTGCTGCAGCACCGCCGGCCGGCCGTCGGCGTCGATCTCGTCCCCGCCACCGTCGCCGTAGCAGAAAAAGCCCGCCGTGCGGCCCTCCAGGTGATTGACGCTGAGCTCCTTCCACAGCGGCGAATGCTCCAGTGCCCTGGCCTTTTCGGGGTCCTTGGTGTCGATCAGGTCCTCGCGGGGGTTGCCGCCGTTCATGCAGACCATCCGGTCGAACATCAGCTTGAAGTTGCTGGACGGCCCGTACCAGTTCACCGGACCCACGAACGCCCACGCGTCGGCGGCCTGCAGCCTGGCGTAGAGGTTCAGGTCCCACATCAGGTCCGGCTTCTTTCTGTCGCCTCGCGAGTAGCAGTTGCAGGGCCACACGCACAGTGCCATCGAACTCGAGACGCACGAATTGCAGCTCTGGATGCCGGGATCCGAGTACACGTTCCCCAGGTCCTGCACATCGACTTTCCAGCCTTTCGGAAGCCGCTGCTTCATGCGAAGTGCCAGCATCCGCGCTTTCGAGTCCCGTCCCGAGCAATTCAGCCGCCGGCGGCTGGAGCCTGCGACGACCAGGACACGAAGCGGCTTTGGCGATGGCGCCGGACGGTCATTCCGTGGGTGTGGTTTCATCCCGGACCGCATCGCAAAGAGCATGCCCTCAGGACCGTCACGGAGGCGCCCCTCCCCGCCCCGGCGCGCGCAAGATTTTCCGGCTCCGGTAACTTGTTCCTGTTCCGGCCGCCCGCGAAGCGCCTCGCCGCGGGAAGCACGTGCGGCATGGCGGTTGCGAGGCCATCTCGCCGAACAGCCCGTCCAACACGGATCCTCCCCGGCCGAAGTCGGGGCAATTCAATCCCAGAGCAGGAGGACATCATGGCCAGAAACGACTACGCCGGGCAGCTCCGACAGAAGGGTTCCGATCTCGTCGAGGACGTCCGGGAAATCGGGAGCGTCCTGAAGCAAGGCGCTTCGCACAAGCTGAGCGAGGTCAAGGACTCGGCCAGCAGGAAACTCCTCGCCATCAGGGACGGCGCTTCCGGAATGGCGCGCCGCACGCGGGACGCCGTGAACGAGCGGGTGGTCCGCTCGCCGTGGAAGTCGATGTTCGTGGCTGCGGGGGTGGCTGCCGGTGCCGGGCTCCTCGCAGGATTGTTCCTCCGCCGCAGGTAGCCCGGAGGTCGTGAAGCCGGTGACGTCATCCACCCGGACTCGAATCAAGGAGGGCCCCCCCATGACCCGTTCCATCTTCTGTATTCCGCTCGCGTTAATCGTGGCGGTCGCTGCGTGGCCGACGCAAGGCCGCGCCGATGATCCCGTGGCGGTCAAGGCCACGGAGTGGACGTTGAAGGCGGACATCGTGGAAGCGACTTCCGACAGGAGCCTTTGTCCGTCGCACGACGTCTCGGCCGCAGACTCGAACAAACACCGCTGCAAGTTCTTCTGTGCAATCCGGGTCATCGAGGGAAGTTACGGACGCGTCGACCTGGCCGGATTGAAGGTCGTGCTGGCCGGCGACATCGGGCGTTCGCTGGACGGCATGGAGTTGAGCACGCTCGTGGTGACGTACGCTCCGAACCTCTCGGCCGAGCAGAAAATCGCGATGGCGGACATCGTGCAGCAGCTGATTCCGCTGAAGTGGGTCAAGAAGAAGGAGGTTGTCGCCGCGATCGAGTGGAAATCCTCGGACGACGGCCTGGTCGTCAGCGTCGCCGATCACGGCCAGCTGGACTTCGAGCAGGAAAAGGACCCGGAGGGCCGGCCGGTCGCGAAGAGCGGGCTGAGCTGGTGGACGGCGGTGAAGACGGACGACCTCAGGCTCGGCCGCGCCACGTTCGGATACAAGACCGACGGCATGGACCTGAGTTACTCGAGGGTCGGCGCCTTCCGGACGCGCGTCGAGGCGAAGGGCTCGATGGAAAAGCTGCCGAAAGCGCTTCCTTCGGATCCTGGAGACGAAGAAACGTCGGGCAAGAAGTAGTGAGGATCGTGGGCTGTTGGCAGGGCCTGTTGCTGCCTTGAGTTACGGCCCCCGAGGGACCTGGTGTTGCCGTTCGTGAAGCTGTTTCCCCCCGCGAACCCCATGACGTGAGGGGTTCGCGGTGATGGTGCTGACCGAAATCGCGGGAGCGATGATCCGCGAGCGCGCGGTGCCGAAGAGGTCTTTGCGACGTGGCCGGGAATGAGGCGCAAACAGCGGACCGTGGCCCCGCACAATGTCTATACTCCCGCTCCCCGGCGGAGATCTCCTGTGCGCCTCCGCTTCCTGGGAGCGCGCTGACGCGGAAATCGGGAAGAGGCACACGATGAACATCCTGTTGTGGGTCCTGCAGGTTCTCGCAGCGCTCCTGTACGGGGCGTCGGGCGTCATGAAGGTCTTCCTGTTCGACAAAGTCAGCGGTGATGTCCCGTCCTTCGGCGCGTTGCCGCGGGAGGCCTGGATGGCCCTCGGCATCGTCGAGCTCGCCTGCGCGGTCGGGCTGATCCTCCCCGCCACCTTCCGCTGGCAGCCGCGGCTCACCGTGGCAGCTTCCGCAGTTCTGGCGCTCGAGAGCCTCGTGTTCATCGGGGTGCACGCTAAGTATCACGAGACCCCAACCATGATCATGTGCGGCACGCTGGGCCTCGTGATGGTGTTCATCGCGTGCGGCCGGATGGCCGTGAAGCCGATCGAATGAGCGGAGAGCCGGAACAGATAGGGAGAGCCCCCACCGCCACCCCTGGTTCGGTCCTGGCCATGAGCGACCCCACGAAAGTCCCGGCGGACGCGGGAGGTACACCGGAGCCGGCAGGTCCCCGGACATCCCAGGAAATCCTCCATGGGCACATGCCGGAATTGGACGGCCTCAGGGGCCTGGCCATCATCCTCGTCGTACTCGGCCATGCGTTCCTCCTCCATCCGCCCAGTGCGCTCCGGCTCTTTACCGACGCGACCTTCCTGGCCCCCCTCCGGGCAACCTGGATTGGGGTGGACCTGTTCTTCGTCCTCTCCGGGTTCCTGATCTCGGGAATCCTCCTGGACTCGCGGGGCCGGAAGGGCTATTTCCGCGAGTATTACGCACGCCGGGTCCTCCGCATCTTTCCTCTCTACTACGGTTTCCTGCTCGTCTATTTCTTCCTGTTGCCGCTCATCTCCCGCCGGATGGGCCCGAGCGCCTTCGTGCTGGAACATCAGTCCTGGTACTGGGGGTGCATCCAGAACTGGCTCGTGGTGTTCGCCGATTCGCGGGCGCGCATCGGCGGACCCGTCATTCACTTCTGGTCACTGGGGGTCGAGGAGCAGTTCTACCTCTTCTGGCCCATCATCATCGCGTGCGTTTCACGCCAGGGGCTCGTCGTCCTTTGCGGGCTGCTCATCGCGGGGAGCTTCGCGCTGCGCGGCGTCCTTATTGCCCAGGAGTGGAGCGCCGACTCGATCTACGTCATGACGTTCACCCGCATGGACATGCTCGCCTGGGGAGCCTTGATGGCGGCCCTCGCGCGGGGATCGAAGGGACTTGCAGGCCTCGTCGTTCCCGCGCGCATCGCAATGATCGCCGGCGCCGCGGGGGTTGCCATCTCCTTCGCCATCGGCCGCACGTTCGACCACCACGGGCCCCATGTCCAGTTCTACGGCTTCACCGCCATGGGCCTCCTGGGGGCCGGCCTCATCATCACCCTGATCACCCTTCCCGCGAACTCCGCCGCCGCGATCGCGTTCCGCAACCCGGTCCTGGCCTTCGTGGGCCGCCGCAGCTATGCCATCTACGTCCTGCACGTTGCCATCGCGCTCTGGGCAAGGACGAACATCACCCGAAATGTCGCCGCCTTCACAGGCTCCGCCGCCATCGGCGTCCTCTCGGCGGCCACCGTCACCTTCATCCTGTCCGTGGCCGCAGCCACGCTGACCGCGCGATTCCTGGAAGAGCCTTTCCTCAGGCTTCGGAAGTACTTCGCGGTTCGAAGGGAGCCGGGAGAGGGGGTCCCGGCGGCGCCCGCGCAGGGTAAGTGACGAACCGGCGGTTGGGGCTTCCAACGGTCGCGCCGGCACGAGCGAAATCACGCCACACCCGGGATCTCGCGAGCGACTCTTGCCCTCCATCCCGGGCGCACTTCTTCAGTCCCTCACCCCGGCAGCAATCTCATACGACCTCAACCGCGCGGTGTGATCGAACACCTGGCACGAGATCATCAGCTCGTCTGCGCCAGTCTTCTCGACAAACCTCTTCAGCCAGTCGCGCACGGTCGCGGGCGAGCCGACGGCCGAGCAGCCCAGCATGCTGTCGATGATGAGACGGTCTCCCGGGGTCAGCGCTTCGTCGAAGCCCTCCTCCGGCTCGGCGAGGCGGCGCGGACGGCCTCGGTGTAGGTCGAGGATGACTTTGGCGAGCGAGGACCAGATCCGGCGGGCTTCCCTGTCGGTGTCGGCGGCGAAGACGTTGATGCCGGGCATGGCGTACGGCCGCGGCCACCGCTCGGACGGCCTGAACTCCGAACGGTACGCGTTCAGCGCGGGGAGAAGCTGCGCCGGCGCGAAGTGCGACGCGAAGGCGTACGGGAGGCCGAGGTGGGCGGCGAGGCGTGCGCCGAAGGTGCTTGACCCAAGGATCCACACGGGGACGTCCTGGCCGGCGCTGGGGACGGCCTTGATGGCCCCTTCGACTCGCTTCACTCGCTCAGGTCCTTCGGCCCCTTCGACTCGCTTCACTCGCTCAGGTCCTTCGGCCCCTTCGACTCGCTTCGCTCGCTCAGGGCCTTCGGCTGGCCTGAAATAGTCCATGAGTTCGACTACATCCTCGGGGAAGGTGTCGGCGGCGGAAGGATCGCGGCGGAGCGCACGCGACGTCTTCGCGTCGCTGCCGGGAGCCCTTCCGACCCCGAGGTCGATGCGGCCCGGGAAGAGCGCCGCGAGGGTGCCGAACTGCTCGGCGATGACCAGGGGGGCGTGGTTGGGGAGCATGATGCCGCCGGCGCCGACGCGGAGGGTTTTCGTGCCGGCCGCCACGTGGCCGATCAGCACCGACGTCGCGGCGCTGGCGATCCCCGGCATGCCGTGGTGCTCGGCGAGCCAGAAGCGCCGGTAGCCCCACTTCTCCGCGTGCTGCGCGAGGTCGAGCGTCCGGCGGAAGGCTTCGGAGGCGTTGCTCCCCTGGACGATGGGGGCGAGGTCGAGGATGGAAAGAGGGATCATGCGCGAAGACTACCACGCCGCTTCCGCGCACCTCCTCATCTCCCCCTATGCATGATCCCTCACTCCGATGTAGAGACCGCGGTCGGGCATGAGCCCCTTCCTGACAAAACTCGCGGTGAGGCCGGCGGACCGCATGATCGCGAGGAAGCGGCCGGGCTCGAACAGCGCCAGCTCGTGCCGGTCGGCGTAGTGGCGCACACCGCCGCCGCGGTGCGCGACGAGGTAGTGCATGTCGATGATCGAGAGCAGGCCGCGCACCCGGGACATCGTCACGCGCGCGATGCGGACGTCTCCGTCGCCAAACGTGCCGGCGAACGGCGCGCCGGGGCGGAAGGCCTTGCGGGTGAACCATGGTTCGATGATCGCGACACCGCCGGGCGCGAGGTGGCGGGCGATCCCCTCCAGCGTCCTGCGGAGATTCGCATAGGTCTTCACGTAGCCGATGGAGCTGAAGAGGCAGGTGACGACGTCGAAGGTCCGGCCCAGGTCCAGCTTCGTCATGTCGGCGCGCCGGAAGGTCACCCCCGGCACGTTCTTGCGGGCGACCGACAGCATGCCGCGGTTGATGTCGGTCCCGGTGACTTCAAAGCGCTTCGACAGCGCCTTTGCGTGCTTGCCGGTGCCGCAGGCGAGTTCCAGCAGCCGCCGGCCCGGCGACTTTTTGTACCTGCGAATAAGGGACGCCAGCAGCGTGGCTTCCGCGTCATAGTCCTTGAACGAGTAAATCGTGTCGTAGTAAGGGGCGAGATCGCCGTAGAGGCTGCGCCGGGACATGGTTTCTCCGATCCGGGCCGCCCGGGTTGTCCGCCTCGAGGCGGAGGGCGGCGACCGAAGCGAGCATGGTAGTCGAGAGGTCGTCAATTGCGGATTCCTGCGCCTCTCGACGGACTGCCGCTCATGGCAAGGGCAGGAAACGCAAACCTTCACTTCCTGACCACGTGCTCCTTGACGGCCTTGCCGCCGTCCACCGCTTCCCCGAAGAGATCGACCCAGAGCACCGTGGGCGTCGCGCCTCCCTCCTCACTCTGGATGAACAGCCGGGTGAGGTATGCGTCCTTGCCGTCGATGGTTGTGACGGCGCGCCACCGGCCGCCGGACTTCTTCAGCCGGATCGGCCGGTCCTCCCACGCGACGAGCTTCATCTCGCGCTCGTCCCCCGAGTCCGAGACTTCGAATCCATACGCCAGCTTCCCCTCCAGGAACGTGAGGTCCTCGCGGCGTCCGCCCTCGGCTTTCATGATCCAGTACGCGACCACGGGTTCCCGGGCCAACTTGCCGTCCGCGCCGACCTGCACGTCGTAGTGCACTTCGTTCGAGTTCAGGTTGCGCTGGATGATGAAGAGCGTTGCACCGGGATCAGCGTGAGCGGAGCGGAAGCGAAAGAACGCGAGGGCCACGATGGCGAGGAGGACGGGGGGGCCCGCGAAGAGGAGCCAGCGGAGAATGCGGGGCTTGCGCTTCATCGCGCGGACGGCCCCTTGATCCCCTTGCCATACATCCCCGACCGGTCGAAACAGCACGGCCGCCGCTTCCCTTTCGCGAGCATGTCGCAGACGCTCCCGACCCGGCGCGCGCGGGTTTCGGCGAGCTTGGCGGAAGTGACCCACTGGATCCAATCGCGGCGGGCGAGGGGGGTGATTTCGGACCAGGCGGCGCGCGCTTTCGGGGCGGCGCTTGCGAGGGCTTTGCGCAGGTCGGGCGGCACGGCGGGCTCGGGCTCCTTAGCGACGGGCGCGAACTCCAGTGCGACGACGTCTCCTGCCGCCGCGCCGGCGGCCTCGCGCAGCTTGGCGTCGACTTTCAGCCAGTGGCCGCCCTGGCCGTCGGGCTCGAGGGTCGCCTGGAAGGAGATTCCGTTGAGGGCGCCGGCGACGGAGACCATGCCGCGCGAAGGGAGTTTCGCGCTGGCGGCCCGGGGCAGTGCCACGAAGGTCCAGGCGGCCTTCGGACTCGCGGCCGGCCGGGAAAGTGGCGCGCTGAAACGAAGCATGCGCGGAGATTACCACGACTCTACCGGCTGACAGCCTTCACCGCTGAGACTCCGACTCACGGCGAAATGAGAATGGAACAGTTTCCCTGCGCTTCGGTGGCCGCCGTTGCCACTGGCGTTCGCTGCAAGGGTTCCGCCCCTTCTCAACCCTGCCGCTTCACCATCGCCTCGACCCACACCGGCACGTATGGGGGGATGCAGCCCTTCGACACCGGCCAATCCTTATAGAGACCGATTTTCTCGCCGATCGCGATGGCGCGCTTGCGGTGTCCGGCGTGCGTGACCCCGATGGCGCCGAGAGTGTTGTTCATTGTCCACTGCACCTCGGGCGCGGCCTTCGGCATCTCCTTCTCGATGCGGGCGAGCAGCGCCGGCAGGTCGAGGCCACCGGCATCTTTGTTCACGCGGGCGGCGGTGAGGTGCCAGCCCGCGCGGGCGGCCCAGCGGTCCTTGTCCTTCATCCACTTCTCGCGCAGCGCGTCCTTCCCGGGATGTTGTGCGACGACGTACGCGTTCATCCAATCCGCCACCTGCCCGCACGTCGTGGAGCGCGTCATCGTGTCGAGCTCGCCGGCGGAGAGCGAAGAAACGTCAGTGATGAGCGTGGCCACGAGCTGCGCTTCGACGTTGCCCGTATCCCAGAGTTTCCGCGCGAGTTCGTTCCCGGCCTTGAGCTTCCTGGCCACCGCGCGGACGTCACCGAGCGGCACGCCGAACTGGTTGTCGGGCGCGCCGGATCTGGAGTTGTGTTTGCGCCGGGCGTCGTTGCCGAGGGACTTGAGCCGGGCGAGGATCTCCTTGACGTTCATCGCAGGAATTATACGAAGCGCAGGCAGGGAGGCCATCCTCGCGAAACTCCCGCCGCCCGGCGGCGCGCATGAGGGCGAGGAACCCCGCCCCGGATACAGACTCCCGGCCCGGGCGTCCTCCGGAACAACGCGCATTTGTCAATAACGCGCTTTATGAAGTCTAATGGCTCCCGGGGCCCTCGCGCCCCGTATCGTTTCCTGCAGGATCTTCTGGAGGAATCTTCGTGGTTCCTGATGACACGCCCGGGATGCCCGGAAACAACCGGTTCGAGGACACTCCCTGGCACCTGGTGCGCCATTCGACGGATGTCGCCGTCCTGAACGAACTCCTCAAGATCTACTGGAAGCCGCTGTTCTTCTTCGTCCGGCGGCACGGCTACGATCACCAGACCGCCATGGACATCGTCCAGGAGTTCCTCACCCGCCTCTTCGAGCGCTCCGCTTTCCGGCAGGCGGACCCCGAACGCGGCCGTTTCCGCACCTGGCTCCTCGCGGCGCTTACGAACTTTCTCAAGGACTGGCACAGGTCGGCGACGCGCGCGAAGCGCGGGGGAGGAGCGGCATTGCTCTCGCTCGATTTCGAGAAGGGCGAATCGGAGTACGCTCTCCAGGTCCCCGTCGATGCCTCCCCGGAGCAGGTCATGCGGAAGGCGTGGGCCCGGAGCCTTCTGGAGTCGGCGATGGAGACGCTGGAAGCACCGGAGACCCAGGTCACCGCCCTGCGCATGAGGATGGACGGCAAGAACTATGAGGAGATCCGCGCCGCGACCGGCCTCGCTCCCGCCGCGGCGAAGACTTCGACTCACCGGCTTCGCACCTATCTTCGGGCCATCATTGAAGCGCGCATCCGCGCGACGGTTTCGACGGAGGAGGAATTCAGGGCCGAGCTGGACGAGTTTATTTCCCTGATTTCCTGAAACCGGCCGTAGTAGAAGTCGTAGATAGGCCAGGGAACGCCTGGACCTGTGAAGCACGCCGGTTCCCGGTGTCGCGGCTCCCGTTCGGGTCTGCCAGGCGTTCGGTTGACCCGCCCGCGAACGCCTCTCTTCCTCCGCACCCGTCGGCTTGGGTGCACACATGCAAAGGAGACCACGATGAAGGTGCTCATGCACGAAAGCGATGGCTCCGGGCACTTCAAGGAAGCCACGCTTCGCGTCCTCCACGACTCAGGCGAACTCTTCAAGGCCGTCGCCGAATCGACAGCACGATTCGTCCGTGACGCGGGCCGCGAGTCGCTGGAGGCCGGGGACGTTCTGGTAGACATCGTTGATGGCGTCATGGAAGCGGTGGTCAGCATCGGTCGGGACGCTTCCGATGCGGCTCGCGGAATCGCGCTGGGGGCCCTCAGGGGCAAGAAATCGGAACCTGGCTCCGCTCTCACGACGCTGGCGGTGACTTCCAGGTCGGTCATCCGTCACGTCGGCAGGAGCGGGGGAGACCTGGCCGTTGCGACGGGTGGCCTCGTCGCGGGCGCGTCTGCCGGGGCCCGTGAAATCGGCCTCAGCGTCCCGGAGGCGGTGCACGCCGTTTCGCGCGGAGCCGTCCAGGGCGCCCGCGAATTCGGACTCGCCGCCGAACAGAAGGTGCAGGATGCCGTCGCGGCGATGCGGGAGCTGACCCGCGGGCAGGATCCTGGAGAATCGCACTTCGAGGAGATGGAAGACACGCCGATGTGCTTCCCGGGACCCATGGTCGAGTAGGAACTGAAGCGCAGGGGAGAGCCGGTTCGCCGGATCTTCCCTGCGCCGTTCCTCCCTGAGCGCGGAACGCGTGAGGTCTGTGAGCGCCGTCGTCGGTCGGACCTGTGCGGTGGCTCCCCTGAATCGGGGAAAACCCTACTCCCTGCTGCGGTTTCTCCCTGCCGGAATATCGTCCGGCGGCCCGATGGTCGCCGAGCTCCGTACGGCGTATCCATACAGCACCGCAAAGAACTCCGAGGTCGACGGACGCGAGCCGTGGGTGATGACCTGGACCTTTACCTGCCCGTGGGTGGAATCGAGACGCGTCGAGCCTTCTTCAAATCGAAAGGATGCGACATGAGGGTCCGCGATATCTGGACGGAGAAGCCCCGCCGGTGCACGCCGGACTCAAACCTCGCCGAAGTGGCCTCCATCTTCTGGGAAGCCAACTGCGGCTCTCTTCCCGTCGTGGATGACAACGGCCAGGTGGTCGGGATGATCACCGACCGCGACGTCTGCATGGCAACGGGGACCCGGAACCAGCCGGCGGCGGATATCGCGGTCCGCCAGGTCATCAGCGGTACGGTATGGACCTGCCTGCCCGACGACGACCTCCGCACGGCGCTTCGCACCATGCAGTCGCACAAAGTCCGGCGCCTTCCGGTCGTCGACATCGAGGGGCACCTGCAGGGCGTGCTTTCGCTGACGGATGTGGCGCTCGCTTCCCGGGAATCTCGCCCCGGAAAATCGAACGGGATGAGCTGGAACGAAATTCTCCCGGCGCTCGACCATATCTGCCGCGGAAACGCTTCGGAGCCCGCTGTGCCGGCGAAATCGAATTCAGACTCCCTGGTGACGGCAAACCGGGGATGACCGAGCCGGGTTCCATGCGGCAGAGACGGCACGCCAGTGGGGCGTGCCGCTCTGCCCGCATGTCTTTCAAGGAGTCCCCCATGCTTCGGCTGGACAGGCTTTCGGATTCGTTCCTGAAGCGCCTCGAGCTCCTCGTGGATTCCCCGGCGCGCAAGGCCCATGCTGCCCCGCGGGAACGAGAACCTCATTTATCCGGACAACCGGGCCCGGCGATCGACGCCGGAAAGGGGAAGGGGCCTGAACTCCGGCCGGGTCCGCGATTCGGAAGAAAGTGCGGCACCCGGTGCTGAATCGCGGGAGCGAGTTCCAGAAGGTCATCCGGCTGGAGTGCGCCGCCGGCCACGTCGCGGCAGAATTTTCCGCCGGTGAAGGTTCGGCGGCCGAGGGACTGCGTGGCGTACGGGAACTGCTGGCGGAGAACCGGCTTCAGCCGAGGTGCCTGGTTTGCGGGAAGACCACGCTTCACCTCAGCGTGACCATCCGCGTAAGACCGGAGGGGCATCCCGCCCTGATCACCCTCGAGGACGCACGAAGGACCATTCCGCGGCTGCAGCGGCGGGACGGGTCATTCGGCGATCGCGCGCCGATTCGGGAATCGGGCTGACGGATGCTAGGATGAATCCCTGGAATGACGGCCAATCGGAACTTTCCCCCGACCTGGAGGGCCGATGAACGTCAGGCACGATCGCGATGCCCGGAGCGACACAACCGGCCAGGAGCGCAGCACGCCGTGGCCGATTCCGGCGGCTCCCGCGCCTCCCCCTCCACCCGGCTCAGGCACCAGCCGCGGAGATTCGCGGGAGTTCATGGATACGCGGGACGAATTCCTGCGACGCGAAGAGTCGTGGCGCGCGCGCTCTGACGCACTCCGCGCCCAGGCCATCCGAACCTCCGACCGCCTCACCCTCCTTCGAGCCGTGAGCATCGCGGCAAACGAAGCGCAATCGGGTTCCGAGGCGCTCCAGGTCGCGCTCCCGCTCATTTGCGACTACGCGCGCTTCCAATGGGCGCATGCATGGATCGTGGACGGGGGCCAGGGCGGCCCGGCCGGCCCGGCCGTGGTCTGGTACCCCCGCTTGACCGCTGCGAGAGCCCGTTTCCGTTCCGCCTCCTACCAGTTGGACCTTCGCGACGATACCGGCATGCTGCGCACAGTGCGGAATCTCAACCGGCCGGAGTGGGTGCGGGACCTCCCGGCGGCGCTTCCTGGCCGCGCCAGTGAGGCGGAGGCAGCCGGTGTCCGCGTCGCGGCCGCATACCCCGCGCAGGTGGACGGGAACGTCGTGGCGGTTCTCGAGTTCTTTTCGGACGAGGAAGTCCAGCCGCCGGCGGAGTTCGACGACACCATGGTGGACATCGGCCGGCATGTCGCCGAACTGATCGAGCGGCGGCGGCTGCAGCGCGAATACTCGGAAAAACTCCACGAGTGGCATCGAGGGCTGGCCAGCGAGCTCCACGACGACCTGGGGCAGGAACTCACCGGCCTGACCTGTCTCGCCCGCGCCCTCGCCGACCGCCTCGGCCCCCGCGGCGGCCAGGACGCACGCGACGCCGCACACCTCGCCATGGCCGCCAAACGCGCACTCGAGAAGACCCGCGTCATCTCCCGCGGCCTCCTCCCCGTCGGCGTCGAACCCCAGGGACTCGTCGTCGCCCTTCGCGACCTCGTCAACCGCGTCTCCCACGACTCCGGCCTCTCCGTCCGCTTCGAGCGCTCCGGCAGTGGTTTCGTCCAGGGCCGCGACGCGGCGTGGCATCTCTTCCGCATCGCCCAGGAAGCGCTCACGAACGCAGTCCGGCATTCGGAAGCGCGGGAAGTGTCATTGGGGTTATTCACGCGCGGCGAAACGGTCGTCCTGGAAATTGCGGACGACGGGAAAGGACTTACGGACCTGGAGCTGCGCCAGGGAGGCACGGGGCTTCGGAACATGCGCTACCGGGCCGGCCTGATCGACGCCGGCCTTGTGTTCGCAGCACGGCCGCGGGGTGGCACGCTCGTTGTCTGCGCACTCCAGGAAAACCTGTCCGGGAGCCGCTCATGAAGCCCAGTCGCCGCGCCAACGTTTTCCTCATCGACGATCACGCGGTCGTGCGCGCCGGACTCTCTTCGCTCCTGTCCTCGGAACCTGACATGCTCGTGAGTGGCGAAGCATCGACGGCGACGGAGGCACTCCAGAAGATCGAGGGCTCCAGGCCCGATCTCGTGATCCTCGACCTGTCCCTGGGGACGGGAAGCGGCCTGAGCCTGCTCAAGGACCTGCGCATCCGTCACCCGGACGTTCCGGTCCTGGTGCTGTCAATTCACGACGAGGAGCTGTACGCCGAGCGGGTCCTGCAGCTGGGCGCGATGGGATACGTGATGAAGCAGGAAGCGGCAGAGACTCTTCGGTCAGCCGCGCGCGAGGTCCTGGCGGGACGGATCCACGTGAGCCGGAAGATGAACGAGCAGCTGATCGCTTCGGTCGCCGGGAGGCCGCCGCAGGGCCCGTCGTCGCCGGTCGGGAGATTGACGAACCGGGAGATGGAGGTGTTCGAGCAGATCGGGCGCGGGATCGGGACGAGGGCCATCGCCAAGCGGCTGTGCCTGAGCGTGAAGACGATCGAGACGCACCGGGCGAATATCAAGGACAAGCTGGGGCTCACGAACGCGACGCAGCTGGTCGCGCACGCCGTGCAGTTCCTGCAGGGCAAGCAGCTCTGAGCGTGAGAACAAATCGTCGCGGGCCAGGCTGCCAGCATGATCCTACCTGCGGAGCGCGGCACGGGTCCGGCTCCTGGCCGCCGGAGAAGCTGATGGAAAGGCCGTGCATTACCCTCGAGCGGGGAATCCTGACACAGGGAGCCTCCCGGCTTCGCCCCCCGCCCCCGGCGCCGTAATCGGCACGCCCGTTGCTTCACGGATGGGGAGTGCTCGCGGCGATGTGCCTTGGCGTGCCATCCACGCCACCGGGCGGATGGACCAGGCCGCGCAGGTCACTTCATTCAGGAGGATTCGCCATGAAAACGAAATTGTGGAGCGCATTCGCCGGGATGCTCGCGATGCTCGCCTGGAGTCTTTCGGGTTCAGCCGACGACCCCATTCCTGTGGGGACACCCTGGAATCTGACGGCGGACATCGTGGAAGCGTCGACCGACGCGAAGTTGTGTCCCTGCTACGACCCTATGGGGAAGGACCGCGAGCGACATCGTTGCCGGTTCATCATGATGATGCGAATCCAGGAGGGTGCGTTCGGGGAGGTGAAGCTGGACGGGATGAAGGTGGCGCTGGCCGGGGATCTGGGGCGCGACCTGTCCGGCCCTTCGATCACGACGCTGGTGATCGTGACGGAGCCCGGGGCGACGAAGGAGCAGAAGGAGGCTCTCGATAAGCTGGTCCGGGAGATTTATCCCCTGAGGTGGACCAGGAAGGTGTCGGCGTCCGGGATCCTCGCCTTCTCATCTGATTCCAGCGGGGCGAACGGCGCCATGGGCCAGATGGGCAGGATCAGCCTGACCACAGTGCTTGACGAGAACGGCGTACCTGTCGTCAAGCGCGGGCTGGCCTGGTGGAACGCGCAGTCGAACAGCGGGTTCACGCTGGCGACCGGCACACTTTCCTTCAAGGGTGCAGGCGAGGATTTCTCGCAGGAGTCCTGCAGCGGGTTCTCGACGCACATCGAGGCGAAAGGCGTGGCCTCCGGGGCCCCCTAGCGCGAGATGGCAGAAGCGGCGCGCCGGCGGCGGCGCGCCGCGGTCCGCTGCGATCAGGCCGGTTCGCGAAGAGTGAGCACAGGAACCGGAGAATCCCGCAGGACCCGCTCCGTGACGCTTCCGTTGACCCACCTCGACACGCCGCGCCTCCCATGGGTGGACATGGCGATCAGGTCCGCGTGATGCCTGAGGCTGGCGGCGAGGATTTCCGAAGCAGGGTCTCCCAGCCGCACGAGGGGATCGACGGGAATCTGGTCCTGTGCGAGGCGATTCACCGCGAGGCGGACGAGCGGATCGCCGACTCCGGCTGCCTCGGATCCCCGGGGCTCGACGACGCCCAGGACCGTCACGCTCGCGCCGACCGAAGCGGCCAGTTCCCGGACATGCGGCAGAATCGCCAGCGAGCCCTCGCTGGAGTCCACGGGCATGAGGATCCGCCGGACGTGCGCCTCGTGGGCCTGACCCTGAGACGTCCCGGGGTGCGCGTGGACGGCGAAGACCGGCACCGTGCTTCCGCGGAGAACCGTCTCCGCCACGCTGCCGTGCATGAACCGCGGAAGCCCTCGGCGGCCGTGCGTCGACATGGCAATCAGGCAGACCCTGTGCTGCCGGGCCGCATCGAGGATTCCGCCGGCTTCCCCGCCGAGCCGCACGATCTTGAGCGCTTTCAGGCCACGTTCCCTGAGTCCGCTCTCAACACCCGTCAGGTACTTCTCCGCTTCGCCTCTCGACTCAGCCAGCAGAAGCCCTGCCTGGATCCCGTCCTGCATCGGAATCGGGATGGCATGAAACAGGAAGAACTGGGCGTCCTGGATGGCGGGTAGAAACGCGAGGTCCCCGAGAACGGCCTCGGATTCCTTCGTTCCGTCGAGTGCAACGAGGATGCGTTCGAACATATCGGGGCCTCCGATGAATCGGTTGCGTGGCCCGCTGAATCGCATCCGGCGTGCCATGGCCTGGATGGTGCGGAGGCGCGGATAAAACGTCGAGGAGCGCCATGAATGACCCACGCCGGGTAATTCCTGCCGCGGGACCCGGTAACTAGGGGAATCTACGACCCGGGAATGGGGGGGGATTCCCGATGGTAGCGCTTACCGGGATGTCGTACTTATTCCTGCGCACGTGCATCAAACCTGGGAATTCCTACACAGGAGGGTCGCATGTCGAGTCTCGAGACGAGATACGTGGAAGTCCAGTGCGGGCCGGACGGAGTCGGGCGGGTACTTTCGGTCCTTCGCCGGTACCTCCCTTCAAACTACCGGATCCTCTCGGGGCGGTTGTCGGCCGCAGGCGCCCATCTCATCCTGGGTGTCCCGGAAAACAACATCCTGGCAAGAAACGCCATCTCCCAGATCCGGACTCTCGGCGCCGAGGTTGACGTTCTCGATGGGATTCCGCCGAAGTGCCGTCCGCTCAGCGGTTCCTCGAGCAGGGCGCTCTAGCCTCCCGAAAGGAGAACAACCATGCGTGACCTTCCGAATTCCGTTACGTCGGCCGAAAGTGCCCCGACCAGCATCTCCCCGAAGAAACCCACGCCGGACGCGGCCGCGCGCGAGTTTCACCAGCCGCTGGCCGTCCTCGTCGAACACGACGAAAGCCTCATCGAACAGCTTTCCAGGCTGATCGAGGTCGAGGGCTTCTCGGTGCTCGTCACGCGCTCCCTCGATGAGGCAAGAGCCACCCTGGCCGACCGGCTCCCATCCCTCATCCTCCTCAACCTCCACCTGCCCGACGGAACAGGCCTCGATCTCTTCAAGGAAATGCGCGAAGCTCCCTCGGTCGAAGCCGTCCTGATTGCCGGGGAGGCCGAATCCGTCTCGGCTGTGGAATCGCTTCACCTTGGCGCCTTCGAGTATGTCCGCACCCCCATCCGCCCTGCGGAAGCCCGTCGCGTTCTCGCAAACGTCCGGCGCACACTCCGGTTTCGCGGGGAGATCGGCACTCTCCGGCAGGAACTCCGACTGCTCGGCCGGTTCGGATGCCTGACAGGGGCATCGCCGGCGATGCAGCGGGTGTACGACATGGTGACGCGCGTGGCTCCGACGGAAGCGTCCGTGCTGTTGACGGGAGAAAGCGGGACCGGGAAGGAGCTCGTCGCCCGCACGATCCACGACCTGAGCCCTCGACGCGACGGCCCGTTCCTGGCCATCAACTGCGGGGCCGTGGCCTCGTCCATGATCGAGAACGAACTCTTCGGTCACGAAAAAGGAAGTTTCACCGGCGCGACCCAGGCACACGCAGGCATCTTCGAACGCGCGAACGGCGGAACGCTCCTGCTCGACGAAATCGCCGAGATGAATCCGGAACTCCAGGTCGAACTTCTTCGCGTCCTCGAGACGGCGACGCTCATGCGGGTCGGCGGGGAGCGGGAAGTGAAAGTGGACGTGCGAGTCATCGCGGCCACGAATCGCAACCCGGAATCCGCGATCGCCGAAGGGAAACTGAGAGAAGACCTCTTCTACCGCCTTCGGGTTCTGCAGCTCCATCTGCCGCCGCTTCGCGACAGGGCGGGCGACATCGGGCTCCTGGCTGACGATGTGCTCAGGGAGCTGAACCGGGAGGCCGGGCTCGCAAAGACGTTCTCGAAGGACGCAATGGCGGCGATTGAGGGGCATTCGTGGCCGGGAAACGTGCGTGAGCTGAAGAACGTCATTCGCGCCGCTTTCATTCTTTCGGACACGGAGATCCAGTCCGGGTCGCTGGCGCTGGGATCTCCCGCCGCGTCGCCTGTTCCGTCCCACCCCGGGCCGTCTGCGGCCGGACCTTCGACCGACCTGGTCCTCCCGGTTGGAATGACCTCGCTGGCGGAGGCGGAGCGCCGGTTGATCGCGGCGACGATTGATTTCTGCGGAGGCAACCGGGTCCGGGCAGCCCGGTGCCTGGGTGTCAGCCGCAAGACGATCTACAACCGGATGAGACCGGAGCCCCGCGTCAAGGAAGCCGCAGGATAGGGAATGCGCTCCGTTGGAGGTTTCTTCCCGGTATTCGACCGCTCGCTTCGGCCTCGGCTCCTGAATCGAGGCGCGCGGGTTGCGGTCCGGGACGTCTGGTCCGCTGCGGTTCCTGTTCGACCATCGCCCCTCGGAGGATTGAAGCCATGAGCATCCTCGACCTGTTCCTGCTCCTCCTCGTCGCGGCCGTCGCCGGGGCCGTAAGCCAGGGCATCACCGGGTACTCCGCCGGTGGTTGCCTGGCCGATGTCGCCATGGGGTTCATCGGCGCACTTGTCGGGACCTGGATCGCCCGGGGCCTCGGCCTGCCCGAACTCCTGATGCTCAACATCGGTGGCACCTCGTTCCCGTTCATCTGGTCGATCATCGGGGGTGCTTCGTTCCTGGCAATCCTTCGCTTCCTCGTGAGTCGTCCCCGTTCCCCGCAGAGTTCTTGAGCCCCGGGGGAGGCGGAATGCCGATGGCCGCACCTTGAATACCCCCGAAGCGACCGAGCGCCCGTTCCATCGGAGCATTTCGCATGACCGCCGCTGACCCGTGGATTTCGCTGGCCCGGCACTCCCCTCTCGTGGTCGTCACCGACCTCGACGGGACCCTGATTCCATTCGCGCCGCGACCGGAAGATGCCCGTCCCGGCCCGGAGGTCCTCGAGACGCTTTCGGCGCTCGCGACCCTTCCCGGCACCTTCGTCGCCGTCGTCAGCGGGAGGCGACGCGAGGAACTGGACCGGATGTTCGTGGAAGTCCCCGTCCTTTCGCTCTTCGCCGAGCACGGGGCCTGGCGGCGCGGGGACGGCGCCTGGCAGGGCGCGACGACGGCTGGGCTCGCGCTTCCCGCCGAAATCGCCGAGGAGCTCGAGCACATCGCCTCGGGCTTCAGGCGGGCGTTCGTGGAACGGAAGTCGTGGTCGGCATGCCTGCATTTCCGCGAGGTGTCCCGCCGCGACAAACCGGCGCTCTTCGTCGCGGCCCAGGCGGCCGCGGCTGCCTGGGTCGCCAGGCACCCCGAGTACGAAATACTGGAGGGAGTCGAGGTCCTCGAGATACGCGCCGCGTCGATTCGCAAATCCTCGGCGGTGGGATGGATGCGGGAACGTGCGGGATCAGGATCGAGGTCGATCATCCTGGGGGACGACGTCACGGACGAGGATATGTTCCGTGCCGCCGGGCCGGCGGATGAGTCGCTGGTAGTGGGCACTTCGCTCCGTCACTCGACGGCGGCGCGGTGGCGCCTCGATGGGCCGCCGGAACCCCTCGCCTTTCTCCGGTGGCTTTCGCTGGCCCGGGCCGAAGGGCCGACGCCGGCCCCCGGAGTCCTGCCTGAGGCCGTCATCACGCCTCCCCGGGGCCGAAGACCGGATGCCGCCAATCGCCTGCTCGTCATTTCAAACCGCCTGCCGGAGTTGCGCTCGCCCGTCGGTCCCGAAGAAGCGCGGAAGCGGAACGTCGGCGGGCTCGTGTCGGCGCTGGAGCCGGTGTTGTCGAAGCGCCAGGGGCTCTGGCTCGGCTGGAACGGCCGCATGACCCTGGCTGACGCGCCTGCCACGACCGGCCTGGCGGAGGACTCCACTCCGGCGCTGGCCTGGCTCGAGTTGCCGAAGCAGGCGTACGACCGCTACTACAATGGCTTCTGCAACCGGAGCCTCTGGCCCGCATTTCACACGATTCCCACGCGCGCGCGCTTTGCGGACGAAGACTGGGAAGCCTACGGCAAGGTCAACGCGATCTTCGGGGAAGCGGCCGCGGAGCTTGTTTCGGCCGACGCCCCGATCTGGGCGCACGACTACCACCTCTTCCTGCTCGCCGCCGAGTTGCGGCGCCGCGGACACCGGGGCCCGCTCGGACACTTCCTGCACATCCCCTTCCCGCCCGTTGAAGTGTTCTCGCTGATCCCCTGGGCGGGCGAACTTCTGGACGCGATGCTCGAGTTCGATCTTCTGGGATTTCACACGCGCCGGTACATGGAGAACTTCCTTCAGGCCGTCGGAGCGCTCTCGCCGGCCGCGGTAGGCGACGATGCCGTGGAACATCGGGGACGACGCATCCATGTCGGCGCCTTTCCCATCGGGATCGTGCCGGAGAGCTTTGCGGATTCCCCGGATGCCGAGACGGCCGAAGAAGTCGTGGATCTTCTGAAGGGCCTCGCCCCGGCGAAACTCCTCCTTGGAGTGGACCGGCTCGACTACACCAAGGGAATCCCCGAGCGGCTCGAGGCTTTCGCGAGGCTGCTCGAGACGAAGCCGTCGTGGAAACGGAAGGTGTCGTTCGTGCAGATTTCAGTTCCGTCGCGCGCGGACGTCCCCGAGTATGCAGAGCAGCGCCAGCGAATCGAGAATCTGGTCGGCCACATCAACGGCGAATTCGGCGAAGCGAACTGGGTGCCGGTACGCTACCTCTACCGTTCCTACGAGCAGCGCCAGCTCTCGCAGTTCTACCGCGCTGCCGACGTGGCCATGGTGACACCCCTTCGCGACGGCATGAACCTCGTCGCCAAGGAATTCGTGGCCGCGCAGGATCCCGCGCGACCCGGCGTCCTCCTGCTTTCACGCTTCGCGGGCGCCGCGGAAGAGATGAGCGACGCGCTTCTCACGAATCCCTGGCACATCGACGGAATGGCGCGCGATCTCGACAGGGCGCTGGGAATGCCCGCGGAGGAGCGTGCGGCGCGTCACGCGAAGCTGGCCGCGGTCGTGTCCCGCACCACGGCCGCCGGTTGGGCCGAGAGGTTCCTTTCCGCACTGGAGGGGTGCCGGAAATCAACCTGACGGCTATGGGGTTGCGCGCACATTCCCGCGGGCTCGGGCGAAGTCTGTGCCGGTCCCGGAGGGCAGGCATCAGGGGGCGAGCTGGCTGGCGGAGTCGGGGCGTGACCAGACCCGGCTTTCAACGCGCGGATCGGATTCCGATTCGGACCGCGCCATCTCGTCGAACTGGCTTCGCGCCAGCTCCTGGACTTTCTTGTTCGGGGAACGGCGAGTCATCGGGCGTTTCTTGCTTCCGCGGCGAGTTTTCGTGGGCACGTGAATCTCCTCTCGTTCCGGGTGTCCTGCAGGAACTGACTCACAAGTGCAACCACCATGCCTTCGGGGAAGGAGAGGGAATCCGGTTCCTGCAGCCATCAGAGGGAATAGAGTTCCCAGTGCCGCAAGAAAGACCCACCGACGAGTCCCGGCTCTACCGCCTGCCGCATGGCCGCAGGCGCGGACCACCCGGACTGCGCGGCACGACAGTTGCGATCTGGACGATCGCAGGGATTGCCCCTGCCCGGAGCCCGGAAATCAACCAGCCGCCCGTACAAGGGGGTTGGGTACCGGGCTCCAACTTTTTCCGGGGAGCGCCGGGGAATGCTGCGCGGCAGATGCCGTGGATGTTCCCGTCGATGCCTGCGCACGGCATCGGCCGCCCGACCTGGCATCGACTCCCTGGCGACAAGCCCTCTAAACCGGGTGGTGCCTGAGTCATCGGTCGATACGCCGGCCCCCCGGATGCCACCGGGCGGCCGGCGACGCGGGAGAAGGGAATTCCAGAAGCATCCGGGGGAACGGATTGCCTCCCTGCGTGAATGAATTCCCCGCTTGCCCCGGCCGCGGTCGCGGGATCACGTTCGACTCCCTACGGCACGATCGTTGCGATAGCAGGGGGAGTCCCGGCGACTTCGGATCGGCGGGACCGTTCGGAGGGATTCCCATGCTGGAAGCGATTCTCCTTACCTTCGTGCTGGTCTGGTCCGCGGCGGTGCTCGCCAACGCCACCGCCGGGTTCGTCCAGTTCGTGCTTGCGCTGCTGGCCACCGTCATCGTGCTGATGCTCGCGCGGAACCGGAAATGCGCCTGATCCTCGTGAGCGTCATGGATCCGTTCACGCTAAATCCAGAGGAGAGTCACATGAAGACAGGAACCCCTTCAGGCACGAAGCCCTGCACGGTCGTGTGCGGGCTGTTCGAAACGCGGGAATCGGCTGAGCGTGCGTACGACGCCCTGCTGGCCCGCGGCTACACGAAGCCCGAGATCTCCGTCGCGTTGTCGACGGAGACCCGCAACAGGCACTTCGGGATCGTGAGGGAGCCCGTGAACAACAAGCTGCTCGAGGGAGCCGCCGTAGGAGGCACTCTCGGCGGAACAGCCGGCGCCCTGGGCGCCGCGATCATCTCCATCGGCACCGCCCTCGTGATCCCGGGCGCCGCGTTCACCCTCCTCGGACCCGTCACGGCCGCCCTGGCCGGCGCCGGCGCCGGAGGAGCCATCGGAACGCTTCTCGGGGCCCTGGTCGGCGCGGATATCCCGGAGAAGCACATCAAGGTCGTCGCCACTCGCGTCCACGCGGGCGACATCCTCGTCTCCGTCCGGCCCAAATCCGAGGCGGACAGCGAGGCTATCGTGAAGGAATGGAAGAAATACGCGCACCGGATCCTGTAAGGACGGCGCCGTTGCTCCTGGCGCTCCGGGGCGAAAGCATAGGCAGTGCCCGTCTTCCGGGACCGTTGATTTCAACGGCCCGGAAGACCCGGGCCTGCCAGGCGCAATCCGCTCAGGCTGGCTCCGCGGCATCCAGCTCCCGCCGAACCCGCGTCGCAAGCGAATCGGGCGAGAACGGCTTGTGCAGAATCCGGGCTGCGTCGATTCCAGCCTCGTCGATCTCGGCCGGCGGCTGGCTCGACATGAAGAGCGTACGGAGCCCGGGCCGGGCAAGCATCGCGCGCGAGGCGATCTCGGCGCCGGGAATGTCCGGAGTATCGACATCGACGAGGAGAAGCGCGATTCGCCCTGGATGGATGTGGAACAGTTCCAGTGCCCTGGCTCCCCGGGTGGCGACGAGGACCTCGTACCCTTTCGAGGAAAGCACCTCGCGTACGAGGCGCCACACCCTCTCGTCGTCCTCGACGACGAGCACGACCTCGTGCCCGCCTGTCGCCGGAGAAAGCGTCGCCGGAACATCCGATTTCCGCGGCGACGCTTCCTGGCTCGCCGGCAGCCGGATGGTAAATTCGGTGCCCCGGCCCGGCTCGCTCCAGACATTCGTGCGACCGCCGGCCTGCGTCACGATGCTGTGAACGGTCGCCAACCCGAGACCGCTTCCCTTTCCTTTCGGCTTCGTCGTGAAGTAGGGCTCGAAGAGCCGCCGGCGCGTGGGCTCATCCATGCCGCTTCCCGAATCGATGACGGACAGTTCGACGGAGGGAATCCCATCGAGGGAGGTCTCCTGGGAGGCCCGTTTCAGGCGGATTGTCAGGCGGCCGCCCTCGGGCATGGCGTCTCGGGCATTGAGGACGAGGTTCAGGATCAACTGGTCGAGCGATGCGGGATCGATCCGGACGCAGGGAAGCCTGGGCTCAATCTCCAGGTGAAGGGAGATGTTGCGCTCGAGGAGCGGGTCGAGGACGGGAACGAGACCGCGCACCGCGGCGCCGGGATCAAGCACCACCGGGGCACCGCCGTCTCGCCGGCCGAAGGCGAGAATCCGCTTCGTTGTTTCCGCCGCGCGCTCGGACGCCCGGAGTATCTCCTCGAGCGATTCCCGCCGCTGGTCGTCCAGGGGGATCTGCGACTCGAGAATGCTCGCGTGCCCCTGGATCACGGTGAGAAGATTGTTGAACTCCTGGGCGATGCCGCCCGCCAGGTGACCGAGAGCTTCCATCTTGTGTGCGCTCCGGGCCGCCTCTTCGCTTCGCCTCAGGTCCCCGAGTGTCGCCTCGCGTTCCGCGAGGGAAGCGGCGAGGAGGAGAGCGGTGACGGCGGCGGTGCCGACGAAGACATGGAGGTGCGCGATGGCGATGCGGGAAGCCATGTCCCCGAAAGGACCGCGGGCCATCAGGGTACCGGCGAGGGCGATAGCGACCGTGAGGAGAGAGGACGCGGCGGCGCCGGGTGGGCCGAACCGAAGCGCGGCGGCGAGGAGGGCCGGGAAGACGATGAAAGCGATTTCAGACCCGGAGTAACTCGACGCCGGAAGGAGGAAGGCCACCGCGGCCAGCGCGCCCGTGGCGAGGGACAGCGCGAGCGCCTCCAGCGGCCGCCGCGCGAACCTCCGGCTCGAGGGGACCGTCACGAGCGCAGCGGCGGTCAGGACAGCGGGCGCGACGATGAGATCCCCCATTGCATCTCCGATCCACCAGTCGAGCCAGTTCTGCGTGACCGTACCTTCCTGGATCCTTGAACCGGCCCAGAGGGCGCAGACTCCGATGCTCGCGCTTGCCACGGTGCTCACGCCCGCGCCGAGCACAATCAGCGCGAGCACATCCCTGGTCCTGTCGAGCTCGATGCGGAACCGCACCCGATTCAGGAGAGCAGCCGCGACCGCCGCTTCAAGCGTATTGCCCGCGGCGATCGCGCAGGCCACTGCGGGAGAAGTGCCGGCCGAGAGATTGGTCAGAAATGCGCCGACGGCAAGAGCGGGCAGGACCCTGTACCCGAAGAGAAGCACGGCCGAAAGCGCGATTCCGGTCGGGGCCCAGACCAGGGTGATGGTCTGGTGGCTGGCGGGCACAAGCAACCCCAGCTTGCCCGCGCCGAGGTAGACGGAGGCAATGAGGATCTGAAGGGTGAAAGATCGAGAAGCTCGCATTCATCGCCGATCTGGCCGGAGGATGGCGGCCGCAATTCGCCCGTTCCGCGAAGTTCGCGGATCCGAATTCCACCAACGAAAGGGTGCAACGAGGGGGCTTCCTGGAGGCCTGAGAATTGTGCGCTTCCCCTAATTGGAAAAGCTAAATCTTTATCAATTCGCGCTGCGATCCAGGCGGTTCGCGGGGTAGAATTCAAGGCGAACCCGGGCTCTTGTCTGAGGCGCTTCCCAGGAGGGGTGCGCCCGAGCGAGGCCCATGCCCACTTCCTACACGATTCCGCGGGAATTCAAGCCGCCCTGGCAGAAGCCCAGGGTTTCCGCGTACGTCCCCGCCCGCCGGCCCCTGGCGGTCGATCGCTGGTTTGTCGCGGCAGGAGCCCTCCTGCTTGTGGCGTCGTTCGCGGTCGGCATCGGCGTGCCGGGGCTGTTGAGCCGGGTCCCGGCGCAGAGCGCGATTTACATCGGGCTCGCGGCCGCGCTCGGGGCCGGCGGGCTGATGGCGATCGCGTCACACGCGGTCTTCGCGCGTTGGATCCGCAGCTCCCATGCATGGCGGGCCGGATTCCACGCGATCGCGGGGAGCGCCACGGATGCCATCGTCGTCTGCGATGCCCGCGGGATCGTCACGTCGTTCAATTCCTCCGCAGAGCAGCTGTTCGGCTGGAGAGCATCCGCCATCGTCGGCAAAGAGCTCACCCATCTCATGCCCGAGCGATACCGCCGGGCATTCAGGGAACGGCTCGGGTTCCTGAGCCTGACCGGGGAATCGAAACTCATCGGGGAATCGCGGGTTGTCCAGGCCCTGACCTCCTCCGGGCAGGAGATATCGATCGAGGTCGCCATGACGGCCTGGGAAGGAGAGAACGGCCCCGAGTTCGCCGGCGTGCTGCGCGACGCTGGGCAGTGGGCGAGAATCGACGCCCAGCTTCGCCTCTCCGAACAACTTCTGGCCCATCTCCCCGAATCAATCGTGCTCACGGACCTCGAGGGACGGATCGTCAGGTGGATGGGGCGCGCTTCCCAGGTCTTCGGTTACAGCGCGGCCCAGATCTTCGGTACCCGGATCGACCGGCTCCTGGAACCCACCTACCGGGCCTCCCTTCGCCCCGCGGAGGTCGCGAAGATGCGAAGAGGCGAGTATCCGCCGGAGGTTCCGTGCCTGCGCAAGGACGGGACGCCGGTTCACCTGGCGACCAGCGTGACGGTGGTCCTGGATGGAGACGGGAAGCCTGCCTATCTCCTTCACCTGTTCCGCGACGTCACCGAACGGAAGAGGGCTGAGGAGATGCTCGGACACACCGAGGAGAAATACCGGCTCCTCGTGGACAGCGCTCATGAGGTTTTCGTCACTTTCTCCCCGGAAGGCCTGATCACCTCGCTCAACCCCGCATTTCAACGCACCCTGGGGTGGCCGGCGGCGGAGTGGATCGGACGCCATTATTCGAGCCTGGTCCACCCCGAAGACCTCCCCGAGGCGGAACGCTCGACCGCCACAGCGCTTCGCGGCGGCTCTCCCTCGGTCTCCGTCACCCGCGTCAGGACGAGGGACAACCGATGGAGATACATGGAGACAATCGGCCGGCCGCTCACCATCGGCGGGCGGATCAGCGGTGTGCTCGCAATCGCACGCGACGTGACGGAACGGAAAATGGCGGAAGCGGCGAGTGCCGCGGCACAGGCGAATCTCGAGGCGAAAGTCGAAGCCCGCACGCGGGAGTTGCGCGAGGCGAACGGGCGCCTCAGCGGCGAGGCAGCGGAGCGCATGAAGGTCGCGGCGGAACTCGCGCAGCGCACGCGGCAGCTCGAACGCTCGAACGAGGACCTCGAACGATTCGCCTACGTCGCTTCGCACGATCTCCAGGAACCGCTTCGCATGGTGACGAGTTACGTCCAGCTCCTGAAAGAGAAGTACGGCCCGCTCATTCCTCCTGATGGGCACGAATTCATGGGACACGCCGTCGATGGCGCCCGCCGGATGCGGACACTGATCGTCAGCCTGCTCGAATTCTCGCGACAGGCCTGCCGCGAGCAGGAACTTCGCCCGTTCAAGGCCGCTGACGCCCTGCGAGAGGCTCTTCAGAACCTGGAGTCCAGCATCCGCGAGAGCGGTGCGGTCGTGGAGCAGGGAGAGTTGCCGGAGGTGCTGGCAGACCCGACGCAGCTCACCCAGGTGTTCCAGAATCTCGTCGCCAACGCGATCAAGTACCAGGGCACCGAGGCGCCGCGTGTGCGCGTGGAGGCACGGCAGGTCGGCGAGTTCATCGAGTTCCTGGTGATAGACAACGGCATCGGGGTCGAACCCCGCTACCACGAACGGCTGTTCCTTCCATTCCGTCGAGGCCCGGGCTCCGAACGTGCACCGGGCTCGGGCATCGGGCTGGCGATCTGCAAACGCATCGTCGGGCGGCACGGGGGCCAGATCGGCGTCCGGTCCGAACCCGGGAAGGGCTCGACGTTCTTCTTCACCCTGCCTGCCAGGCCCGCCACGGGCGCACGCGGGCCGGGAAAGGAGGCTTGAGTGAACTCAACACATGTTGAACCGGCGGAAGTGCTGCTGGTCGAGGACAGTCCTGCGGAAGCGAGGCTGCTGGCGGAGGCCATTGCAGGATGTCAACCGCCGATCCGCCAGGTCCTCGCGATGAACGGCGAGGACGCGCTGGACTACCTGAGGCGGAAGGGCCCCTACGCAGGGACAAAACGCCCCCAGCTGATCCTGCTGGACCTGAACCTGCCGAGGAAGGACGGCCGCGAAGTACTTGAGGACATCAAGCAGGACCCCGAACTGAGGCGCATCCCTGTCGTGGTGCTGACGACGTCGTCGGCCGAAAGCGACGTGCGGCGCGCTTACGAGAGCCATGCGAACTGCTTCATCACGAAGCCGGCGGAGCTTCCAGAGTACCGCTCCGTCGTGCGTGCCGTCGTTGACTTCTGGCTCCGGATCGCTCGTCTACCCCTGGAGTGAGTCCATGCCTGAAACACCGCTCGACATCCTGCTCGTCGAGGACAACCCTGCGGACGCGGATGCCATCCGGCGCCAGTTGCTGCAGACGCAGCCCGGTGCTCCGCTGCGGATCCGCGTCTGCTCAACGCTGGCAGACGGTCTCTCCGAGGCGCGGTCCAAAGCCCCGGACGTCCTGCTTCTGGACCTGAACCTCCCAGACTCCGAAGGCCTCGACACGGTGAAGTCCATGAGCTCGGGCTGTCCGGAGGTCCCGATCGTGGTCCTGACCGGCCTCGACGACGACGCCACGGGCCTCGCCTCGGTCAACGCCGGCGCGGAAGATTTCCTCGTAAAGGGCCAGGTCGATACTTCCCGGCTCGCGAAAATCCTCCTCTTCTCGGTGGAACGCCATCGCGCCCTGTCCGCGCTGCGCGGCCTCAGCATCGTGGACGAGCTGACCGGCGTCCACAACCGCCGCGGCTTCCTCGCCCTCGCCGCACGCCACTTCATCGGCTCGCGACCCATTTCGACGTCGTGCGCCCTGTTCTTCATCGATGTCGACGGCCTTAAGTTAGTCAACGACACCCACGGCCACGCCGCGGGCGATGCCGCGATCTCCGGCGCTGCCGAGGTCCTTCGAAGGGCCTTCCGCCCTTCGGACCTCATCGGCCGCCTCGGAGGTGACGAGTTCGCCGTGCTTCGCCTCGAGCCGGGACTGGGGCCCCCCGAGGTCGCCGTGGCGCGCGTCCGGGAAGAAGTCGATGCGTTCAATGCCGCAACACCCCTCCCCTGGAGGCTCTCGCTCAGCGTCGGGTTCGCACGCCTCTCCGCGGACACCTCGACCCTCGAGGACATGATGTCCGAGGCGGACAGGCGGATGTACGAGGCCAAGGAAGGGAAGCGCCGTTCGTGAGTCCTTTTTGAAGATTCCCCTGAGGAGACGAGCCATGAAGCCCTTCATCCTGATCGGCGCGTTCGACCCGTCATGCCTCGACACCTGGTGTCGTGCCGCAACCGCGGAGAGACTCGAGGTCGTTGCTTCGCGGGACGGGGACGAGTTGCTGCGGCAGTTGCAGTCCAGGGAAGCGCCGGCGCTCGTCGTGACCGGGCTTTCGCTTCCGCGCGCGGACGGGTTCGAGTTGATTCGCGCCCTGCGAAGGAAGTACGGGCCGGACGAAGTACCTGCCGTGGCCGTGAGTGTTTTCGCGCGGCTGGAGCGGACAGCAAGGGCCCTTCAGGAATCGCTTGGGATCGCGGACGTCCCGCCGGCGCATCTGGACCTGGAGCAGGCCGCCGCGGTGATCCGGCGAGCGCTTGCCCGGGTTCCCCCGCCCCACTTCACGGAGGATCCGTCGCGTCGCAGCACGCGGGAACAGCGGAAGGAGGGCACGCGGCTCCGGCGGATCGAGCGTCTCGGCGTGGACCAGGACCTGCCCCGCGACAGCACGCTTCAACGGCTGGTGGAGGACGCAGCGAAATCCTTCAACTGCCCAATGGCGCTCCTGTCCGTCGTGCTTCACGACCGGACCTGTTTCCTGGCCCACGACGGACTGGGACGTCTCCTGGCCGCCGAGCCGGGAGCAGCGCTCGATTGGCCCTTCTGCCGCCTCGTCGCGGAAACCGGTGAGGAACTCGTCGTCCCCGACGCGTGCACCCACCCGGCGTTCTCCGGGAACCGGCACGTACGCGACGGGCACATCCGCGGTTACGCAGGCGCCCCCGTCATGGCCCCCGGTGGCGAGACGCTCGGCACCCTTGCCGTCGCTTCAACCGACCGGCTCCCCCTCTCCGCCGCGGACGTCGACCGGCTCGGCTCCATGGCGCGCCGGGTTGCCGGCGAGCTGGAGATCAGGGCGGCGACGAAGTGCGCGGAGGAGGAAGCGGACCAGTTCGGGAGCGCGCTGGGAGCGCAGGACGGGCCGGCCACGCTCATGGCGACCCTTGCGCTGGCGCGGACGGCGCTGGAAGGACTGGATTCGGGGCTGGTCGTGATGGATGCGCAGCGCCGTGTTACGTACGTGAACGCGGCAGCCTGCGAGATTCTGGACGCGCCTGCCGCGCGCCTTGTGGGGATGACTCGCGAGGAGCTCGTGAGCCAGGGCTGCGCGCTGGTCGAAAACGTCGACGATTTCCTGCGACGCATCCGCGTCACGGCCTCGGGACCGTACGTCGGCCGCGCAGACTTCACTTTCGTCCGCCCCGAGCGCCGCGACGTCCGCTGGGTGAGCCGCCCGGTCATGCTCCCCTCCGGCCTGGGCCAGCTCGCATTCCTCACCGACATCACCGCCGAAAACCGTGTCGCCGAGCTCCAACGGCGTTTCGCGTTCGCCGATCCCCTCACCGGCCTGGCAAATCGGCGGGCCGGGATGGAAGCGCTCACAAGGGAAATCGGGCGAGCGACCCGGAGCGAGGAGCCTCTTTGCCTGGCGCTTTTCGATATCGACGGATTGCGGATCGTGAACCGGGACCGCGGTGAGGATACCGGGGACCGGCTGGTGCGGCGAACGGGGACGACCCTCCTGCGAATCGCGCGCGATGGCGACACCGTGATCCGCTGGTCGGGCGAGGAGTTCCTTGTGCTGCTTCCGGCGTGCCGGGCCGAGGAAGGGCTCGCGATTGCGGAAAGGGCGTCCCAGGGACTGGAGTCGCCGGAACTCGAAGAACTGCCTGGCATCGCACTTTCCGCAGGCGTCGTGGAGTGGCGACGCGACGAGTCCGCCGAATCTGCGATTTACCGGGTCGAAGAACAGCTCAGGAAATCCAAGTCTCCCAGGGGGGGACAGGTGGCCTAGTGGAAATCATCCCAACGCAGGCAGGCCGGGCCGGCTGCCAGGGGCCGACGGGATCGCACTTCACGATCCCCGGCCCCATTGCGGTTGGTATACTGCGCCCGAACCCGGGAACACAGGCGCCCCTCCTGGCGGCGCCGCATTGCTCGACCGACACGTGTCGGCGGTCTGAAGATTCGCGCGCCCCCCTCCAGGGGAGTTCACTGCGCCCGCATCGCAGACATTCCCCGTTCTCCATCAGCAGCCATGCCGCATTCCAGCCTCCCCGTCCTTGCGGAAAGGAAGCGACTCGTGAGCCTCGCCGCCGAAGAGAAGCAAGTCCTCGACACGCCCGACCTCCTCGAAACCCTTCGCTCGGTTCGCCGGGGCAACTTCACGATCCGTTGCCGGGTGCCGCGCAAGGGCGAGGGACGCGAAATTGCCCTGACGCTTAACGCGATCATCCGGCAGAACGAGCTCATGGCAACCGAGTTCCAGCGGGTCAGCAGGGTCGTCGGCAAGGAAGGGAAACTTTCCGAGCGCGCCGTGCTGCGGGGCGCTTCCGGCTCCTGGCGCAAGACCGTGCACGCTGCGAATTCGCTGATCGGGGACCTGGTGAGGCCGACGAATGAGGTTGCGCGCGTCATCGGAGCGGTCGCCAACGGGAACCTCTCCCAGAAGATGCCGACGCAGATCGAAGGAAAACCCGTCCGGGGCTCGTTCCTGCAGATGGCGCGAACCGTGAACACGATGGTGTCGCAGCTTGGGTCGTTCGCTTCCGAAGTCACGCGTGTCGCGCGCGAGGTCGGTACGGAGGGGAAGCTGGGCGGGCAGGCGCAGGTTGAAGGGGTGGCAGGGGTATGGAAGGACCTGACGGACAACGTGAACTCGATGGCGGGCAACCTGACGAGCCAGGTGCGCAATATTGCGGACGTAACGACGGCTGTGGCAAAGGGAGACCTGTCGAAGAAGATCACGGTGCCGGTGAAGGGCGAGATCCTGCAGCTCAAGGACACGATCAACACGCTCGTGGACCAGCTGAACGGATTTGCGAGCGAGGTGACGCGCGTGGCGCGCGAAGTCGGCACCGAGGGCAAGCTGGGAGGCCAGGCGCAGGTCAAGGGGGTCGCGGGCGCCTGGAAGGACCTCACGGACAACGTGAACTTCATGGCGTCCAACCTGACCAGCCAGGTGCGCAACATCGCGGACGTGACGACCGCCGTCGCCAAGGGGGACCTGTCCAAGAAGATCACGGTGGAAGTGAAGGGCGAGATTCTCCAGCTGAAGAACACGATCAACACGATGGTGGACCAGCTGAACGGGTTCGCGAACGAGGTGACGCGCGTGGCGCGTGAAGTCGGCACGGACGGCAAGCTTGGCGGCCAGGCCGAGGTGAAAGGGGTCGCGGGCGTGTGGAAGGACCTGACGGACAACGTGAACTCGATGGCCGTGAACCTGACGAGCCAGGTGCGCAATATCGCCGACGTGACGACGGCGGTCGCCAAGGGCGACCTCTCGCGCAAGATCACGGTGCAGGTGAAGGGGGAGATCCTGCGCCTGAAGGACACGATCAACACCATGGTGGACCAGCTCAACGGATTCGCGGGCGAGGTCACCCGCGTGGCGCGCGAAGTCGGCACGGAAGGAAAGCTCGGGGGCCAGGCCCAGGTCAAAGGCGTCGCCGGCGTCTGGAAGGACCTCACCGACAACGTGAACTTCATGGCGTCCAACCTGACGAGCCAGGTGCGCAACATCGCCGACGTGACGACCGCCGTCGCCAAGGGCGACCTCTCGCGGAAGATCACGGTGGAGGTGAAAGGCGAGATCCTGCGGCTCAAGGAGACCATCAACACGATGGTGGACCAGCTCAACGCGTTCGCTTCCGAGGTCACGCGCGTCGCGCGCGAAGTCGGCACGGAGGGAAAGCTCGGGGGCCAGGCCCAGGTGCGCGGCGTCGCAGGCGTCTGGAAGGACCTCACCGACAACGTGAACTTCATGGCCGGCAACCTGACCTCGCAGGTTCGCAACATCGCGGACGTGACGACCGCCGTGGCAAAGGGCGACCTGTCCCGGAAAATCACCGTGAAAGGCGAAGGCGAGATCCTCCAGCTGAAGGACACGATCAACACTCTTGTCGACCAGCTGAACGGCTTCGCTTCCGAGGTGACGCGCGTCGCGCGCGAAGTCGGCACGGACGGAAAGCTGGGCGGGCAGGCGCAGGTCAAAGGCGTGGCGGGAGTGTGGAAGGACCTGACGGACAACGTGAACTTCATGGCGTCCAACCTGACCAGCCAGGTCCGCAACATCGCGGAGGTGACGACGGCGGTGGCCAAGGGGGACCTGTCGAAGAAGATCGCGGTGGAGGTGAAAGGCGAGATTCTCCAGCTGAAGGACACGATCAACACGATGGTGGACCAGCTGAACGGGTTTGCGGGCGAAGTGACACGAGTGGCGCGCGAAGTCGGCACCGAGGGGAAGCTGGGCGGCCAGGCGCAGGTGCGCGGGGTGGCGGGCGTGTGGAAAGAGCTGACCGACAACGTGAACAACATGGCGCTGAACCTGACCAGCCAGGTCCGCAACATCGCCGACGTGACGACGGCGGTGGCCCGCGGCGACCTGTCCCGCAAGATCACGGTCAAGGTCGAAGGCGAGATCCTGCAGCTGAAGGACACCATCAACACGATGGTGGACCAGCTGAATGCCTTCGCGAACGAAGTGACCCGCGTGGCGCGCGAAGTCGGCACGGAAGGGAAACTGGGAGGCCAGGCGCAGGTGAAGGGCGTGGCCGGCGTCTGGAAGGACCTGACCGACAACGTGAACTTCATGGCGTCCAACCTGACGACGCAGGTGCGCCGGATCGCGGCGGTCGTGACGGCCGTCGCGAATGGCGAGTTGAAAGGAAAGCTGCTGTCGCTGGAAGCGCGTGGCGAGATTGCGACGCTCGCCGACACGATCAACAACATGATCGACACGCTCGCGACCTTCGCGGACCAGGTCACGACGGTCGCGCGAGAGGTCGGAGTCGAGGGCCAGCTGGGTGGCCAGGCGCGCGTCCCCGGCGCCACGGGCATCTGGCGCGACCTCACGGACAACGTCAACCAGCTGGCCGCCAACCTCACGACCCAGGTCCGCGCGATCGCGGACGTCGCCACGGCCGTCACCAAGGGCGACCTTACCCGGTCGATCGCGGTCGAGGCGTCCGGCGAAGTCGAGAGCCTCAAGGACAACCTCAACGAGATGATCCGGAACCTCCGTGAGACCACGCAGAAAAACGCCCAGCAGGACTGGCTCAAGACGAACCTGGCGAAGTTCACGCGAATGCTGCAGGGCCAGCGCGACATCGAGTCCGTCTCCAGGCAGATCCTCTCCGAGCTCGCCCCCCTCGTCGGCGCCCAGCATTCGGTCTTCTACGCCCTCGAGGAAGGAAAGCCGACCCCCAGCCTGAACCTCGTCGCCGGTTACGGATATTCCCCCCGCGAGGACCTCCCCACCCGTTTCTCCATCGGAAACGGCCTCGTCGGCCAGTGCGCCGTCGAGCGGAAACGGATCCTCCTCGAGAACGTCCCCGAGG